>JAXGMU010000001.1:0-14749 GCA_040768485.1 Bacteroidales bacterium
GCCAGATATAAAAACTCACCGGCTACCAGTTTACACAAAAAACTTTACAGGCTCACAAAATCGTTCACTTATATGGTTCTGTCAACGTTTATGATGATCAGGGGAACATTATAGGAGAAACTGAACCTGATGATCCCTCCAACTGGTGGTTTATCGGACAAGATATTGATGTCATCTGGGATATAAGAGTATTGGGAGTCTGGCAGGTAGACGAAATTGAAGAAGCCAGATCGTATGGTTTTGCTCCGGGAGACTTCAAACTTGAAGATTTGAACAACGATGGTATTTACACCGATGCAGACAGGCAGTTCTTGGGATATTATTCACCAAGGTTCCGGTTAGCTTTTATTAATGATTTTATGATCTATAAAAATTTTGATCTCTCATTTATGATATATTCAAACTGTGGACACCTGGATGCTTTCAGTTCCGCAAAGAATTCTCATTGGTATCCTGATAAATCAAGTGAATATGAGAAATTCAAATATTGGACACCGGATAATCCGATAAATGATTTTGCCAGACTCAATTCCAGCAGTGGTGGAATAGAATTTTCCGTCTATCGAAATTCCTCATTTATTAGGCTCCAGAATGTTTCATTGGGGTATAATTTCCCAAGAAAGCTCGCTCAAAAAGTAAGTGTAGAAAAACTCAGGGTATACTTTAACATAAGTAATGCTCTGGTTTATGCTCCTGACTGGGTAAACTGGGATCCTGAACACAAAGGGCCCACTCCAAGATACCTTACCCTGGGCTTAGATTTGACATTTTAAATCCGTAAAGTATCTGAAATCATGAAAACAATGGTTAAGAGAATTGTATACTTTCTATCCTTGGTCCTCCTGCCAGTCAGTTGCAGTGAAGAGTTTTTGGAACCGAATGCATTATCGTTCTATGCTCCTGAAAATACCTATGTTAATGCGGCGGGAATGCGTGCAGCATTGATACCATGCTTGGAACTTATGAGAAATGAATGGATTTACGAAGGTCGTCCGCTCCTCACCGAACTTATATTTTCCGAAGTTGCGGTGCATGGTACAACTGACCGAACGGATCCCGCACAGAATATGAACATCCAGATAACTCCTGATGCAGAACTGCATGATGGTGGTTCCTTTAATAGTATCGGCGATTATTGGACAAATGGATATAAATCAATTAAGTATGCCAATACTGTAATTTCAAGAATTGACGATGCAGAATTTGAATCCCCAGAGGAAAAAAATGAGATTCTGGGTCTTGCTTATTTCCACAGAGCATACAATTATTACAGGTTGACTCATCAATTTGGAGATGTACCGCTAATACTTAAAGAGGTCACTAAACCAAAGACCGATTATTATTCAACCAAGCGTGAGGTTATTCTTGAGAAGATAAAAGAAGATCTTGAGTTTGCTGCGATTTGGGTGCCTGAGGATGCCGACATGGGTCAGGTAAACCAAGGAGCAGTATACCATATGTTGACTAAGGTATACCTAGCCTTAGGTGAATTTGATAATGCTATTCAAGCTGCAAGTTACCTGATTGATGGTGGTAAATATGCGTTAATGACTACCCGTTTCGGGAGTTATAAAAATGATCCGACAAGAAATATCATCTGGGATCTCCATCGGATAGAAAATAAATATCTGAGCATAAATACTGAAAAAATCATGCTAGTGATGGACAGGGAGGAAATGCAGGGTGGCTCACGCTGGGGAGGTATGTATATGCGTGGAGCAGTACCAGCATTTCACAGAAATATAGCAACACCGACTGGATATAAGGGTACTACTGATTCGTATTCGGAATTTGATCTGGTAAACACCTATGGAAGAGGTATTGCCAGACTCCGTTCCACCAAATACCACATGAGGACGATATGGACCGATACTACGGATCTGAGACATGCCCCTGGAAATTGGATAGAAATGGAGGATCTGGTCTATAACAATCCTCAGCTCAAGGACAGGGGAGATCCATGGTATGGACAGCACCTCAGGTTGTTCAGCGAAGAGGGAAAGCTGCTTTGCCTGGACACGATCTACTCTTGGTATTCCTGGCCACATTATAAGTTGTGGGTACCTGATCCCAACAATGTTGTACTTGAAGGAGGACGCGGAGACTGGTACGCAATGCGCCTGGCCGAAACTTATCTGCTAAGAGCCGAAGCATACTGGTGGAAAGGCAACCTCGAAAACGCGCTTGCTGACATCAATGCCGTGAGAGATCGTGCAAATGCAGTTCCCCTCGAAGTGGGCCAAGTAAATATTGGGACTATTCTGGATGAAAGAGCTCGCGAGCTTTATTTCGAAGAATGGCGGAAAACTGAAATGACAAGGATATGTTATTTATTATGCTTGACGGGCAAATCCGGACACAATGGGAAAACATATCAGAGCGAAAGATTCTCGGAAGAAAATTACTGGTATGACCGAATTATGGAATACGGTGATTTTTACAATAAGGGCGTTGTCACCATCAACGGTAAGGAATTTACAATGAGCCCATATCATATTTTGTGGCCAATTCCGGCAGCCGCAATTCGGGCAAATACAACAGGACATATCAATCAAAACCTGGGTTATGCAGGGAGTGAAAGCAATATTCCTCCGCTAACTGAGATTATTGATGAATAAAAAATTATGTTAATCATAATTAAATGCCTTGCAATTTGTCATATGAGTGACCAAAAATACATTGCCACCCTAAAAAGTGTTTTCATTAGTTCTAACTAAAAATTAAATCATTATGAAGAGGTATTTACGTGAAATTCTAACATTGCTGCTTGCAGTATTCTTGATTGGGTCCTTATTTGCGCAGAAGAATATAATGTTTATTACTAATGCCGCAGATTTCCCAGGTTCAGATGGAGAGGATCCAAATGATACTAAATGGATTGAAGTATTACGTGACGCAGGATATGAAGTCACAGTAATAACAAGCGCTCAAACCGGCGCAGATCCCATTCCCTCAGAAGTCAACAATGCAGTGGATGCATGTGACGCTATTATGGTAAGTTCAACAATCAGTTCAGGAGCTGTGGCCTATTGCTGGCCAGTAAGATACAACAGCAAGCCTTTTCTAACCTGGGAAAGTGCGCTATGGGATGAATTGCAGCTTTCTTTTGATGAACATCGAAGTACTAATGAATTTGCTGTAGATTCATTTCTTACTATTGAACCAGGTGCAGATACAACACTTGTCGGAGAATATACCGGTGATGTGCAGGTCGTTTCATTTGCAAAAGGCACCCCTATTTTTTCCGGATGCAAGGAAGAAGGAATTGCACCAGGAGCACATTTAGTAGCCAGAGCACTTGGTGGCTGGGGAGAAGATGTGAATGATGAAAAACATGTTGTATTTTATTATCTCCTTGAAGGTGATGAATGTATAGTAACGCCTGATGATCCTAATAGTACATCACCGAGGTTGTCAATTGCGTATTGGTTTGAAGATGCAACTGCAGACCATGTTACTGATATAGGATGGGAGCTGTTCTTGAGGACAGTGGCTTTCCTGGTGGGTGATAGCAGTACACCAGAGGGAGTTATTACCCTGTCAGGTACACATGAATCAGTTTCAAGCTTTCATAACGGCTATCTGTACCTCGATTTAAAAGGAATAAATAAAACTACCGACATCAAAATCTTTGACATCAACGGTAAACTGGTTCTAAAGCAACTAGTACAAGGGGGTGAACGGACCTCTGTTCCAATGATGCATTTTGCAGATGGATTATATATTGTTATGGGTGAAAATTTTGCAGAGAAATTTATCAAAAGGTAGTTTCTAGTGAGGGTATTATACGATTAATAGTATAAATGGTGATGTTAATCATTGGGACAATTAGCTCTATATCTTAAGGTGGCAATGTATTTTGGTTGCGTTATTATTAGATTAATCATTCTCTTCAAGAATTATTCATTTACTGGCACATTACTATTTAGCTTTTTATTTGAATAATTACTAATAAGCTATACCAACATCAGATTCATTTATCTTAATGTACTATTAATGGCTAGTAAAATCATTTCGGAGATTACATTATTAACAGTATTTAGTTGCGTATTTGCAAGTTTTGAATTATGTAATACATCTGAAGAACCTCTCAAAGAATCTAGGGAAAAAACACGCTTGCAGACTTACTCGATTTTTTCAAGTTTTAAGGAAATGGTAACTGCCAGAAATATAAGGTATCTCGAGCCAGTTCGTGTGTCACCTAGAGGGAGCAAAAAGAATCCCACCTATCATGGGTTTTTCTTTTATAACTGTTCACAGAATGAATTGCCACAGTTTGATCCTTCCGGAAGGTATCTGCTGGGAATGCGAGTTTTTATCAAGTTCCGAGAGGTGACCCCAACAGATAGGGCGGAAATCGGTATTTTTGACTTACACCGGAATAATAAATGGACGAAGATTGGCGAATCTACCACTTGGAACCATCAACAGGGATGCCGGTTACATTGGATTCCGGGTTCCTCGGAAGAAGTTGTTTGGAATGACCGTTCCAGGGACGGGAAAAATCTAGTAAGCAGGATTTATAACACCAGAACAAGGAAGACACGTACTCTTCCAATCCCCATTTATACAATTTCACCAGATGGTAAAACAGCTCTATCGATAAATTTTGAACGAATCGTCCATAAGGAGGGCTGCAGGTATATGGGGATTGAAGACCCTTACAAAAATCTCTGGGCTCCTGAACAGATCGGAATCTGGAAAATGAATCTGAATACCACAGAGGTCAAAATGATTCTGTCATTGAAAGAGATTGCTCATCTGATGTACCCAAATAATCTTCCCTTTGATACTATTGGAAGAACGCTTTATTTTTTCAGGGAAGGTTTTAATCCTTCCGGCAACCGTTTTGTTGCATTTGTAAAAAATGCCAGGCATGATACTACAATTACAGAAGGATTTTCGATGAACCTGGAAGGAAAGGATGTGAGGTATTTCTATAAAGAGCCGAGCCATCATTTTTGGTTAAACGATGAAGAGATTATTGCTGATGGAACACTGGGGAATACTGGTTATTTTCTTTTCAAGGATGATGGAACCGGAATTGTCAAAGAAAAATTAATTGATTCTCCTAATGGGCATGTAAGCATGCATAAGAACGGAGAGTGGTTTCTGATGGATACATACAATATCGATGGGTATCTTTACCTTTATATGTTTCACATTCCAACTAAGAAATTTATACCCTTAGCAAAGCTAAAAAACAATGTTGATTGTCCAAAAGGGTGTGGAACATACGGACCATTCAGGGTTGATTTGCATCCCCGCTTCTCACCAGATGGGAAAATGATTTCTTTTGATTCAACTCACGAGGGATTCGGACGACAAATTTACATCATGGATATCAGTTATATTGTCAATAATCCTCCGGCACTTTAATATAACATCTGATGAGCAGCGAGCAATTGAGTGAGCCCTTCCGCCGAAATGTATATTCAACTGTTAAGTTAGGTTTCCAGTTATGAAAAAACTGTTTTCATTGGTCTTCGTATCAGTAATTCCGTCTTTATTGGTCGCACAGTCCGGGAAAGTGTCGGATAACTTGTCAATGTATAGTACATTGTTGAAAATGGACCGGAAATACGCCATATATCTTCCACCTGATTATGCAATATCTACTCGCAGTTATCCTGTTTTGTATTTGTTGCATGGCATGGGTGATGATCAAACTGGCTGGATACAGTTTGGTGAGGTTTTGCATATTGCAGACAAGGCTATTCATTCAGGAGGAGCCACTTCCATGATCATTGTAATGCCGGATGCTAATACCGGGAAGTGTGGTTATGTAAATGATATAAAGGGAGAATGGCTTTATGAGGATTTCTTCTTTCATGAATTCATTCCATTCATCGAAAAAACCTACCGTATAAGAGCTGAAAAAATGTATCGTGCAATTGCAGGATTGTCTATGGGAGGGGAAGGTACATTCATCTATGCACTTCACCATCCTGAATTGTTCTCGGCAGCATGTCCCCTCAGCGCTCCAACCGGGACAGAAGTAATTAGCGAATTTGAGAATTACTGGCTACTGGAGGACGCTGAAGGATATTCAGAGGATGAGTTAAAAACATATTTTGAACTTTACAGCGTCATAGAACTGGTTGAAAATACACCTGAAGAACAGTTGAAATCCTTAGGATGGTATATTGACTGCGGGGATGATGATTTTGATAAGTACGAATACAATTCCCGGGTGCATATCGCCATGATCGAAAAGGGGATCCCCCATGAATACAGGATACGTGATGGAGGTCATAACTGGTCATATTGGCGTTCTTCTCTACCTGAAGTTCTGAAGTTTGTATCAATCAGTTTCCATCAGCCATGATTATCATTAAATAAATACTCATTATATCTGATTTGAAGATGATGAAAAAATTAAAAGGCTATTGCGGAAGATCCTATATTTTTTTGCAGATATTTTTTCTCGCTTGCATTACAAATTACGCCTTTGCATCACATCCAGGGCTTCGCGTAGCGATGGCCCAGATGGATATCATTGATGGAAACCTTAAAATGAATATGTGGCGTGCGGAAAAAATTATAAGAAAAGCAGCTGATTACTGCGTCGATATGGTATGCTTACCCGAAGCTGCTGATTTCGGTTGGTTGTATCAGCAAGCACGCACCAATGCATCTCCAATTCCCGGAAAATATACCGATTTTCTTTCAGCTCTAGCGAAAGAACTCAATATCTGGATATCTGCCGGATGTCTTGAAAAGGATGGTGATCGAACATACAACTCGGCCGTAATCATAGACAGAAAAGGTAAAATCGTGCTCAAACATAGGAAGATTAAAACACTCTCCAGTCTTACATCTCACTTATACGATCGGGGCAAATCCGATGATGTCAAAGTTGTCGATACTGAGTTCGGTCGTATTGGACTAACAATCTGTGCGGACAATTTCGATAGTGAAAATACAGAAAAGATCGTAAATCTCGGGGCCTGGCTGCTCATTACACCACATGGTTTTGCCGCAAAGGAAAATGACTTAGACAACAATGCGGTCGAGTATATGAACCATATAAAAAGTCTGGCCGCCAGAACGAAACTCTGGGTGGTAGGCACAAATTCATGCTTTTCACTGGTCTCCGGTGGTGAATGGGAAGGGTACCTTCATAGTGGTTGCTCCACCATTGCGGATCCTGACGGTAAGGTGGTAGCAATAGGAAAACTTAAAGAACCAGACCTAATCATCTATGACATTCCCTCGGGGGAATAAGTAATGTAAGCAGGAGATAAGGATTTGTATCATGGCTGTAATATATATCTTATTCATAGTCATTTTTGGGTTTTCAGTGTTACTTCTTATGGTGCTGAAACTCAAGCTCAATGCTTTCATTTCCCTGCTGATTACTTCCATACTCGTAGGGATCCTGACCGGAATGCCTCTTTCTGATATTTCAACCAGCATAAATGAGGGAATGGGCGGGACACTTGGTTTCATAGCGACTGTTGTTGGATTAGGAGCGATTTTCGGACAGATGCTGGACCATTCAGGTGGCGCAAAATCACTTGCTCAGTACCTGATCAGAAGATTCGGGCAAGGTAAAACCTCCTGGGCTTTAATGATAACAGGTCTTGTTATTGGTATTCCCATATTTTTTGATGTCGCCTTTATTATCATCGTTCCCATTGTTTATGCATTAACACGAAATACCAAACGCTCCATACTGTACTTTGCTATCCCTCTACTAGCCGGGCTGCTCGCTACCCATGTCATGGTACCACCGACGCCAGGATCAGTAGCAGTTGCAGAGATCCTTGAGGTGGAACTGGGCTGGGTAATACTGTTTGGATTATTGGTCGCTGTTCCTTCGGCCATTATTGCTGGGCCCTTATTTGGTCATTATATTTCAAAAAAAATTTACATCCAGGCTCCTTCCGAACCATTAGAAATAGAGACCGAACCAGAGAAATCTTCAAATAAACAACCTTCTTTCAGAATCGTACTTGCTATTATCGCAGCACCTCTTCTGTTGATATTGATGAATACATTTATAAATAGGGGAATGGAATCTGGTTACTTGAGAACGAACTTATTATTTGAAGTTCTCAGTTTTATTGGCCATCCTTTTACTGCACTCATCATAGCCACCATATTAGCGATATTGCTCTGTCTGAAAATGAAATTGTCACCTCAATCCATCCTTGATCTAAGCACAAAGGCACTTGAACCAGCGGGAATAATAATCCTTGTCACAGGAGCAGGAGGGGTATTGAAACAGATACTAATCGATAGTGGTATTGGAAAAATCCTTGCAGAATCAATTGCAGATTCCTCCATACCGCTTATCCTGCTTTCCTGGTTACTGGCGGCACTTGTAAGAATAACGCAGGGTTCTGCTACAGTAGCAATGATAACAGCTGCGGGGATTATGGCACCTATTATGTCCGTTTTTAGTCTGATGCAACCTGAAATGGCTTTAATCGTTGTGGCAATTGCATCAGGTGCTACAGTCCTTTCGCATGTAAACGATAGTGGGTTTTGGATTGTAAGTAAATACCTTAAAATGAATGAAAAAAAAACTCTGCAGTCATGGACCGTCATGAGCTCGATTATTGCTTTTTGCGGACTTGGTTGTACTCTACTGATAAGCAGTATTTTTTATTGAAACAAAAACGACATAGTAATATACACTTAGATAATATTTTTAAATGGCAAATATTGTTTTGAAAACAGAATGCTGATTAATTACGCTAATAACTAAATAAATACTAAGATTATGAGCAATGAATTTGGAAGCGGCATTTCCAGGAGGAGATTTCTAGGGACCACTGCAACTGTAACCGCAGGATTTACCATTATCCCCAGCCATGTTGTCAGCGGATTGGGATACACCGCTCCGAGCGACAAGTTGAACATCGCCGGTGTGGGAATCGGAGGTATGGGACGCAGCAACCTCCAGAATATCAAGGACCAGAACATCGTAGCCTTGTGTGATGTAGACAGGAAATATGCCAAACCCTGTTTCGATGATTACCCCAAGGCAAAAAAATATTGGGACTGGAGAAAGATGTATGATGAAATGGGCAAGTCAATTGATGCAGTGGTAGTGGCCACGCCCGACCATACCCATGCTCTCGTGGCAGGACACGCGATGACACTGGGCAAACATGTATATGTTCAGAAGCCCCTTACACATTCCGTCTACGAGTCCAGATTGCTCACCAAACTTGCTGAGAAATATAAAGTTGCCACCTCTATGGGAAACCAAGGTGCATCCTGGGAAGGGGTTAATTTGGTAGTGGAATGGATTCTGAACAATGAGATCGGAGAAGTTACGAAAGTGGAAGCATTCACAGACCGTCCTATCTGGCCCCAGGGTTTGAATGTGCCAAAGGAAGTCATGCCGATTCCGGATACCCTGAACTGGGAACTTTTCACTGGCCCGGCTAAGATGAAACCCTTCAATGAAATATACACTCCTTGGAACTGGCGAGGATGGTGGGATTACGGCACCGGGGCCCTGGGTGATATGGCCTGTCACATCCTACACCCGGTATTTCTGGGCCTGCAACTTGGCTACCCTACAAAGGTGCAGGGGAGCTCTACCCTTCTGCTTACAGAATGTGCCCCCAATGCAGAAATAGTTAAGCTGACATTCCCAAAGAGAAAGAGTGACGGAAAGCTTAAACTCCCAGAAGTGGAAGTCACCTGGTATGATGGTGGCCTTAGACCCATGATACCGGAAGGATGGCCTGCCGGAAGAGATATGAATGATGGTGGTGGAGGTGCTATTTTTTTCGGAACTAAAGATATTCTTATATGTGGATGCTACGGTAGAGATCCATGGTTACTTTCAGGAAGGATTCCCAATGTCCCAAAGGTAAGGCGCCGTGTGGATGTAAAGCATGAAATGGATTGGATCAGAGCCTGCAAAGAAAGTCCGGGTAATCGTGTGGAAACTACATCTTCTTTCAGTGAATCAGGACCATTCAACGAAATGGTGGTGATGGGTGTGTGTGCCGTCCGACTTCAGGGTTTGAATAAGGAGCTAGAATGGGACGGGCAAAAAATGGAATTCACTAATATCTCAGACAGTGAAGAGTTACAGACCTGTATTGAAGATGGATTTTATATCGAGAACGGACATCCCACCTTTGACAAAACCTGGTCTGATCCATTACCTGCAAAAGCTTACGCTGAAGAACTGATCAAACACACACCGAGAAAAGATGGCTGGGAACTTCCCGACATGCCCAATTAACATTCTGTGAATTCTATTTATCATAAAAAATGAACCTTCGAATCAATTTGTTGTGTGTTACCATTCTCCTGGGGGCTGGGCAGGTCTCTTGTGACTTTTCCGGTAATAAGAACCAAGAGGCCGTTTTGGCCATTCCTTTCGCACCAGTCCCCAATACCTTGACGGACAAAGAAAAAGAAGAGGGCTGGATGCTGCTATTCGACGGAGAGACCTTCAATGGTTGGCGTGGATACAATATGGAAGCCATCCCCGATACAGGCTGGTCCATCGAGAACGGAACCATCAAGTGTTCCGATTCGGGAATGGGTGAGGCGGGATTCGGTGGGGATATCATTTATGACATGAAATTTACCAATTTTTACCTGAAACTCGACTGGATGATTTCTCAGGGAGGTAATAGTGGTATTTTCTACCTTGTGGAGGAAGTCCCGGAAAAAAAAATCTGGTTCACTGCACCTGAAATGCAGATATTGGATAATTTCTCCAACCATATCGATAATGCTCTGGGTAGTGACGGCAATCGAAAGGCTGGCAGCCTATACGATCTGATTCCGCCAAATCCTCAGAATGCAAAAGGATCCATGGAGTGGAACCAGTTTGAAATCATCGTTTACGAAGGGAAGGTAATCCACCGGATGAACGGTGAGAAAGTGCTGGATTACCATCTCTGGACCGATGAATGGAACCGAATGATTGCCAACAGCAAGTTTCCGGATTTCAATCCCGATTTCGCCAGCGTGGCAAGTTCAGGATACATCGGTCTCCAGGACCATGGTGATGCCGTATGGTTTAGGAATATCAAGCTTAGGGTACTGGATCAAGAATAATCCGAAGGACCATTGGTTTCATCACGTTCTGATTCCAGCGATATTTAAAATGAAATACAAATAATGAATATGGCAAAAAATTCAACTTATAATTGGAGCAAGATACTTATATCAGTATTGAGAGTAGCTATTGGGTGGCATTTTGTGTATGAAGGGATCTCAAAACTGATTATTCAAGACTGGACTTCCTATTCATATCTGGCTAATACCACGGGTCTACTTTCGGATTTATATCACTGGTTGGCATCATCACCCACTATCTTGAAAATTGTTGATATCCTAAATATATATGGCCTGATAATGATAGGCCTGTGTCTTTTTTTAGGATTTTTCCTGAAATATGCTGCCATTGCTGGTACTTTACTGCTAACTCTATACTATTTTGCGTACCCCCCATTCGGTGACTCGTTATTTAATATCGGAGATGGCTACCTCTTCATAGTAGACAAAATCTTCATTGAAGGAATGGTATTATTATTCCTTGTATTCAACAAGGAAAAAGGTTTTGGCTTGGATTCACTTATCAATCTAATAAAAAATAAAACAAAAAAATCTCAATCGGAAATAAAAGAGAGACCTCTGTTTTCCGATTCAAGGCGAGAAGCCCTAAAAAACATTTCAACCATTCCCCTGCTAGGGCTGATGGGCTGGGGTGCCTTAATAAAAAACAGAAAGGAGGAGGTGGATGTTATGTCAGGGGCGACAATCCAGTTGAACCAACTGGCACTGGGTGAATTAAAAGGTTCTCTACCCAAAGGGAAGTTGGGAGGACATGAGGTTAGCCGTCTTGTCTTGGGCAGCAACCTTATTGGAGGATACGCCCATTCCCGCGATCTTATTTATGTTCCAGGATTATTTAAGGCTTATAATACTGAGAAAAAGATCTATGAAACACTGATCCTGGCAGAAAAAGCCGGAATCAACACCATCAACATTGATTTCGGTTCCAATGCACTGATGGCTAAATATAAAAAGATGACCGGGAGTAAGATGAAGATTATTTCCCAGGTAGGTCCGAATATGGAAAAGAATGATTACTATGAATTTATAAATAAGGCCATTGATTATGGTGCTGATATAATTCAGATACAGGGTAACTGGTGTGACTGGCTGGTAAGGGACAATAAGATTGATGTTATCCTGAAAATGATAGATCATATCAGGAATCAGCATTATTTCGCAGGACTGGCTGCCCATTCGATTGAATCCTTGCTTATCTGCGAAGAAAACGGAATCATTCCCGACTATTATATGAAAACAATGCATCACGATCAATACTGGTCTGCTCACCCTCGCGAAAACAGATTCCCTTTCGAGGTTGATGGTGATGTACATCTCGATCATAACAGGTTTCATGATAATATGTTTTGCCTATCACCCGAAAGAACAATAGAATTTGTTGAAAGGGCTAGAATACCTGTGATGGGATACAAGGTACTGGCGGCTGGTGCCATAAAACCTGATCATGGTTTTAAATGGGCTTTTGAGAATGGTGCTGATTTCATCTGTGTTGGTATGTTTGATTTTCAAATTGTTGAGGATGTAAATATCTGCATGGAAATACTTGGAAATCTGGACGATAGGAAGCGTGCCTGGTATGCTTAACAATTAACACTAGTATAAAATGAATCATCTAAAAATGCTTTATCATCACAAGCGACAATCCATGCTTTTGATTATACTCTTACTGGTTTCCACTGCTTTTACTATCAACATGGAGTCATGGCAGTATGCTCCGAAAATGCCCGAGTGTGATCGTTACCAGAAAGATGTCAGGGTGGCAGGAGTAAAATCATTGGTTTCCAATGATATAAAAAAGAATCTTCAAGCTTTGAAAGTTGCTGTTGATTTTGCAGAACGGGAAAAAGCAGATATCCTTCTTACTCCTGAAGGATCCCTTAGTGGGTATAAGTCCGAGTTTGACCAAAATGAACTGAATGAAGCTTTGGAAGATCTAGTTGATTATGCTTCATCAGCTGATGTGGGATTGGCATTGGGTACCTGTTTCTATGAAAAGGATAAAAAATGTTATAACCAGATAAGGTTCTATGATAAGGAAGGTAGGTTATTAGGATTTCACAGTAAAATACTGCGTTGTGGAAATCTTGATGATCCCGAAAAGGGAGAAATCAATGAATATGCATCATCACCTTTAAGAACATTCGTTTTTGAAGATATTATTATAGGCGGATTGATATGTAATGATATGTGGGCAAATCCCGAGTGTACTACGTTACCAGATACACATCTAAGCCAACAACTTTCCAGAATGGGAGCTAGGATTATTTTTCATTCAGTAAATGGTAGTCGTCATGAAAATGAATGGTCGACCGAGGTAAATTGGAATTTTCATGAATCAAATTTACGCTTGAAAGCCAGTGCGGGTAACCTCTGGATAGTCACCGTGGATAATTCATACCCCGAGCACTTAAAAAGTTCATGTCCATCTGGTGTATTGGATCCTGGGGGCAACTGGGTCAGCAAAACTGAAGACAAAGGGATCCAATATTTTTCCTACACAATTAATTTAAAATGAAATAAATGTGTCAGTTTAACTTATACGAAAATGGACAATACAAGAAGAGGCTTTATTAAAACCAGTACTCTGGCGGTTGCAGCAACTACTTTATTTTCAAAAGAATTATTTAGCATACCTCCGCTAAAAAAGAAAACAACCTTGGCTGTTCAGCTCTACTGTGTACGCAATGAGATGCAGGAGGATCCATCAGGGTCTCTCAGACAATTGGCAGACATGGGTTATACTCATATTGAGCATGCTAATTATGTGGACAGTAAGTTTTATGGCTGGAAAGCAAAAGAATTCAGAAAAGTACTCGAAGATTTTGGTTTGAAAATACCATCCGGGCATACTGTACTGAGACAAAACCACTGGAATGAATCTATGGAAGATTTTAACGATGAGTGGAAAAAACTGGTCGATGACGCTGCTTATATCGGTCAGGATTATGTGATAAGTCCCTACATGGAAGGTGAGGTTCACAGTACATATGATAATTTTCTACGTTTCATGGACATATTTAACAAAAGTGGTGAATTATGCCGGAAACACGGGATGAAGTTCGGGTACCATAATCATGATTTTGAATTTAGCAAACAATTAAATGGAAAAACGTTATGGGATCTTATCATGGAGTATACTGATACTGACAATGTGGTGATGCAGCTTGATATGGGGAATATGTTCAAAGCCGGTGCGAAAGCTAAAGATGTAATTGCCAAGCATCCCGGAAGGTATGATACCATTCATGTGAAGGATATGCTGTTAGCAAAAAATGGAGAATACGAAAGCTGTGTTCTGAGTCATGGCCAAATTGATGTGAAGAAGACAATAGACCTTGCAAGAGATCAGGGGACATCTCTTTTTATAATCGAACAAGAATCCTACCAGGGTAAAACCCCAATGCAAAGGATGAAGGAAAATCTTGATATGATGCGTTCCTGGGGATACTGATTTGATATTAGTTTAATACTCAATTATGGTTATAAATATCGTCTGTACGCTAATTAAACATCAGGAATTCCATGTTTAAAATTCAAATACTATAAATGACATTCCAATATAATGGAGAAACAAGAAAAAATAATCACAGCAGCTGATCTCTTGAACTATTTACGGAGCATTTCTCCCAAACTGGAATCCTCTGATAGAATAATACTCGGGAATCCTGATATAAGGATCAAAAAG
>JAXGMU010000001.1:14759-134154 GCA_040768485.1 Bacteroidales bacterium
ATAAACAATGGTATTAATGTATTGATTGTTTACGGGCCAACATTCTATATGGACAAGGATCCGGAATTATTTGAAACATTTGATTTCCAGTTCTTCAACAATATACCATCTCCTGCAAGAGAGCAATATGCAAAGGCATTTCATTCAAAGAAAAAATGGATTGAAAAAAACGAACTGGTTATCATACGCTGCTATCATTTAATTAACCTGAAATTTATTCCTGCTGGCTTTGCTGAGATATTAGGGTATAGAGAAGACGATATTGTATCATCAAAAGAGTATTATTACGTGTACAAGGTTGAAAAAAATACAGCTGCTAAGATTGCCAGAAAAATCGCAATCAATTTAAAAAAACTAAATCAGCCTGGGGTCGCATTTTATGGGGATCCAACCAGGATCGTGTCAACAATTGGTATCGGAACAGGAGAAATGTGCGATCCCCGTTCATACTCTGAATTGAATCCTGATCTTTATATAGGGGTAGATGATACAATCTGGACATGGCTTCAGACAAGCTATGCTGAAGATACAGGGAATCCATTGATTGTAATAAATCAGGGAACCTCTGAGGAAATGGGAATTAGATTATTAAATCAACATTTGCGCGAACGTATTCCATCAATTGAAATCGTACATTTCAACCAGGGGTGTGATTATAAATGGATTACTGCCTGATTTGCCTATATCAATTCCTATGTATCTAAACGGAAATAACTTTAGTGACTAAACAAAACGCAGTATTGCACAATGATAGATGTGAATAGAAAATGATCATATTGCCAATAGATGAAACAATTCATTTATATGTTTTTAGATAATTCTTAATAATCAATGTATTTAGTTTTAGAATCAGTCTATCTCAATATAACAAGATGAAGAGAAGAGATTTTATAATAACAACCGGATTGGCCTCAATGTCTCTAAGTTTTAAGAATTTCGGGAAAAAAGAGGAAATAGGCACCGCAGCCGATCTTCAAAGATATTTACGAAGTTTACGTTTTATTGGTGAACCTTCCGTTGATCGTATTATTATTGGGAATCCCGATACAAAGATCAAGAGGGTAGGTACAGTCTGGACTCCTTATCTCAAATCTCTGAAAATAGCTGTAAAACAGGGTGTCAATGTGATAATTGCTCATGAACCAACTTTTTATATGCATTGGGATCTCGAAAATCCTGAGAAGAAAGGAGAAGAATTCTTTAATGACACCCCATCTTCCGCAAGAGAAAAGTACTTAGAAGCTCTTGAGTTTAAGAAAAGTTGGATTGAAAATAATGAATTGGTGATCATTCGAAGCCACGATGTCACTGATCTGATTTTTATACCGTTTGGTTTAGGGGAAAAATTAGGTTTTAAAAACAAAGATATCGTCCGGTTAAAAGACTACTATATTGTATATAAGGTTGAAAAAGATACAGCTGCTAATATTTCCAGAAAAATTGCCTCTCATCTTGAGGAGTTTAATCAGCCTGGAGTTGCATTCTATGGAGATCCCAATAGGGTTGTTTCCACGGTAGGACTGGGTACAGGATGCATATGTGATCCTCGAGATTATGCTGAGTTGAAACCAGATCTTTGCATAGGTGTTGATGACACAATTAAGACTTGGCGACAAGCATATTATTCTGCAGATACAGGTAATCCTCTTGTAGTAATAAATCATGGAACCTCAGAAGAAATGGGGGTAAGATTATTAAATGAGTATTTGAGGAAATATATTCCATCAATAGAATTCATACATATAGATCAGGGATGTGACTTTCAATGGATAACTGCTTAACATACATAGTATTGTGCGAATAAGTCAATTTATTAGAAATTAATTGTTTTATTATGGAACTTCTCATCTCATATTTATTATAATCTTATGAATGATATGAAATACCAAAATTACTCATCATGGCAACTTTGGTCCCTTGTGATTCTAAGAACTGCCATCGGTTGGCATTTTCTCTATGAAGGTATCAGCAAACTTCTGAACCCTGATTGGTCTTGTATAGGATACCTGATGGATTCTGAAGGATGGTTCGAGGGATTGTTCCTTTCTATGGCAAGCAATACTACACTTCTCAATGTACTTGATTTTTTAAATATCTGGGGATTAATCTTTATTGGAGTCGGATTGATTCTGGGATTGTTCACCCGCATTGCTGCAATTGCAGGCATGGTGTTGCTGGCATTCTACTACCTGTCACATCCTCCCTTTATCGGAGCAACCTATTTGATTCCCAGTGAAGGTAATTACCTGTGGATCAACAAGAATCTCATAGAATTATTAACACTCTGGATTTTGCTCCTGTTTCCGACGTGGAATACAGTAGGAATTGACCGGCTTATTTTTAACAAATTAAAGATCTGATCATATGACAAAAATAACGCAAGGTGAGAAAAAGAACCGGATGAACCGGCGGGATCTTATAAAAGGTTTCGCCACACTCCCAATAATCGGTGCTTTTGCATACGGGGCCTTCAGAAAAAGAAGGCAGGATCATATAAGAAATCATAGGCTTGCCCGGGAGTTGAATATGAGTACTGATAACCTGGAATACAAACGATATATACATGAAGGAAATGCACTGAAGCTAGGCATCATCGGATACGGCTCGCGTGGGACACATTTAATGCAGGCAGCCGGTTTTGTTCCCCCGGAAACAATCAAGGAATGGAAAGATTCGGCAAGATGGAATCCCAGAGATAACAGGTATGAAGATTTTTTACTGCAGGATGATTTGAAATTAATGGTTAAGGGTGTTTGCGACCTTTTCGATGTTCATGCTGAAAGAGCCCTCCGTGCTGCGGCCAATGTTGGAAGAGAAGGTCCGGACGGAACCATGGAAAAAATACCGAAAAGGTACCGTAATTACCAGGAGTTACTAGCAGCAACTGATATCGATGCAGTAATCATCGCCACGCCGGATCACTGGCATGCACGAATCGTCATAGACGCAGCACGGGCTGGGAAGCACGTTTATGTGGAAAAGGGACTCGCCCGAACAATCGAGGAAGTATTTGCGATTAGGGATGCCGTAAAGAAAAGTGGTATTGTTTTCCAACTGGGGCATCAGGGGAGGCAAACAGAAAGTTATATTAAGGCAAAGGAAGCTGTTGATAAGAACCTGTTAGGTAAAATTAACTTGGTGGAAGTATGTACAAACCGTAACGATCCAAACGGAGCCTGGATATATGATATACATCCGGATGCAGATAATCGGACGGTTGACTGGAAGCAATTTGAAGAACCATGTGAAGAAAAACATCCTTTTAGTGCGGAGCGGTTTTTCCGCTGGCGCTGCTGGTGGGATTACGGAACAGGGTTGTCAGGCGATCTCCTAACACATGAATATGACGCCATCAATCAGATCCTCGGAATGGGTATCCCTGAATCTGTCGTCTCTTCTGGAGGAGTTTATTTCTTCAAACAACCGCAACACTATGTGAATGAAGTAAGGGAAGTACCTGATGTCTGGAATGCAACATTTGAATATCCAAGTCTTGATTTTACGTTGCTTTATAGTGCCACTCTGGCCAACAACCGAGACCGTGGCAAGGTAATCATGGGACATGATGGTTCTATGGAGCTCGGGAATAACCTGGTCATTTATGCTTGCGAGGAAAGCACAAGGTACAGGGACAAGATAGAAAGCGGATTGATCCAACCTGATACGCCCATTTATACATACATACCTGGCAGAAAGAATGTTGACGGCGTAGCTACACCCACCGAGCAGTACTTTGCTAACAGAGGTTTACTTTATACTTTCCGCGGTGATCGCAGAATGGATACCACCCATCTCCATATCGCAGAATGGATACAGGCGATCAGAGAAGGGAAACAACCCAGCTGCGATATTGACCAAGCGTTTGAGGAGGGTATAACAGCTGCTATGGCTACCATCTCTTACAGGGAAAGTCGTAAGGTCTTCTGGGACAGGGACCGGGAAAAAATTGCTTGAGTGGATTACAAAAGCCTTTCCCATCAATGTAAGATTCGATATTATGAAAAATGTTGTAGAGGTTCATTACTTACTACTCAAGTTGAAAAAAGTTCAAATATGCAAACGAGAAGATCATTCATAAAAAAATCATTCCTGGGTGGTGCCTCAGTATCATTGACTCCATTTGCCCTGTCATCTCTCCCGAGACCTATAATCCGGAATGAAGAACTGTTCTTCAAAATTTCTATTGCGGAATGGTCACTGAACAGGAAGCTTTTCAGCGGTGAACTGGATAACCTTGATTTTCCTACGTATGCAAAAGAAAAATTCGACATTCATGCGGTGGAATATGTAAGTACATTTTTTTCATCCCCTTCCAAGGAATATGTAAAAGAACTTTTACGTAGGACCAGGGATAATCATATAAACAATTTACTGATCATGATCGACGACGAGGGAGATCTCGGGGAACAAAATGAAAGCAAAAGAAAAAAGGCAGTCGAACGGCATTTCAAATGGATCGAATGTGCTGAAATACTTGGTTGCCATGCAATTAGGGTCAATGCTGCTGGTAAGGGTTCTAGGAAAAAAGTGGCCTCGACAGTGGTCAGGAGCCTTAGGGAACTGTGCCGATTCTCTTCTGACTTTAAAATCAGTATTTTGGTGGAAAATCATGGGGGATATTCTTCCGATGCTGCATGGCTTGCAGCTGTGATCGAGGAGGTGGAGATGGACAATTGCGGGACGCTACCGGATTTTGGGAATTTTACCATCAACCGAAACAAATCCTATGACAGATATAGGGGCGTCAAGGAACTTATGCCGTATGCAAAAGGGGTAAGTGCAAAGTCATACGCATTTGATGAAAATGGTCGAGAGGTTAGCATTGACTATTTCAGGCTGCTCGGGATTATCAAGGAGTCGGGATTTAGGGGATATATAGGCATCGAATATGAAGGCAGAGACTTAAGCGGAGATGATGGGATTATAGCAACCAAAAATCTTTTAATCGAAGCGGGTAAATCAGCATAAACAGCCAGGGGCCCCTAGCAGACTCATTGCTGTACACTCGCATTTGATTCTATCCGGACATGAAGATCTAACGGGCAAGAAATGTCAACTGTCACTAACATAAAGACGCAGATATGAAATCAATTATCTTAATACCCATTGGGTTATCAATTACCCTGTTAACAAATGCCCAGATCAAGATCAGGCCGATAGCGTCAGCCGGATTTGAGGAACGGATCACCGCTTATATAGATAACATGACCGTTGTCGATACACATGAGCATCTGATGAGCCAGACCGATATGGAGAAAAGAACGACCCTTGATTTCATGGTGTTGCTTCAGCATTATTCCGCCCTGGACTTACAGTCGGCTGGTTCGCCGTCTCTTTCCACACTGCGTGAAAACACGGTCCTGTCAGTGAGAGAAAAATGGGAAATACTGAAACCATTTTGGGAAGATTCAAAGAATACAGCATATAACCGTGCATCACTGCTTGCAGCTGAAAAGTTATTCGGAATTGATGACATTAACGAATCAACGGTGGAACTGCTCTCGGAAAGAATCGGTAAAGCTTATCAAACTGACTGGATCAATCACGTAATAAAGGACATGTGCAGGATTGACTTTCTGATACAGGACACCGAAGACCGCAGTTTTGGTACAGATGGTTTCAGATATGTCAAAAGGCTGGATGATTTTGCATATATCAGTTCGAAGGATAAGATAAAATCCATTGGCAATGGACAAAATATCAATATTGAAACACTTGATGATTTTATCCGAGCCCTTAGGAAATCCTTTGAGGAAGCAAAAGCAAAAGGAATAGTCGCTATAAAAACCGCAATTGCCTACGACCGTATTTTAAGTTTTGAGAACACAGGTAGGCAAGAAGCAGAAGAGGTCTTCGAGAAAATCATGAATGCAGATGGCGGAACTTCACTATCATTCGAAGAGGTAAAACCATTCCAGGATTTTATGATGCATCGGATTTTGGATCTTGCCAGGGATAACCATTTACCTGTCCAGATCCATACAGGACTTCACATTAATAAAAACATTATTGGAAATTCTAATCCCGCTCACCTTGTTAATCTATTCTTCGAATACCCCAAGGTGAATTTTATATTGTTCCATGGTGGTTATCCTTATGGCGGCGAACTGTCAACACTCGCCAAAACATTCAATAATGTATATATCGATATGTGCTGGTTGTATGTTATTTCCCCTTCCTATTCCGAGAGATATCTGCACGAATGGCTTGAGACTGTTCCGGCGTCCAAGATAATGGGTTTTGGAGGTGATTATCTGAATGTTGAACATACATTCGCTCATTTGTTACTCGCCAAACAAGTCCTTACAAATGTGCTTGTAGAGAAGATTAAAGATGGGTATTTATCCGAAACGGAAGCAAAGGACATTGCCCAGATGATTTTGCATGACAATGCAGTGAAAGTCTTAAAACTGTCCAAATAATTACCATTTAATGGTTTGTCCCCAAAACTTAATATCATTCCCATGAAATTGAAAATCATTTTACCGATAATACTTTTTCTGATGATTGCATGTAATCCATCATCTGAAAAAAGAAAAAAAGTAGTATCTAAAGAGTGGATCCAGTTGTTCAACGGAAAAGACCTGGACGACTGGATCATTAAAATTAACAAGCATCCGCTTGGTGAGAATTTCAATAACACTTTCAGAATAAGGAACGGGATGTTGGTAACCTGTTATGATGAATATGACCGGTTCGATGATGAGTTTGGCCACATCTTCTATAAAACCCCATATTCGTACTTTAAACTGAGGGTGGAATATCGAATCATCGGAGAACAAGTGGATGGAGGTCCTGACTGGGCGTTGAAGAACGGAGGTGTAATGTACCACTCACAGTCACCTGAAACAATGCTGATCAACCAGGATTTTCCAGTATGTCTTGAGGCACAATTGCTGGGTGGACTGGGGCAGGAAGAAAGGCCTACGGGGAATCTATGTACCCTGGGAACACATGTTGTAATTGACGGGAAGCTGGAAACGGAACATACCATCTATTCTGCTTCTGGCACTTATCACGCTGACGATTGGATCCGTTTGGAGCTAGTAGTACTTGGTGACAGTATCATTCATCACATTGTGGATGGTGATACTGTTTTGACTTATTCCAAACCCCAGATCGGAGGTGACCTACCGGAAGGCTTTCCCTTGCCGGAGGGTACCCTGCTTCATTCGGGTTACATTGCTCTACAGGCAGAGAGCCATCCCTTCGAGTTCCGAAAGGTGGAATTGTTAAAACTGGATGAAAAATGAAATGTCAACAAATATAATTGTCTGAAATATGAAAATCTTTCAGTTATCACTTCTCTTAATATTAATCATAAGTCAAATATTTGCGCAGAAAGCAGAGGAGACCGAGGACTGGTCAAGAGAACCGAAAGTGGTCACTCCCGGAAAAGGCTCCCGGCCACCCTCAGATGCCATTGTCCTTTACGGTGGATCAACCGACAAAGTCAAATGGACGAAACCGAGTGGAGAACCGATAGGATGGAAGTCGAACGACGTGCTAACTGTCATGCCAAAATCAGGCGATATTCAGACAAAACTGCATTTCGGCAGTGTACAGTTGCATATTGAGTGGCGTACCCCTGAAATAATCGATGGGAATGGACAGGAACGCGGAAACAGCGGGATTTATCTCATGGGTCTATATGAGGTCCAGGTCCTGGACTCCTACGAGAATAAAACTTATTATAACGGTCAAGCTGGTTCGATATACAAACAGTACATACCCTTGGTAAATGCATGTAGGCCACCTGGTAAATGGCAGATGTTTGATATTTTTTTTACCGCTCCGCAGTTCAATACGGATGGATCACTGAAAACTCCTGGGTATATGACAGTAGTACATAATGGGGTACTTATTCAGAACCATGTAGCTCTGTTGGGCCCAACTGTATATTCAGGTACCCCAAGATACTGGAAGCATGCTGACAAACTGCCACTGTTACTTCAGGATCATTCCTGTCAGGTATCTTACAGGAATATCTGGATCAGAGAACTTAATAATCTGTAAAAAAGCAGTGGAATCAATCCGCCGGTTCGTTGAGAATGCATATTACGTTAGAATTAAACTCATTTATGAGAAGAATCTGTAACCCTGCCGCTGCCTTTTCTGTCTTTTTTCTGACGCAGGTGATATCTATAACCAGTGCAACATCGTCACTTATACAATCTGTTCCCATGACATGGCAGCATCTCCCGGCGGATTCTTCAGGAAAGATTTATGTGGGCCTCCTTCAGATAGATCCCTTTGATTCCGATGTGACCGCGAATATGATTAAAGGTGAAATTTTTTGCAGGAGGGCTAAAGAGATGGGAGCACATATTGTGTTGTTCCCGGAAATGTGGAGCACCGGATACACTTCATTCCATCATGTAGATAATGATGATGAGAAACCATTAGATTTCGAAGAATGGCAGTCTAAGGCGGTGGGTGTTGACAGTGAGTTCATAAAGAATTATCAGAGGATCGCAAAAGAACTGGAAATGGCCATCGTGATCACCTACCTTGAAAAATGGGAAGGACTTCCGAGAAACTCGGCTTCGCTTATTGACACCAGGGGAAATCTGTTGATGACATATGCCAAGGTACACACATGTGATTTTTCGCTTATGGAGCGATATATAACACCTGGAGAAGGTTTTTTTGTCTGCGATCTTCCTGTAGGAAAAGATACAATATCTGTAGGAATTATGATTTGCTTCGACAGGGAATTCCCTGAAAGCGCAAGGATTCTTATGCTTGAAGGAGCCGAAATAATCCTTACTCCCAATGCCTGTATCTTACACGACCGGCTGATCGATCAATTCCAAACACGCGCATTTGAAAATACTGTTGGTTTAGCCATGGCAAATTATCCTGGGTGTAAAGGACGTTCCTGTGCATTTGATGCAGGAGGAGAAGAGATACTAATCGCCGATGAATCTGAAGGCATATTTTTAGCCTCGTTCGATTTTACTGAGATCAAGACTAAGAGAAGAAGAACAATTTATGGAAATGCCTGGAGGCGACCTCTGAAATATAAAAAGCTGATTTCTACAGATTATGATTCGATCTTTATTAGAAATGATGCACTGGGGAACAGGTTCGACAGGGAAGAAAGATAATCCTATCTTTTCATCATGAAATATGATGCGGCAAATATAGCTGATATTTTCATCGACCTGATTATACTGAGTCAGGAAATGCCATCACTTGGGCAATCTGAGACACTAGCGGAGGGATATACTATTGAAATAGGCGGTTCGGGGACCATTTTTGCTGCTCAATTTACCAGGCTCGGTGGACGAATCGCATTGCTGGGTATGATAGGAAGAGATTTAATGGGAAACTTTGTCCTAGAAAGACTGGCAACATTGGGTATTAATACATGCTTTATACAAAGAAGCGCAAACCATGAGACCCCTCTGGGCTTGAATATTTCCATCCCTGGTGACCGATCTATGTTAACCGTTCCGGGATGTATAACAGATATATCTCCTTCTATCATTGACTCCATAAGACTGGATAAGGTCAGACACTGGCACATTTCCAGTTACTATCTACTCTCCTCCCTCACTCAGTTTTGGCCGGAATTCATGAAAAATTTGAAGAAGAGGAAAATTACTAGTTCTCTTGATTCAAACTGGGCACTCCTTGGCAATTGGAACCAGGTTTTGGAAATACTTCCGTTTGTTGATATTTTCCTCCCCAATGAAACTGAAGCCCTTCATATTACTGGTGAAAAGGATTATCGGTTCGCGGGCATTGAACTTTCTAAAATTGTCCCATTGGTTGTAATAAAAAGAGGAAATATAGGTGCTTCTGTATTCATCAGGGGGAATGAGACTTCAGCGACAGTTCAGGAACACTGGAAAAATGATATTCGAGTGATTGACACGACCGGTGCGGGAGATTGCTTTGATGGTGGATTCGTCTATGAATGGATGAAACAATCCTCTTTAGAACAATGCCTGGGAACCGCTATACTATGTGGAACTCGGAGTGTTCAGCATGCCGGGGGTATCAAACATTTATTGACTTATAAATAATAAATATTACTAACCCATCAAAAACTAAAACAATCATGGAAAATCAAGTTGGAGTTGCACTCATCGGCTCGCAATTCATATCTTCCATACATGCTGAAGCATTGAAATCGGTGGCTAATGCACGAATAGTTGCAGTCATGTCTCCCACAAAAGCACACGTAAAGAATTTTGCGAAAATTCACGCAATTCCCAACTATTTCACCCGTCTGGAGGATATGCTCGATATGGATGAGATCCAGATGGTGGTTATTGGAGCACCTAATCATTTGCATTGTGAGATTACAGAAAAAATAGCCTCAGCCGGAAAGCATGTTGTAGTAGAAAAACCACTGTGTCTGAACCTGCATGAAGCGGACCGGATGATAGATGCATGCAAAAAAGCAAATGTTAAGCTAATGTACGCGGAAGAACTGTGTTTTGCTCCTAAATATGTCAGATTGAAAGAATTACTTAATGAAGGAGCCTTAGGCAAGCCTGTAATATTTAAACAATCCGAAAAACATGACGGACCCCACTCAGACCACTTCTGGGACGTAGAGCTAGCAGGAGGAGGTGTTACAATGGATATGGGTTGCCATGCCATCCAGTTCTTCAGGTGGTTGAACGCTAAAAATGATATTATATCAGTATATGCGCAAATGACAACCAGTGTTCATCAAAGAAGGACAAAAGGTGATGATAACGCAGTCATTATTCTTGAATTCGAAAATGGGGTTACGGCAGTGGCTGAGGAAAGCTGGACCAAATTAGGAGGAATGGATGACCGGGCAGAGATCCATGGTTCAGAGGGTGTTGCCTATGCCGATATCCTGCAGGGTAATTCAATCCAGACTTATAGTGTGAAGGGAGTAGGCTACGCAGTTGAAAAAGCAGGCAATACCAAGGGGTGGAGCTTCACTATGTACGAGGAAGTATGGAATTACGGCTTTCCGCAGGAATTTACTCATTTTGTGGACTGCGTGAAATATGATAAAACTCCGCTGATAACAGGAGAGGACGGTAAAGCCGTTCTGGAAGTGATCTTTGCGGCCTATGAGTCAGCTGGTACTGGAAGGAAAGTGAAACTCCCATTTTTTCCCGATGCTGATAAGCCTTATAAACTTTGGTTGAAGTAAAAATTTGCATCGAAAGCTATCTCATCAGTTTAACATGAATATAGAATACTTCCATGATCATGAAAGTATTTCCCGTCGAGGAATTGCGATGGTTAAGGAAGAAATTCACAGAAAAAAGGACCTTTTATTGTGTGCTGCTACAGGAAAATCGCCATACAAAATCTATGAAGGGATGGTCCGTGAATCAGACAGGAATAAACAGCTCTTTCGGGACCTACGAATTATCAAACTTGACGAATGGTGGGCAATTCCTGTTGGCAGCGAAGGAACTTGTGAGAATTATTTGAGAAAAAGGCTAGTTGCACCTCTTTCGATTCCAGAGAATAGATATCTTTCCTTTAAGTCCGACGCTACAGATCCAGAGTCGGAGTGTAAGCGGATCAGTTCCTTACTATTTAGTCTAGGGCCCATTGATCTGGCCATATTAGGGCTTGGAAAAAATGGGCATATTGGTCTGAACGAGCCAGGAACATATCTTCAGCCCTATTCCCATCTGGTGACTCTATCCGAGCAGTCCCAGCAACACGCGATGACAGAGCATATGGATGAGAGACCAACTTATGGGATGACATTAGGAATAAAGGAAATATTATCATCCAAAAAGATAATACTAATTGTTTCAGGAGCGGATAAACAAGTGGCCACCAAGACCCTGTTCTCAGGTGTTATAACAACTGAATGTCCGGCTTCCTTTCTCTGGTTGCATGATCATGTACACTGCCTTTTATTAAATTCTTAAAATAATCTGTCATTATATCAATTTATTCTGATTATTTCCCTTGTGATTAACGAATAAATAAACCATGAGAATCAAGACGAGACTACAGCTTTCCACCCTCATGTTCCTCCAATTTTTCATATGGGGGACTTGGTATGTTACGCTAAATACATATCTCGGTGAAACATTACAGTTTACGGGAACACAAATTGGTCTTTGCTATGGTACATTTGCTATTGCAGCCATGATTTCTCCTTTTTTCGTCGGATTGATTGCTGATAAATTCTTTGCCACAGAAAAGGTACTCGGTTCTATGCACTTGCTTGGGGCAATAGTGATGGTGGTAGTGGCTCAGGCGAAGACCTTCCAGTTCTTCTATCCAAGTCTGCTATTGTATACGCTTTCGTATACTCCAACGATGGCCCTTTCCAACTCACTATCATTTCATCTATTGGAGAATCCTGGTAAACAGTTCCCCGGTGTGAGGGTACTTGGTACCATCGGTTGGATAGTAGCAAATAATGTAATTGGTTTGCTCGGTTTCACCAATACAGCCGGTCAACTTTATACTGGTGCCGTTGTTTCTCTAATACTTGGGATCTATTGTTTCACGCTTCCACATGTGCCACCCAATAAAGAAACCAAGGTGACCTTCAGGGAATTGCTGGGATTCGATGCACTTAAACTTTTCAAATCCAGGCCGTTTGCTATTCTGATCGTTGCTTCTGTATTGACCTGTATTCCACTTTCCTTTTATTTCGGATTTACCGCTTCCTTTCTCTCAGATATCGGGATGCAGTTTATTCCAAACAAACTGAGCTTGGGCCAGGTATCTGAAGCGTTCTTCCTGCTGATCCTGCCATTCTTCCTTTCAAAGTTCGGTCTAAAGCGCGTATTGTTCATAGGTATGTCAGCATGGTTGCTAAGGTATCTGCTCTTTGCTAACGGGAATATGGATAACAATCTGTGGATGATCTATACAGGTATCGTTTTACATGGTGTCTGCTACGATTTTTTCTTTGTGACCGGACAGATTTATGTGGACAAAGCAGCTCCGGTAAACCTGAAAAGCTCAGCTCAAGGTTTGATCACATTTGCCACCTATGGTCTGGGTATGTTCATCGGGACCTGGTTTGCTGGCAGTACAGTAGACATGTTTACACTGGACGGAATGCCTGAATGGAATATAATCTGGTACGTACCGGCAGTCCTGGCAGCAGTCGTATTGGTTCTCTTCATTTTCCTGTTCAGGGAAAACAGGCGCTAAGAAAAAAGAACTGATCCCTTATAGGAGTTTTTCTGAAAATCCCGATGACTGGGATCGGAGATTTGGAATACTCTTAATTTTATCCTAAGCTTATATATTATTCTTCAATCTCTGATTCTGAATATAGATTGAAGAATTGAATATGATAAAATATCTGTTTTACTTGATCTAAAGAAATTCAGCTATAAATTAGCGATCAAATAGATTTTATTTTTATTTGTATAATCAAAAATGAGCTTTTTATGATACTGACCAGACGCAGTTTTCTGAAGGCGGGAAGCGCGGCGGTGGCCGGAACCATGGTGCTGCCTCCGTTGTTATCTTCCTGTCAGAACATTCAAATCTCACCGGATGTGAAAAGTTATTTGGACCATTTTGAAGTCACCCCGGAAATGTTGCAGAAGGTGATTTCCGAAGCCATGTCAAAGGGAGGGGATTATGCCGATCTTTTTTTCGAGCACAAGATTGCCAATACCCTGGCCCTGGAAGACGGGATCGTGAACCGGGCATACTCAAATGTGGATTACGGAATGGGGGTACGTGTGCTGAAAGGGGACCAGACCGGTTTTGCCTATACCGAAAATATCAGCCTCGAAGAGATGATGGATGCGGCAAAAACTGCGGCGAGCATTGCCGGCGATCCCATTACCTTCAAACAGGACGAACTCCTTGAAAAGATCCCGGCCGATTATTACAGGATCTCCAGGAAATGGGAAGATGCTTCCGTGGAAGAAAAAGTCCCTTACCTGCAGCAGATCAACAGCAGGATTTTTGAACTGGACGGGAAGGTGACCAAAGTCTCCGCTTCGCTGGCAGATGAAACTGCCTATGTGCTGTTCTACAACTCCGAGGGCAGGCTCACCTATGACTACCGTCCCCTGGCCAGTTTCCGGGCCCGTTGCGTGATGGAACAGAACGGACAGATCGAAAGCGGGTCCAGTTCCCGTTCTTACCGGAAAGGTTTTGAATGGCTGGGAGAGGACCTGGTGGAAGAGATCGCCCGGGAGGCCGTTGACAATACGAACATCCTTTTCGGGGCCACCCGTCCGAATGCCGGGGAAATGCCGGTGGTGCTCGGTGCAGGCGGATCGGGCATCCTGCTGCACGAAGCCATGGGACATGCTTTCGAGGCTGATTTCAACCGGAAGAACGAATCCATCTTCAGCGATAAAATGGGAAAGAGCATTGCCCTTGATTTCATTAATATCATTGAAGACGGGACCATCGAACACAACCGCGGCGCCATCAATATCGATGACGAAGGGAACGACGTGAAGAAAATCTACCTGGTAAAGGACGGAAGACTTGAAAGCTATCTACACGACCGTATCAGTTCGCGCTTTTACAATGTGGAGCCCACCGGGAACGGCCGGAGGCAGTCTTTCAGGAACATCCCCATCCCCAGGATGCGCTGCACCTACATGGAGAACGGCCCCCACACGAAGGAGGAGATCATCAGCCAGGTGGATTACGGGGTGTATGTGGACAATTTCAGCAACGGACAGGTGAACATCGGGGCCGGCGATTTCACATTTTTCGTAAAATCGGGAACCCTGATCGAAAAGGGGAAACTCACCAGCACCATCAAGGACATCAATATCATCGGGAACGGACCCCAGGCGCTGGCGGACATCACCATGGCAGCGGGTGATTTCAAAATGGACAACGGCACATGGACCTGCGGGAAGGGCGGACAATCGGTCCCGGTAACCATGGGCCTTCCCACCGTACTTGTGAAAAAACTTACAGTAGGAGGTAAATCATGACCAGAAACGAAAAATACGAATTAGCCAGGTGGGCCGTCAAACACGCCGTTGAAAACGGTGCAGACCAGGCCAGTGTGACCATCCAAAACAACAGCAACAGCCGGGTGGAGGTCAGGGAAGAGCAGATCGACCGGCTGGAAAAAGCCAACCGCAACAGCATGCGGATCAGCCTCTACGTGGACAATAAATATTCCAGCCACTCCACCAACCGTCTGACCAACAGGGATGAACTGGAGAAATTCATCCAGCAGGCCATAGCGGGTACGCGATATCTGTCCGAGGATGAATTCAGGGCCCTGCCCGATCCGGAGCTCTATTACAGGGGGGGTGGTCCGGATCTGAACACCATGGATCCCGGTTTTGATTCCATCGACCCGCAGCTGAAGATCGATCAGGCATTCAGCACCGAAAAAGAAGTGCTCGGAAAAGACGAAAGGATCATTTCCGTGACGGCCACATACAATGACGGAAAAAACGAAACGGTGATGGTTACCAGCAACGGATTCGAAGGGGAAACGGGGAACACCTTCTATTCGCTGGTGGCCTCTGTATCGGTGCGCAGCGGGGATGCACGTCCCCAGTCCTACTGGTACGAATCGGCCATCTTCCATAACAAGCTCATCAGGGAAGGAGTCGGCAGTACGGCGCTGGAGAGGGCCCTGCAGAAAATAGGCCAGCAGAAGATCCAAACAGGCACCATGCCCATGATCGTGGAAAACCGGCTGGCTGCAAATGCACTGTCCCCGATCATCCAGGCGCTGAACGGGGCTTCCATCCAGCAAAAGAATTCTTTTTTGATCGGCATGACCGGCGAGCAGATCGGATCCAGGCTGATGACCATTGTGGATGATCCGTTCATCATCTCGGGCAGGGGATCCAGGCATTTTGACAGCGAGGGACTAGCCACACGCAGGCGGACCATCATCGACCGAGGGGTGCTGAAAGCGTATTATATCGATACCTATTACGGGAAAAAGCTGGACATGGCACCCACATCCGGAGACACCACAAACCTGGTTTTTGAACCGGGGGACAAGAACCTGGAAGAACTGGTGGCATCCATCGACCGGGGCATCCTGGTCACGGGTTTCAACGGGGGCAACAGCAACGGATCCACCGGCGATTTTTCCTACGGGATCGAAGGATTCCTGATCGAGAACGGGAAACGGGTGCAACCCGTATCGGAAATGAACATCACCGGGAATTTCAAGCAGGTCTGGAAGGACCTGGTGGCCGTGGGAAACGATGTCTATACGGGATCTTCCTGGAGGACCCCCTCCCTTGTGTTCGACAACATCCAGTTCAGCGGGATCTGAGTTCCGACCGCCTTCCCGGTGAGCAGCCGACGCTATTCCGCCTGCTCATCCGGCGAAGACAGGTACAGTCCCCCATGGGAAATGGCCGGAGGGTACAGGGCCTCTTCGATCACCAGTTTCAGTTCGGATGTGGTGAGCGGAGGGGTGCACAGGATCCGCTTGTACCCGACGGTGGTCCCCCGGGCCACCTCCTCCCAGCTGCCGGACGCGGATCTTGCCTCCACCCGGAACGCGCTGATGCGCTGTCCGATCCGGATGGGTTCCCGGAGCATGATCCGGTCGAAGGTCCGCTCTGCCTCCAGGTTGATGACGATTTTCACAGGCATGTCCGAACTCCGGGCGATCCAGTAGGTATCGGGATCCGTATCGGTGATGGACGAAGCCGGGTGGTTCCCTGCCCCGCGATCCCTCCTGCTCCGGTCCCCGCTGTCCACCTTCACCGAGGCCCCTCCGGCCAGGTCCACATCAAAGGTTTGGTCAATGATCTGCCTGAATGCAAGCAGACTTTCGACATCTGTTTCGTGAATAAGTCCCCGCCTGTCAGGAGGCAAATTCAACAACAGCAACCCGTTGCGCCCGACGGATTTATAATAGATATCCACGAGCTCCTGCGGGGATTTCACCAGGGAATCCTCATCCGCATGGTAGAACCAACCCGGCCGGATGGAAACATCGCACTGACCGATGAGCCAGCGGTTCCCCTCCGGATCGCCCCTGTTCAGGTATGCCTGATCCGAAGCGCCGATGACCAGGTGCTCGTCCGAGATGACAGACCAGAAGGTTTCCCCGGCAAAGCCATTTTCATTTCCCACCCACCGGATATCCGGTCCCGCATCGGAAAAGACCTTGATCCCGGGTTGCAGCGCTTTTACCAGGGCAAAGGTTTCTTCCCAGCCGTAATAAGTATCCCTGTCGATCCTCCGCTCCTCGTTGGCACCCCCGTAATAACCATCCCCCCCGTTGGCCCCGTCGAACCAGATCTCGTTGATCTCCCCGTACCCGGTCAGCAGTTCACGCAGCTGGTTCCGGAAATAGGTGATGTATGCGGGTCTCCCGTAATCCGGATGGTTCCTGTCCCACGGAGAAAGGTAGAGCCCCACCTTCAACCCGTATTTCCGGCAGGCATCCACGAACTCCCTGACCACATCGCCCTGCCCGTTTTTCCAGGGACTGTTCTTCACGCTGTGTTCTGTGTAGACACTGGGCCACAGGCAAAACCCGTCATGGTGTTTGGCCGTCAGGATCAGCTGTTTCAATCCCCCGTCCCTGGCCACCCGGGCCCATTGTTCTGTGTCCAGTTCGGAAGGATTAAACAAGGCGGGATCCTCATCCCCGTATCCCCATTCCTTATCCGTAAAGGTGTTGACGGTGAAGTGAATGAACCCAACCGTTTCCATTTTCTGGTATTCCACCTGTTCGGGGGAGGGTAGCACCATTTGTGTTTCAGATCGCTTTCCATCCCCGGAGGAGGACCTGCAGCCGGAGACCAGGAGGATCAACAAAAAGATAATTGCGATTTTTTTCATCTGATGGAATATATATGTTACAGGTGACTGCTGATTCTGCCGGCCATGATTCTTTCACGGGAGATATAGCGGTCGTATGCGAATAATAGAATCAGAAGGAAAACGAGGGAAGTGAAACCCGCCAGACCCGTCATCCCCACCGTCAGATCATTCCCGCCCTCGATCAGCAAAATGGCGATCCCGGCTGTCCCGTTCAGTGTCCCATGCATGATGGCCGCAGCGATCACTGATCGCGATTTGATGGTTATGTAAAGGAAAAGCGGTGTGAGCAGGATGCACCATGCCGTCATCATCAGCACCCCCCATCCCGGATGCTGGGGGTAGTTGTGTCCCATCAATATGATTGGAGAATGCCAGATGCCCCAGATCGATCCGATGAAAAGGGAAGCCCTTGAAAAATTCATTTCCCTGAACTGCTTCAATAAAAATCCCCTCCACCCGAGCTCTTCCCCGAAACCTGCCAGCGCATTGATGGTCAGGCCCGCGACCAGTCCCTGAAGCAGGGTGATCCAGACAGGATGGACCGGGAGCGTTTCCATTGAAAGCCTCATCTGTTCTGCCTGTTCCGGGGTCATCATGTGCTCGAACCGTTCAAACATGCCTGCCATTTCCGGGCTGTACCGGATATCGGGAAAAAGTAATCCCACCCCCAGGGTCAGGAAGCTCAGGACAGGGGGGATGAGCCAGGCGAAAAGGAACCAGATATTGATCTTAAAGTTGATGAACAGGTTTTCTTTCAGCTTTTCTCTGTGAATCACCTTTTCTACAATGATCACACAGATCATCGGAATGAACATGTAGACGATTGCCAGGATGGTCCCTCCCATGGTGTTGTACTGTCCCCCGAAAAGCCTGAAACACCCGGCGAGCAGAAAACTTATTACAAAGGTAAGTGTTAAGAAGAGTGCGGTCCTGTTTACTTTTTTCATTCGTACTGCATCAGGTGATGACCTGTTAAAATTATAAAATTTCTCTGCATGATCGAGGAATACATCATGATCATACCGGTTGCTTTCGGGGCAGCATTGCTCACCTTTTTTTCGGGCTTCGGGCTGGGAACCATCCTGATGCCTGTCTTCGCCATTTTTTTCCCGGTGGAGATCGCCATAGCCCTGACCGCCATCGTGCACCTGCTGAACAACCTGTTCAAGGCTTCCCTGATCTGGAAGGAGATCAACTGGAAGGTGGTGCTGTGGTTCGCCCTTCCTGCCGCTGTGGCCGCATTCGGAGGAGCCATGTTGCTGAATCTGCTTGCCGGGGAGACCGGGATCCTTACCTATGAGATAGGCAGCCGCACCATGGAAGTCACCATTTTGAAACTTATCATCGCTGTTCTTCTTGCAATTTTTGCCTTCATGGAGATCCATAAACGGCTGGAACGGATCCGGCTCGACAGGAAATTCCTGCCCCTTGGGGGATTGCTGTCAGGGTTCTTCGGTGGACTTTCCGGGCACCAGGGCGCCCTTCGGTCCATGTTCCTGCTGAGGGCCGGCCTGGGCAAGGAAGGATTCATAGCCACGGGGATCATGTCAGCCATCGTGATTGATCTTTCCCGCCTTTCCGTGTACGGCACCTCCTTCTTTGCAAAACACTTCAAAACCCTCGGTGAGGATTCCGCGATGCTGTTGGTGGCCGCCTCCCTGGCCGCCTTTGCGGGCTCCTGGTTTGGCAGAAAGGTACTCCGCAAAATTACCTTCCGGGGTGTACAGCTCACGGTGGGCATCCTGATCCTGGTCCTGGCCCTGCTGATGGCAGCCGGGATCATTTAATAATTATCAGAGCGTGGGCTGGGACTTCAGCCGATCCACCTCCTTTTTTGCGACCGGGCCAATTTTGAGGGCAAATTTACGCGGCCAGGGATTCCGGGGCGATCTGTCCATCAGCAGTGCCGGCGGAGGAAGGCATATGAACTGACTGTTCTTCCATATGATCTTTTTTTCGACAACTTCTCCGGTCATGTAATCCTTTGCCTCCTCCGGGGAAACCAGGAGCAGGCTGGCAATAACTTCGGCACCCAGCAGAATGATCACATACGGATTGGCAATTTCGATCTCCTGGCGGATCCACGGGATACTCCGGGTGGCGTATTCCATGTATTTTGATTTGTTCTCATATACATCCTTCTTCCCCAGCCTGTTGTATTTCTTTACATGGTCCTCGTCAAACAAGAACACTTTTACCAGGCTGGTAAGCCAGCATTCATCCCTGGTGATCCCGATGGTTTCCAGGATGATCTCGTCCAGTTCCTGTCCCGAAACCGTGGTCCTTACCCTTGAGCCGTCAAAATAAGGCTCCGTGGAGAAAGGGGCATTGCAGTCGTACAGGGGCACATCGGGGATGTCCTTTACAAAATATAATTTCGCGGAAGGCAGGGCCCCGATGACCATCACCTTGTTCATGGCAGCCGACATGGGAACGACCGTGTCAACCGGATTACCGTACAGGTAAGTAATGTTCCCGGGAAATTTTATGCTTTCCTTATACTCCTTGTAGCATTTTTTCTGGTATTGATAGATGGTCATTTTTCCTGATTGTGCAGATTAAGCTGACAAATTACAATTTTATTCTTATCAATGGAAGCTCATGGATCAATATCTCTGCCGCAGGTTGCCTGATTCGCAGAAAAGGCAGGGGATGTCTCAAAGGGGATACCCTTCTCTTAATTACTGAGGGATGCGTTCTCGCATGTTGCTTCGAAAGCATCCCTCAGTTAAGGTAGAAATGGGAATCACGAGACATCCCATTCCTTTTGTTGGCTTACAGGCCGAAGGCATAATAATAGGTTCCCGGATAATCCTCATACACCCCTTCCAGCATGACCCCGCCTTTCGTTTTTTCCAGATATTTCACAAAGTCTTCCACACTGCCGGTTGGCTTTCCGTCCACTTTTGTAATGATAAATCCTTCACGCATATCCGTATGCCGCTTGAGCGTGCCGGCCGACAGGCTCGTCACTTTCAATCCGCCGCTGATCTCAAGTTTGCGGGCGGTCTGCTGATCAATTTCCTCCAGCTCGATCCCCAGGACATCCAGTACGCCTGCAGCTTCTTTTTCCACCAGCCTTGTATCGCCTTCCTGGTTGCGGAGGGTAACGCTGAATTCCATTTCCTTCCCTTTCCGGTCCACCAGCAATGCTACCTCGTCGCCCGGACGGTGCTGTCCGATGATCTCCAGCAGCTGGCTGGAAGTTCTGGTTTCCGTTCCATTCACAGACTGGATCACGTCACCGACCCTGATCCCTGCTTCTCCGGCCGCACTGCCTGCCGTGATGCTGTCCACATACACTCCTTCGGTCACATCCAGGTCCAGCTCCCTGGCCAGGTTTCCGTCCACACTCCTGATCATCAGTCCCAGGTAGCCCCTCTGGACTTTCCCGTATTTGATCAGATCCTCCACCACCTTGCTGACAATGTTGGAGGGAACCGCGAAGCCGTAACCGGCATACACCCCGGTCGTACTGGCAATGGCGGTGTTGATCCCCACCAGTCCCCCCTGCAGGTTGACAAGGGCACCACCACTGTTACCGGGATTGATGGCCGCGTCGGTCTGGATGAAGGATTCGATGGCGGTCACATCTCTCAGGATATTGATATTACGCGCCTTGGCACTCACGATCCCGGCGGTGACCGTGGAGCTCAGGTTGAACGGATTCCCGACGGCCAGGACCCATTCACCCACTTCCACGTTGTCCGAATTCACCAGTGGAAGGGAAGGCAGGTCTTTTGCTTTGATCTGCAACAGTGCCAGGTCCGTGGACGGATCCGTCCCGATGACTTTCGCCTTGAATACCCTGTTGTCGGTGAGGGTTACCTCCACGTCATCGGCCTTATCGATCACATGGTTGTTCGTAACAATGTACCCTTCCGGATTGATGATCACTCCGGAGCCTGAGCCGATCCGCATCCGTGGTTCCCCCGAATAGGGATCCTCAAACCTGAACTCCGGACCGAAGAAACGGCGGAAAAAATCATCGTCGAAATAATCCCTGAACTGATCCGGGATCTGCTGCTCTCTCATGTTCCTCTGGCTCTGCACGATGGTGGACTGGATGTTCACCACGGCAGGCATTACCTGTTTTGCCGCTTCGGTAAAATCCAGGGGGATGATCTCTCCCTCATCGTTTACCGTATAGGCCGCACCCACTACCGGGGTTCCTGAAATATGCTCGATCTTAACTGTTTTTCCCCCGTTCCGGTCCATGAGCTGGTAAGCTCCGATGGTCAGGGCGCTGCCCAGTATCGCAGCGATCAGAATCATACTGAATTTTTTTAATTGCATTGTTTTGTCCTCCTTGATTTTATTTCATTCAACGATGGCTCAAATCATATGCCACCCATATTCATAAATTCTCTATCCATCAGCAAAATTAACCGTTTATTCAGTCATAGAACGCGAACATGGGTGTCCCGGGTCTGCTCTTAACATTATTTAATATTTATCCCTTTCTGATCCGGTCATTCTGTCAGCGTTCGCGCCTGTTTCCTTCTGTCATGATGTCATTCCCTGTGCCCATACAATTTTTAATGGTTTTACAATGAGGTGATTGCTTTTATCTCCGCGGGGACGGCCCATCGGTGGCGCAGGGTTTGTGATATGGCAACCTGTATGGATGATTGAAATTGAAAGGAGATCAGAATATGGAATTTGAAAAATATACGATCAAATCCCGGGAAGCTGTTCAGAAAGCGCAACAGCTTGCCGTGGAGAAACAGCACCAGGCCATCGAATGCGCCCACCTCATGAAGGGGATCATCACGGTGGACGAAAATGTACTGCCGTTCATCCTGAAAAAGCTGTCCATTCATCCTCAGCATGTGGAAGCTGCGCTTGACAGGATGATCGAGGGTTTTCCCAGGGTGAGCGGAGGGGACAAGTACCTGTCGCGTGAGGCCACCGAAGCGCTTAATAAAGCAGAGGCTTCCGTGAAAGAGTTCGGCGACGAGTATGTGGCCCTGGAAAACATCCTCCTGGGGATCCTGCGTTCGGGCAGCCAGGTAAGCAGGATGCTCAAGGATGCCGGGATGAATGAGAAGGACCTGATGGAGGCCATCAGGACCCTGCGGAAGGGAGCCAGGGTGAACAGTCACTCCGCCGAGGAGACCTACAATGCACTGGAAAAGTATGCCATACACCTGAATCAGCGGGCCGAGGCGGGCAAGCTGGATCCGGTGATCGGAAGGGATGAGGAAATACGCCGGGTGATGCAGATCCTCACGAGGCGGACCAAGAACAACCCCATCCTGGTGGGGGAACCGGGTGTCGGGAAGACAGCCATCGCCGAAGGGATCGCCTTCAGGATCGTCAGCGGGGATGTTCCGGATGACCTCCTTTCCAAAGAGATCTATTCACTGGACATGGGGGCGCTGATTGCCGGGGCCAAGTACAAGGGCGAATTTGAAGAACGGCTGAAAGCCGTGGTCAAGGAGGTGATCGCATCGGAAGGCCGGATCATCCTTTTCATTGATGAGATCCATACCCTGGTGGGGGCCGGCGGCGGAGAAGGCGCCATGGATGCCGCCAATATCCTGAAGCCCGCCCTGTCTAAAGGCGACCTGAGGGCCATCGGGGCCACCACCCTGAATGAGTTCCAGAAGTACTTCGAAAAGGACAAAGCGCTGGAGAGGCGCTTCCAGAAAGTATATGTGGATGAACCGGGTGAGGAGGATGCCATTTCCATACTCAGGGGGATCAAGGAAAGGTATGAGAATTTCCACAGGATCCGGATCAAGGACGAAGCGATCATCGCGGCCGTCCAGCTTTCCCAGCGGTATATTACGGACAGGTTCCTTCCCGACAAGGCCATCGACCTGATCGATGAGTCGGCCGCGCACCTGCGGCTGGAGATGAATTCCAAGCCCGAGTCCATCGACACCCTGGAAAGGAAGATCCAGCAGCTGGAGATCGAAAGGGAAGCGGTCAAGCGTGAGAAAAATAAGGAGCGGGTGGATCAGCTGTCCAGGCAGATCGCTGATCTGGAGGAGGAGCACAAGCAACTGATCGCCGCCTGGGAAGATGAGAAATCCATCGTGGAAGAGATCCAGAAGATCAAGCAGCGGATCGAAGAGATGCGGTACAAAGCCGAAAAAGCAGAAAGGGAAACCGATCTGGCCACCGTGGCTGAGATCCGGTACGGACATCTGCCGGCAGCCGAGCAGGAGCTGAAGGATACCATCACGAAGCTGCAGGAATATGAAAAGGAAGGAAAGCGCCTGGTAAGAGAAGAAATTACAGCCGAGGATATCGCCGAGGTGGTATCCCGGTGGACCGGTATCCCGGTGAACCGGATGCTGCAGAGCGACCGGGAAAAATTGTTACATATTGAGGAGGAACTCCACAAGCGGGTGGTGGGACAGGATGAGGCGATCTCGGCCGTTTCGGCTGCCATTCGCAGGAGCCGCACCGGGCTTTCGGATGAGCGCCGGCCGGTGGGCTCTTTCCTGTTCCTGGGCACCACCGGTGTGGGGAAAACGGAGCTGGCCAAAGCGCTCGCTGAATACCTGTTCAACGATGAAGGGCTGATGACGCGCATCGACATGAGCGAGTACCAGGAGCGGCACGCGGTCTCCCGGCTGGTGGGTGCTCCCCCCGGATACGTGGGTTACGAGGAGGGAGGCCAGCTGACGGAGGCCGTGCGGAGGAAGCCCTACTCGGTGATCCTGCTGGACGAGATCGAAAAGGCCCATCCCGATACCTTCAACATCCTGCTCCAGGTGCTGGAGGACGGACGCCTGACGGACAACAAGGGGCGTGTGGCCAATTTCAAGAACACGATCATTATCATGACCTCCAACATCGGATCGGGGATCATCCATGAGAACTTCGAGAATGTGAAGGAGGAGGAACTGGAAGAGGTGATCGAAAGGACCAGGAACCAGGTATTTGAACTGCTGAAAAAAAGTTTGCGCCCCGAATTCCTGAACCGGATCGACGAGATGGTGATGTTCCGGCCGCTGACCGTTGATCACATGGAGGGGATCATCCGCATCCAGCTGAGGAACCTGGAAAAGGTGTTGAAAAAGCAGGAGATTACCATCGAGGTCACCGACCGGTGCATGGAGTACCTGAAACGGGAGGGATTTGACCTTCAGTTCGGTGCACGGCCCCTGAAAAGGCTCATCCAGAAAAAGATCCTTGACGGATTGTCCATGGCCATCCTGGAAGACAGGGTTTCCCCTGGCATGCATGTGAAGATCGATGCGGAAGGCCACCATGTGGTCTTCCGTCCGGCATCCCGCAAAGAAAAAAAAGTGGATGACGGATCTGCCGTGAAAGGATAACCATCCTATATTCTTTTTACACGATTGTCCGATTGATCCCTGACACCATGTGTTTTCTCCTTCCCTATCGATTCATCATGTTCTGCATCATCATCCCCTGCCCCTGCATCATGCCGGACTGGTTATTCATCATTTCCATGAGTTGAGATCTCTGTTCTTCAGTCAACTCACTTTTCATCTTACCCGCTGTTTCATAGGCAGCAAGTTGCATGTCGGTCCGTATTTCTGAACAGTTTTCCATCAGCTGCCGGATGTTTTCCACCGAAGCCTGATCATCAAGCAAAGACTTAAGCTGCATCCTGGTTTTGGAAAGCCGGGCCTGGTAGTCAATCAGGTTTTTCTGTACGCTGTCTGCAGGTCTATCAGCGTTTCAACCTGTTCCTGAGAAAGAGATAACTGGTTCTGCATCATTGGAATCATGTTCACCATCCTTGTGTACTGTTGCATGGGCATGTTATGCATCATCGGAGCATTTCCCTGCTGGTTCATGCCTCCCCTGTGCTGGTGCTGGGCGCTTACACCCAAACCAAGCGTCAGTAAAATCGCTGTACTTAACATCATTAGCTTTTTCATCGTACTTTGTTTTTAGTTGAACAATTATTTAATCTACAATCTTAAAATTTCGCATCATGCCCATATCTTCGTGTTCCCGGTTGTGACAGTTATATCCGGAGCAGATTTATCCGGCTTCCAATCTGATCTGGTATTTTGATTTACCGATCATACAAGTGTTATGTCTATTTTCTTCGTAATCTCAAGGCATTGGATATTACCGATACTGAGCTGAAACTCATTGCTGCCGCAGCAATGACCGGGCTCAGAAGAATACCGAAAAACGGGAACAGAATGCCTGCTGCAACAGGGACACCCAGGGAATTGTAAACGAAAGCAAAGAACAGGTTTTGCCTGATGTTACGCATTACCTTGCGGCTCAGATCCTTTGCACGGACAATTCCATTCAGATCACCCTTAACCAGGGTAATTTCAGCGCTATGCATGGCAATATCGGTTCCCGTTCCCATGGCAATGCCCACATTGGCCTGTTCCAGAGCGGGAGCATCATTTATACCATCGCCGGCCATGGCCACGATCTCTCCGTTCTGCTGCAGTTCCTGCACCTTTTTAAATTTATCATCCGGCAGGCAGTCGGCCTTGTATCCGTCGAGATTCAATTCTGTGGCTACCGCTCTGGCTGTATATTCATTGTCACCGGTGAGCATGTAAACTTTAATCCCCATTTTCTGCAGGTCTTTAATTGCCCTGGCCGAGGTTTCCTTTATACTGTCTGCGACACTGACAATGCCCTGCAAGCTATTTTCAATCAACAGATACATAACGGTTTGCCCGGTCAGTTGCCAATCCCTTACCAGTTTTTCCTGTTCTTCATCAAGCCCTGCTCCGAAATCATCCATCAACCTGCTGTTACCCAGACCGATTTTCTTTTCTTGATAAACACCTGTTACCCCTTTACCTGTAACCGATTCGAAATTCTCAATTTTTAACAGGTCTATATTTTTTTCTTTCGCTCCCAGTACGATGGCCTCGGCAACCGGATGTTCACTGTAGGCATCCACGGAAGCAGCCAGCCTGAGTACCTCATCATCCTTCAATTTCCCGAATGATTTGAAGGATTTTAAGGAGGGGCTGCCTTCGGTTATCGTACCGGTTTTATCGATGATCAATGTATTTACCTTATTCATTTCTTCTATGGCCCGGGCATCTTTTACCAGAACACCCGACTGGGCACCGCGACCGGTTCCCACCATAATGGACATGGGAGTTGCGAGACCCAGAGCGCACGGACACGCAATAATCAGTACAGAAACCGCATTCACAAAAGCATATACAAAAGCCGGTTCAGGACCCCAGATCGCCCATACCGCAAAAGTCATCAGGGCAACCCCTATGACTATCTGAACAAAATACCTGGCCACCACATCAGCCAGTCTTTGAATAGGTGCACGGGAACGGCTGGCCTGGTTAACCATTTCAATGATCTGGGAAAGCAGGGTATCTGAACCTACTTTTTCGGCTTTCATCTCAAATGAGGTCCTGCCATTTATCGTGCCGCCTGTAACCCTGTCTTTCTTAGATTTATCGGCTGGAATAGGTTCACCGGTGATCATGCTTTCATCGATAACAGCATGACCGTCCGTAATAAATCCATCAACAGGTATCTTCTCACCCGGTCTCACCCTCAACATATCCCCGACCTGTACTTCCTCAAGGGGTATTTCCTCCTCATAACCGTTTCGAACAACCCTGGCAACAGGCGGTACAAGATTGAGCAAAGCCTTGATGGCTGAACTGGTCTTGTTGTGGGCTCTGAGTTCAAGTACCTGTCCCAAAAGAACAAGCGTAAGAATTACTGCCGCCGCCTCAAAATACAGATGTACATTCCCCTGTTCATCCCTGAACTGGTCAGGAAATATACCTGGTATAATCAGGGCGATCACACTGAATGAATATGCAGCCCCGACGCCGATGGAAATCAGTGTCCACATGTTTGGTGACCAACGTCGAATGGAACTCCAGCCTCGTTTGAAAAAAACCCAGGAGGAATAAAAAACGATCGGCGTGGCCAAGACAAATTGTATCCAGTTCTGAACATTTTTCGATAGAATTCCTTCAAATAGATTCACGCCCAGGGCTTCAGGCATGGTCATCACCAGTATGGGAAGGGAAAGCAGGACCGCGATCCAGAATTTCCTGGCAATCTTCTTGTAAGCCTTTTCTTCCTCGCTGGTTTCTTCACCTCTTTCTGGCACAAGGTCCATCCCGCACCTGGGACAGGTTCCTGGTCCATCCTGTTTTACATCCGGATGCATGGGGCAGGTATAGACTATCTTCGAAGCTGCCGCCTTCTCCTCCTTTCTCAGGTGCATCCCGCATACAGGACAGTTACCCGGCCTGTCATATGTTTTGTCACCCTCGCAACGCATGGGACAATAGTACCTGGACTGGTCCGGCTGATTCCGGCCCATAAGCTCAAGTGTTTTCGAATTAGCCTTCTGGTTCATTTTTCTGCTGTATTGTGGTTAATCAGCTCAGCTCTCTTTTTTTCTCCTCGTATTCCTCCCGTTCAATTTCACCCCGGGCATACCTTTCCCTTAAAATATCCATGGCTGATCTGTTCCCCGAATTATCCTGATTACGTCCCTGATACGTGGTTCTTATAGCCAGCCATATCACGACTCCAATTCCGACGAGGCCGATGATCCAGCCCCAGGCCATTCCAAAGCCCATTCCTCCAAATCCGTGCATAATTACCTCCTTTTTTGATCTGATTCTGTTTTATATTGCCAGGATACCGGTCTCATCCGTCCTCACCTTGTAGACCTCATCCACGGGTGACACAATGATCATCCCGTCACCCCTGTAACCTGTACGGCCATTGTCCTTAATGATCCCGATGATTTTTTGAACGTGATTTTCATCCGCCAGTATCTCGATTTTGATTACTCTGGATGCGTCAGCAAACGGGTACTTTTCGCTGATATGCTTGCGTTCACGGTCCGAATACTGACCGGTGCCCTCACATTCCACAAAAGTCATACAGCAGAATCCGGCAGTCTTTAAGGCCTTATGGACTTCCTCCGTTTTCCGGTAGCGTATGTATGCTTTTATTAATTTCATTTCCCTGAATGGCATAAATGAACTCGATCATCAGCTGATGGTCGCTAAGATCAATGTTAGCCGTCTCATATCCATTGTGCTTATAAAGTCTGTATTACAAATATACTATCTGAATATCAACCAGTTATTATACAATTCTTGATATGATTTATATCTTTTTTGGCACCTCATTGATCACTTCCATGGTTCTCCGGATCTTCCCGGTGTCCCTGCCGGCCATCCTGGCCGGAAGGGTACTCAAGCCTTTCATACCTGCAGCATGCGGGCAGCAGGCTGTATGACTGATCACTGGCCCTGTGCATTTCAGTATCATGCCCGGCTTCCGCAATGGTCATGTGGATCCGGTGGATGTCCACCTTTTCCGGATCGTAAGAAATCCCGATCATCCTGGTCTCTTTGTCCCACGCTGCCGCGCTGACTCCTTCCAGGGATGTGGCTGCCTTTTCAATGCGTGTCTCGCACATGCTGCAGTTCCCGGCCACCGTAAACGTGTCTTTTTTAAGGGTCTGTGCCGCAACGGATGCTGCGCTTAAAGTCAGCAGCACCAGCAAACCTTTTATTTTTGTTTTCATAATCCTGTGTTTTATGGATTTGACATTTGTTTTGACTGATCTCTCAATATTCAAAAGTTTCTCTTGTTTCACCACAATTCATCATTGACTCTCCGAAATAGGGATTCCTGATCTCTTCGCTGCTGCTCAGCCAGGTTGCACCCTGGTTATCCAGTGCCATGGGACAGAACTGGTAATATACCGTGCCCTGATAAAGCCCGAAGGTCTTGACCGCCAGGTAAAATGTGTTGTTGAACGCTGCGAATGCCCTTCTCTGTACTTCAATGTCCTTACTACCGGAAATGGTTTCCATCGCCGAATTCATCTTTTCGAGCAAATCCATATATTCCATATGTGCATCACCTTCCAGCAGTCCCATATCCACAGCTTCCAATACAGACAGCAGTTCCTGTCCCTGTTCGGCCGCCTTTCCCGGATCCGAATCCACCAGCGCATCTTTTACGGGGAGGTAAGCCTGGTATACTTCCTGAAGCTGTTTTGCAAACTTTTCCCCGGCTGCGGAGGTTTTTTCTTCCGGATGCGATGATCCTGTATCATGGTCCGGGCCGTATGCGTTTTCCCCTGTCACGGTTATCTGGCCATGGTCGTGGCCCGTTGGGGCGACACCTCCCTGCGGATTCATCATACTGGGCTTCCCTGCAAGCTGTGCGGCTGCGTCAATTTTAAATACCCCGTTCACAGCGATAACCTCTCCCACCTGAAGTCCGTCTTCCACCACGTACTGATCTCCCGATTCCGGACCGAGTGTGATCTCCCTGAAACGGAAGGTGGGTTGTTCCCTTCCCGGCATTTTCACGTAAACCACCGCCCTTTTGCCCGTCCAGAGAATGGATGATCCGGGGATGAGGATGGTTTCCGAATCTTCTGCAACTCGTGATTCGATCTTCGCCCGGACGAACATTTCCGGCTTGAGCACAAACCCGGGATTATCCTGTTCCACGCGTATTCCTGCAACCCTTGTTTCCGGATTGATGAAGGGATCGATGTAGGCTATCCTGCCGGTGAAAATTCTGCCCGGCAGGGATTGCACCTGGTAAGTGACTCTGTCCCCCTTCCTGATCCAGTAAAGGTCGCTTTCATATGCGTCGAGCATGATCCACACATGGGTGAGATCGATCACCTGAAAAAGCGCCGAACCTTCCTTTATGTAATCTCCTGAAGCCACGTGCCTTTTTGTCACTGTACCTTCAATGGGGGAAAGTACATCGAAGTAAAGCCTGGGTTCACCGCTTCTGACAATGCCATCGATCTGTTCTTCTGTCAGGTCCCAGAGCTTCAGCTTGCTCCTTGCTGCCCTGTACAATTCAGGCTGTTCATCCCTGTAATTTGAAGCTTCAATCAATTCGCGTTGTGCGGTTACCAGTTCCGGGGAATAGACCGTGGCAAGTTTTTCGCCTTTTTTAACCTGCTGGCCGGTAAAACTGACAAACAGTTTTTCAATCCTGCCCCCGAACCTGCCGGTCAGTTCTGAAATCCTCCTTTCATCCGGCTTCACCTTTCCCTGCAGGAAAGTCTCCCGTAACGGTTTGCCGTGTTCCACGCGGAGTGTCCGTACATCAGCCAGCTTTGCCGCAGATTCCGTCATCCTGATTTCGCCGGGATCCGTGCCCTGTTTACCGGAACTCATCTCCGAAACGGGGATCAGATCCATCCCGCAGATGGGGCATTGACCGGGTTCATCCCTTCGGATCTGCGGATGCATGGAGCACGTCCAAATTGTTGCCTCACCATGTTCATGCTCTTCAGCACCCTGCTGTTCAGGATTTCCGGAGAGAGTTTCGGGATGGTTCACAGGCAGGTTCGCATCCGGAGTGGAATGGAAGAATAACCACCCCAGAAAAATGCCCGTCGTGAGGAATAGTAATCCCCAGTAATAATTGTTCCTGATTTTCCTGATATATTTTTTCATCATCCAGTATATTTCATTGCGTGACATATTCTCATTAACTACCTCTCAGGAAGTCCATAAAGGAGACAGCTGCCTGCTTGTCCGCCCGTGCCCGTTCCAGCTCCAGTGCATAAAAGAGAAGTTTCCTTTCCATGCGCAGGATCTCTTCGAAATTGCTGCCATCCGTGGCATATGCAGTCCGAAGCAGCCGGATGGACTTTTCTGCTAGTCCTTTCTGCCCGCCGTAAAGGGTCATTCTCCTGGCCGCATCCCGGTATTCCTTCCAGGTGTTCTCGAAAAGCGTTTCCAGCCTGTTTTCCTTTTCAGTCCTTTCATTCTCCTTGGCCGTTTCCAGGTAAGCAGCCTCCCTGATCATGGACCTGTACTTTTCCCTGTAAAGGGGGATGGTAATCCCGATCCTGGGAAACATCAGGGCATCATTGAAACCACCCTGTTCCTGCCCCTCCCCGATAAAAATATAGTCCAGTCCGACTGAAAAGTCAGGCCTGCCCTTCTTCCTGGCAAGCTCTTTTCCGGCACCGAGCGCCTCTCTCTGAAACTCAATCGAAAGGAGCTGGTGATTCATGGTCAGGATGGAGTCCATCATGGCCTGCTTCCCAGACACAGGTTCCGAATTCCAGAGGGTGTCCGGGAACTGAACCGGTTCCTGTTCTGTGTTGAGCAGGTTGAAAAATTCCACTTCCAGTGCTGTTTTCCGGTCCAGCAGCAGGGCCAGCCTGTTCTCCAGGTCACCCATCTCCATGTCTATCCTGTAGCGGTCCACAGGAGAGGTCAATCCTGCTTCAATTTTTACCAGCGCAAGTTTCCGGAAAGTTTCCAGGATCCGGAGGTTGTCCTTCACAATGGAAATAGCCTTTTCATTGAAATAAAGGCTGTAATAGATGCTCCTTACCTGGTGGAAAAGGTCCGACCGGGCTTCCCGGAAGACTTCATATTTCGCCCTGGCCTGCTTACCTGCCATCCGTTCCCTCTGCTTCAGGGTCCCGAACCAGGGAAACATCTGGGAGGACGAGATCCTGAACTCCTGGGGACCCGACCTGGTCTCCACCGGCCGGATGAAATAGCCGAAGACCAGCTCCGGATCGGGAAGGGCTCCCGCCTGAGGAACGGTTTCCAGGGCAGCCATGTAGGTGTTAAACCTGGCTTTTAGCCCCGGATTGTTCTCGGCTGCCAGCACCAGGTACCTGTTCATCATATCCTGCGCTTCTGCGTCAAATCCCGTCGCCAGAAGCCCGATCATCACAGAAATTCGATAGATTGCTGAATATTTCATTGATGCATTTTTTTCTGTATAACTATATGCTTATTTCCCTGAATCGCCGTGATCATGATCCAAAGAAATCCTGCGTACCTGTCTTTCTCTCCACATGCTGTAGAGGATGGGGACGACAAACATGGTCATGACCTGGATCACCATGCCACCAAAAAGCGGGATGGCCATGGGGACCATGATATCGGAACCTTTTCCTGTGGAGGTCAGCACGGGAATCAGTGCAATGATGGTGGTGGCTGCGGTCATCATGGCAGGACGCACCCGCTTGCTTCCGGCATCTACAACTGAAGCCCTTACTTCACTGACGGTGGCCGGTTTGTTCCTGCGAAAGACCTGCATAAGGTACGTCCCCATGATCACGCCGTCATCCGTGGCAATCCCGAACAGGGCAATAAAGCCCACCCAGACCGCCACACTCAGGTTGATGGTCCCCATCCGGAACAGTTCCCGCATGTGGACACCCGCCAGGCTGAAATTCATGAACCAGTCCTGGCCATAGAGCCACAACATCAGGAAACCCCCGGAAAATGCCACCAGGATCCCGGAGAATATCATGGATGAGGTAATCACCGACCTGAACTGGAAATAGAGGATCAGGAAAATGATGATCAGGGAGACTGGAATGAGGATCATCAGTCTCCTGGCTGCCCTGACCTGATTCTCATAATTCCCGGTGAATACATAGTTCACTCCCGCAGGCAATACCAGCTCGCCGGACGCGATTTTCCGGTCCAGTACATCCCGTGCATTTTCCACCACATCCACTTCTGCAAACCCTGATTTTTTATCAAAAATCACATACCCCACCAGGAATGTATTCTCACTCTTGATCATCTGGGGGCCACGCACGTAAGTGATTTCCGCCAGTTCTCCCAGGGGGACCTGGATTCCCGGGGCAGCCGGGATCAGCACTTTCTTCATGTCCTCCGGATTATCCCTGTATTCCCTGGCATACCTTGCCCTGACCTGAAAACGTTCCCTGCCCTCCACCGTGGTGGTCAGGGGCATTCCGCCGATGGCCGTACCGATATACATCTGTATATCACCGATGGTGAGTCCGTATCTGGCAATGGCCTTTCTGTCGATGGCTATTTCCAGGTAAGGTTTTCCGACCACCCTGTCGGCGAAGACGGATGCGGGTTCGATCCCCGGCACCTCTTTCAGTTGTTTTTCAAGCTCGAATCCGGTTTTTTCAATGGATTCCAGGTCAGGCCCGAAAACCTTAATCCCCATGGGTGCACGCATACCTGTCTGAAGCATTACAAGCCTGGTCTGAATGGGTTGCAGCTTTGGGGCGGAGGTCAGGCCCGGGATGGCCGAGGCGGCTACAATCTCTTCCCATATGTCCTCCGGTGAGCGGATTTGATTCCTCCACTGCCTGAAATATTTGCCCCGCTTGTCCTGGATCAGCCCTTCTTTCCGTACCAGGTGCGGGGTATTCCTGACCGGGTCGTAAGTGGTACCGTCATCCAGCACAAATGCCCCGTTCCTGTTGACCCTGAAGCGGACCCGGCGCCCGTTCTCATCGAGGATGTATTCAGGTTTGTAATTGATCACATTTTCGAACATGGAAGTTGGTGCGGGGTCCAGCGCTGAATTTACCCGGCCCCATTTCCCTACCACACTCTCCACCTCGGGGATGGCATTCACTTTTCTGTCCAGCATGGTAATTACCTCCAGGTTCTCCGCGATGCCCGCATGGGGCATGGTCGTGGGCATCAGCAGGAACGATCCTTCATCCAGGGCCGGCATGAATTCCTTCCCGATACCCGGAAAAGTGGTTTGCACCGCCTGCCAGGCCTTTGAGCGTTTCACACCTTCGGGCATAAAACCGAATATTTTCTCCGTCCCCTGCCAGGTGAGGATCCCCAGCAGCACAATGATGATCGGGATGACAAGGAACTTCCATTTGTTGGCCAGGCTCCATTTCAGGATGGGCTTGTAAAACCTGACGATCGTCATCAGGATCCCCAGCACAATCGTCACCAGCACTACGGCGAAAAGGATATTCACAAACAGGCTGTTCCCGGCACCAAGGGGCATCCATTCAACCGCCAGGAAATACAGGACAAGAATCATTACCAGGGCAATATTGATATAATTTATATAATGCTTCTTCCCTTCAGGCCACCTGTATTCCAGCAGGCCGTTCACCCCGAAGCCGATCAGCACCAGTGCAAGCCAGGCCTGGAAAAAGATGATCAATCCCAGGCCGGCCACTATCATACCGATGTGCAGGATCCTGCGGACCCTGTTCCTGTCGATGCGTATGGAAAATACCAGATGAGCCAGGGCCGGGATGAAGATCAGACCGATCGCCAGTGCGGATATCATGGCGAACGTCTTGGTAAAAGCAAGCGGCCTGAAAAGTTTTCCCTCGGCTGCCTGCATGGCAAAAACCGGGAGGAAACTCACCACCGTTGTGAGCAATGCGGTGACGACTGCCGTGGCCACCTCGACGGTGGCATCATATACCACCCCCATCAGTTTCGTACCCCGGACCCCTCTGTTCTCAGGCATTTCCAGGTGCCTGACAATGTTCTCTGTAAAGACCACCCCCACATCTACCATCACCCCGATGGCGATGGCGATCCCTGACAGGGCGACGATATTCGCATCAACCCCGAACTGACGCATTGTAATGAAGGTCATCAGTACCCCGATGGGAAGTATGCTTGAAATAAGCAGGGAGGCCCGCAGGTTGAAAACCAGCAGGATCACCACCAGGATGCTGATGATGATCTCCTCAGTCAGGGCTGATTCCAGGGTTCCCAGGGTTTCCTTGATCAGGCTGGTCCGGTCATAGAACGGTACGATGGTCACCCTGGAAACCGTCCCGTCTTCCAGGGTCCTGGCTGGCAGTCCCGGTGATATCTCCGCAATTTTATCCTTTACGTTATTGATCGCCTCCAGCGGATTGGCCCCGTATCTGGCCACCACCACACCCCCGACAGCCTCGGCTCCTCCTTTGTCCAGTCCTCCCCTCCGGGTGGCGGGACCCAGGCTCACCCTGGCCACATCCCTGATGCGGACGGGAACATGATTTCGCACCGTTATCACACTTTCCTCGATATCTTCCAGGGACCGGATGTAACCCAGGGCCCTGACCAGGTACTCTGCCCGGTTGAATTCCAGGGTCCGCGCACCGATATCCAGGTTGCTTTTTCTGACCGCCTCCATCACCTGACCCACATGAATACCATACGCCCTCATGGCATCGGGATCAATATCCACCTGGTATTCCTTAACGAATCCGCCGATGGATGCTACCTCTGCCACTCCGCCTGCCGAAGTCAGGGCGTACCGCACATAATAGTCCTGGATGGTCCGGAGTTCGTGCGGATCCCAGCCCCCGGCCGGATTGCCGTTCCGGTCACGGCCTTCCAGTGTATACCAGTAGATCTGCCCGAGGGCCGTGGCGTCTGGTCCCAGAGCCGGGGCAGCATCTTCCGGGAGTGTCCCGGCCGGAAGTGAATTGAGCTTTTCAAGGATCCTTGTGCGGCTCCAGTAAAATTCAACATCTTCCTCGAAGATGAGATAGATGCTGGAAAGGCCGAAAATGGAGTTGCTTCTGATATCCTTTACTCCAGGGATCCCCAGCAATGCAGTGGTCAGCGGATAGGATATCTGATCCTCGATGTCCTGGGGGGATCTCCCCGGCCACTCGGTATAGACGATTTGCTGGTTTTCCCCTATGTCGGGAATGGCATCCACCGGAACGGGATTCCGGGGAAACCATCCGGTGTCCCAGTCGAACGGTGCCGATACGATCCCCCAGGCCACAAATGATAACAGCAGCAGGAAAGTTACCAGCTTGTTTTCCAGAAAAAATTTGATGAATCTTTGAATCATGTAATGTCCAGTTTAGATCTTTAAAGAATATCACTGAATTTCCCGGGCGGAAATAATGGATGCAGTGAAAAACACCGGAATCCTTGTAATTCAAGCCGTTTCACTGTAATTCCACAGCATGTTCTCAGATCAGGAAGGACTGGATCCTGGACAGGATGTCATGCTTGCCGGTGGGGGGAAATCGGTATCTGTATAAATTTGAAGGCCTGTCGGTCTCCGGAATTCCGGCCCTGTTCAGGGCAGTGTGGTCAGAAAGAATATATTGAAAAGTCCCACCTGCAGAAGAACCGGGAGACCATGATGAGGGATACAGATCATTTGCCGATTCAACCTGGATGGTCCGGTCATCACAATGATCCTGATCCATTCCCGGGCTGTCGTGGCAGTCCGCGGGACTGTGCATGAGAGCATCGCAACAACTGTGGACGGGAGCGAACATGGCCACATCATACAGCTGTTCGCTGCAGTAATGCATGTTCACGGTGAATCCTGTGACAGACACCGTCACCAGCAGGGATAATAACATATGGACCGTTGATCTGATCATTCGGTGACTTTCCTCATCTAACAAAAAAACTAATCGTTCCTGATAAAAATGTATATGATTCTTGAAATGATTTATATCTTTTTTGCCTCACACCTGATCCAGCGGTTTTCGTTTGTTTTCCTTTATCCGCCTGAAATGGGACGGTGTTAAACCGGTCACTTTCTTGAACTGCAGAGAGAGGTGCTGTACGCTGCTGTATCCAAGACGGTAAGATATCTCGCTCAACGAAAGCTCATCATAAACCAGCAACTCCTTCACTTTTTCCACTTTCTGCCGGATCATGTATTTCTCTATGGTGATTCCTTCCACTGATGAAAAGAGATTACTCAGGTAAGAATAATCGTGACCGATCTCAAGGGAAAGGAACCGGGACAGGTTTATATGATCCGGTTTATATTTATCCAGGTGGATATAGTTAATGATCAGAGTTTTAATCCTGTTGATCAACTGGCTTTTCTTATCATCGATCAGTTCAAATCCGTGATGGTTCAGGGCATTCCTGACCCGCTCCAGATCAGATCCGCTAACCTGTTCCTTCAGGGTGACCTCCCCCAGTTCTATGGAAAGAATCGTGTAATCCAGTGCTTTAAGTTCCTGGGTTACAACTTCAATACACCTCCTGCACACCATATTCCTGATATGTAGCGTTGTTGGAGACATCCTTTCACTCACTTTTGCTTCTTATCATCACTGTAAACAATTATAACGGACGATTGTTGTTATAAAAGCTCCATCCTGCCAATCAGGAGAGGGCACATTGAATTTGAGACGGAAAACATTACATTTGAACAACAAAAGAAAATATCATCCTTAAAACCAAAAATTCAAGTTATGAAGTCAGAAGTTTATATCAACAGTGAAGAATTGCGGAAACAGCTGAACACGCTTTTGAGCGATTACCAGATCTATTACCAGAATCTGCGTGCGTTCCACTGGCTGGTGAAAGGACCCCAGTTCTACCAGCTGCATGCAAAATTTGAAGAGTTTTACGATCAGGCTGCAGACGACATCGATGAAATTGCAGAGCGTATCCTGATGATCGGCGGAAAACCGATGCACACTTTCGAAGATTATCTGAAAAACGCAACCATCAAGCCGGAGAAAGACCTGGTGAAACCTTCGGACATCCTTCCCAGGCTGGTTTCGAATGCGGAATCACTGCTCGGTTCGTGCCGCAAGGTTGCTGAAACAGCCTCCGAAGCGGACGACGAAGGAACGGTTGCACTGATGAGCGATTTTATCAGCTATACCGAAAAACAGCTGTGGATGCTGAACAGCCTCGGTTAAAACACGGAAGCGTCACACAGGACGTTTCATTCGAAAAAGGGTGGGGACAACAGGGTGGTCCCTGCCCTTTTTCACTTATACGGTTAATACTCGATCCCTTCCCTCGCCTGAATTCCGCGGGTATAATAGTGTTTGATCTCCTTCATCTCGGTAACCAGATCGGCCGTATCGATCAATCCCTGGGTGGCATACCGGCCGGTGATCACGATTTCCGTCCCCGGGGCCCTGTTCTCCAGGATCCCGATCAATTCTTTTTCATTGAATAGTCCGTAGTATATGGCAATACAGGCCTCATCCAGGACCACCAGGTCATAATCGCCCGAGCGTATCACCTTCTCCACCTCCGCAAGTCCCCTCCGGGCAGCTTCCATGTCCTCTTTCTGCGGTTCATTCACGATAAAACAACCCCTCCCGTACTGCTGCACCGTCATGCCCGGGATCATTTGCCCGATGGCTTCGTTTTCCGAATAGGTCTTCCCCTTGACGAACTGGGCAATGAACACCTTTTTCCCGGCACCAACCGCCCTCAGGGCCAGACCAAAGGCAGCGGTGGTTTTTCCCTTTCCGTTACCTGTATAAAGCTGTATATATCCCTTCATGGCACACAATGATCCTGGTTTCCATAAATTTAAGGATTCCGGCCGACAATCCCTCAGGGTTCAAAACAGAATCCCCCCGGGTTGATCCCCACCCGGAACGTATCCACCGGCAGTCCTCCCGGAAGGAACCGGTAAACCACTCCCCGCTGCACATAATCAATGGCATCGGCCGCATAGATCTCCGAGGTGACCGGGTCCACGGCAAGGCCGTAATATCCCCCGGATAAGGCGCCATCGGAGGAATAGGGAATGAACCGCTCCGGACCGGTTTCGGAAAGGACCGCATGCCGGTAGATGTCCCTGCAGATAAAATAAAGCGTATCGCCCGTCCCGTTGATGGCGATCTCCGAAAGCCGGTCGCCCAATCCGAACCTGAAGATTTTCTCCACCCGGCGGGTTTCCGCATCGATCCGTATCAGACCCGGGGCCTCGTAGCCGTAAGGATTCCCTTCGTACCCCCCGTCCGTGACCGTCCAGAGCTTCCGGTACCGGTCCATCACCAGCGAGGTGGGCTGTTTCAGAACCTCAATGGAATCCACCAGCCGGTCGGTCTCCGTGTCGATCACCAGGATCTTGTTGTCAAAGCTCCAGCTGTTGGTGAACACGTACCTGTCATGCTGCACCATCTGGTCGGTCGGATGCTGGTAAAACCGGGGATTGTGGTTGTCCACGTCAATGGATCCGGTGATCGTGAATGTGACCGGGTCGATCACGGTGATCGCCCTGGCATACAGGTCGGTCACATAGGCTTTGCGGTCGCTTATAAAATGGATGTGGCGGGGTGATGTGAGCCCGGTGATCTTCCCAACATACGCATATGTCCCCGTATGCATCACCTGGATTTTCCCGCTGCCGTTCATCACGACAAACGCAAGCGAATCCCGGATGGCCATTGCCTGGGCCACATCTCCCAGGGGCAGCTGGTTTTTGCTGAAGAACAGATCGTTGACTACCTCACCGGTGACCGGGTCATACCGGGACAGGGAAGCGTTCCCGTACATGAAATTCCCCTCGTTGACGATGAACAGTCCGTGGCCGGGTTCTTTGAATCTCTCCGGTTCAAAATCCCATAATGCATCGTCGTCCATGCAGGAAACCAGCAGGACCGCGCAGAGGATCCATACGGATATGCTTCCCGGGGTCATCTGGAATCGTATTTGATCATGCACCGGAACATGAAATTCCTGCCGGGCATGGGACGGTACAGAACGGAATGATAGGTCTCGTTAAACAGATTGTAGATCTTCAGCTCGGACGACAGGAGCACTTTCCCGACCCGGAGCTCCTTTCCGGCAGACAGATCGTTCATGTAATACGGATAGAGCCAGTCCCTCCGTGTAATGTCATTGCTGGAGGTGGTGTACCGCTCGCTGTATGAATTGTGCTGGTAAGTGAGGAAGAAACCCCTGTAAGAAAGGTTGATCCGCAGGTTCCCCGAATGCAGCGGAACGTAGACAAGCTGCTTCCCGTAAGATTCATCGCCCCAGATGAGGGGATCGCCGTAGTTGACCGAACTGGTATAGGCGTAGGTTCCCCCCGCCGTCACATGCAAGCCTCCGACCTGCCCGCTGAGCCTTGCATTCAGTTCTACCCCCTGTGATACAACTTTCCGGATATTTTTCGGTTCCCAGTAGCCCCTGTAGCTGGGGATCCAGATGATCCACTGTTGAATGTCCGAGCGGTACAGGGTCAGTCCGCCGTTGAACCCGGACTTCGCGGTCCCCGCCAGGTATTCCAGTCCGAGTTCGTAACTCATCCCCTCCTCCGGGAGCAGGTCCGGGTTTCCCCCGGGTTGCCAGTAAAGGTCGTTCAGCGAAGGCAGGTGGCAATTCCTCGCCACATTGCCTTTCAGAAACAAATTTTTCTCCCTGATCAGGCGAAGGTCGAAACCCAGGTAGGGTACCGGGAGCAATAATTTCCGGTCCACCCGCTCCTGCCGCAGCATCACATTGACATTCGCCCTGTCCCCGAAACGCTTGCTGAAGGCCAGCAGCAGGGATAATTCCCCCCGTTGTCTGGCATACCCTGTGCCCTGAACCGTATCTTCCGAAAGCACATCATGCAGGTTTGCATCAAGGCTTGCATCCACGGAGAAACCGGGACCGGGATCAAAATTCCAGGAAAACCGGTTCAAGAAACTTTTCTGGAGGCTGACCGAATAGATGGCGGGAAGCTGTCCCAGTCCCGCGACGTGATTCCTCAGCACATACCGGATGTGCCTCTCCGTATAGCCGCTCCTCAATGAAAGGCTGTTTTTCCCTGCATCGAATTTCCAGCCGGCCACCACCTTGTGGTCCGTGTCCCCCTGGTGGTTCAAGTTGGAGAAGTCCGGTCCCTCGTACGTGGTGGCCTGCGGGATGCTCCTCTCGGCCCGTTGTCCCCAGTAGCGCAGGGAAATCAAATGCCGGTGGTCCGGACGGAAGTACAGCTCCTGCAGGATCCCCGACTTCTGATACGCTGCGTTTTCATTGGTATCCAGGGGATGTGTCACTGTCCCGGTCAGCGGGTCAACCAATCCGATCCCGCGATTGACAAAGGGATAATCGTTGCGTGAACAGCTGTGGTACAGGCGGGTGGACGACCGGACCTTCCTGTTGCCCGCATTGAACTGCAGAAATTCATCAAAGGTGTGGTAACTTCCGATCCCCTGGAGGTATTTCACCCCCAGCTTCTGGTTCCAGTCCGCCGTGTTGCCGATGTGGACCGCCCCTCCCAGTCCCCCGCTCCCCCCGCCGATGGAAGCGTTGCCGTGCTTCAGGGTCACTTCGTCCACCAGGTAGACCGGGATGAGTGAAAAATCCACCATCCCTGTCATGGGGGCATTGATGCTGATCCCGTTCCAGTCCACCCGGGTATGCGATGCGGCGGTCCCCCGGAAGGATGCCGTGGCCAGCGCCCCCCTCCCGTGATCCTTGATAAAGACGGTCGTGTTCTCCGACAGCAAATCTGAAAGGGAGAGATGGACCTTCCCGGCCAGGACGGCCGAATCGACCCGGGTCTCCTTCATTCCGGCCGTTTCTTTCCTGAAAACGGGTCCCGCTGTAATCTCCACCTGGCTGATCCGGAAAACCGAATCCCGGATCCCCTGTCCGGAAAGAACCTGCGTACAGGCAATGAGAACGGCCATATGGAAAAATCTGCGCTGCATCTACTGAATCACCAGCGGGATGGTTTTCACAATACTCCCCGAATGGATCCGCACCAGGTAAAACCCGGCCGGGAGCGCGGAGGTGGAGATGATCGCTCCTTCCCTGCAGGGATCCGCGACCAGCAATCTCTCCCCTGTCAGGCTGAACAGGGAAACAGATCCGTCCACCGCCCCTTCGATGCGGATAAAATCGGTGGCAGGATTCGGCCAGATGCGCGGGGGAAGGATTTCACCGGATACCCGGTCATCCCCTTCAGCTGAGAGCCCCCCTCCCGGCTCCGCCCATGTGGTGACCGCAGCGGTGATCTCCGGGTTCCCGGCCAGCGAGGCGGTCAGGGTCAGCTCACCGGATCCGGAGATGGTGAGCATGTTGCTGTTATCCACCGATGCACCCGGGAGGCTGCCCGTCCATACGATCTGAGCATCCGGTTGCAGCCTTCCCAGGTGAAACACGAACGCCTCAAGCGGATAGGTCGATGTTCTGAGTGTGTCGGGGAGCTCCCCGATGACGATGCAATCCAGCGGTCCCGTAACAGAAGGATCCGATCTCACCCTTGCAGCCCCTGTGATCTCGGTGGAGAGTTCACCCAGCCATTCTCCGTCGGAAAGGACGGCCGTATGCACCCGCACGAAATCGATCCGGTCCAGGTCCACATACCTTCCCTGTTCATCCACCGCCCAGGAAATGTCGAATGCATCCCCTCCCGCATTTTCAACCTCCGGGGTATATGGATTATCCGGAAGGGTATATGGAGCAATGCCTCTCAGCTGGTTGTCCGCATAACCGAAGGCCCTCCCGGATGAGTTCATGGTCCCTTCGGGCGAAAGGGACAGATCGCCCCTGATCCGGGTTCCCTCCAGGGTATATGATGCGGGACCGATCGCCGGGAAGGAGTCGGGATCGGGGTAATAAGGCTGCAGATGAACAGCGTTGGCAGGGATCACGCCGTCATTGCCGCGGTTGTCGCTCCAGGGCACATCAACGGCCACATCGCTGCCCGGATTGATATAAGTGATCTGATATTCCCTGTCCGTACCGGAGAAAAAATAATCGCTTCCCGCCAGCTCATACCAGGTGTCATCGGGTTGTCCGTTCCCGTTCTCATCCCGCATGACCGAAACGATGCCCGGTTCAGACCAGTGGGATAGGGGGTTCCCGAAGATGGTGAAATCCACTCCGTAGGGATGGTCGGGATGGTTCTCCACGGAACCTTCAAACCTGAACACCACGCTTCCCCCGAATGCACCCAGGCTCAGCGATCCGTTCACTCCCCCGGCCAGCGATGCGGCCGAGCCCGGAGTTCCCCAGGGAGGTGCATTGATAAACTGTCCCGGTGCGGGTGTGTACTCCAGCACTTCCGAGATATACGGATCGCCGGACAGGGTACCGGTATCTTTGCCCAGACAGAGGTGGTCCAGGCAGAAATAGGCAGGCGTGTTCATGCCGTACATCCCCGTGTCGGAAGAGGCAAGGGTAAATAAAAGGCTGTCCACCTCGCCCAGCTGGCTCACCTCCACCCACTGCCAGGTGCGGATGATGGAATCATTCCGGTTGTCCCCGTCCCTGAAATCAGCCAGGTAGAGATGAACGGTGTCGGTGTGGAGGCCATCTTTCATGCCCCACACCGAAGCCCTGAACCAGTCGGGATCATTTCCGTCCTCACCCCCGAATTTTTTAGAAAAATCATCCCCCTGCTCCATGGCCAGGGCGGCATAGGTACTGTTGGTCAGGTAAAACCCTTTCACCATGCGGGGTGTTCCGCCGGAAAAGCGGATGGACACCGGTTTTAGTTCCATGGTCACCCAGTCGACCGGGATCCAGGCAACGGCGTAATTTCTTCCTCCGGAAGACAGCGTATCGAATCCTGCACCGGTAATGGCACTGTACTGATTGGACCAGCCCGGTGTGGTCCGGTCCCTCACCGAAGAGCAGGCCCAGCCGCTCCATGTCCCGAAATCCACATCGAAATCGTTGGGAAACCAGGCGCTCCCCGAAAGGAATCCCCCGCTCCCATCCGCCCCGTTCCAGTAATCCGCTCCGGCAAGATCCACATCCTCCATCGTGCACAGCTCCCAGTCAGCTTCCGCCGCATGCCCGGTCCCCGCCACCCGTTTATTTCCGATGGTATCCTCCTCCGGTACGGCTGTCAGCCAAATATTCGCCTGCAGGTCAATGATAAGGGCATGAAGACACAGGGCCATCAGGACCGTTGCGCCTGTGAAGGGGTAGCATTTTTTCATCGTGGCTGCCTTGAAATATTACATCCGTTTTCAGGATTTACAGCTGCGATGAATGGGGAAAGCCAGCAAGTTGCTGATCCTCCAGCCAGTTCTCCGCAGGCTGCAAAATCCTTGTTTCACTGGCAGGTCTTCTGACTTATCCCCCTTCTGAAACCTTCCCATCCCGTCCCGAACAACTCGAACCAGAGACAGTGGTAAACCTTCAGAAGTAAGCGGGCCAAAAATGGCCGGGACTTACAGCAGCGGGAACTGTTGCCGATTTTCACGGCATTCCCTTTTCATTCCCTCCCGGAAGATGCGGATCTTGTTGAAGGAGCAAATTCCGGGATCATGGAAACCAATGATGATCCGAAGGTAAGAATTTTTTATATACCCCTCTCAGAAATTTGCACGCAATGAGAGGATGAAATTTCTGCCGGCCGCTGCAATACCCGAGCTGTAAGGCCTGTAACGCCTGTCGGTAAGGTTTTCAACACCGGCGGTTAATAAGAGACGGCCGGAAAGCTGGTAACCGGCCTTGAAATTCAGGGTGTACCAGGCGGGTGAATAGGGATTCCCGTTGTCATCCGCGGCATACATGTAGTCTTTTCCTATTTCTTCTTCAGGCATTTCATCGTAGGATTTTTCACCGCTGTACTCCGCATAAAACTGCATCTGGAGTCCGGATAACCTGTAGGTGAGCCGGGAAATGCCATACAGGGGGGGTGCATGCCTGGAGGGACTGATGGTCCCGTCATCCAGCTCTTCCGTCCCCTTCTGCCAGTTGATGTCCGATGAGAAACCGAAACCCGACGGGAGTTTCACCTCCAGGCCCGCCTGCAATCCGTACACGTGCGCCACGGCCGCATTCTGGATGGCCTGTACACGGCTCATCTCCCCGTCATACAGGATGCTGTCCATTCCGTTCAGCACATAGTCACGCCGTACCAGGGCATTGTTCAGGATGGTGTAATACCCGGTCAGGTCAGCCTTCACCATCTCCCCGAACACCTTCACCACCCCCACATCCGCGTTCCAGGCATATTCCGCCTCCAGGTCCGGATTGGGCACCACCACCGAACCCGGCTCGGAATCGAACACCTTCCCCATGTCGTCCACATTGGGGGACCGGAACGCAGTGGATGCATTGGCACTGACGACCCACTGGTTGCCCGGGCGCCAGACGAATCCCAGGCTCCCGGTCAGTGCCCCGTGATTCATATCAACCGTGGTGAAAGGAAAGTGATAAAAAGTGGTGTCGAATTCCGCATGCAGGGTGAACCGGTTGTAACGCAGCCCGGACTGCAGCGTCAGCTGGTCGGCCGCCTTCCACTGTCCGGTCAGGTAAACGGCATAGGAAGCCCAGGACGACTGCGGATAACGCGCCGGTCCGGGCGAAGAGATCCCGGTGACAATGTTCTCATTGATCCCTTCGGAGGTCACATCATCATAGACCGCCTCCAGTCCGTAGAACAATTTGCCCCTTGTGCCCATGGCCCGGTTGAAATCAAGGTTGGCCGACCAGGCATCCACCTGCTCGATCCGGGTTTCCCTGTCCGGCTGATTAAAATCCCTGCTGATGCGGCTCTCTTCGAAAGATTGTTGTGCCAGCCGGAGTGTCACCCGGTCATACAGCTTCCTGTCCGCGTCATGGGTGAGGGACAGCTGATTCATCATCCATTTCTGGGGACCGTACCGCCATTCACCGTAACGGGGCATGCCGTCGCGGTAGCGGATATGCCTGTCGTACCTGTCATAGTCGGAGGTGGCCGAATAATGGAATCCATACTGGAACTCCCATCTTTCATCCGGACGGAACCGGATCTTCTGCATCATATTGATCTGTGAATATCCCGACGGCCGCTGGACCAGTCCATCCCCGTTTGCAACGATCACATCCGCGCCATCGTGCCGTCGCACGTAAAAGGGCCTGAGGTACGCTTCCGGGCCATGGCTTCCCATCCGCAGATCCCCGTAATCATTTGAGGAAATACTGGTCACCAGCGCCCATTTCTTCCACCCCACATTCACATCGAAGTGGCCCGTCTTCTCCTGGTTGGCCGAAGCATACCGGGTCAGGGCGGTCCCTTTGACCAGGGGTTTCTCCTCCAGGGTGAACTGGGGCTCCAGTGTCCGGAAGCTCATCACCCCGCCGATGGCATCGCTCCCGTAAATCACCGATCCGGGACCGAAGAACACTTCCGTGTGCTCCATGGCAAACGGATTCAGGGAGATCACGTTCTGGATGTTCCCGCTGCGGAAGATGGCCGTGTTCATCCGTACCCCGTCGACCGTGTAGAGCAGCCGGTTGGTGGCGAATCCCCTGATCATGGGACTGCCCCCTCCCTGCTGGCTCTTCTGGATGAACACCTTTCCCGAGATCCCCAGCATATCGGCCGCGGTCTGGGGATTCTGAACGGCAACAGCCGCGGGAGGGATCGTGATCACCTTTGAAGGGATTTCCGAAGTTTTCTGGTTCCAGCGGGTGGCCGACACCACCACTTCATCCAGGCTGATCCGAACCGGTTGCATCCGCACCCTGAATGTGTCCGCCACAATTTCATCGTAGCTGATTACCAGGGGCCTGTAACCCATCGCCCTGAACTCGATCTCCGCGGATCCCCGGAATGCCGAAAGATTTGCCTGACCCTGCCTGTTTGTAATGGCCGTTGCGCGGGGCCTTTCGCTGGTCAGGGTGACAAATTCGATTTTTTCCTTTGTATCCTGATCCTCGACGGTTATTACCTGTCCGTCTACCAGGCGGAGTGATCCTGCCAGCAGCAGAAAAATAAACAGGTTTAGCCTCATGCGGGGTTTGCAGATTATCCAGTTTTCCCTACAAAAATCATACCCGGATAGCGGCTCCGTTTAAAATTCGATCCTGTAATAGAAGATCGGGAGAATGCCCAGCTGATAAACTTCCCTGACAGACTTTTCATTACCCCTGATATAGGTTTGTTTTAGTATATTCTCCCTGTCAGTCAGATTGATTATATCCAGTCCTGCTTCATGGGTGAACCTCCGGGTGTTCAACCTGTAATTCAGTTTCACATCAGCTCTGAAATATGGGCGGAATTGCATCGAGTTCCTCAGGGCATCTGCATACACTACCTCGCCGGTGATATCAGAAGCTTCGACATCGATGGGAGTATACCGTTTGTTCCCCGCAAGGGTGATCTTTCCCCCGATCGTAAACGTGGACCTGCGCATGTTTCCCCAGTGAAACTCCCTCGAGCCCAGTGCATTTAGAATTGTATGACCGTTGTATACCGCATCATAACAAATCCCGTCGCTGCCTGTGCGCCTGGCATCATAAAGTGATGCCGTCACCATAAAGAAGTAGGAACGGCTGAAAAATCTTTCCAGGGTCAGTTCGATCCCGTAATTGTAGCCTTTCCCCCTGTTTACAAGGCTGTCAGGGAAAAACCTGTTCAGATCGTGGCCTTCATCCAGGACCGAATAGGAGGAAGGGAAAACCTCAACGGGCACATTGTAAAGCAACTGGTGGTAGGTCTCAACCTTGAACCGCAGGCCGGGATTCGGCATATAGTCCCAGCACAGCATGTTGTGGTAGCTCCTCAGGAAGTCCAGTCCCGCGTTGGGCCGCACCCGGTAGCCGTCTTCTCCTGCAAGTTCAGCAAAATAGATGTATGTGGGCAACATCTGGCTGTGCAAACCGGTGCCAAAACCGATGGAATGGTTCCCGTTGATCTGGTAGCGCAATCCCATCCTGGGTTCGACCGAGCTGCTCAAATGGTTACCAAGCAGCAGGAACTGCCCGTGGATCCCTGCAGTACCTGAAAGCCTTCCCGATGGTTTGTACTTCCACTGAATATAAGGCTGTGATAAAAGCCCGTTCCTCTCGTGGTCGAGCCTGGTTTTGTATACATAAAGGGATTCATTGAATACCGAATCATGTATGCTGAAGTCGTACAGATCCTCGGTGAGTCCCAATTTTAAGGTGTGCTTCCCGCTGATCTTCCAGTTCCATGAAAGAGACAGGGAATATTTATCCTGATCTGATCTGTATCCGTTATAGGGCTCCCTGATCGAGTCGATCACAAACATATGATATTCTGTATGCCTGTATACTTTGTCAAGGTGATTCCTCTGGTGGTCTTTGGAAGCGGACAGGGTCAGCCTCAGGAGTGAATTGGATCCCATGGTCCGGGTGTAGTTTGTTCCCAGAACGCCCATACCGGTACGGAAATGCTCATCCATGCCTTCATCGCCATAGATCTTATCATCGTTGGGATCCAGAATTTCACTCGAGAGGATATCTATTTTGCTCAGTCCGCCGATCCCGAAAAGCGAGATATTCCCTCTTTTCCCCGCCGGGAAGTTCAGCTTGAAAGAAGCATCCTGGTAATTGGGCACCGCATCCGTACCGATACGTATCCCAATGGCACGAAAAATAGCCAGGGTGGAGTAACGATACGCAACCAGGTAGGAAGATCTTCCTTTCCTTGAGATCGGTCCTTCGGCGGTCAGGTCAGTGCCCAGAAAACCCAGCTGTCCTGAAAATTCATGGGTTTCATTGTTGCCATTCCTCATCTTCAGATCGAATACCCCGGCGATGCTGTTTCCATATTCAGCCGGGAAAGCCCCGATCAGAAAATCTGAAACCGACAATACCCTGTTGTTCAGAATCGTAACCGGTCCCCCCGTGGTGCCCGACACACCGAAGTGATTGGGATTCGGAATGTTGACACCCTCCAGTCTCCATAATACGCCAAGGGGAGAATTACCCCTGATCACCAGGTCATTGTTAGAATCGTTGTTCCCCTGTACACCGGCAAAATTTGAAGCCATCCTTGCAGGATCCCCCCGGCTTCCTGCATATCGTTCCGACTCTTCCACCGAGAATGTCCTTGAACCCACAAAGGCCAGTTTATTCATGGCCGTGCCTTTTTTTTCCGAGGCGATCACATCAATTTCATTGAGCGCAACAGGCGACTCCTCCATCTCTATGTGAAGGATCACCTCCCTGCTCGAATTGATAATGACATCATGAATCACCACCTGGCGGTAGCCCATGAAAGAAGCAACGATATGATACCTGTCAACCGGTAACTGTTCAATCCTGAAATTTCCCGATGAATCGGATATGGCGGCACCGGCAAGAACAGAGTCCGTATACACGGCAACGGTTGCATACGATAAGGGGGCCCTGGATTCGATGTCCGTGACAGATCCCCTGATGGTCTGCCTGATATCCTGGGTGAAGGCAGAGATGCTGCAGGAGATCAGGATAGAGCAGATGGCTTTTTTTGTGTTCATGTGTTTCGTTTTTAGGGTCAGAAAAGCACCAATGTTCTGATAATCACATGACAAAGTTAGATGGCGGAGGACCCGCAGCAAAACGGAAAACCGCACCCCGGACAGCCGGAATTGCAATTCCTGCAATTTCCTGTTGCAGTACTCCTCATACAGGTATCCGTCTTGTAATTATCATTTCGGTCTGCAATACCGGAATGAGAAACTGCTATTTATTGATTTGTAAGGGGACCTGTTCCGGCAGGATTTACTAACTTTCACACTCGCGATGCTCTAATATCAATACGTATGAAACATATCGTGATCACAGGAGCTGACGGAGGTCTGGGAAGACCCGTGGTTTCTAAATTTCTCCAAGAAAAATATCAGGTCCATGCGATCGTTTCCCCCAGAGGAGATGAAGATTTCATGGAAAATGACAACCTGAAAGTCTACCGGGCCAACCTGATGAAAGAAGAAGAAGCTGGCAATACCATCCGGAAAATAACGGAAATTGCCGGAGAGATCGATGGAGCTGTCCTGATTGTGGGCGGATTCGGCATGGGGACCCTCCAGGAAACCGGACTGGAAGAAATGGAACAGATGTACCGGTTGAATTTTATCACTGCCTACAACTGTGCACGGCCCCTGCTGATCCACATGGAAAAGGCAAAAAGCGGGGGACAGATCGTCCTGATCGGGGCAAGACCGGGCATCGAGCCGGGGGCTGCCAAAGGGATGGTGGCGTATGCGCTGAGCAAGTCGCTGCTGTTCCGGTTGTCGGAGATCATCAACGAAGCCGGCAGGAAAAGCGGGATCGTTTCCTCGGTCATTGTCCCCAGCATCATTGACACCCCCGCCAACCGGGAGTCCATGCCGGATGCCGATTATTCCCGCTGGGTCACCGGTGAGGAGATCGCAGAAAACATTCTGCACCTGTTCACCCCCGCCGGCAGGCGCCTGCGCGAACCCGTTCTGAAGGTATACGGTGAATCCTGATCCGGTCCGGTGATGAGCTCAGCAAACAAAATCGTAATTGCGGTACAGGACCTGGTAAAAATCTACGGCAGTGTGGTTGCCGTGGATGGGATCTCCTTCGAAGTACATGAAGGGGAGATCTTCGGGATGGTGGGGCCCAATGGTGCCGGGAAAACCACAACCATTGAATGCATTGAGGGACTGCGGAATCCGGATCAGGGGGGCATCCGGGTCCTGGGGATGGAGCCCAAACACAGCAAGTACAGGCTCCAGAAACGCATCGGTGTGCAGCTCCAGGAATCCGCCCTGCCCGACAGGATCAAAGTATGGGAGGCGATGGACCTGTTTGCTTCCATTTATTCCCTTTCTTCCGACTGGCATCCTTTGCTGGAAAAACTTGGCCTGACGGAAAAAATAAAAGCCACCTACAGCAAGCTGTCAGGAGGCCAGAAACAGCGGCTCTTCATCGCCCTTGCACTGATCAACGATCCCGAGGTGGTATTCCTGGACGAACTGACTACCGGGCTGGATCCCCATGCCCGCCGGGCCATATGGGACCTCGTGCTGGGCATCAGGGACCAGGGAAAGACGGTGGTGCTGACCACCCACTTCATGGAGGAGGCGGAGAGGCTTTGCAACCGGGTGGCGATCGTGGATCAGGGACGCATCGTTGCACTGGATACACCGGAAAACCTGATCCGGTCCCTGGGTCCCGAATTCCGGGTGACCTTCCGGGTAACCGGACCTAACGAAAAGAAAGCAATAAAAAAGATACAGGGCGTCAGCCGAATTGAACAGAAAGATGACAGGGTAACCATACACGGAAAGGGGGACAGGCTGCTGAGCGGGGTGGTCAATACACTGGAAAAAGGCGGCTTCGGGTTCAGGGACCTGCGCACCGAGCACCCCACGCTGGAGGATGTGTTTTTAATACTTACAGGCAAAAAAATAAGGGACTGATGGCAGGAACGCAGATCAAAACCCTGTGGAAGATGACCTGGGTGGAAACAAAGCTGTTTCTTCGCGAACCCATGGCAGCCTTTTTTACCCTTGCATTTCCTCTGATGATCCTTTTCCTCTTCGGAGGCATCTATGGCAATGAACCGAATGAGATGTTCGGGGGCCGCGGAACGGTGGACATGCTGGTCCCCGCCTACATGGGGATGATCATCGGAACCGTGGGGCTCATGTTTGTGACCATCAACATGGCCACCTACCGGGAAAAAGGGATCCTCCGGCGTTTCAAAACCACCCCTCTCCGCCCGGTGATCATCCTGCTGGATACCGTCCTGGTGAATTTTGCCATGACGCTGGTGGGCACGGGTCTGTTGATTGTGGCTGCGATCCTGGCTTTCGATTTAAGGTTCGACGGACATGTATTCCCGTTCCTGCTGGCATTCATCCTGGCATCGCTGAGCTTTTTCTCCCTGGGTTTCGTGATCGCCAGCCTGGCCCCCACCTCGCGGGTTTCGCAGGTTGTCGGAATGGTGCTGTTTTACCCGATGCTGTTCCTGTCAGGAGCATCCATCCCCCTTCAGATCATGCCCGGCAGCGTCCAGAAAATTGCCGATTTCCTTCCCCTGACCTATGTGGTCAAACTGCTGCAGGGAGTATGGTTCGGGGAACCTGCGGGGGAACATTTTTTTGAGATCCTGATCCTGACCGGGCTCCTGGTTGTTTGTGCGGTCATCTCCGCCCTTACCTTCCGGTGGGAATAGCAGGTCAGGACTCCGATCGGTCTGTGATCCGGCCGGATACCTGCCGCAGAATGTCGGTATTGTAATATTGAAGCGAGTTGCCGCAATGCACGATGATGACCTCCTCTCCGGGGATCATGTAGATCTCCTGGCCCAGGTTTCCCGAGGCGAAGAACCGGAAGGTGGAATCGCAGGCGGTGTGTCCCCACCAGTGGTATTTGTAGTAGGTGCGTTCACATCCTCCGCCCATCCAGTCGGGGTATATATCACGCGGAACGGTGGTATCTTCCGTCACCGATTCCCTGACCCACTCAGCGGTAATGATCTGCTTCCCGTCCCAGTTGCCTTGATTCAGGAAGAGCCGGCCGACCCGGGCATAGTCGATGGCCCTGGCGATGAGCCTGCTGGGCATGTATTCGAACCCTGATTTTTTGCTGTCGATGGAGAACAGGGCATCGTATTCCATCACCCGCGACCACAGTTTCTCCTCCAGGTATTCCGATACCGTTTTGCCGGTGGCCCTTTCAATGACCATGCCCAGGTAGCTGGTATTGTAATTGCAATACTGAAAAGTCCTTCCGGGTTCTCCTGCAATCTTCACCCTTTTCAGGAGAAGCTTTCGCACGTTGCCATGGTAATACCCCACCGCCTCATCGTGCCAGGGTGCATGGATGTTGATTCCGGGCAGATAAGAAAGGTTGTATTTCAGTCCGCTCTGCATCATCAGGAGGTTCCTGAGGGTGATCTTTTCGAAACGGGGATCGCGCTCCGACAGCTCGGGCACATAATCTGTCAAAGGGTCTTCAATGCTGCGGATGTATCCGTCTTCAACGGCAAAACCAATCAGCAGGGAAATGAAGGATTTGGCCATCGACTGGGAATGGAAATAGGAATCCCTGCCGAATCCGTTGAAATACTTTTCATAGAGAATGGTATCACGCCGGATCACGATCAGGGCTGTTGTCTGTGATCCCTCCGCCCATTCTTCCAGGCTGTTGAAACCGTATGATTCCACCGCATCCCTGAAGAGCGATTCTGTGTATGCTTCATCATGATCAGCCGTGAATGAAAATGCTTCTTCCGATGCCCGTATCACCCGATTCTCGAAATGGTTGTAATCATACACATCCGCCACATTGAAGCGGGCCAGCCTGTAAACATATTTGGGGGAGTACCGGGCTGAAAGCAAAAGGATGATCACCACCGGGATGGAAAGCAGGATAAGGAAGAGATAACCAATAAATTTTCCGATGCGCCTCATGAAGTGTCTCCGGCTAAGCTTCAAACTGAAGTTCTTTCCGGGATACGCTCCCGGCCTTCCCGCCACGGATGATCAGCCATAGGGCGAACAGGATCTCCCCCAGGGCCATGGGCACGCTGAGGATTTTTTCCACGGCTGCCACCGCACGCTCACTTCCCGGGAAAACAGACCCGGCGAAATTGAGAAGGAAATAACTGGCTCCGGCAAAAAGCAGCAATATCCCCAGCCAGCGGGGTACACTCACCGAGCGCATGCTCAGAAGCCCGAGTCCGATCAGGTGGATCCCGAAGATCATCAATCCCAGCGACCAGATCCCGGTAAACGACCCGGCCAGTGTCAGGATCTGTTGTCCGGCCGTTTCGGCAACGGTTGTCTCCGCGCCCCGGATGAAGGGAATGATCCTGAAAAGATGGACCAGGGCAAATCCCAGGAAAGCGGTATAGGCGAATCGCACCAGCGCGGTCATCAGGGACAGGTTCCTGTTCACATCCCTGAAAAAGAGGTAAAGGGTCCATGCGACGATGAGGTCGGTGAGGAAGATCAGGATCCATCCTCCCAGTCCGGTATAGAATTGAGACGCCAGCAACCTTAACTGGTGGTAGGTCGCCTGGGGATCCTCCTCCAGGATCGTGTTTCCGTAGACATATCCGTAGGAAAAGCCTGCTGCGATTGCCATGACAAGCAGAGAGATACCGGCGATGAGTGCATTTCTTCTTTTGTTTGTGCTCATGATATGTTTGTTTGGACAGGAGCTGTCCAACCATTAACCACCGGTAAAGGATAATGTTTATTTTTTTAACAAACCTTATTTTGGTGTTGGAATGAATCTGGATACGCGCTTTTTGTATTCCGCATACTCCGGATATTTCCGTGAAGAGATGGATTCGCTGAAGTTGCTGCTTCCCCAGAAAAGCAAAACCAGGAGGATGGCTCCCATGACCGACCAGTTAAACCAACGGCCGGTAGCCGCTACACTGAAAAAGTAGAAAACGATCCAGACGGCCTGCTCGGCAGCATAATTGGGGTGACGCGCATATTTCCACAAACCTGTATCCAGGAATCCTTTTTTATACCTTTCCGGGATATCTTTTCCCTCTCCTGCCAGGATTCTTTTCTGCTTCTGATACTCCCATTGCTGCTGATCGGCGATGGTCTCCAGAACAACAAACAACAGGAAGAGTGCTGCAAGCAGGAAATCCGCCCAGAAAAGCGGTTTCCCGTTCATGCTTTTCAGCGCCGGCAGGGTCATCAGCAGGATCAGGCCCATCTGGTACAGGGAAATGAAAACCAGGTTGAAAAGGACCCATTTCCAGCCGGGCCGGAATTCGCGCTTGCTGCGAAGTACCGCCCACCTGTAATCTTCCACCCCGTCCCATATCCTGATGGAATAACCACCCCTCCGGTTAAAATTATAGGTCAGCCTGATCCCCCAGATGGTCACCAGCACTGCCATCAGCACCAGCCTGGCCTCAAATCCGGAACTGAAAGAGATAATCCAGGCATAGACCACCGGCATGATGCTCCAGAGCTTGTCCACCTGGCTGAAGTTGCCTGTGATCGTGCTCACCGTAAAACTGAGCAGCGCAGCGGCAATATACAGGATGAACAACCTTGTGAGCACGACCTTCTGGTGGTCGGTCAACGGGTCGTTGAACTTAAAAGCAAGGAAAGGGATCACAATAATACCCAGGATCAGCAAAAGGGCGGTTTTCCACATGAGATCTCTTCGTTTTAGGATTAGACATTCAAATCAATCCGGGCTGGCAGGCGGTAAATATACACATTGATTTGAAAAGTGAAAATCTTAAAAAAAATTTCTCTATAATAAAAACTGTTCGTAAATTTGCGAACAATAGAAACCGGCATGAAGATAGCGGAAGATGTGATTACGGATGAGCATAAGAAGGCTGCCCGTTACGCCAAGGCCATGGGGCATCCCATCCGGTTGTATGTTCTGGAGCTGCTTTCCAGCCAGAGTTGCTGTTACAGCGGCGACCTGTCAGAGATCCTACCCATCGCCAAATCCACTCTTTCACAGCATCTGAGGGAGCTGAAAGAAGCGGGACTGATCCAGGGAGAGATTGAAGCACCGCGGATCAGGTATTGCATCAACAAAGAGAACTGGGAAGAAGCGCAGCGGCTTTTCAGGAAAATTCTGAAGTGAAAAAATTTATCCGGATTGTTCGGCCTTTTGCGAACTACGAATTATAAAACATATAAAAGAAAGATGATGGAAATAAAAGTACTGGGCACAGGATGCCCGAAATGCAGAGCGCTTGAAAAGGCTGCACAGGATGCGGCTTCCGAACTGGGAATGGATGCATCCATTGTCAAGGAAGATGATATCATGAAGATCATGGGGTACGGCATCATGCGCACACCCGGACTGGTGATCAATGAAAAGGTGGTGCTCTCAGGGCGTGTCCCCTCTGTGAATGAATTGAAACAGATCCTTACACAAAATCAATAATCCCATGAAACGAACTTATCTGTTTATCATCGTGATGGTATCACTGGGCCTGAATTTTTCCTGCTCGGCACAACCCGGGAATAAAGACGGGAATACGGCTGTTTCGGAAGCCGGGGATGTGGAAGTCTTTTATTTCCATTTCACCCGCAGGTGTGTCACCTGCCAGGCAGTGGAAACAGAGGCAAAAGAAGCCATTGCTGAAATGTACGGCGACCGGGTTTCTTTTACCGGTTATAACCTGGAAGAACCTGACGGAGAACAGAAAGCCCGCGATCTGGGCGTATCCGGTCAGACATTGCTGATCGTCCACGGGGATCAGAAGATCAACATTACCAACGAAGGTTTTATGTATGCCCGCAGCGATCCGGAAAAATTCAAAAAGATCATTTCGGACCAGATCACCCCTCTCCTGTAGAAGCGAAAGATGGAAGGTTTCCTGAGCAGTCTGGCCGGTAACAGCTCCGTTCCTGTCCTGACCGCCTTCCTGCTGGGACTGATGACCGCCATCAGTCCCTGTCCCATGGCCACCAACATCACGGCCATCGGATATATCGGAAGGGAGGTTGAGAGCAGAAGGAGGGTGTTTATCAACGGATTGGTATACACCGCCGGAAGGGCGCTTTCCTATACACTGCTGGCCCTGATCATATTCTTCGGGGCGGACCAGCTCAGGATTTCCGGCTGGTTTCAGCAGTATGGTGAAAAGATCATCGGTCCGTTGCTGATCGTGATCGGGTTGTTGATGCTGGATATCGTGAAGATAAAATTTCCCGGTCTTGCCGGCCTGACCGGCCGTTTTCAGAAGAAAGGATTCGGCAGATACCGGGATGTGTTACTGCTGGGGGTTGTTTTCGCGCTTGCTTTCTGTCCTTACAGCGGGGTAATTTATTTCGGCATGTTGATCCCCATGACCATCAGCAGCGCATCGGGGCTGTACCTGCCGGTTGTATTTGCCCTCGCCACCGGGATACCGGTGATCATCTTTGCATGGCTCCTGGCCTATACGGTATCCGGTGTGGGAAAACTGTATAACAGGATGAAAGCATTTGAGATCTGGTTCCGGAGGGTCGTATCCGTGGTATTTATCGGGACCGGGATCTATTATGTGGTGATCATTTATTTCTGAAGCATATGGACTGGAAGAAGGAGATTAAGATACTTTTCTGGATAACCGCGGTTTTCCTGGGGGCATTTTTCCTGCCGGTGGAACATGTACGGTTCCGGGAAGCGGTCATGGCCATGTTCGACCTGACCAAATGGTATGCCAGGGAACATGTGATCCTCTGCCTGCTGCCCGCATTTTTCATTGCCGGGGTCATCGCGGTATTTGTGAGCCAGGGGGCCGTCATGAAATATTTCGGTGCAAAAGCAAAAAAATGGATCGCTTATTCGGTAGCCTCGGTATCGGGTACGATCCTGGCCGTATGCAGCTGCACCATTCTGCCGTTGTTTTCCAGCATCCACAAGCGCGGGGCGGGACTGGGTCCGGCCATTGCCTTTCTCTATTCCGGTCCGGCCATCAACATCCTGGCCATCATCCTCACCGCCCGGATCCTGGGTATGGAGATGGGTGTGGCACGGATCATCGGTGCCGTAGTCTTTGCCATCGTGATCGGTTCGTTGATGTCGCTGATCTACAGGAAAGAGGAACTGGCCAAACGGGAGGAGCAGATCAATTTCCCCGATATGCCCGAGAAGCGTCCCGTATGGCAGACCGCATTCCATTTTTTTATCCTGGTCCTCATCCTGGTGTTTGCCAACTGGGGAAAGCCGGACGAAGGGGTAACCGAGGGCGCCTGGTACCATATCTGGGCCAACAAATGGTACATCACATCCGGATTTGCCGTATTGCTTGTGTTTTCACTGATCTATATCCTGAAGCTTAAATGGACCCATGTGGCCCTTGCCGCGGTTGTCACCGCTTTGTCCGCATTCCTGGCTGCTTCCCCCATGATCCCCATGATCACAGGTATGGCCGCCCTTTCTGTCATCACGCTTTTAGATAAACGGGACCCGGAAAACAGGGAGTGGACCCTCTCCTCCTGGGACTTTGCCAAACAGATCATGCCCCTGCTGGCGATCGGGGTGCTCATTGCCGGCTTCCTGCTCGGGTCCACCCATGACGACACCGCCATCGCAGGGATCATTCCCAATGAATGGGTGGCCCGGCTGGTGGGAGGCAACTCCATCGCTTCCAATTTCTTTGCTTCCATCGTGGGTGCATTCATGTATTTTGCCACGCTCACCGAGGTGCCCATTCTGCAGGGGCTGATTGCCGCCGGGATGGGAAAAGGACCGGCCCTGGCGTTGCTGCTGGCGGGACCATCCCTGTCATTGCCCAATATGCTGGTCATCCGTGGCGTGATCGGAACTCAGAAAACAATTGTGTATGTGGTTCTGGTGGTTATCATGGCCACCGTTACCGGCTTGATATACGGACTCATCTAACAATAAATATATTGCAATCATGAACACACGTACATTAGGTTTCATCGGAGGCGGAAGAGTGACAAGGATCATTCTGAAGGCCTTTCAGAACAAGAATGTTGAATCCGGTTCCATTTCAGTGTTTGAACCCAACGGGGAAGTTGCCGGTAAATTGAAAGGACAGTTTCCGGAAATTGCGCTGGCAGACACACCACAGGAAGCTGCCGGTCAGGATATTGTATTCCTGGCCGTCCATCCGCCGGTCATGATGGAAACCCTGGATGCGATCAGGCAAACGGCGACCGGGGATACGACGGTTATTTCCCTGGCACCGAAAATCACGATGGAGAAAATGGCTGCAGTGCTGTCCACCCAAAAGATCGCACGCCTGATCCCCAATGCCACTTCCTACATCAACAAAGGAATGAATCCCGTTGCATTTCATGCCTCATTCCCGGAGGAGGAAAAGAACATGATCATGAAACTGTTTAAAAAGCTCGGGAAGACCAGGGAGGTCGGGGAAGAGATGCTGGAAGGATACGCCATTGTCTCCGCCATGCTTCCCACCTATTTCTGGTTCCAGTGGAAAAAAATGGAGGAGATCGCCATGAAAACCGGGTTTTCAGAAGACGATGCGAAAAGAGTGATCCGGTCCACCCTGATGCGGGCCTCAAACCTGTACTATAAATCAGGATTGACCCCGGAAGAGGTAATGGATCTGATCCCCGTGAAACCCATCGGCGATCATGAGGAGCAGATCGAAGAGATCCTGGAATCAAAATTGATGGGCCTTTACGGCAAAATTAAACCTTAATGCTTTCCTTGAAGTTATGAAAACAAAAATACTGATCCTTTGCACGGGCAACAGCTGCCGCAGCCAGATGGCCCACGGTTTTTTACAGTCTTTCGATTCCCGGCTGACCGTGAGATCCGCCGGCACCGAACCCGCCGGGAAAGTCCATCCGCTGGCAGTAAAGGCCATGCATGAGGCGGGAATTGATATCAGCGGACACCATCCAACGTCCGTAGATGAATATATCCATGAAGACTGGGATTATGTGATCACGGTATGCGATGATGCCCGGGAAAGCTGTCCCGTGTTCCCGGGCAGGGTTACACACAGGTTGCACACCGGGTTCGAGGATCCCTCCAGAGCCACCGGGTCGGAGGCTTATATATGGAGTGAATTTGTCAGGGTGCGCGATGAAATCAGGGAAACATTCTACAGATTATACACCGAAAAAATCAAACCAAATGAAGAAAGCTGAAGATTTAAAACTGATCGTACAGGAAAAATACGCCGAAATCGCCTCCAGGAGCCTGTCCGCGAACAGGTCATCCTGCTGCGGAGCCGAAGGGTGCTGTGGTGAGACGGATTACAGCATGCTCAGTGAGGACTATACCGCACTTGAAGGGTATAATCCGGAGGCGGACCTGGGGCTGGGATGCGGACTGCCCACGCAATTTGCCGGGATAAAGAAAGGCGACCATGTACTGGACCTGGGTTCAGGGGCAGGAAACGACTGCTTCGTGGCCCGGACCCTTGTGGGAGAGGAAGGCAGGGTAACGGGACTGGACTTCACCGATTCCATGCTGGAAAAAGCTGCGCTGAACCTGAAAAAAACAGGTTTCAGGAACATTGATTTTATCAAAGGGGATATTGAAGAAATACCGCTTCCGGACAATACGTTTGATGTGGTCATCAGCAATTGCGTCCTGAACCTGGTACCCGACAAGCGAAAGGCCTTCGGTGAGATCTTCCGCGTACTGAAGCCCGGCGGGCATTTCTGTATTTCCGACGTGGTGATGGAGGGTGCGCTTCCTGAAAAAATAAGGGAGGCGGCAGAAATGTATGCCGGATGCGTATCGGGTGCACTGCAGAAACAGGAGTACCTGGCAATCATCAGGGAAGCAGGATTCACCGGAATTGTGGTACATGATGAGCGGAAAACCTTCATCCCGGAAGATATGCTGGCCAGATACCTTTCTGCCGGTGAGATCGCGGAATTCAGACAGGGTCGCTCAGGCATCTTCAGCATCACCCTCAACGCGGAAAAACAAGGATCATCAGCGCTGAAATCCGTATGATGTATGAGTGAGCAACGAAAGCGGATAGGTGTATTTGAGAAATATCTTACCCTGTGGGTCGCATTATGCATCGCGGCGGGCATTGCCATTGGTCATTTTGCGGGCGACGGAATGAGCTTCCTGAGCGAAGCGGAGATCTTCAATGTGAACATCCCGGTAGCCGTCCTGATCTGGCTGATGATCTACCCGATGATGCTGCAGGTGGATTTTTCCAGTATCAGGAATGTCGGGAAGCGGCCGAGGGGACTGCTCCTCACCCTGGTGGTGAACTGGCTGATCAAGCCGTTTACCATGGCTTTTTTTGCATGGATCTTTTTCACGAAGATCTATGCGGCCTTCATCTCCCCCGAACAGGCGGGCGAATATATTGCAGGGGCCATCCTGCTTGGCGCGGCTCCCTGCACGGCAATGGTTTTCGTCTGGAGCTACCTTACAAACGGAGATCCCAACTATACGCTGGTGCAGGTTTCCGTCAACGACCTGATCATCCTGGTTGCATTTGTGCCCATCGTCGGACTCCTCCTGGGGATTACGGATGTGCACATCCCATATGACACACTGATCACCAGCGTGGTTATTTTCGTGGTGGTCCCCCTGGCCGCAGGATATGTGACCAATAAATCCCTGATCAGGAGAAGAGGGGAAGAATGGTTCACGAACGAGTTCCTTCCGAAATTCAAACCCGTTTCCATCCTGGCGCTTCTGACAACCCTCGTGCTGCTGTTCGCTTTCCAGGGCACCACCATCATCGAAAATCCGCTGATTATCCTGCTGGTGGCCGTCCCCCTGGTGATCCAGACCTATTTCATCTTTTTCCTTGCCTGGTTTGGAGGACGATACCTGAAATTACCACACAATGTCTGCGCACCCGCATCCATGATCGGCGCCAGTAACTTTTTCGAGCTTGCCGTGGCCGTGGCCATTGCCCTGTTCGGGCTGCAATCGCCGGCGGCGATGGTCACCGTGGTGGGGGTCCTGGTAGAGGTACCGGTCATGTTATCCCTGGTGGCACTGGCCAACAGGTGGAAATACTGAAAGGAGCCGGGATCATCAATGGGCATGGGGATGGCCCGATACATCTTTTTTCATCTCAGCCATCAGTGCCTGTGCATTGCTGACCACAAAGCGTACCGAATCGTTTACCGGCTCCCGAAAAGCGATCCCCGTATAGCCCGCTTCGGTGATCCCCCGTTCGATTTCCGTCCGTTGAAAGATGTACCAGGCTTCCTCCGCCCTCAAATCATCATGTGCATGAAGTTGCTCCGTGGACCCGGTTGCTGCAAGCCGGAATACATAATCCCTGCCCTGGTCCGATACCAGCGCTTCTTCCGGCAGTGCGTACTGCCGGTCCCCTCCGGTGTGTATCTGTGCGATCACTGCCATACCGGGTAAAAGTGCGGGATCCATCCGGACGATACGGGCATGGACCAGCGCTGTGCGGGTTTCCGGATCGAACCGTTGTGATTTTTTCAGGATGGATCCTTCCAGGAGCACCGGACGAGAATGATTGGACATGCTGAAAGTCACCCGCTGGCCCACCTGCACCTTATCGATATCCCTTTCATACACCTCCAGGTCAATATGCGCTTTTTCGTTGGCCGTAATCCGGCACAGTTCCTGCTGTGGTGAGATATGGACCCCCGTATTGACACTGACCGCAGAAATGTATCCCGATATGGGCGCCGGCAACGGATAGCTTTTCCTTATTCCTTCCGGTGTGATCCGGTCCGGATCGATATGGATCAGTTCCAGCTTTTTTCTCAGACTTTGCATATTGGCCTGTCCTGTCTCGTATTCCCATTTGATCTGCTGGAATGTCCTTGCCGCATTGATGCTGTCCGCATACAGACTTTCCTGTCTCCGGTATTCTTCCGCCAGGTATTCTTGCCGGCTACGCATCTCCAGATACTCCCGCTGCAACTCCACAATATCAGGGTGTTCGATAAGAGCGATGGTCTGTCCTTTTTGCACATAATCCCCTTCGATCACGGACAGATCGCGTACAATTCCGCCGATGAACGGGTTCACATAAGCCTCGGCGGACGGAGGCAGGGTGATGGTCCCGAACGCCTTCACCAGTCCCGACAGACTCATGCGGGATATGCGACCCACAGAAATGTCCACGGTCTCCATCTGTCTCGCGGTGACCAGTACCTGTCCCTCTGCAAGGGACTCCCTGATTGCTTCCGGTCCCCCTTCCGTATGCAAGTGTTCTGCTGATGCCTCTGTGTGTTCTCCGGGATTCTCCAATTGACCCTGCCGGTTGCACGCAACCGCAAAGAAAAGACTGAGAAAGGTCCATGCGATGATCATTCCGGGTTTGATCTTATTTGTTCCTGTCATGTTATGTTGATTTATACCTGTTTTGTTTTTTTTTACATTCCCAGCAAATACTCCAGTTCGACCAGCTTTCTGTTGTATTCCAGCAGCACATCCAGGTAATCGAGCCGGATGGAGGTGGACTGGTCGAAATACTGGACATACTGCAGGTAACCGATGTTTCCTGCTTCGTACTGCCCGAAGGCGCTTTTCACGATCATGTCTGCTTCCCGCAGGCGGATCTCCCGGTAATACTCCAGTTGCCGGCGATCATGCTCCAGGTCGTTTCTTAAGGTGGCGAGATCGATGCCGACCTCCTTTTCCGCTTGGAGGTACTGCTGGTAGTCCATCTCGGCAGCGATTTCAGCACCCTTGTTCTTCGCCCGCTCTGCGTAAAAATCGATGGGAATTCTCAAGCCGATTTCAAAGGAGTTGTAATTTCCGTCTTGTTTGAAATCCGTGTACCTGTACCTGAAAAAAGGATCTGGCCAAAGGGAGGATCTTACCACCCGGCTCATGGCACGGGAGGCTTCCCAGGTGCTGTGGAAAACATTCAGGTCCGGATTGCCCGCAAGGTCCGGGTTGCCACCAGTGGAATCAACCGGGGAGAGCGTTTCCGGAAATGGGTATGCCGTCAGGATGGTATCGGCAATCCGGACCGGCCCTTCCGTAAACATCGCCATTTCCAGCATCTTTTGCATGTTATCCATCAGCGTTCCGGCTTTTTCCTTTTCCACGGTGATCTGCCTGTATTTGGCGCTGGTGGAAATCTGTTCTAGGAAAGAAATATCACCAGCGCTGTACCTCGATTTCCCGGCACGGTCCAGACCGGAAAAGATTTCTTCCAGCTGTTGCATCAGCCTGAGTTTCTGCCCGGCATAAGTGACCTCGATATACGCCATTTTTACATTCCGGGTAATCGCTGCTCTCACCTGATTCAGCCGGTCCTCCTCCCTCCGGATGCGATAACCGGCCAGCTTGTCCAGAGCCGCGTATTCCAGCGGATTCCGGAGAGACTGTTCCACCGACCACCGGTGCAGACCGGTACCTTCGTTTTCCTTTTCGAAGGACAGTTCCGTATCCGGCAGGTCCCATACCGCAGTCTTCAGCCATTGCTGCCGCGCCACCCCCAGGTCTGCCGCTTTTACCGCCGGGTGGTTCTCCAGCGCAGCCCACACCGCCTCTTCCATGGTATAGGAGGGGACCGCCTCCAGCGCATTTCGCGTTGCCAGGCTCTCATTCGGTACGGGTTTGCTGCCTTGTTCCGGGACCTGTCCCCTTACCGCAGGGAAGAGCGTCCCCATGCCCAGGAGAACCAGGATGAACCAGGATCTGTTGTTTTTTCGCCCCATGTTTCCTCTTTTTGTTACAATTTTCTCCAGGGAGGGCACCCTGATTTTTCTCTCACTGAAGGTATAGATGATGGGTAAAAGGATCAGCGTGAGCAATGTGGCCGTGAGGAGTCCCCCTACCACCACCGTGGCAAGAGGTCGCTGTACTTCCGCTCCCGGGGAAGTGGAAAGAGCCATGGGTAGGAACCCCAGGGCATCGGTCAGTGCGGTCAGGATAACCGGCCGCAGCCGCAGATCGGTACCGTGATAAACCCGTCGGTATACGTTGCCCATGCCCTCTCCTTTAAGTTCGTTGAAAAAGCTCATGAGTACCACCCCGTTGAGTACGGCGATCCCGAACAGGGCGATGAACCCCACGGCCGCAGAGATGCTGAAAGGCATTCCCCGGATCCAGAGAGAGAACACTCCACCGATGGCCGCCAGGGGAACCGCTGAAAATACCAGGATGGACTGCTTCAGCGAACCGAAAAGCATGTAAAGCAGGATAAAGATGAATCCCAGTACGAGGGGGACCACCCACCGCAGGCGCTTTTTCGCACTCTGCAGGTTTTCATACTCACCTTCATAGGTCAGGTAATATCCCCTGGGAAAATCCAGTTTTTCTTCAAGCTGTTTCTGTACCTCTTCCACAAACGATTCTGTATCGCGGTCGCCGATATTCACATCCACCTCTAGTTTCCTGCGTACGCTCTCCCTGGATATGGCAGCCGGTCCGTCCTGCATGGTAATGGTGGCCACCTCGCTCAGCTTCACCTGTTGGCCGTTGGGGCGCTTGATATACAGATCGCCCACCGCATCCGGATCGCTGCGGTATTTTTCATCCAGTCGTACCACCTGTGAAAACTGCCGCTCACCTTCGTAGATCGTACCGGCCACTGCCCCGGAATACCCTGCCTGGATCGTGCGGTTCACCCGGTCGATATCAAGCCCGTAGCGGGCCAGGATGTCCCTGTCGTATCGAATGACGACCTGCGGCAGGCCGATGACCTTCTGCACATTCAGATCGCCCGCACCGGGTATCCTGCGGATGATCTCACCGGCTTCATTCCCAATCCGGAACAGGGTATCCAGATGATCCCCGTAGATGTTCAACAGCAAATCGGCCGATGAACCCGTGAGCAGGTGGTTAAAGAGCATTTCCACAGGCTGGGCGAAGAAGAAATTCACTCCTGGAACGGCAGCCGACATCTCCTCTTTCATCATTTCTTCCAGTTCATCCTTGGTCTGTGCCCTGGTCCATTCATCTTTCGGGGTCAGGTTAATGATCATCTTTGCCATTTCCAGTGACATGGGATCTGTGGGGATTTCCCCCGTACCGATCTTTGTGGCCACCTGCTCCACCTCATCTGGAAATTCTTTCAGAAGGACCTGTTCCAGGCTGGTGTTGATCCTCACGGTCTCCTCCAGGGATGTTCCCGGCTGAAGGATCGGGTGAATGGCAAAATCTCCTTCATCCAGTGTCGGGATAAAAACAGCACCCATGCGGAAAAAAATAAAAAGGGCGGCAATGAACAGGACAAGGATCCCGGATATGACTGCATAGCGGTAACGCAACGCCGAACCCAGCAGTCTCCGGTATCCATTCCGGACCCGACCCAGGATCCGGTCTGCCGGTCTGTTCATATCCTTTTTATCAGGCCGCACGATCCAGGCGGTCATCATGGGTACATAGGTCAGGCACAAAATGATGGCGCCGATCAGTGCCGAGCCGAATGTAATGGCCATGGGACGGAACATCTTACCCTCCTGTCCCGTGAGCGCCAGGATCGGAATGAACACGATCAGGATGATCAATTGTCCGAATACGGCTGTGCGCATCATCCGCCCCGAGGCCCCGATGGTGATCCCATCCATCCGGGCCTGAAGCTCCCTGCCCCTGCTGTGTTTCAATGAGGCCATGTTCCGGCTCAACTGAAAGACCACGAATTCAACGATAATGACGGCCCCGTCGATGATGATCCCGAAATCCACCGCTCCCAGGCTGATCAGGTTGGCCGAGAAATCAAACGTATACATAATCCCGAGGGCAAACAGCAGTGACAGGGGAATGACCGAGGCGGTGATCAGCCCTGACCGGAAATTTCCCATCAGGAATACAAGCACAAAAATGACAATGAGGGCTCCCAGTGTCAGGTTTTCCACCACGGTATGCGTGGTTTCACCGATCAGCGAGGAGCGGTCCAGAAATGGTTCCAGCTGCACACCCTCAGGCAAGGCTTCCCTGACCCTGGTAAGCCTTTCCTTCACATCTTTGATCACCCGGGCGGGATTTTCCCCGCGCAGCATCATGATCTTCCCGCCGACCGCCTCTCCCTTTCCGTTATAGGTAAAGGCGCCGAACCGGGGAGCGCTTCCGAAACCGACCCGGGCTACATCGCCTATCCGAAGGGGGATCCCGCCTTTATTATGAATAACCGTGTTGCGGATATCCTCGAGGGAGGTGATGAGCCCTTCTCCCCTGATGAAATAAGCCTGTCTGTTCTTTTCGATGTAGCTGCCACCGGTGTTGGCATTGTTTTTTGTCAGTACCTCGTATACATCACTGATGGTGATGTTGTAGCTCCTCAGCCGGGCAGGGTCCACGGCCACCTCGTACTGCTTCAGGTATCCCCCCATGGTATTCACTCCCACCACCCCGGGAATATTGATCAACTCCTTTTTCACGATCCAGTCCTGGATCTCCCGCAGGTCCATGGCATCATACAGGGTATCATACCCCGGTTCGGTAGTGAGCACGTACTGGTATATTTCGCCAAGTCCCGAAGTCATCGGTCCCATGGATGGCTCACCCACTGCCCGGGGTAATTTATCTGTTGCACTTTTTAATTTTTCCATTACCAGCTGCCTGGGTTTGTACATGCCCAAGCGCTCTTCAAAGACCAGGGTGATGTCGGACAATCCGAACTTGGACACCGAACGGATCTCGATCAGTCCGGGCAGGTTCCCCATTTCAAGCTCGATGGGATAGGTGATGAGCCGTTCCACCTCCTCTGTGGCCAGATCTGGGGTGTAGGTAGTCACTTTTACCTGGTTGTTGGTCAGATCGGGTACACTGTTCAGCGGAAGGTGCAACATGGAGTAAATCCCCCAGCCGGTCCACGCCAGGATAAAGAGCCCGATGACCAGTTTGTTTTTTACGGAAAATTCAATGATCCTTTGTATCATATCACGGATAACATTTGCTGTTCACTTGGAAAGGCTGCCTTAAAGCCGGATTCAGGAACGGCAGCCAGTAAAATTTTCGGTCGGAATCAGCAAGCGCCCGGAGGGGCTCTCAGGGGAGAATCCTCAAGGATGTAACCAACGGGAAGGAGAACCCTGAGTTCATTGGGAATGATCTGATTACCACCGTCATTTGCTTCCGCGATCCGGGTGAGATCCGCAGAGAGAACAGTGGCAAATAAAACGGGTTGAAGATCTGCATGCTGATCATCATCCCTGGCAAATACGGAATAATTAAAAAAATGACAGTGGGAGGGCCCCTTTTCCGGGGAAAGATGAGATGCCGCGGTATCGCCGTGATGACATCCCTGACCGGTGATCAACGGGTCATCAGCATGGAAATGGTGGTTATGCGGGATCAATACATGCGCAGTGATGATCAATCCCGCCAGCATGGAAAAAAGTGATCCGGTTATCTGAACTTTTGCTCCCAAGTCCTGTGTTTCCTGTTCATAAAGATAACCGCAAATGTAAAAAAATCCGCCAAATGCGGTTAGAGGGATGAGATCACCCGGTTCAGCCTTTCCCTGATCTCTTCTGCAATGGGTTTGAGTTCCGGATTGTCGACTGCCATCATGGAGGCTACGGGATCCACTGCGGCAACTTCGGTCTGATGATCTTCCAGTTCACGGACAATCACATTGCATGGGAGCATGGTCCCAATTCTATTCTCGGCCTGGAGGGCCTTATATGCATTCGGGGGATTGCACGCTCCCAGGATCTTGTATTTGTTGAGATCCACATCCAGTTTATTTTTCATGACCTCATGCACATTGATTTCCGACAAGATGCCGAATCCTTCCTTTTTGAGATTTTCGGTCACTTTTGCAACAGCCTCATCAAAGGATGCCCCGAGGGTTTTTTCAACATAATACTTCATGGTCATAAGTTTTTTCAGAGAATCGTCCGATACCTTCCAAGATGACAAATATTGTCGCTTCTTGTTCAAATGAAAAAAAACAGTCAGTGTGAAGCAACAGGTAAAATGATTAATTTTCCGGGAGAAACCATCCTGATATGATGATATAACGTAACTCACATGGACCTGTCCATCCTCAAGGATATCGTGATCATCTTCGCCCTGTCCACCCTGGTGAACCTGGTCTTCAACAGGATACGGGTGCCTACTGTGGTGGGCTACCTGCTCACCGGGATCATCGCGGGTCCGCATCTGCTCAAACTGATCCATGCAGAACACAACCTGGAGCTGCTGGCCGAGATCGGGGTGATCCTGCTGCTGTTCACCATCGGGATGGAGTTCTCCCTGAAGCATCTGCTGAAGATCCGGAGGATTGTCTTTTTCGGCGGTCTGATGCAGGTCTCGGTCACTGCCGGTATCTTTTTCCTACTTTCCGACCTGTACGGGATGGATTGGAAAGTCGCCCTGTTCATTGGCTTTCTGGCCGCCCTGAGCAGCTCTGCGCTGGTTTTGAAACTTTTGCAGGAACGTTCCGAACTAACGTCGAATTATGGCCGCACCGTGCTGGGCATCCTCATCTTCCAGGACCTGATGCTGGTTCCCCTCCTGCTGTTCGCTGATATCCTGGGAAACAACGATGGCCATGTGGCCACCGATATTCTCATGCTCGTCGTGAAGGCCGCAATCATTCTCGGGCTGGTCTATGTTGGTAATAAATGGCTATTGCCCAGATTGTTGCATTTGATTGCCATGACAAAGAACCAGGAGCTCTTCCTGATCAGCATTTTTCTGATCTGCCTGGCCGTGGCCCTGCTCACCTCCCAGCTGGGCATGTCACTTGCCTTCGGTGCCTTCCTGGCGGGACTCATGATCTCCGAGTCCGATTACAGCCACAATGCATTTTCGAACCTGATCCCGTTCAAGGATGTATTCACCAGCTTCTTTTTCGTATCCATCGGAATGTTGCTCGACCTGACATTCATTATTGATAACTGGCAGCTGGTGCTGGTGGCCGTTTTGCTGGTGATTTTCCTTAAAACGGTCATCGCGGGAGCCACCGGCTTCATCCTGGGCCATACCTTCAGGGGAACGGTCATGGTGGGGCTCGCCCTCTGCCAGGTCGGGGAATTCTCCTTTGTGCTGGCAAAAATCGGCCTTGACTATTCGATCCTTTCCGGTTTCTATTACCAGCTGTTCCTGGCCGTCGCCATCATCACCATGGCACTCACCCCCTTTCTGATAAAACTGTCGGCCCCCCTGGCGGATACCCTGCTGAAACTGCCCCTTCCCAAATTTCTGGTGGAGGGTCTTTTCCCGCTGCAGGAAATCGAGATCCCCGACCTGAAAAACCACCTGGTGATCATCGGGAAAGATGCCAGCGCACTGAAGCTTTCCCTCATGGCCACATTGAACAATATCCGGCACGTATCCATCATCTTCGATCCGCTCATCGCAAAAGAAAAAATGAAAAGCGGGGACCATGTGGTCTACGGGGATGCGGTCAATGAACCCATCCTGATGAAGGCACATGTGGACCAGTCCGATATTGTGGTTGTTTCCGTGGGGAACCTCATCCCGGCCATGGCCATCACAGACAAAGTGAGAAAAATAAACAGGAACGCCTGGATCCTGGTCAGGGCGAAACACATCCAGAATGTGGGCGATCTGTACAAAGTCGGGGCGGACCAGGTATTTCCGGAAAAACTGGAAATCGCCATCGATCTGTTCAACAGGATCCTGGTCCAGCGCCTCTATCCGCGGAAGGAGGTGAACCGGATCCTCTCCCACATCAGGACCATGAACCTGGGGGAATTCACCGACAGGGATGTGATCCACCAGCCATCCGTACTGGATGAATTTCCCAATCTGAACATTTCCGCCATCAAGATCGAGTCCGGTTCCGGGGCGGAAGGAAAATCACTGCTGGACCTTCAGCTCCGCAACAAAACGGGGGTTACTCTGCTTTCGATCAAGCGGGGAGCCGAGATCATCGAACACCCCCTGCCCGGGACAGTCTTTCTGACCGACGATATTGCCTACGTGCTCGGGAACCCGGAACAGGTGAACCTGGCTTCCGAATTATTTTCCCGGGATGATTAACTTTGCACACAATGAAAAAGGTAACCGGTATTCTCCTGCTCACCGCCATGTTCTGCGGAACCGTGTTTGCCCATTCGGGGAAGCCGAGGTACCATGTGATCATCGATACGGACGGGGGACTGGACGATATGCGTGCGCTGAGCATGTTCCTCTCCGGCAACGACATCCGGGTGCTGGCCATTACCTGCTCGCAGGGGACTTTGTTACCCGGTGCAGTATTCAATAAAGTAAGCAGCCTGCTCTCTGCATTTCATCACGAAGGGATCCCGGTGGGAATCAGCGCGGGAACAGGCGCCGCAATTCCGGAACGGGCTTCCTTTGCCGGGGATATTCCGTGGGGGGACCCGGTTGGTTCAGGGGGAGATCCCGCCGTTTCCGGAGGCGACGGGGATTTCGGGGAAAATCCTTCCGGTTCCGGGGGACCTGATTTTACGGGAGGATCTCCGGGATTGTTGACTGAAACCGTCCTGAATTACCCCGACCAGATCACGCTGATCGCCCTGGGTTCACTGGAGACTTACGCGGACTGGCTGGAGGAGAATCCCGGTATGATTGAGAAGATCGACCGGGTGATCTGGTCCGGCAGCCGGGAAATCCGGAGTGGTTCTGATTATACGGTGTCTCCTGACAGCTACGAATTCATCCGCCGGAGCGGGATCAGGCTTGAAGTGGTGACCGGAAGCAGTGAAACGGAACCGCTGAATCTGGATTACCTGGATGCGATCCGGAACACCGGTTCTGTATACGCGGAGCGGATCCTGGATGTACATTCCCGGGATGAGATCACAAAAATAATGGAAGAAGGGCATCTTTACATGCATGATGATCTGGTTCCGCTCTATCTGACCGTGCCCCTTGTATTTGATACAAAATCCACGGACAGGACCACCTTCGCCTCCTTGAACAAGCTGATCCCTACGGAGTTTATTTACGAACTGATCGGCCGACTCCTCAACTCGGCCACCGTCACAAATAATCGTGTATTTAATACGTTCCCGGTCGATACGAACCTGTATAAGCCGGCATATGCAGCCATACTGAACGAGACCATAGGAAAATTCGGACCTGCAGAATGGAAAGCCATCAGCCTGACCAACGAAATCCACGGTCATACCGGGATCTATTCCATCATCGGGGCCAAGATGGGTATCAGGGCCATGGATTATTTTAACGTGGGGATCAATAATCTTTCCGTGAAGACCTTTGCCGGGAACGATCCGCCCCTGAGCTGCTTTAACGACGGGATCCAGATCAGCACGGGAGCCACGATCGGACAGGGACTGATCACCGTATCCGACAGCATTTCAAAGATCCCTTCGGCCATATTTGAGTTCAACGGCCGCAAAGTCCGCATTTCCGCCACACCAGAAATTGCGGAACAGATGCAACGGGAGATCATGCACGGGGTGGCCACCTACGGCCCGCTCACCGATCCCTACTGGCTCTATATTGAAGACCTTGCATTGCGGTACTGGGCCGAATTTGACCGCACGCAAATTTTTATCATTGAAGCCATGGGCGTTCCTGCAGCCGGGAAAGAACCGAATTGAGATGACCTATCACACCTATACGTCCGTTCCGTTCCCGCGCATCCGGAAAGCCTCCGTGGACCTGTTCAGGGCTGCCAGTCGCAAGCATATGATCCACAGCATGATCGAAGTGGATATCCACGGCCTCCGGGACCGTATCCGGACCGCGCGCAGGGAAACCGGTGAATTCATTTCCCTTACCGGGTACCTGATCGCCCAGATCGCCAGGGTTGTCGAGAAGAATCCCCAGGTACATGCTTACCGGAACCGGAAAAACCAGCTCATATTGTTTCAGGAAGTGGATGTGAGTACCACCATAGAGCGAAAGACGGGCGGACAGCATCTTGTGGTTCCGAAAATCATCCGTGCTGCCAACCGGAAATCCGTTCCGGAAATATCAAAGGAGATACAGGATGAAAAAACAGCTGAGACCTCAGAAGCAGAAGTCTACAGGATGATGAAGCTGTATCTGTCCCTTCCTGTTTTCATCAGAAGCTGGATGTTCCGCATCCTGGACCGTTCCCCCGTGCAGATGAAAAAAAGGGCCGGGACCATCATGGTCACCTCCGTCAATATGGCCGGCGAAGGAGCGGGATGGGGGATCCCGGTGGCCAGTCACACATTCAATGTGGTAATCGGGGGCATTGTCAGAAGAGCTGTTAAAACAGGGGAGATCACAGCGGAGAGGGAACATATTTGCCTTACCCTGAGTTTTGACCACGACATCGTAGACGGCGCCCCGGCCGCCAGGTTCACACGCCAGTTGATAAAACAGATACAGAACGGTGAAATATAATTACGGCACCATGGAGGATCAGATGCAAATCAAACCGGTAGGGCGTGTCAGGGTTAGGGACGGCCATTTTTCTGTACACCTGGAAAAAGAATTTATTCCGGCGCTGAAAAACATTGAAGGATACAGTCATCTTCAGATTATCTGGTGGGCACACCTGACCGATCAGCCAGAAAAAAGAAAAGTGCTGAATACAGGGAAGATATTTAAAAAGGGGCCCGGTGAGATGGGTGTATTCGCCACACGGTCGCCGGTCCGGCCCAACCCACTTATGATCAGCACGATAAATGTTATTGAAATAAAAGCTGAGGAAGGAATCATTACGATGCCTTTCATGGATGCAGCGGACCAGTCGCCTGTGCTTGACATCAAACCATATCTTCCGATGGAAAGAGTCCGCGACTGTGCCGTGCCCGAATGGTGCAGGCACTGGCCTGCATGGTATGAAGAAACTCCCGGATTCAACTGGGAACAGGAAATTAACTTTTAAATACAGCATTATGAAAAGTATCTATTTGTCGTTTGTATTTGCGCTCATCATAACAGCCTGCAACAATGTGCAAAAACCTGTTAAACCCATGACTTCCCCCGTTGACGAAGCGACCATCCTGTCATCCATACAGGATCTTACCGGAAAGTACGGCGAGGAGAACAGCAACCGCATCGAAAAAGGCGTGAGGCAGGTGGCCTCACTCTGGAGAGCGGAGGACGGAAGCGGTGAGGAGTTCCGTGCTTTCGTCTCGGACCGGTTTGTGGCTGATCCCGCCGAACGGGAGCTTGTATTTGAGAAAGTCTCCCGCAACATGGAGATCCTCTATGGCCATTTCAACAAAATGGTGCTTGACCTGCAGGTTCCACTGCACCTGGACGTGGGGCCTATCCACCAGGTCGACCAGGCATTCGGAGCCTACAGCCCGGGGGCGCATCTTTCCGAGGATTTCTACCGGAACAAGATCGCCTTCACCATCGCGCTTAACTTCCCTCCTTACAGCCTGGCAGAAAAAAACGAGCTCGGACCCACCTGGTCCAGGAAAGAGTGGGCCTACGCTCGGATGGGTGACCTGTTCACCTCCAGGGTGCCGTCTGAATTAAAGCAGACAAACTCCGAGGTGGCTACCGCATCGGATATATACATCGCCGATTACAACATATACGTGGGCCAGCTGCTGGACAGGGAAAACAACCGGCTCTTTGAACCCGGGATGAAACTCCTGCTTCACTGGAACCTCCGGGATGAGATCAAGGCCAATTACGCGGGCAACGGCGTTGAAAAACAGCGGCTCATTTACCAGGCCATGAAGCGGATCATCCACCAGGAGATCCCGCAGGTTTTCATCAACAGCGAGGAATACACCTGGAACCCTTACACCAACGAGATCTTTAAAGACGGGAACCCGGTGGATCGCGAAGCCGAGCCGGACGAACGTTACCGGCAGTTATTGAATAATTTCCGGGCACTGAGCGCCATGGACCCCTATGAACCCGAACTGAACACGTTTGTCAAAAGGAGTTTTGAACAAGACAAGGAGATCTCACGTGAAGAAGTGGAATCATTGCTAACCGAATATGCATCCTCCCCGTTACTGAAAGAGATCGCCGGCCTCATCAAGAAAGACCTGGGCAGGGAGCTTGAAGCCTTTGATATCTGGTATGACGGCTTCAAGCCCCGCAGCGGGATCGATCCCGAAAAACTGGATCAGATCACCCGGCAAGAGTATCCCGATGTGGAAACCTTTGAGAAGGATCTTCCCGTGATCCTTACAAAACTGGGATTCACGAAAGAAAAAGCCGCGGAGATCACCTCCCGGATCGTGGTGGATCCTGCCCGGGGTTCGGGGCATGCATGGGGTGCTGCCATGAAATCTGAAAAGGCACACCTGCGAACCCGCGTGGGTGAAAACGGGATGGACTACAAAGGGTACAACATAGCCATCCACGAGTTCGGGCACAATGTGGAGCAGACCATCAGCCTCTATGATGTGGATTACTATATGCTCAACGGGGTGCCCAACACGGCTTTTACAGAGGCGCTGGCATTCATGTTCCAGAAACAGGACCTGAAGCTGCTCGGCATGGACCAGCCCGATCTCCTTTACCGCCACAGGGAGGTGCTGGATGATTGCTGGTCCGTACTTGAGATTGCCTGTGTTTCCCTGGTGGACATGCGCACCTGGGAGTGGATGTATGATAATCCGGATGCCACACCTGCTCAGCTCAGGGAAGCGGTCATCCGGATTGCCCAGGAAGTCTGGAATGAGTTTTTTGCACCTCTCTTCGGCAGCGAGGACGAACCCATCCTGGCCGTGTACAGTCACATGATCAGTAATCCGCTTTATTTATCCAATTATGCCGTCGGTTCGCTGATCCAGTTCCAGGTGGAACAATACCTGGAGGACAAAGATTTTGCGGCAGAAGTGCAACGCATCTTCAGCCTTGGCAGGCTGACCCCGCAGGAGTGGATGAAACAGGCCGTGGGAAGCGAAATTTCAGCCGAACCCATGCTGGCAGCAGCCAGAAAAGCACTGGATGCGCTTCAACAGGCAAACAATTAAGCAAGGGATGTTTTAAATAACAATGTTTTCTCTATTTTTGTAGTCCCCGGGGTGTTAGCTCAGCCGGTTCAGAGCGCATGCTTCACACGCATGAGGTCACTGGTTCGAATCCAGTACATCCCACATTGAATATAAAGCAGTTATGAGATGTATATCTTGTGGCTGCTTTCTTATTTGCATGCGATTTGCACAATGCACTCCTCTAAAACCAATGTAATTTCAGGGACTTTCTTTCTCTTCAGTAGGTAGCATTAACGTGTCGGCGTATTTAAAGGAGCTTGTCAGGGATGACTGGAAGGGAATGAAGGTCCGCCAGACGGCAAAAGGAAGTTTGAAGGGCTTGTATCATTTTGCTAAAGCGTACCTTTGGGATAAGAATGAGAACCGGGTAGAAGAAAGGATGTTAGTAATCAGAAGGATCAGAAATAACAAAAAATAATTTTTATGAAACGAAGTGAAATAAACCAGCTCATCCGTGAGTCCATTGAATTTTTCAACCAGATGAATTTTAAGCTTCCGCCATGGGCATTTTGGAAACCTGCAGACTGGAAAGGGAAGTACGAAGCCTGCTCCGAAATAGTGGACAACATGCTGGGTTGGGATTTAACTGATTTTGGCAGTGGCGACTTTCACCGGCGCGGGCTCATTCTTTTCACCCTTCGCAACGGCAATCTGAAAAAAGACAAAAAGCCTTATGCCGAAAAAGCGATGATTGTGGAAGAAAACCAGGAAACACCCATGCATTTTCATTGGGGAAAAATGGAAGATATTATTAACCGGGGTAGCGGAAACCTGGTTCTGGAACTGTTTGCATCCAATGAAAAAGAAATGCTCTCCGATGAAGAATTCGATATTCAGATCGATGGGGTAAAACATCACCTGGAACCCAACGCACGGGTAGTACTTAACCGGGTGAAAGCATTTGCCTGGAACAGAGAATTTACCACCGGTTTTACGGCGAACCGGGAAAAGGAAAAGTTTTTGTGGGCGAAGTAAGCGCGGTAAACGACGACACTTCCGATAACCGTTTCCTCGATCCCGTAGGTCGATTTCCCGAAATTGAAGAAGACGAGGAACCATTGCACCTGCTGGTTTCAGATTACAAAAATTTTATTTAACGTATTTATTGTATGACAAAACAGATCGAAGTAGCGGGAGTCGGATGTTGTTTGGTGGATTATTTGTTCAACAGCATCGCATTCACTTCGGAAACCTTTTCAAAGTATATCTCAAAAAAGAGCGGCGACGGAGGTTTAACTCCCGGCCAGCTTGTTTTTGTTGAAGAGTTTGAAAAATTCTCGAATCAGGATTTGGAGTTGGCTATTCAGGAAATTACACACAGCAAACCGCCCGATAAAGTTAATATTGGAGGCCCGGGAATCGTTGCACTCATTCATACCGCCCAAATGCTTGAAAAAACGGGTTGCCAGGTGCGGTTTTACGGCGGCCGGGGCGAAGACGGGGCCGGTGAATACCTGCAATCGTCGCTTGAAAAAACACCGGTAAATATCGACAATTACAAACGGGTAAACGGAGCCACTCCCTCTACTGTTGTGCTGTCCGACCCCGGTTTTCATAAAGGGACCGGGGAGTGCATTTTTATTAACTCCATCGGAGCCGCGGGGAATTACCTTCCCGATTACCTCGATGACCGGTTTTTTTCGTCAAATGTGGTTGTTTTTGGCGGCACAGCCCTGGTGCCTGCTATTCACGACAACCTGACTGAGCTGCTCACCCGGGCTAAAGCCAATGGTTGTGTTACCGTTGTAAACACGGTTTACGATTTCAGGAATCAAAAGGCAAATCCCGGTAATAAATGGCCCATGGGGAAAAGCGATGAAAGCTACCGTAACATCGACCTGCTGATTACAAACCACCAGGAAGCACTTCGGCTAAGCGGAAAATCAAAATTAAATGAGGCGATTGCGTTTTTTCACAAGGTTGGCACAGGCGCTGTAATGGTAACCCACGGGGCAAAAAATATCACAATTTTTGCCGGAGAAAGCTCCATTTTCGAGAAAACCGAACTGACTGAAATGCCTGTATCTGAAGCCATTTCAGAAGAATTAAACAAGAACCATTCAGGCGACACCACCGGTTGCGGTGATAATTTTGCCGGAGGTGTGATTGCCAGCCTTGTTATGCAGCTTCAAAACAACATATCGAAATTTAACCTTAAAGAAGCCGCAAACTGGGGAATTGTTTCAGGTGGTTTCTCATGCTTTTACATGGGCGGAACATTCCATCAAAAGGAACCCAGAGAAAAACGAAAACAGATTACGCCTTATTACGAAGCCTATTTGAAACAAATCAATGAACGATGATAAAACGATATTAATCTTTGGAGCAGGTAAAATTGGCCGCTCTTTTATTGGTCAGTTGTTCGGGCAATCGGGCTACAATATAGTTTTCACCGATATTAACCTGGATTTGGTAAATGAGCTCAACCGAAGAAAATCGTACCCGGTTGTCATCAAAGGAAAAACCGAAGAAACCATTCTGGTGAAAAAAGTTAGGGCCGTTTCGGGGCTGGACCGCGACGCAGTAATAAAAGAAGTCGCAAAAGCTTCCATCATGGCTGTTTCGGTAGGGAAAAATGCATTGGAAAAAATTATTCCGATTATTGCAGAAGGGCTGAAACTAAGGCAGAAATTGACTCCTGACAAGCTTCTGGATATCATCATTGCAGAAAATATGTGGTCGGCCGGTGAATTTATCCGCTCCGGGCTCAGGGAACATCTGCCGAAAAATTATCCGTTAAACAAACTGGTGGGTTTAGTAGAAACAAGCATCGGGAAGATGGTTCCCATCATGACTGACGAAGAGCTGAAAAACGACCCGCTGCTGATTTTTGCAGAACCATACAACACCCTCATTCTCGATAAAATGGGTTTTAAAGGTCCAATCCCCAAAGTAAAAGGGATTAGCCCGAAAGAAAACATGCAGGCGTGGGTTGACCGCAAAGCATTTATTCACAATCTGGGACACGCAACAGCTGCTTATATCGGCAATTTCAACTACCCGGAGGCCAAATACATCTTCGAAGTTCTGGCCGACAAAAATATACTGGAAGTAACCCGAAAAACGATGCTCCAGGCAGCAGAGATACTTGTCATCTATTATCCTGATGACTTTACATTCAGCGGCCTGGAAGAACATATTGACGACTTGCTCAGCCGTTTTCAAAACCAGGCATTAAAAGATACGGTGTTCAGGGTTGGACAGGATTTACCGCGCAAACTGGGGATCAACGACCGTTTTGCAGGCATCATTCAAATGGCACAAAAAAGGGGGCTTAAATACGACCAGATTATTTTAGCCATGACGCACGGACTTTTTTTCAGAAAAACAAACGACCATAAAAAATCAAACCTCCAGGATGAGCTCTTTTTGTTAACCCTAAAAAACAAAAGCCTGGAAGAAGCATTAATCATGCATTGCGGATTCCATCCTGAAAGAAACAAAGGACTGCTGAATGAGCTGAGAATTCTCTATAGCAACCTGGTTGAAAAAAGAATCTAATACGAAATATTTAAATTTCATAATCCGAAATGAAACCAAAAGAACGACTTCTGAAAGCCATCAACCATCAGGAACCCGACCGGATACCCATCGATTTGGGTGCAACACCCAGTTCCGGAATTTCAGTGGTTGCCTGGCAAAACCTGCTGAAACACCTTGGCAAAGATCACCTTCAAACCTGGGTGTACGATGTGGTACAGGAAGTGGTGCAACCCGAACTGGAAATTCTGGACCATTTTGGGATTGATGTGCTCGATGTGGGCAGGAACTTTAACCAGAATCCCGGATACTGGTATAAACTAGAATTAATCAAAGGATTTCCCGGTTGGTATCCCAAATGGTTCAAAGTCGAGCACCAGAAAGACGGTTCGTGGCTGGCGTTCAACGACCTCGGCGAAGCCATTGGAAAAATGCCGCTGGGAGCCACTTTTTTCGACCAGACCATTTTCCCGTACCTGGATGAATTTCCGGCCAGCTACAACGATTTTGATTTAGCCATGAAACGAACAGTTTGGGGAGGATTTGGATTTACCCCCTGGGATTGGGCCGGCCAACCAGGATTTTGGGAAATGCTCCGGGAAAAAACGCTGGATTTAAAAGCGAAAACCGATAAGGCAATTCTGCTGGGCGTAGGCTGCAACCTGTTTGAATGGGGGTGTTTTCTGAGGCGAATGGACAATTTCCTGACAGACCTTTACCTGAATCCGGATGAAGTGCACCGCTTACTGGATGCGCTGATGCAAAAACACATGGATTTGCTGGTTCACGTTTGCGATGCCGTTGGCGACATTGTAGATATTGTTAAATTCGGAGATGACCTGGGCACAAACAACGGCCCGTTCATGCCGGTTGAAACCTACCGGGAATTTTTTAAACTGCACCATAAAACCATGTGCGAATACGTAAAAAAACATTCGGCCATGCACACCATGCTGCACAGTTGCGGAGGCATCTACGATTTGATTCCCGAACTGATTGATGCCGGATTCGAAATTTTAAATCCGGTACAAATCAATGCATTAAACATGGAACCGCTCCGGCTGAAAAAGGAATTCGGCAAAGATATCACCTTTTGGGGAGGCGGGGCTGATACCCGGAACGTGCTCAACAAAGCCACACCCCGCGAAGTGAAAGACCACGTAAAATATAATCTCGACATTTTTTCGAAAGGAGGCGGTTATGTGTTCAACACCGTGCACAATATTATGCCCGATGTGCCGCCACAAAACATTGTGGCCATGTTTGAAGCCGTTCACGAATTTTATTAAACACTTAGAAAGAAATAGGTTGACGACTTGAGAGTCATATCGCATTGAAGAAGATAGAAGGGTGCTTCAGCCGCTAGTTGTTCAAAGCCGAAAAGTATGAAAACAAGAGAAATAATATTATCCTTGGTTTTGATCCTTGTTATCATCACCCCAGTGAATTGCCAATTGAATTGGGCACCGCCTGGTTCCATTTGGTATTACGATGCTTTAGAAGGTTTAGAACCTCCTGTGACTGGCTATTTAATGATTGAGTCCATCGGCGATACAGTTGTGAATGATACTGAGATGTCTGTATTGAAGTTATCACGCTTCTATGTTTCAGGTAATATTCAGACAGAATCAATTGAGTTGACATATGAAAAAGATAGTATAATATATATATGGAAATGGGGCCAGCCAAATGTATTGTATGATTTCACAAAAAAGCCAGGTGAATATCATTCTGTAATTGGTCACGGACCTAATGATTGCGGAAAAGATAGTCTTGGATCGGTAATTGTTGACTCTGTTGGTATAGAAATGGTAAATGGATTTGAATCTTCATATTACTATTCCTCACCTACCGATTCATCTATTTGGCAACTAAGTTGGAAAACAAACTCGCGATATGGGAACCTATCTTTTTTATTTGCATCACCTTCTGAATGTAACATAGCGGATTATTCATCTTATGCAGGACCGATAAGATGTTACTATGATAATGATATTGGATGGATCCATTTCACGGATATGCCCTGCGATACATTAATAATCTTAAATTTAGAAAAACCTTCTGGTGCAACGGATATTCAGATATATCCAAATCCTATATCAGATTATATTATAGTAAAATCAAATACATATCACGAAGGGAAACCATGTCGTTACAAAATCATCAATTCTCAGGGACAGGAGTTAGATAGTGGAGTCCTGCATGGTTTTACTACAAAAATCATGCTTGATAATATCCCCCCTGGAGTGTTTTATTTTCAGATAATACGACCAGGTACTAATTATCAGGAATCTTTTAAAATGTTAAAAATCATTCGATGATTTAGCTTCAGAAGCACATTAATCATCTGGAAATTCATGTACTTGAAAGATTCCCAAACCCGGCCGAAAGGGTAACCCTGAAAGTATTCTTTAATGGGCTGTTTTCATCGGTGGGTATCAGGTAAGAAAGATCAAGCCCCAGAAAACTGAACCTGGCTCCCAGTCCGACCGTGATATATCTCCGGACTCCTTTGGAATCATGTTCATGAAAATATCCGGTGCGCACGGCTACCCTATCCCTGTAACGGTATTCCGCTCCGAAAGCAAGTGCAATTTCATGGATCTCCTCGGCGAGAACGCTGCGCGTGCCATCTACTTTTAAAACACCAGGCGCATCATAAACAGACTGAAACATTCCGGAAATGATTGATTCCGGGGATTCTTTCCCTGCGACCAGGTACTGATCGCCGGTCGTCGAATCCATGGCATAGAGAGGCGGCGTGGGAACCAGAAGCTTGTTTGCATCAACCTGCAATGAAATGGAATGATCTTCATGAAGATAATAAAGGAACCTGCCTCCTATCCGCAGGTTGGTGGGGATGGGTGTTTTCTCCGCATCTTCCGTGTAAGCAACGGGGATTCCTATATTTGAAAGATTCAGCCCGGCTGCCCACAACGCATCCTTTCCCCCGATCTTTATTTCATCCTGGTAATAGAGCCCGATGTCACCGGCGACAGAATTACCAGGTTTTGTCTCCTCTCCATATGGAGCAGGCTGCCCGCCGGAAAGATCAGAATATATATATCTCAGGACAATTCCTCCTGAAAAATGACCGGTGATCTGATGCGTGTACCCGGCATCCACTGCCAGTTCAACCGGATGATATTCCACCCCCGCAGGTCCGCTCCCGGCAATCAATGTTCCACGGGAGAAATACCGGAATGAGCTGCTGATGGTATTCTTATCACCAATTCTGTAATAACCGGCCAGGTAGACATGGTGGATATCCGGAATGAGATTGGTAAGCCACGGTGTATAGGAAAGCGCCATCCCGCCTGCCCTTTCCATGAAAGCATATTTTCCTGAATTCCAGTGCTGGGAATTGATATCAGGCGCAGAAGCAACACCCGCATCACCCATACCGGCGGATGCGGCATCCGGTGCAATGAGTAAAAAAGGCACAGCGGTCTGGATTGCATTGGGAGAATTCCCTGTGATCCCGCTGCCGGTGATCTGTGCCACCAGGGCTTTGCCCGACAGGATCAGCAATGCAATAATCCATATCTTTTTCATTTGAGGAGAGGGGCTTATAATGTCATAACGGAGCCTGTACCCAGTTGGTATAATATGTTCCGGAATATTATTGAATCCGGGAATTTTTACGTATTTTTCTTACACCCGTAAATCCATGAATGATATGAAACACAGGACAAAATATCCCGGGCTGACGGTCATCATCGCCCTGATGGGACTGGGCTCGGTTTCCTTCCATGCCTACCAGAAAGCAAAATACGCATATGATGATTTTGAAACTCCTGCCTATTGCAGGCAGTGTCATGACCTGTTTTACGAGCAGTGGGACCAGGCCCTGATGTCCGATGCATACAGCCATGAGTGGGACGAGATCGAGTATTTCCAACTGGCGGTGCCCCATTCTGAGAAGGATCCTTCCATGCTGGAAGCCCAGGAAGGATGCAACGGTTGCCATACTCCCATGGCTTACCTGGCGGGTGATGTGCCACCCCCGGATCCGAAAACCAATCCCCGCGCCAATGAATCCGTTTCCTGCGATGTCTGCCACACAATCCGGGGTTATTCAGGGGATACGCCCCATAATTTTAATTACATCATTGAGCCAGGGAAGACCAAAATCGCATCGGTGAAAAGAAATCAGGATTCTCCGAACCACCAGATCGATACGACCCGGTTTTTCGCATCAGCGGAATTCTGCGGCATCTGTCACAATGAAAAGAGTCCTTTCGGTGTCTGGGTCAAATCCACCCACCTGGAACTGATGGAAGGCCCTTACTATCAAGAGGGGGTAGTGTGCCAGGACTGCCATATGCCTGACGGCGCAGCGAAAGTAGCCAAGATGGGTGACCGGTATACTGACGCGAGAATGCATCTTTTCAACGGGGCCCATGATCCGGGGAAGGTCCGCGGTGCCATTGAGATCCGGATTGCCCCGCATGTCCAGGGACTGGAGCCGGGAGAGCCGCTGGTTCTGACGGTCACCCTGTACAACCAGAAAACCGGGCATAAATTCCCCACCGGATCGGTGGAGGACCGGATCGCCTGGCTGCATGTGGAGGCAATCGACGAAAGCGGGAAGGTATACCACATTCCGGTGGATGAAAAGGGCTTTGAAGGGGAGGAATACACTATTGCCGGCGAGGCGCTTGCCTACCAGGATATGGGGATCCCCCTGGGAATCGAAAACTTTGAAGGGTTACGAAGGGAGATGGTCCCTGTGGGCGACCGCATCTTTCGCATGCCTTATTTCGATAAGGAAGGAAGGATGACCATGATGCAATGGAACACGGCATCGCTCGGGGTGGATTACCGGATCGGCCCCCGGGAAACCAAGGTCGAAACGTATACATTTAATGTCCCCTTTGATGTGACACCGGGAGAGCTGACCATCAAAGCGGTGATGTATTACAGATTGCTGGTCCGGTCGGTGGGAGAATACCTGAAAGTGCCCGAATCGGAATACACGGCCATGACCGTGAATGAACAGGAAGTAAAAGTAACCGTATATCCCTGAAAAATTTACTCTATGAAAAGAATGACATACCCGAAGCTCATCATCGCCGTCATGCTGGTTTTCATGATGTGTGACCAGATGAATGCAATTCCAGCTTTCGCCAGAAAATACGGAATCAGCTGCATGACATGCCATACTCCGGCCGCTCCCAAACTGAAAGATTACGGGGATACGTTTGCCGGGGACGGCTTCAAACTGGCCGATTACCAGTCGCCCCGCTACTACCAGGACGCAGGTGACCAGAAACTCTCACTTATCAGGGATTTTCCCATTGCAGTGAGGATAGACGGTTACGTGCAGGCCGGGATCTCCGAGAACGGGCAGGTGGATATGTCCGCACCTTTCCTGCTCAAACTGATGTCCGGAGGGGAGCTCTCGGAACATCTGGCTTACTATTTCTATTTCTATATGTACGAACACGGGGAGGTGGCCGGTGTGGAGGATGCCTTCCTGGTGTATGACAACCTGTTTAATACAGAACTGGATATTTACGTGGGGCAGTTCCAGGTATCGGATCCGTTGTTCAAGAGAGAACTCCGGCTTACTTTCGAAGATTACCATGTGTACACTTCCCAGATCGGATTGTCAGATTTTAATATGAAATACGACAAGGGGATCATGCTTACCTACAGTCTGCCCACCTCAACGGATATCGTGTTTGAGGTGGTCAACGGGAACGGGCTCACCGAACTGAACAGCAAGGACTTCTTTGACAAGGACCCCTATAAGAATTACCTGGTCCGGGTGGCCCAGGGTGTAGGTGATTTTTTAAGTGTCGGGGCTGTGGGATATTTGGGGAAGGAAGATATCACCAACGAGGTAAGGACCATCACCAACAAAGCCTACTTCCTGGGAGCCGATGCCACCATTTCATTCTCTGACAAACTGGAAATCAATATGCAGTACCTCATGCGGGAGGATGACCAGGTGTTTGAATCGCTGGCCGACCTGGAACCCATGAACGATGTGCGGACCCAGGGGATCATGGGTGAAGTGATATACAGCCCGAAAGGCGATCAGAGCAACTGGTATGCGGTGGGGTTATATAATTACGTGGATTCGGAATACGCCCCTGCCGACTACCATTCGGCCACACTCCATCTGGGATACCTGTTGCGCAGGAACGTGCGGCTCGGGCTTGAATATACAGAGATCTTCACCGATCCCGAAAACTTATACGGCAGGTTATCGCTGGGTTTTGTGGCAGCTTTTTAACGGTCTTCAGGAGACACAGCCGGAGAATTTTTTTCCGTCTTTCCTGCACATCAGCTGGACCACCTGGCGCCCTGACAGGGCAGCAATCACGGTTCCGGTGAAAGGGGCCGTCCACTGGCCTACCATCTGTAATCCCTCAAGTCCGGGAAGGCTGCGCACCGGTTCCATATCATTCATGTTTTCCGGGGTGACATACCATCCGTCGGGCGATCCTTTCCAGTTACCTGTATATCTGGTATACGTCATGGGAGTAGGCACATCGATCACCTCCACCCGGGAGGCAAATCCCGGGTAGCGTTTTTCAAGCTGTGCGATGGTGAAATCCGCAATGCGTTTCTTTTCAGCACGATATGCCTTCCTATCCCGGGCCAGAGCCTGCCAGTATTCGTATTCGGTATCGTACCATACCTCCACGGCTGATTTGCCTGCGGGAGCCATGGAAGGGTCAAAACAATGATGAAGCACTGCCAGCCACCTGTGTTCCTTTCCTGCAATAATGATGGGTTCTTCTGCCTCAAAGACAAGGCGGTGAGGCTCTGCGGAGAAATCCATGTCCACACCCATCATCACATGGACGACCGGTTTCACCGGGATCCACGTATCATACATGTTTTTGATCTTCTCATTCATATACTTCCCTCCGAGAATATCAAAAATAAGGGTATGTCCGTCCCCCGCCCAGATTACCTGTCCTGCCCTGTGCCGGGTACCGTCTTCCAGTTCGATCCCGACAACACGTTCATTTTCAATGATCAGGTCTTTCACCCGGCTTTTGAAGTGGATCTCCCCTCCCTGTTGCTTGTATCTTTCGGCAATATGGGAGACCACCTGGTAGGAGCCGCCAAGCGGAGCCCCTGCATCTGTGACTGAGCTCTTCACAAAACCTGCCATCACCACCATGGGAAAATTTACCATGGGCCAGCCCGGAGCATCAACAAAACTGCGGACAGCCATCCGGAGAAAGGGATCTTTGAAACGCTCCGAAAATTGCTGGATGGTTACTTTGTTATACTTTCCAAAAACCCCGATCAGTGGGAGGATTGCCGGTATTGTTCTGATAGTGTCCAGAATATTTTTGATTTCTTTCGGCTTCAGGGAAGCTGCATTCATCATGTCGGGTCCGAAGACAAGACGAATGAATTCCCTGATCAGTCCCTCATCTTCAGGAGAAATGGCAAGCATTTCTTCTTCAACCTTCTCTTTGTCGGTCGAGAAAGTTAGTTTCCTGCCCATGCCTTCAACACGGGAGATCTGATCATGATAGTGAAATCTGAACTTCTCCGGGATCCCCAGTTCCTCCCACATCCGGTGGATGGGTCCGGACCGGGAAGCCGTCAGCATGTGCATGCTGATGTCAAATGTATATCCCTTTCGGGTCCAGGCTGTGCAGAGCCCTCCCGGAATGTTGTGCATCTCGAAGACAGCACTCTTGTACCCGTTCACCTGGGCATAGAAGCCGGCTGACAGACCCGAAATCCCGGCTCCGACGATGATGATATCTTTTTCCAATGCTGGTGATGTTGAATTCGGTCGGTTGGTTCTTTCTTAAATAAAACTCTTATTAATTGTTCTCCGGTTTGGAAAAGACAGCATCATCTATCCCTTCATTCACTTTCACCTCTTCAAAAATGATGGTATTGACCGGCTGACCATTGATCACCTGACTTGTGGCGTAAGGCATCATGTACCCCTTTACCTTCCTGTAATCGCTGAGATTTGTTTCCGTATTCACTTCAGATCCGTTCATCACGGATGTGGATTTGACTCGCATGATCAGGTAACTATCCTTATTCAGGTAATAATGATCTGTGTTCCCTGTGTTTTTGGTCAGTTTGAGGACATAAGCGTCATCGTCATCGATCTTTTCCGTTCCGGCCAGTTCAAGCTGATGCCCCTTTTCCTGATAGTTCCATAACTGCCCGTCCATGTCGGATGATTCGCTGAATGCCGCTGCCTCGGCACCCGTGAGCTCAACCGGTCCCGGTAATCCGGCCATTGGATTGATCATCCATGCGGTTTCTCCGTCGTAGGCCTGAATAATCTGATTGCCCTGAAAATCGATCGTAACCTTGATCTTGTTCGGCCTTTTATTCAACATGGTTAATTTGGTTTCCATACCCATACTGAAGGCTTTTCCGGTAGCTTCAATGGTCTCAATCTTCAGGAGTTTGTCCTGCCCGATGGCTTTAAAATGGTTTTCCAGGATTTTTTCGAGATCCTGGGCTGACATGTAAGCAGTGGCGGCAAAAGCCAGAAATAACGAAAGTGCAATGTGTTTTTTCATGGTGATGTGTATGTTCGTTTTTTGAAGGATTAAAGGTAATATCTTTTTTATTCACGCGATCTCATGTAGTCATCCATGACCTTAAAAATTTCATGTATCTGCTCTGTGTCAGGCAGGGCTTTCCTCAGTGATTCCAGGTAGCCCCTTTTCCTGACGGTTCTGAAGGCGGGCTCAAAATTAATGTCATAAATCCACCCTGCCTGGAGCAGCTTGAAGTCATTGAGGTTCCTGACATGTTTGGTATATACGATCTGCCTGTGCATAAGGGAATCGAAGACTTCCTTGCTGATTTCCGGTGTGTCCGGTAATTCAAGTTCAATGGAAGTGTTCTTCCCCCCATTCGACCTGTTGTAATAATCGAGAACCACTTTCCAGATGTCCAGTTTATCGGCATCCCTGATGAGCCTAGAATAGAACAGGCATGTTTTTGATTCCCAGTCGGGCAGAAATGGCCGGTTATGGTATTCAATGGCACAGAGGATCAGTTTTTGGGTGTTATTCTCCAGTGCTCCGAGTACATCGTTTTCTTCCAGGACCCTGATCCCCAGCAGGGCATGGTCCTCTGACCTTGCATCGGAGAATGTCTGATAACGTTTATACTGTTCAAAGCGACCGATGTCATGGAAAAGCGCAATGACTCCGGCCAGGTTCAGGGCATATTCGTCCAGTTTGAGTTCGTTCCCAAGACGTATAATTTCCCGGACAACTCTCTCTGTATGCTCCCGTTTTAAATCAATATTTTGCTGGAAATCAGCGTCTTCTTTCCTGTTAAATTTTTGTACATAGTTGTTGAACCAGTTTCTGAGTTCCCCGACAACCTCCCTGTCAATTTTATTGTTCATATTGTTACTGGTCTGTCCTGTTGCTGAAAAATATTTATGAATCCAGCCTGGACAGAGCCTCCTGAAGTGATGTGACGAAGTTAATGATCCCGCGGTTGTTACTTTCCCTGATAAAATCTCTCAGGCTTTTGCTTTCAATGTTACCGAAATCCCCCACCACGGCAAGGCGAACCCGGTAATTGGAGAATTTCTGAAGGATCTCGCCGGCCAGACCGGACCGCAAATCAAAGAACTCTTCAGGAAGGCACTCTTGATGTACCACAATCCTGCTGGCTTCATTGTACGTGGCATCCGCCATGATGTCGAGGATATCTTCAGTTCCTTCGATGACTACGGCTCCTGGTTTCACTTCGGCGATCTTCACCCCTTTCTCAGTCTGATGGAATGTCATCATGGTGATTCAAGTTTAATGCTGCATGGCTGGCAAAATTGCCACCAAATTTACTTAAACATTCTGAAGGTAGGTGCCCGATTTGACCGTTTCCAGGAACTGGTTCATGAACCTGGCAGCCGGCGCGCCATCCACGATGTCATGATCAAAGGATCCGGTCAGGCAGAGGTATTCCCTGGTTTCATGCCTGTCATTGATGAAAACCGTTCTGTGTTCGATACTCCCGACGGTGATCAGCACGGTACCGGTGCCGTGGGGGATAAACCAGACCGGTTCCCGGCTGAACATGCCAACCGCGGTCACTGCCACCTCCCCGTACCGCATGGCCATCTTTATATTTCTGGCCGCAATTCGAACAAATGTCTTCAACAGGAATTTGGGAATGAACCGAATCCATCCCATTCCCGCACTCTCACCGAGTCCTCTGGAGACATTTTTCTGTGCATCCCTGATCTGCTGGCTGATCTGCCTGTAAGTCAGATTCTGGGCAGCCCGGATGCTGACAGGCTCCGGTACCTTTTCACCATCAAATTCACGTTCGACCAGCACACTGATGGTCACATCCTCAAGGGTGATCAGCCTGTTCCTTCGTATGAATGCATTGAGATGGGGATGTTCCTTGACCACCTGCGCCAGGCAATACACAATGTAGGCAGTGAATGAAAGCTTTTCGCCTGTTTTCCCGAAATGTGCTTTGATCAGCCGGCGGGGTTCCGTAATATCCACCTGTGCAACAGAATGAATGGTGTTCTTCCTGGCGGTGACAGAAGCGGATGCCGCTACCATCTTCCTGTTGAAACCCAACCGCTCTGAAGTATATTCTTTCTGCATGATCAATTCTTTCTGGATTCGATCCAGGAATCAAAATCAGTATCCGCTTTCCCCAGAATGGCCAGCTCTTCTTCAGGGACCTCCGGTTCCTGCACCTTTTCAAAATAGGAGAAAAGGGATGCAGCAAATTTCAATTGCCTGTTACCTGTCAGGAAGGCGATGAGCCTGAGCACCGGGATCGGCGTTTCGGAGACTTTCTTAACTTCCGGATGGAGTTCCGCACAGTATTTTTCAAGCATCTCCTTCATCCTGTACCGCTCCGGACCATAAATGTAGTAAATTCCGCTGCTGTTTCCCCCATTCAGGTACGCATTGGCAACCTTCTTCCCGAAATCATCCGCTGCCACCCAGTGATATAATCCGGTTTGTTTCCCCAGGACCGAGGCTTTGCCGTCCCTGACCATCATCGCAAGCGATTCGAAGAACCAGGTCGGCCTGAAAATAAACCAGGGTATCCCGCTCTGCATGACCATCTGCTCCGCCCTGAATTTTTGATCAATGAAGCCGAACCACCTGTTTTCCTCGGTAACCGTGCAACCGGAGACCATGCTGATCCGTTTGATATTGTGCTTCACCGCTGCATCCAGAATGGCCCTGGTGGCCAAGGCATCATCCACTCCGGAGACAGATATATGTACCGCATCACAGCCACTCATGGCCTTTTCCAGGTCGGCAGGGCGAAACAGGTCGCCCTGCATGATCTCATAATCATTGATGAACATGGAAGGATTCACACTGCGGGAAAATAATCTCAGTTCAAAGCCCGCTTCATCCAGTTTCCGGATCGCCGGACCTGCAAGCATTCCGCTTGCACCGATTACAAGTATTTTCATCTTTTTCATTTTTGAGTTTTATTATTGTGTGATATGATTTTCGAATGTGATCACCAGGTAACTGAAGATCGTTGAACTGATCAGGTACAGAATGGTTGTAACTCTGTGTACAGTTAACATGGGCCCCTGCAGCGTATCCAGGCTCATCATCCCTCCCGAGACGAGCAGTCCGGTGGCAAAAAGGATCATGGCCCCGAGCAACAGGTAATGTATCATGCCGGTATCTTCCACTCTGAGAAACTTCACTGCCACGATGGACATGAGAACGATCATGGCAACCGTGCACAGCTTATGGACCGTAAACAACAAAGTTGGGTAGGGTTTTCCCGACCGGTGAAGAAAGATCCCGGCAACCAGGATCAGCACGACGAGGATGCTGCTGATAATGATTTTTAAGGTGAGTGTTGCTTGCATTTTGATTTGTTTTAGATTGATTTGTTACTCTCCTGGTGTTCTCTAATTCTGAACGGCCATTTTTCTTGCCGCAAAATCAAACAGCCTGCCCATGGTTTTCTTGACGGGATTGAGTTTCACAGGATAGTAGTAGTCAGATTGGAACCATCCCTTTTCGGTGAAGTATGTATAATCCCGGTATTGATCATCCAGCATCATTTTCATGCTGGTCCTGCTTAACCTGTAAAGCATCAGTTTCAACAGTGATGGAGCCGGGTAAGCCTGCCTGACCAGTTCCCTGTAATACTTTTTGCTTTGTTTCCCGATCAGGGCCTCTGTCTTCCGACGGGCTTCATCGGTTAAAGGTTCAAGGGTTTTGATACAGAATCCCTTTACCACGTTAAATCCCAGTCCGCCACCCACGAAGTCCAGGTATTTCACGATGGCTTTCCCGCCGTAGATCCCCTGTGCGACGATGGAAGTGAAGGTTTTTCCGAAATACCTGGGGCGATGCAGAACGAATCCAAACCGGTCCAGGAATACCTTCATCTGGCCGGATACCTGGAAGGTATAATTGGGACTGGCAAAGACCACCCCGTCGGATTGCATGATCTTTTCCATCAACAGATCCCTGTCGTCTTTGAGTGGGCATTTTTCCTCACCCCTGTCCAGGCAGAGCTTGCATCCCCTACATGTTTTCAGGTGATAGTCGTTCAGGGCGATGATCTCATATTCTACATCACCTTGGGTTTGCAGATTTTGTAAGAATTTTTCTGTAGCCTGGTAGGTATGCTTTTTTCGTGCGCTCCCGACAATTGCTGTTACTTTCATCTCTTTCTCTGGTTAATTGTTTCACAATGATTGATGAAACAAAAGTACGGGAAGCGTACGGGGGGATTGTTTGACAAATGTCAAAAAAAACAATCAGATGGATTTCCAGTTAAGGTCCCTCTTCATGCTTGACCACCATTCCATATTCATCATAAACAGTTTTGCTCCAGCTTCCGTCTTGATGGACCACGTAAACGATCCACGTATATGTTCTCTGAAGTTTATAGCTGTAAAGACAGGTTGTAAAAGTGACGGTTTCATCAGGTTCGATCATCAGCTGCCTGATCATACTGATGTGATACCCGTGCATCTGTTCACAGCTGTGCGTGATGGTTGTATGGATATATGTGGCCAGGGATTTTGATTCCCCCATAAAATGCAACCAGGCATCCTGTCCTTCCACTTCATGGATAAATTCCCACAGGATATCCGGGGTACATGGAGGTTGGGGATAAAAGTTGACACTGTACCTGTATATACTGATTGTTAAATCCTTCGCCGTGATCCAAGACTGGATTACCAGGTCATCATAGACCTCTCCGTTATCAGCTTCCCCATTCAGTCTCACATCCATGAGCCATGCTTCCGGACTGTCCCGCTGGGTAAGCACAATTTCCAGCTTCCCGTCATTCTCCCATTTCGTGAATTTGCAATTCCAGTTAGGTGTACCTTCATTGAAACATTCCATTTTCCACTCCCCGTCTGATGATATCCCTCTGGATTGAAGCCGTTGTTCCGCGGTTCCGGAGGCGGATTTTTTGGATCCGTCAGCATCGACAAAAGCAGGGAATATGGCCTTTTCGCGTGAGCTGTTGATAAGTTCTACCAGGGATACAATTTTTTGCATCATCGTATCACCGGACGCATATATATGGTCGGGCAATTCAACAGGGGCCAGATCCATATATAATTTCTGATTCTTTCCGATTTTTTCAAATACGGCATCCAGATCCTCATAGGTACCTGTGGAAGATGGATCGTTATTGTCATCTTTTTTGCAGGAAGAAAGCAGCCCTGCTAACACGAAGAGAGATAATGTAATCAGATAAATTGCTTTCATGGTGTTTGTTTGTACGTGAAAAACGCAGAAAGCCAAGAAAGTGGCAGGGATCACACCCAATTAAGGAATAAATTTACAAAGATATCATCCTGAAGTCAAGTTTCTATTTATCAGATACCTTCGAAAAACAGCCAGACAAAATCTCTGATCCTTCTTTCGCCTGAAATAAAGGATTGCCGTTTTAATTCAATTGATTCCCGATCTTTAATCCCACATAAACCGTTCTGGGATTCAGGGGACCATATACATATCCGGGATCCCGGTCGATCCCTGCATCAATGTCTCTTTGATAGGCATTGAAAATATTTCTCATCCCGGTAAAAAGCCTTAATGTTGCCCCGTTTAGCCTGATGTCATAACGCAATTTGAGTCCCATTTCCAGAAACCTTTGTGATACGCGTAATTCTCCCTGGTTCGGGTCCGGCTGATCTGTCCCGAAATATGGCACCAGCATTTTACCGGTATAGTTCGCAGTTGAAGAAAGTCCAAAGCTGCCGGTTGTCTGCCAGTCCAACGCCATGTAGCCATAGTCACCCGGGGTGCGGAGAAATCTTTTTTCATTGAATTCCTGAGCCTCCTCGTAAAAGCTGCTCTGAACCGTAAATCCGGTTTTCAGAGTCAGTTCTTCGGCCGGGGCCATGTTCAACTCAAAATTCAGTCCCCGTACGCTGGCTCCCTTTTCAGCATTATCCCGGGTATAGATCACCCTGCCTTCTTCGTCCGGCTGGCTGTAATGATTGGAGAAAGGATTATTCAAATGCGTATAAAATCCTTCCACAAGAAAATTCAAATATAGACCGCCAAACTGCCTGTTCAGATCCATAGAGGCCATGAAACTGTGACTTGTTTCCTGGGTCAGATCCGGACTGTTCCGGTGGATCACTTTTCTTGAACCGGAGGTTTCGATGTGCAGGTCTTCATCAAAGATCTGGGGAGCCCTGTATCCTCTGGAATAACTGAGTCTGGCCTGCAGATAATACTGGATATCGTATTTGAGGGTGATTCTCGGGCTGAGTACATTCCCCGAGTTATCCGAACCAGCATTCTCGTTGTCTCTCACATGATACCTGTCAAATCGTGCACCCGCTGATACCTGAAACTTATTCAAATTGAGCTCATACTGGGCAAATATACCTGTCGCACGGGTGGATTGGTCAGCAACAAGCACATTATCAGTATGTAAAATTTCAACCACAGAATCGTTCTCCACGAGAGGATTGTCAAGATCCGGATATCCCAGCTTCTGATCTTTCAGCCATGTCCCGCTGTTTTCAATACCCGCAGTGAACCCGGACCGGCCCAGAACTGCCTTATACTGTGCTCCGAATGTAAAGGAAAAATCGCGGGTGTTCCCGTAATCCCTCAGCGATTGCCCGGCACCATAGTAAGAGTCCCGATTCATACTATGACCTGATGCATAAATTGAAAAATGATCATTTTCTCTGAAATAGCGCTCATAGGTAACCGCTGCAGTGTTCAGGTCATGTTGAACCGATTCCGCGATGTTGGATTCATGCAAAGGGTAGTCGAACCTGTCCCCTCCCCGTCTGTCTTCCATGATATGAAAGAAATCGACAGTTATTTTACTTCGTAATCCGAACCGATGGAATACCCGGCTACCGATGGTAATGTTCTTCAACCGGGAAATTTCTGAAAAATCATCGCTGTTTGCATCAAACGGATCCCTGCTACGGGAAAAGCCGTACAATGCCATTCCTGTTTTGCTGTCAGAGGAAACCAGGGATGTATTGAACTGAAGTGAATGATCCTTTGCAGGGTCTCCTGAATGGCTCATTCCCAGGCCCATCACTCCGCCGGTTGCACCGATCTCGTAAGCGTTGTTGATGGGATCTTTCAATATCAGATTAATGGTGCCTGCGATGGCATTGCTGCCATATAACGCAGAACCACCCCCACGGATGATTTCCACCCGTTCGATCATATTGGAGGGAATCAGTTCCAGACCGTATACCCCGGAAAGACAGCTGAAAACAGGACGGCTGTTGATGAGTATCTGGGAATAAGGGCCTTCCATCCCGTTCATTCTGACCTGCGAAAAACCACAATTCTGGCAATTGTTCTCCATTCTCAATCCGGGACTAAAATTCAATCCATCGCTCAATGCGACAGCCTGATATGCTGCGAAGATTCTTGATGTAATGGTATTGACGATCACCGGAGATTCCTTCCGGTTGGTTTTGCTCCTGGTCCCGGTAACAATGACTTCTTCGAGACCCAGCACGTCCCTTTCCAGTTCGAAATTCAGCTCCCGGGTTTCTCCCCGGCGTATGGTAATTTCTTTTATCATGGGTTTGTGTCCCATATAATCAGCCCTGATTAAATGGGTGCCCGGGGGCAGATTGATCAACTGGTAGTGCCCTGTTTCATCTGTTGATGTCCCTATGGTTGTTCCCTCCACGGTGATCGTGGCAAAGGACAAATGCTCCGTACAATTGAGACAGATGACATGTCCGACGATATTCGCATCGGTTTGTTTCTCCTGGGAGTTCATTGCATGCGTAACTGACAGGAGCATCAATGTCAGGATCATATTTAGTTTATGCATCTTATGTCGATGTTAATGACAAGTCGGTGATCATATCTGAGTTCATTTTTATGCTATTCAGCTGGATTGATCCTTGCCTGATCAAACACACCCAAATGAATAAAGTACTGAGGAAACGGGGGAAAATCTGATTACACAATCGGGGGAGCCCTGCCCTGATTGGTATTGGAGATCGGGGAAAGCAAAGACGAAACAACCTGAAACCTGTATCCGGTCTTTCCTGAAAAAACTCCCGGAATGAAAACTGCAAGGAACGTCAGGAAAAGAATATTCAGGTTATCAAGGAAAATAAATTCAAAACTTGAATGGTGATGGGATTGAGGTGATCCTGAATTCTCTGATTTATCATACGGATGGGAATGCACAATGATGGAACCATCTGCGAGCACATGGGTATGCATGAAGATTCCGCTGTTGGCGATGAGTATAAAAATCATCCCCACCATCACAAATGTGATGCATCGCTTCATATGTATGCTGCTCACGATGTTGTTCACCCCGGCACGAAGTTAAGAAAAGATGACGAACTTATGACCGCCGGATCCTGCTCAGGGTGGCGATATCGATCCCCAGGTAGGAGGCGATGTGCTTCAGGGCCACCCGCTGGAGGATATCCGGGTGTTTCTTCATAAAGAGCTGGTACCGCTCCGATGCTGTCAGCGTCTGCAGTTGGATGGAGCGGTTCATGAGGGAATTGAATTTGAATTCATCCACATCTTTTGCAATCTGGCGCCAGGCCGGGACGACCTCCATCAGGGCCAGCATTCGTTCATGTGTGATCACATCCAACTCGCAGTCTTCCATGGCAATAATGAACTCCCTGGAGGGTACCTGGTCATTGAAACTCTTCATGGAGATCACCACGGTCCCCTGCTTGAAAAAATGTGTGGTGATGTCATTGGCCTGGTCATCATAGAAAAAAGACCGCATCAGTCCTTTCCTGAGATATCCAAGACGGGTGGCCACCTTCCCTTTCTCCAGGAAAAGTGATTTTGCCGGTAAGCTCACAGGTTCGAACCGGGACAGCGTCTCCTGCCAGTCCGAATCAGTAAAACCGTAATGCTCAACCAGCCTGTCTTTGAAATCCATGCAAAAGCTAAGATAGGAGTAAAACAGGAAAAACGGTTGGCGAATACGGAATTTCACGTGTATCTTTGACCTGCTATGAACTGGAAAATGCTGTGTTCGGGATTGATTTCAATGTTTATGACCTCCGGAGTCCTGGCGGAGGATCATCGCAACGCAACTGAACAATTTCCGTCCGATGATACCACCGGTATCAAAGCTGATAAGCCCCTTTACAGGGATCCCGTGCATGATGGTGCGGCAGATCCGGTCGTCATCTGGAACGATCAGGCCGGGAAGTGGTTCATGTATTACACCAACCGGAGGGCAAACATACTGGATGGTCAGGGAGTATCCTGGGTGCACGGTACCCGTATCGGGATCGCTGCTTCGGACAATGGCGGGGCAAGCTGGCAATACCTGGATACATGCGATATCCGGTACCGCGTCACCGGTGAATACACCTTTTGGGCTCCTGAGGTGATCGAACATCTCGGAACCTATCACATGTACCTTACCTATGTGCCGGGAATTTTTTCAGACTGGCGTCATCCCAGGTGGATCGTGCACCTGACCAGTGAGGACGGGGTCAGCTGGGAATTCCAATCCAGGCTCTCCCTTGCTTCCGAAAAGGTGCTGGATGCCTGTGTGATCCGGATGCCCGGCGGAAACTGGCGCATGTGGTATAACAATGAAGCGGATGGAAAATCCATGTATTATGCCGACAGTCCCGACCTCTATAGCTGGACGGACAGGGGGAAAATGCAAGGTTTCGGCAGGGGGGAAGGCGCAAAAGTGTTTCACTGGAGAGACCGTTACTGGATGATCGCGGACGAATGGCAGGGTCTTGCGGTGTACGTTTCCGATGATCTGGAAAACTGGAGCCGCCAGCCCGGCAACATCCTCCGGGAACCGGGGAATGGGGAAGACGACCGGGTCCAGGGGGGACATTGCGATGTGGTGGTCTCGGGCGACAGGGCCTATATCTTTTACTTTACCCATCCGGGCAGAAGGCACGAAGTACCAGATTCTGAGATCATTGAAAAACGCAGGAGCTCCATCCAGGTGGCCGAGCTTCAGTACGAGGACGGTAAGATAACCTGTGACCGGGACCGGCCGGTCCGGATCAATCTTTCTGAGTAAGGATCAGTCCTTAAATATCAATTGATTCACCCGCTGGATCTCTTCCTGTGAAACCGTGTGCGGGCGACCATCATATATCTGCAGGGTTACTTCTGCATTCATCTCTTTCAGCACATCCGCGCTTTCATGAATGCGTTCCAGCGGAACATGCGGATCCGGGGTCCCTGTTGAAAGGAAAACCTGTGTGCCGCCGAAGTCACCCGAATACCGCTCCCGGTAGATCCTGTCCCCGATCAGCCCTCCCGTCAGGGCTGCCACACCGCCGTACCGTGTTGCATTCCGTGCGGCAAATTCTAGGGATAGACAGGCTCCCTGGGAAAAACCCAGGAAGTAAGTATTCTCTGCTGTGATTCCCTGATCCGCAACATCACGGACAATTTCCCGAATCACTTCCAGGGCAGAACCCAGCCAGGGTTCGTTTTGCTCCGGCTTTGCCATGAAGGAATGCGGATACCAGGTGAAATTGGTGGCCTGGGGTGCCAGAATGGCATAACCGTCAACGTTTAGTTCAGGAACAAGCCCTAGAATATCCCCTGCGCTGGCTCCCCGGCCATGCAGCATGATCAGCGCCTTTTTTGCTAGTTTCAGGGACTGGCCTGCCAGATGAAGGTCTCTGGTGTGCATTCTTCTAAACCTCCACTTCAAGTTCGGGCAGGACAGCTTCAATCCTGTCACGCATCGGCTCATATTGCTCGGGCAATTTCAGCGAGGTACCCAGTTTCTCAACCGGTTCATCCACTGCCATGCCTGGATGATCCGTCGCAATCTCAAACAGCACCCCGCCCGGCTCACGGAAATAGAGCGAAAAAAAGTACTTCCGGTTGATTTTTTCAGTGATCTGGAGATCCTTTGCCATCACCTTTTCCCTGAAGGCCATCAGCACCTGCTCGTCTTTCACACGGAATGCCACATGGTGATTGGTGCCCCCGGCATTGATGCCCCGCGGCGCTCCGGGAGATTCCAGCAGATCCACAATGGCTGCATTCTCAGCATGATCTGTTTTGAAGCGATACGTATTGCCTTCCCTGTCCACTTGCCTGTAACCGAAAACAGCGGTCAATATCTCAGCCGTTTCCCTGATACTGTTCAGGGTGAGGGTGACGGAATGGAACCCTTTAATGGCCACATCAGCGTTTACCTCGCCGGTTGTCCATCCCTGCCTGTTGTCCTGGTGCCTTGTCTCTACGAGGGAAAGCAATAAACCGTCCGGATCCCGGACCAGCAGGATTTTCTCCCCAAAGCGCTCATCGATGTCGAAATGGTCCACCGCGTGTGCTGCAAAACGTTTTTCCCAGAAATCCAGGCTTCCAAGGGGTACGGAATATCCAATTTCGGTGGCCATCCCGGTCCCGTTCCTCCCCTGTTTTACACCAGGCCATGGGAAAAATGTAAGCAGTGTGCCAGGTGTACCCACCTCGTCTGCGTAATAGAGGTGATAGGTCTGCGGGTCATCAAAATTGACGGTCTTTTTCACCATCCGCAGTCCCAATATCCGGGTATAAAAATGGTGGTTCCGCTGGGGATCACCCGCGATGGCCGTGATATGATGAAGTCCTAATATCTTATCTTCCATTGTATTAGCTTTTGCATGAAACTTTTATATATCAGATAATTAGAACATTTATTCCTGCCGGTTTGTTCATTCGCGCAAATACATTTGCACATTTTGCGAAATGGGTAAAAGATATTTTGTATTCTTACTTATGATTTGACCATAAACACGTATATATCATGAGTCCCGAAGACAAATCGATTCACGAATTCGATTTTGATTTGATCTGTGAATATTTTTCAACCCTGGAACGACAGGGACCCGGCAGCCCCGAAGTCACCCTGAAGGCTTTGGACTTTGTTGATCACCTGACCCATGAATCCCATATTGCCGACATTGGTTGCGGGACAGGGGGCCAGACCATGGTGCTGGCACAGCATGCACCCGGATATATTACCGGTATCGATTTGTTTCCTGCATTCATAGATCTGTTCAACCTGAATGCCTCTAACCTGAATCTTCGGGACAGGGTCAGGGGAATAGTCGGTTCGATGGAAGACCTTCCTTTTCAGCATGAATCCCTGGATTTGATCTGGTCGGAAGGAGCGATTTACAATATCGGTTTCGAGCGTGGACTGGACGAGTGGAGGAAATTTTTGAAAAAAGGAGGCAGCATTGCCGTTTCAGAAGCATCCTGGTTCACTGAAGAAAGACCCGACGAGATCAACGAGTTCTGGTTACGTGAGTATCCCGGAATCGATACGATCCCCAATAAGGTAAACCAGATGCAAAAAGCCGGATATATTCCCGTGGCGACCTTTATCCTGCCCGAAAAATGCTGGACGGAACATTTCTATACGCCACAGGTCACCGCACAGGAGATCTTCCTGAAAAAACATGCGGGCAATAAAACTGCCCAGGAACTCGTAGCGAACCAGCGAAAAGAAGCCCTGTTATATGAACGCTACAAAGATTATTACGGATACGTGTTCTATATAGGGAAGAAAATCTAATTGACTCTCCTCGAAGCTTGCTGCGATGAGAGTCAATCAAAAATACTGTATTATGATCCTGTTGCTCGGTGATCCCCGTTTGCGGAAGAAAGCCTATCCGGTTACTTTTCCTTTAAACGCAACGATTCATGATGAAAAGGAACTGCTGGAAAAAGCACTTAAGGATTTTCAACGCGAAAAAGGATTCGGACGAGCCATCGCGGCGCCCCAGATTGGAATCCCCAAACGTTTTATCTCATTGAACTTCGGAGATAAGCAATTAACAATCTTCAATCCGGTGATCGGCTGGCAATCAGAAGACACATTTTTGCTCTGGGATGATTGCATGTCATTTCCTGATTTAATGGTCAAAATCAGACGCCATTCATCGATCAGTGTAGTGTATCAGGATGAACACGGAAAAGAAAAGGTATGGGAACATCTCGACCCGTCCACATCAGAGTTGTTACAGCATGAGATCGATCATTTGGATGGAATACTGGCCATTGACAGGGCCATTGACAGGGAGAGCATTGTCTATCGGTCCGTCTTTGAAGAAAAGAAAAGATTTTTTCTCAACCAAATAGCATCCTCATGATACATTGATCTCATTAAGAATATCACAATACAGAAGATGAAAACTGAAATAATCATCCATAATTCGGTCAGCCTGGATGGCTCTCTCACCGGATTTATGCCGGACATGGAACTGCACTATCAAATTGCAGGGATGTGATCCTTTTGCTCTCAAAAAAAACACCATCCGGTTACATCGACCATCTGAAAGAAAGAAACTATCATTACATCGTCACCGGAGAAGATAAAGTCGATATGCCGGGTGCGATTGAAATCCTCCATAATAAATTCAATGTTTCAAGAATCCTGACCGATACCGGCCGGATCCTTGGAAATCATCTCATCAGGCTCGGGATTGTCAGTGAAATCAGCCTGCTTATTCACCCGCTGGTGGTCGGGGAGAAATGTTACCCTATGTTCTCCGATCTGAAGGAATCGACATCCCTCAAATTGGTTAGATCTCAGCAATTTGAAAACGGCTGTAACTGGGTAGTATACAAAATTTGAACCCGCCCGCCGGAGTGACCAATGCGTCACCGGGTTTGCTTGTACGATCAATCCAACTCTAGATCCAGGGCATACCGGATTGCCTCCTCCAGGTCCATCGCCCGGCCTTCCGACTCATATTGCAAAGTCAATTCCTCCCCCAGTTTTTCACGTGTTCCGACGATGTGTCGTTTTACCAGTTCCTGCCAGAATCCCATTCTCATGTTCTCCAATGACTCCGCCCCGGCTTTCCTGGATCCCTCATTTACTGCTAAGCCTCTTTCATCTGCTGGGACAGGAAGCGTTTGAATTGATTGATGAAAAAAGATCCAGTGGAGACCAGGAGGTACTGCTTGATGTATCTGGCCTGGAAAGCGGATTATACCTGCTGAAACTGGAAACGGATAAGGTATTCTGCACCAGGATAGTGGTGAAATAATTCAAATTGCTATTTTAACCAGGTAGCTCCCCAGTTATCTCAACAGAAATTTGACTTTCTGATAATATTATTATAGTTTTGTAATATAAAAGTATAAAGTATATACAATGATGAAGAATAAAATTCCGGGAGAAATGTTAAAAGGCAGTCTGAAGTCGATCGTACTGAAGCTGCTGGCAGAGAACGATAAAATGTATGGTTATGAAATAACCAGGAAGGTAGAGGAACTTTCTGAAGGAAAGATCCAGCTTACCTATGGTGCGTTGTATCCTGTTCTGCACAAGCTCGAAAAAGACGGGAACCTGTTGACAGAGTCACAAAACGTAAATAACAGGACGAGGATCTACTATCGACTTACCCCAAAAGGCAAAAGCGTTGCCAAAGAAAAAATCGAGGAACTGAAAAACTACATGGAAACCCTGAAAGTACTTCTTCAACCAAACCCCGCCCTGCAGTATGTACCGGTTAAAGCCAGGTGACATTGAGCTGATCAGGTTGGATATCAGCCGGCAGCGGGTGACCTATTCCCATCTGTTGGATGACCTGGTTGATCATGTTTGCTGCGATGTGGAAGCTGAGATGGATGAAGGGCTCCCGTTCACCCAGGCCTATGAGAATGTGAGGTCGAGGATTGGATTGAACAGGTTTAAAAAGATCCAGGAAGAGACTTTAATGCTGATTGATAAAAATTATAAATCCATGAAAACATTTATGAAGATCTTTGGGGTTCTGGCCCCATCGTTAATGGCAGTGGCTGCATTGTTTAAAATACAGCACTGGCCGGGGGGAGGCATCATGATGAGCCTGGGTTTCTTTTTTCTCTGTTTCTTCTTTCTGCCATCGGCTGTTTATGTGCTGAATGCAGAAAACAAAACAGATAAGAAACATCTGTTCATGAAGTTATCCGGACTGATCTCCTCTGTCATTTTCCTGCTGGGCATCCTGTTCAAGCTGATGCACTGGCCAGGAGCAGGCATCGCATTGGTTACGGGCCTGATCATGCTGGGAACACTATTCCTGCCTTCACTCATCATTGCGAAAATATCGGATGACAGGGGTGAAGGCAGACGGGCTGTATACCTGCTGGGCCTGTTTGCAGGGCTATTCTATCTTGCAGGTTTTCTTTTCAAAATCATGCACTGGCCAGGAGCAGGACTGGTCATTCTTATCGGGCTTATATTGTTTGCTATGATCTTTATGCCCCTGTATGTGTCTGCGCATTATAAAAATGAATCTTATGTCAGCGGTCATTTCATATTTATCATTGTCGGATCCATGATGGCAGTTCTGTTTTTGTCTTTTATGGCATTAACTGTCACAAAGGATGTATTATCCGAATTCACTGCGGTAGAAGAACAAATGGATGATGTGCTGATCGATCTGGAAGACAAAAACAATGCATTTGTCCTGGAAACGATCAATACCTCGGCGAGAGGCGAAGTTGCAGCAGCGGCCCATCAAAAAACCGATGAAATTGAATCCTGGATCAACGATCTGAAGAGAGAACTGGTCATTGCCACTGAACCGAACGAAGAAGCCATTTCAGGTGGAGCGATAGATTTCAGCAGGATCATACGAAAAGATGCAAACAATATTCCCACTGATATCCTGATCGTCCAGGGCAAAGCATCACAACTTGCCGGGAAAATCAGGGAATACAAAGAATATCTCTTATCTGAATCGGCTGATGCAGACCTTGCTTCAAAACTGGATCTGCTGCTTGATATATCCAAAGTCAAAGTCGCCGATGATGAAGAGATCCCCTGGGAAAATGCAACTTTTGAACATCGTACTTTTGTATCGATCCTGAATACCCTGACGACCATTCAGATTGAAATAAGGCTGGCAGAGAAGGAGTTTTTGAAAAGTATTTCGGAAAAAAGGGATGTGCGCGGCCAGCAGATCATCGCAGAAGAAACCAGCTTAAAATAACCAGGAAGCCATGAAAAACAAGATATATATATTCGGAATCGTACTGCTGATCCTGTTCACCATCGGGGCAATTTTTAAAATTAATCATTTTCCCGGGGCGGGAATCGTGATCACTGTTTCCCTGGTCCTCTTTTCACTGGTCTTTTGTCCGGTGGCACTCGCAAGCACCTACCGGGCAGAGGGAAAACATGCTTTTATTTACATGATCGGAGGCATCACCATCGCCATCACCTTTATCGGGGCCCTTTTCAAAATCATGCACTGGCCCGGGGCCGGCATCCTGCTGACGATTGGCATCGTTATACCCTTTATTCTGTTCCTGCCTGCTTACCTGATCTACCAGGGCAAAAAGGGGACCAGGAACATCAGGAACTTAATATTGGTACTGTTCCTGCTTGTCTATATCTCTGCCATGGATGCCTTAATGGCCCTGAATGTCAGTAAAGCCGTAATCGATGATGCAATACTTGTGAATGATCACTATAATTTGCTGACCGCCTATTACCAGGGAAGTACGGAGGATCATCTGTCTGATCTTGACTCCGCGGAACTGACATCGGGCACGTTGCTTGCAGAGAGGACCGATCATCTGGTATCGGAAATCAACCAGCTGAAGGAAGCGCTTGTATTAGAAGTCTCAAAAGACAATGATGAAGCAGTCGGCAAGGAATCAGGAATTGACATTCGCAGGGTGACGGGGAAAGACAACAGGAACGTATCTTCCCATGTGATGATTGGCGAGAACAGGGCCCTGGATTTGAAACGAAGCATAAAACAATACAAGGATTTTCTGAATGAAATAACAGAAAACCAGCAGGTGGCTTTCATCGACAAATACCTTGATACGGATGATTTTGAATGGGAAGGAGAGGTGTATTCCTGGGAAGAGATTCATTTTGAGGGGGCTATGCTTGTCTGGGCAATCAACCATCTGAACTCGCTTGAGTTCCGTGTGAGAATGGTAGAAGCTGCAATTGCGGAGGAGATGGCGCATTCCTGAACTTACCGGCTATTTGCTAATCATCCGGCAACTCTTTATATTTAGTATCAATCTGGATATCTATCCGACAGGTCATGATGAATCCATTTCACCAGTTGATACTTCGCGTTGCATGCCTGCCGTTATTTCTGTCTTCCTTTTTCACCGGGCTTCATGCACAAGACCGCCAGCTGGTATGGGCCGATGAATTTAACGGTGATATCATTGACCGGTCAACCTGGCAGTTTGAATCAGGTCCCACCAATGACAATGTACAGTATTATACAGACCGTCCTGATAATGCAAAGATCGTTGATGGGAAACTTCAGATCATCGCATTAAAAGAATCCTTCCAGGGCTATGAATATACTTCTGCCCATCTGAGGACCGGACAAACTCATTACTGGAAATACGGACGGATAGAAGCCAGGATCAAGGTACCTGGCACCCCCGGGTTTGTCCCTGCCTTCTGGATGCTTCCAGTTGACAATCTGTACGGATGGTGGCCCCTCAGCGGAGAAATCGACATCATGGAGCATCCTTCCAATGAAGTCACCCGCATATACGGAACCGTGCATACCGAAAAGTACAATCTGTTTTCGGGTTCCGAGCCGCCCCGGGGAGGGATTACAGAAATTCCGGATGCGGAAACTGCCTTTCACATATATGCCATTGAGTGGAGCCCGGATAAGATTGATTTTTTCGTGGATGAGCAGAAGTATTACTCTTTTGAGAATGATGCTGGTGCTTCTGATACCTGGCCGTTCGATCAATCCTTCTATATCATCCTGAACCTGGCTGTCGGGGGTGGGTGGGTAGGTTCTCCGGATGAAACCTCCATATTCCCAGCAGTCATGGAGGTGGATTATGTAAGGGTATACCAGGAAGCTGGTGAATTATCCGTTCAGGGACCGGATTTCGTTACCTCTCAGGAAAAGGGAAAGAAGTATTCACCGGGCGAATTGGAGGGGGCAACTTATCAATGGAGTGTTCCGGGTGATGCACAGATCGTATCGGGTCAGGGGACATGGGAAGTCACGGTGGACTGGGGAATATTCGGGGGAAGTATCAGTGCAGCAATCACCACAGGTACGGGTACATTTGTTACGTCCCTGCCGGTGAAGGTCGCTCCCAATTATGTAAAGAATCCGGGATTTGAAAAAGGGGTGAAATTCTGGAATCAATCGGCCGGCTACCCTGCCAAAGCGAATTTTAATTTGTCAACGGATACTGTTCACAAAGGGGATCAATCGCTTTATGTGGAGGTGACAGAACCGGGTGGCAATCCGTGGGATGTGCAATTGTCCCAGCGGGATCTGGTGCTGAAGGGGGGCACCACATACCACGCCGCCTTTTGGGCCAAGGCAGAGGGTAACCAGGGCCAAATCACTGCTGCGGTCATTCACCAAAATGACTATTCCCTTGTAGCGAAAAAAGATTTTACTATCTCCCCTGACTGGGCAGCATATGAATTTGATTTCACGGTACCTACTACCCTGGATGCTGCATTCAATATAGACCTGGGAGGTGAGACCGGAGAATACTACTTTGATGATTTTACCCTGAATACCCAACAACTTGCCGAACTGAACCTGTTGAATAATCCTGATTTCATTGAGAATGATGAAGGCTGGGGCCTGGTAACGCTATCAGGTGCTGAAGCAGCAGGATCGGTGGAGGAAGGGGAGTATATAATTAGGATCATGAATTCCGGAGCAAATCCCTGGGATATCTATTTCGGCCAGAACGGACTTGTGATTGAAAGTGGATTTGAGTACAGGGTTTCCTTTGATGCATATTCAGATACCCCAAGGCAGATCACCGCACTGGTGGGGAAAGATGCAGAGCCATGGACGGTTTACAGCGGTGAGCAGCTCATCCCGCTCACCACTGAAAAGCAAACGTACAGTTATTCTTTTACCATGACGGAGCCTGCGGATAACGGGGCGCGGCTGGGTTTTGATATCGGAGGTGATGCGAATACTGTGTATTTCGACAATATCCAATTGAAGAAAGTGGGATCTCCGAACACATCGATCAATCCGGCCGTTACCCGGATAAAATCTATGTCTGTCCTGCACGTTTATCCCAATCCGTTTTACCAGGAAACTTCTTTTTACTATTTCTTAGATGAGGCTGCCAGCACCACCCTGAGTCTATTCAACCCGGGCGGGCAGGAGATAAGATCCTTGGTCAGCGGCTACCAGCAGGAAGGGAATCACAAGGTTACATGGCGCGCTGAAGGATTACCCGCGGGATTATATATATACCGGTTTGAATCCGGTGAAGTTTCGGAAATAGGGAAACTGTTTCTGCTTCAATGAACCGGAATGAATCCCTGCATGAATCTTTTGCATGAACTTTCTTAACTTGTCCTTCTTATTAAAATCTCCATTATGAAAAAGTCAAGAATCATTTTCGCATTCCTGATGTTAACAGGGTTGTTCTCTGGTACACTGTTATCGCAGGAACCCGCAGTAATCAAGATCGATTTTGATCGGAAAATAGGTGAAATCGATCCGAAAATCTATGGTGGTTTTCTTGAACCCATCCGCACTGTGGTTTACGGCACTTTATATGATCCGTCATCTCCCTTTGCTGACGAGAACGGTTTCAGGAAAGATTATATGGAGCTGATCAGGGAATTGAAAGTACCCGTGATAAGATGGCCGGGCGGAAACTATATGTCGGGATATAACTGGAAAGACGGAATCGGACCGAAGGAACAACGGCCTGCAAGACTGGACCTGGCATGGCACCAGATTGAAAACAACCATATGGGAACGGATGAGTATGTAAAATTCTGCAACCTGGTCGGTGCCGAAAATTTCATCTGTATCAATGCCGGAACAGGGACGCTTGACGATGCAAGGCACTGGGTTGAATATTGTAACTACGAAAAGGGAACGTATTATTCTGACCTCAGGAGGGAGTACGGGAATGAAGAGCCTTTTAAAATAAAATACTGGGCCCTTGGAAACGAAATAGACGGACCCTGGCAAATGGGGCAGAAAAGTGTCGAAGACTATGTCAAGTTTGCCATGGAGGCTGCTAAACTGATCAGGTTGGTAGACAGGGATGTAAAACTGATTGCTTCCGGTGCATCGAATTACAGGCCCGCGGATAACAGGTGGATTGACTGGAATGATTATGTACTGGATCGAATGATTGGCACCATTGATTACATTTCTGTTCACAGATATGTTACCGAGGCATTGAAAGAGGACCGGGGCTTTTCCAGCATGGTATCCCTGAACCTTGATCTTGATCAGAAGATAGAAATGGTGGAAGCCCTGATCCTGAAGGCGATGATGAAATCGGAATCAGAAAGACCGGTATATATTTCATTTGATGAATGGGGAGCCCGGGGAAGGGGCCTTTTGGGTTCATTGATGGTTGCTCTTCATCTGAACTCGTTTGTCAGGCATGCCGATATTGTAAAAATGGCAAATCTGACAATGTTATCAAGTCTTGTGGGGAATTCGCCGGATGGTGATTTCAGGAATACACTGTTTCAGGCATTCTATCTCTATTCCAACAACTGTCATGGTACTTCTCTTGATGTAACGACCAAATGTGAAACATACAACAATGAAATATTTAATGATATCCCTTATCTGGACGTTTCTGCCGCATTGAATGAACCGGAAAAAACGCTGGTGGTAAATGTCGTTAACAGGCATGAAACGAATGGCATTGAAACGGATATCCTTCTGCAGACAGGTGAATTTACGGGGAATGCCACTGTTCACGAGGTAAACGGTGAAACCATTGAGGCAACGAATACAAAGTCCGAGGAGGGTGTAGGGATCGTCAGTGAGAATATTAAATTCAAGGGCAATACCATCCGTTACACTTTCCCTGCACATTCAATGACTCAGTTTGAAATTCCAATCAGGTCATTGTAATTTTGTCTTAATGATTCAGAAGCAGTAATCCGCAACTGGTCCCGGTCACGTAACGTGGAAAAAAATTCCACGTCTTTTATGTGAATTATTTAACAGACAAATCCATGTTACTCCGGGACTTTCTGGCTTCATTCAGATTCATCAGACGATACAAGTCATTTGCCATCATCAACATCAGTGGATTGACCATTGGTATTTTTTGTTGCCTGTTGATCATTCTGTATATACACTCCGAGCTGGGTTTCGACAGGTTTCACGAAAACGGAAAGAACATATACAGGGTGGTGATGCACCAGCCCGGGAACCAGGTTACAGGAAGTAGTTCCGATTGGTGGGTGGTGTCTCCTGCTATCCTGAAACCCACCTGGGAAAATGAGCTGCCTGAAGTGGATCTCATTACCAGGACTACTACTAAAATGTGGAACTTTAAGCTCGAAGACCAATACCTCAGTGAAGAGGTCCTGGTTGTCGATCCCGAGTTCCTGGAGATCTTTTCATTTCCTCTGGTGGCCGGTGACAAAAGCAGTGCGTTGGGTTCCCCTAATTCCATCGTGCTCTCTCAAAAGGCGGGACTAAGATATTTTGGTGAGGAAGATCCCATGGGGCAGCAAATGATCCTGAATGATGGGCGTCAGCTTACGGTATCAGGGATTCTGGAGGAAATTCCCGGGAATTCCCATCTGCAGTTTGATATTCTTACCTCATTTTCGACCCTTGAGTCAATCCTCAACCGGAGTCTTCTGAGCGAGAACTGGTTGAATAATTCCTACCGGACCTATCTGACCCTTCATGATAACAGCGACCCGGAGCTCCTTGATGCAAAATTGAGGAAATACGATCTTGTGGGTTTCAATGGCAACACCTGGTCATTCCACCTGCAACCCCTGTATGATATCCACTTCAACCGGGATACGTGGGGCACCGGGGATAAAGGGACCCTGTTCATCTTTCTTACAGCCGGTATTTTTATCCTGTTTATCGTATGTTTTAATTACCTGAACCTGTACATCGCGCACTACAGAACGAGGATCAGGGATGTTTCCATCCGGAAACTCCTGGGAGCTCAGCGGCCGGTGCTGATCCGTCAGTTCTTCAGTGAATCCCTGAATATTGTACTGATTTCTTACCTGGCCGCTCTGATGTTGGTCTGGCTGGTCCTGCCCATGTTCAATTCCACACTGGAACGGAAACTTGATTTCCACTCAATCTGGAACTGGCAGGTATTGTTGGCCAGCATAGGGCTGATCGCCCTGATGGCTTTTGTCTCGGGCGTTTACCCGGCTCTTTATCTTTCCCGGTACAAGGTGGCCGAGACCATCAGGGGTGGTATCATCAACCTTTCCAGGGGAGGAAAGCAGCTCAGACAGTCCATCGTGATTATCCAGTTTTCCATCTCCATTGCGCTCATCATTGGTTCGGCGACCATGATCAGGCAATTATCCTATGCCCGTGATATGGATCTGGGCTATCTTAAGGAGAATATTGTTTACCTGGACCTGATCAACTTGTTCTATGCCGAGGAATTCAACCTGATGAATAAAATGGACATCTTCAAACAGGAACTGTTGAATCATCCGGATGTCCGGTCAGTTGCCTTTTCCACCGGCATCCCGTCGATGGTCGGATGGTCCAACATACCCGTATGGGAAGGAAAGCATGAAGAAGATAATCCTTTCTTTTACAGGATGATCGTGGATCACGATTTCATGAACCTGTACGGCATTCAGCTGGAAAAAGGAAGATACTTTCAACCGGATATGAAGTCTGACAATGGGCATGCATATATTATCAACAGGGCCGCTGCAGAGAGGATGGGCCTGGAGTCCCCCATTGGGGCAGGTTTCGGATTCGACGGGAATCTTGGCACCGTAGTGGGATTGACAGAAGATTTTCACTTTGAATCCCTGCACAATCCCATTACTCCCCTCGGTATAGGCGTTGCAGATGAATACTACTGGCAGTTTGTCTCTCTCAAGGTCAACAGTGCAAACCTGGCCAAAACCCTGGGTGATATCGAGAACATCTGGAAGAAATATGTGCCGGGCATCCCAATGGATTATTCATTGCTGGACGATCGCCTGAATTCCCTTTACAGGGAGGACAGGCAGCTTTCGAGAAGCATGAATTATCTCTCGCTCGTTGCCCTGTTCATATCCTGCCTTGGGATATTTGGTCTCATGTCGCTGTCACTCAGGGAAAAGTCAAAGGAGATCAGCATCCGGAAGGTGATGGGAGCCTCCGGAGCAGCCTTGATGAATTTCCTTTTGAGGGACTCCGTGAAGATCATTCTGGTGTCCACGGTCTTTGGCGGCGTATTCGGATGGTATCTTTCCAGGGAATGGCTGCAGAATTTTGCCTTCGCCTGCAGGTTTGGATTCGGAATGATCGCCCTTTCTGCCCTGCTGGCATTTTTCATCTATTTTTTCATGATCAGCTTCAGGCTGCTCGGGGCCATCAAAGCCAATCCCGGAAATTCATTGCGACTGGATTGACCTGAATTGATTCTTCTGTTTCAATAAAAATCTGAGCATTATTTTAGTATGGATTTGACAGTACTTCGCTCATGGAATATCATATGACCAGCGAAGGGTTCAGGCAGATCCGGAGTACCGCTCTGTGAAAAATGAAATTTATCTCTTAAGTTTATGTGATCGTATTTCTGCTTTTATTTGAAGTCGGACATATGGTAATACAAAACGAGGATAAATTCATCAAAGGTGTTGAGGGTCTGATCCATCCCATGAAGGTCAGCAATCTGCTTTTCTTCCAGAATCTCAAAGGATTGCTTCCTCCGCGCCTGTTGAGGAGGTTGTTGTACAGCGCATCAAAAAACACCCCTTATATCGGATTCGTGATTGAACCCTACAGCCTGTTCCTGTTCTTCAAGCTCAGGGATCTCGAATATGCAAAATCGCTGCTGCCGGACCGGTATGAGCTGGCAAAGACGAAATTGTTCATCGATGATGAGCCGGAATACTACATGGGTATCGGGAATCTGGGTACACGGGCAAGTACCTTCTGGGGCACCAGGCAGGAGGTTTACCTCATTGCAACCGACAAAAGAACCGGACTGTTATCGTTCATTTTCATAGATATATTGAGCAATACAATCATTGCCCTGCCTTCAAAGGGTATTGCTGATCCGAATTGTGAGAAGGCATTCTTCACAACAAGTTCAAAGGGAGAAGTCTTTCTGGAAATTCAGGAAGCAAGGACCAACAGGAAGTTTTCATTGACCGGCAGCATCAAACGGGGAAAGCTGCGCAGTCTGGATCAGAGGCTCTGGCTCATGGGGAATACCTCCATCGGTCACAGCAGGAAACTTGCAGAAGGTGAGGATCATCCTTTCGCCGTAATATTTGATCCGGCTGAAGTGGAGGAAGCCCTGGATGTCCCCCTGGAAGATATACGCATCACTGAAAACACACTTTTCCCGGGACTGGCGGATCCCGAGATCAGCAGGGTGGTCTGTTTTCCCTTCGCCCAGCACTATATTGCCGATAGTCCGGGTTGCTACACTTCGGTAAAGGACCGTGATGAATTGATCGGCAAGTATAATGAACTGGCGAACATTGAAAACCTCAGGACATTCTCCGCCAGGACCATCGTAAAACAACTCTCTGCAGGAATTGTTGTTCTGATACTGATTACGGTACTCCTGATTTTACTTTTGTAGGATCTTACGTCTTCAGGATCCTGCGTGCAGCCAGTTTGCCGGTGAGAATGGACATGGGCACTCCGGCCGGACTATATGTCCATTGTCCTGCCTGATAGATGGAAGGGATGGGTGTGACGACTGCCCGGTTTGCGGACAGGATTTTATTAACCACCGGAACGGGTTCCCGGAACGACCATCCTGTAATCGCGCCTTCTGACGTGCCTGCCCTGGACTCATAGCTCAGGGGTGAAAATGAAAAGCGGGCCATCACTTTATCCTTCAGCATGGGATAGACCGAACCGGAGAGTATCGCAATGATGCGCTTCTCCATTTCAGTAATAAACTCCTCATACCAGCCCGCTTCAGCGATCATGTTGAACAGGTCGTATTCGGCAAGGATGCTGATGATCAATCCTGTCTTGCCCCGTGGTGCCAGGTCGGGATCTTTCAGGGCCGGCACAGAAATCTCGTAGGTGTTCAGCGCAAGAAATTTATCGAGCCATTTCAATACCCGGAGCTTATCCTGTTCTGCGGGAGTCTTCAACATCCTGTCCAGCTCGCTCCAGTGGGTTTCTCCCAATCCCTGTTTTGAAGGAGAATAAAAGAAGTGTCCGTTCGCGATTTTTCCGAAACTGTCCACAGGCTCATCCACCTCCACAAAAAGCGTATATACCGAATCCCCTCCCCTTTTTTCCAAAAAGCGGCTTTTCGTTTTTTGGAATTTCGAGCGGATTTTTGCGGAACAGCCTTCCACATCGGCGATCCTGTAAAGCGTCTTCAGGTCCGCTGCCCAGACAAGGTTTTCATAATGATAGCTGACGTTGTTCCGGTCAGTCACTTTTTTTTCGCGGGCCGAAACTTTATCAATGGTCGTTTCACGCTTAATCTCGCCTCCCCATTCAAGGAACCGCTTTTCCACCGCATCCGCCAGCCTCCCTACTCCACCCCTGGGATAGAAATAGTCTAGGTAAAGGGAGAAATAACTGAGGGCAAAGAACGCGGGGGTGTTCTTGAAGAAATGCTGGGAGATCATGTCTCTCAGGGAAGGATTTTTCACAATTTTTTCCAGGTAAGGTTCCACCGGCACATTCATCCGGTTGATCTTTCCGATCGTAAGCAGGAATTTGGGCAGCCAGGGAAGAAGTTCTTTGAAAAGGTATGACCTGTCGCGCTTCAGTTCTTTGAAATTGGGATTCTCCACGCCGTAGAGTACATCCATGTATTTCATTACCTTCAGGATGATCCGGATGACATGATCAATTTCGGCTTCACTCTCCGGGTACAGTTCCTTCAGCAGGTTGCTGTATTCCTCAATGCTGTTGATGTCCCTGATATGCAGGATCTTATTCTCCACCCCGACTGATACGGGGCTTTTGACAACATCCAGCACAATGCCCAGCTCCTCCAGCATGGGGAAAATGATACCCGCATTTTCCAGGGCCCTTACTCCTGCTTCAAACTGAAATCCGTCACGTGAAAAAGAGTTCACCAGGCCGCCGCATTCCCTGTTCTTCTCGATCAGCAGAACGCTCCTTCCCTCCTTTGCCAGATAGGCCGCACAGGTCAGTCCGGCCATCCCTCCTCCGACGATAATCGAATTGTATTTTCTTTCAGCCATGCAGGTTCATCGTTTCGGTATGATATCCGCTACCCCGGACATTTCCAGGCTTTTTGCCCATATTTCATACGCAGCCTCTTTATCCAGGGCGGGAGGTGCAGGTTCTTCCTCCTCTGTCAGGTTAAAGAATTTTCCGCTGACCCCCTCCATTTCCTTCGAAACCGCCAGGTAGTAGATCGACTCTGATGCAATTTCAGTAGGCCTCAGCATCTTATCATAGAGGTGTCGCTTTACCCAGCGGTAAATGGCACCGTTGTCCTGTCCTGTTTCCGATCTGACGGCACCCGGATGCATGGCATTGATGGTTACTCCTGTAGACCTGAAGTACTCATCAAACAGAAGCATGGTCAGTAATTGCGCAAGCTTGGCAGAACCATAGCTTTTCAGGCCGGAATAACGGCGTTTCTCCCAGTGCAGATCATCCAGCCGCAAACCCCATGCGGCAAAACGGTGACCCTCCGAATTGACCAGGATGATTCTCGTTTTTTCCTGAGAGATGAGCTTTTCACTGAGGAGGATATTGATCATAAAGGAAGAAAGGTGCTGTACCACAAAAACCTTGTCAAATCCTTCATCGGTCATTTCCCTTCTGGTCAGATAGACCCCTGCATTATGGATCAGTACATCTATCGGGGAGTCGATCTTTCGAAGTTCTTCTGCGGCATAACGGACATCCTTCAGATTGCTCAGGTCAGCGATGATGTATGCGCAGCTGATGCCAAATTCCTTTTCAATCTCCGCTTTCATGACCACACTTTTCTCCTCGTTCCGGTTGATGCAGAGAAGCCTGGCTCCATGGGTGGCGAATTTCCGGGCGGTCAGGTACCCGATCCCTGATGTGGCCCCGCTGATCACCACCAGCCGGTCCCTGAAATCATCCGTACAGATCCTGGGATCCCGCCTGTTGTTCCTGATCATGGCCGCGATGTTGGACCACTGATACTCGTTGAAATACTTAGGTAACCTCATTGGCGCCATCGTGCCTCATCCGAATTTTCTCTTCATGAACCGTCTGTAGGCTTTTCCAAACCTCGGGATATTATCGAAGATATCTCCCCACAGATCGTAATAATCCCTTTGTTCTACGATCATTCCTTCTTCGTTCAGGGTCACCCGGCTGGAGCCATATAACACGGAACTCGGATTCCTTTTGAATTTAATGGTCATTTCCCACTCAATGAAGATATCCCTCCCCTGCTGGGTGGTCCTGACAATATTCATTTTCAAATCATTTGAACGATCTGTCAGCCGCCTGGTCATAGCCCTGAATTCATCCAGTCCCCGAAGCTCCTGGATACAATCCCTGAAATAAATGTCCTTATCGTAATAGGGCAGAATATGTGACCAGTCCGGCTTCCCTTCAGTATTATAGGTTTTCGACCACAATTCTTTGATGGTTTCGGCGTTCAACCCCTTTCTGTCGGAACCCTTCTCCTGTTCTGCCGGCTTTTCATTCATGGTTACTTCTTTGAATAGAATTCGGGTTCTTCGGGGAAGATCTCATCTCTGATCTGCATCAGTTCCTCGAGCGTATCTATGTTTGGGTCGACCGGTACCAGCAGGACCGGACTCAGTCCCCTGTCAGGATGCTGGACCGAATTGGACTCCTGGTTCAGGATTTTCTTCGATGCACCGACGACGAATTGCTCCGACCGGTCCACAACATAACCGCTTAAAGTGCCATTACTGTTGAGGGTCAAATAATTGCTGAATATTTCCCTCCGGGTGATATAGATCTCCCCCTGAAAGAATTTCCCCACGCTGATTTGCACGGTTACTCCGGGGTGACCGTCCTGATCCGGATCTGTCAGATTGGGATCATTTGGATCGGTCGACAGGGGCTGTGATGGATCTCCTTCGATCCCCAACAAACTTGGTGTTTCGGGCCGGTAGATATGCCAGGTTCCATTTTTCCGGGTCAGTTCAACCTCCTGCACCCTGGGTTTGATGGCCTGTACAGCTTCATCGCTGAATACTGATCTGGCATTTTTTCGGCTCAGTTTTTGCTCCGCACGCACAAACCGGTCAGACTGCATGAGCTTGCCGTCCTCCAGATAGAATTCGGTAAATCCGTAAGAAATAATAAAGGACCGCATCGTGGTCCTTGTGGTGGTGTCTTCATAGGCCACCACGTCGTAATGTGCATAATGACCCACGATCGCCTGCCGGGCGCTTTCCAGGTCTGCCGGCTGGTCCGTGTGCGATCCTGCCTGTCCGAAATCATACAAGGGTGACTCCGGCCAATCCAGTGGCCCGGAGCAGGCATGAAGGAGAAAAAGAACGGCCAGAATTCCCGGATATGTCCATTTATTTTTTCCCATTACATTCAATAAGTATGATATGATCGTTCATCGCAACTCCGATTTGACAATGGACAAAGATATACTACATTTGAAATGGATACCGTAAGTGTCAGCAAAAAAACCATCAGGACCGATGAAACCATTCAATTTATACCACCGAATACGTTACAAATCAGTGAAACGCATTAAAATGAAATTCGGCAGGACATCCGGGATCCTGGCAACTGCAATGTTGCTGATTGCTCTCACGGGCAACACGCCGCGCAGCGATCATCAATCGGCCCTGCTTCAGTATGACGGGCAAATCGATTCCATTATCGGCCAGATGACGCTTGAAGAGAAAATCAACATGCTTCATGCGAAACATATGTTCGTTTCAGCCGGGTTGGAACGGCTTGGGATTGCCGATATGAGATATGTGGACGGGCCGTTTGGCATCCGTGAAGAGATGCAGCCTGACAGCTGGACTCCGCTGGGCCTGGAAAACGACCGGGCCACTTTCTTCCCCACCGGTTCGGCGCTGGCGGCCACCTGGAGCCCCGACCTGGCCTATGCTTACGGTACCGGCATGGCCCGTGAGGCCCGGCTGCGGGGAAAAGACATGCTGCTTGGACCTGCCATCAACATCCAGCGGATCCCGACCGGGGGACGAACCTATGAATACCTGAGCGAGGATCCTTTCTTGAGCTCGCGTCTGGCTGCCGGGTATACCAGAGGGGCCCAGGATCACGGGATCGCAGTCTGCCTGAAGCATTATGCACTGAACAACCAGGAAAACAACCGTGGCACGGTCAATGTGATCGTCGGAGAGCGTGCCATGCGGGAAATCTATCTTCCGCCTTTCAGGGCGGCTGTGGTAGAAGCAGATGCCTATGGCGTCATGGCGGCCTACAACAAAGTGAATGGCCGCTGGTGTGCCGAAAATGAGGTGCTACTCAATCAGATTCTACGGGAGGAATGGGGGTTTGCGGGAATGGTCATTTCGGACTGGAACGGGACGCACAGCACCGTGGATGCCATCATGTCCGGCCTGAATGTGGAGATGCCCACCAAAAGATACCTGGGGCAGGCTTTGCTCGATTCCGTGAAGGCAGAGGTGGTTCCTGAAGAGATCATCAACCGGCGTGTCCGTGAAATTTTGAGGGTCAGGATGGCCATTGATCCGATCCCTGAAGATAAAGCCAACCAGGAGGTCACTTCTCAACCGCCCCAGCAGAAAATAGCCTATGATGTGGCCAGCAAATCGATCGTGCTGTTAAAGAATGAAGGGGTACTCCCGCTGAAACTGGAGCACAGTCCAGTCATTGCCGTCATCGGGGCGAATGCGGTACAGACCATGGGACAGGGCGGAATGGGAGCGGGGGTGAAAACCCTCTATGAGGTCACCCCCCTTGAAGGGATCAGGAACAAGATCGGTGATCGGGCCGAGATCGTGTATGCCAGGGGGTATGAACCCGTTGTCTTCAGCTTCAGGAATATGTTCCGCAGAAGGACAAAGGAAGAGCTGGAGAAGGAAAAACAGGAGAAAGAACTGCTGGCGGAAGAACTGACGAAGGAAGCCGTGGAAGTAGCATCCGGGGCGGATATTGTTCTCTTTATCGGGGGAAACAACCGGGCGGTGGAAACCGAGGGAATGGACAGGGAAAATATTTTCCTGCCCTCGGGACAGGATGACCTGATCCGGAAGATCGCGGAGGTGAATCCGAACATCATCACCGTTCTGACAAGCGGCGCCCCCAACGATCTGAATGTAGTCAGGCCCTTATCAAAAGCATTGCTTATTTCCTGGTTTAACGGCAGCGAAGGAGGAAATGCGCTGGGCGATGTGCTAGTGGGAAATATCTCTCCCGGCGGACGCCTGCCGTTTACCTTCCCTGTCAGACTTGAAGATTCCCCTGCATACGCCCTGCGCAATTATCCGCAGGGAAATAGAGGCGCTGATGTATTCGCCGGTCTGGTTGCAGAAACAGATCCGGAGGGAAAACCGGAAGATCAAACCGCCGAAGAAGATTTGAACAGTGATCCGAATACTGCCATATATTCCGAGGGGTCCCTGGTGGGTTACCGCTGGTTTGATACCAAAAATATCCCCGTGATGTATCCTTTCGGATATGGCCTGACCTATACAACATTTGAATATACAAATCTGCAAACCGACAAGGCGCAATACGGAAAGAATGATGTCATAACCCTCTCCTTTAACCTGACCAATACAGGAACTGCGGAGGCCGATGAAGTGGTACAGGCGTATGTCCACCGCATCAATCCTTCCATAGAATGGCCTTACAAGGAACTAAAAGCATTCTCACGCGTGCCGCTTCAACCGGGCGAAAACAAACTGGTCCGGCTTGAAATTCCCGTGAAAGCACTGCAATACTGGAACGAGAACGCCCATGCATGGGAAGATGACCTGTGCGATATTGAAATACAGGTGGGGGCTTCCGCAGGGGATATCAGGCTAAAGAAAAAAATCGCCTTGAAATAATAAAGCACTTTTTACTCTCTCAAGGTAAAACTTACTCTGCCTGATGCCCTTCTGCCAGTCACCTTAAAAGTGTATATACCATCCTCAGAAATAATCAGGGAAAACACATTTGAACTTGCTTGATCAGCCTTATAGATAGATTTCCCTTCAACATCAGTCACCGATATATCCAGTTCTCCTTTTATCAGATCTATAGAGACATCTATAATATCATCAACCTTTAATGCCAGCTCGTGAGATTCTGTTGAGTTTAAAATATCGAATTCCAGTATGAACCGGGTTTCATCACTGATGCGGGTGCCTTCAAACTCTGTATTGTTTACATTGCATCCGTACATGACGAACTGAGCGAGGAATATCAGTGCCAAAGTTCTTATCCGATTCATTGTCGTATAAATATTATCAAACAAAATTCGCACGAATTTCGCATTTTTTTTTCGTGTATCACAGAGCCGGATTTCGTATACCTGGGTGAAAAATACGGGATAAATAATCAGACACAGCTATATGAGAGTATTTTTATATCACGTGAAAAAACTGATTTTGGATTAAAATCACGTGAATTCGAAAAGCTTGTATTCGATCCGGCTGGTCTTCCTCCTTTGTCCTTTGGACTCCGGAGGATAGACTGAAAAGCGACCCCCTGATTATTCGAATTGCAGTATTCCTATATAAATAGTGATTTCTGTATTAGCCTGACATATAATAAGTTAAATGATTGTTTTTAAATAAGGTCAAGGCTAATTGGTGATAATTAATTGATTTATAGTATATTGTTTGCTATGTTTGTACTGTTAATACTATATTAGTACTATGCGTACATACTTCAACAAGGTTTATGATACAGATTAGGAACGAGCTAAGGATTAATAAATCAATTGATGGTACATTTAAGTTTATCGAACAATTTGAAAATGTACCCTTGTGGAATTATTATGTTAAGAGTGTGAAAAAGGTCACTTCAAATATTGATGGATCAGGAACAATATATCATCAAATCCGAAAAAATGATCAGCAAAAGTTCAAAGTAATTGAATATTATCCGCCTGGTCTTATTACTATTGAGACTATAGATAATTCAAGCCCCACATTTAGAAGGACTTTTAAATTGAAACAGGAAAACGATCAAACACATCTTTATGACACATTTGAAGTTGATACAGGTTCACCTGTAATACTGGAAAGATTGCTTAAAAACAAGATCAAAACAGCGGTATCCAACAACCTGCATAATCTAAAGGATTTATTAGAAAACGGGAAAACGATTTTGCCAGATGGAAGGTCGGTTCATATTTAATAGCGCTATTCAACATGAAAAAAAGCTTAGACCAAAACCAAAGGATACTGGCTGTAGCTAGAAAAAAATTTCTCAGGTATGGATTTAATCGGATGTCCATTGATGGTATTGTCAGGGATTTGCGAACCAGCAAGAGCACAATTTACAAGTATTATCAAACCAAGGAGGATCTTATTAAAGCTGTCATCGATCAACTGAACAATGAAATAAATAACCGTCTG
>JAXGMU010000001.1:134164-162023 GCA_040768485.1 Bacteroidales bacterium
GAAGTTATCATCAGCGATGCGGATTTACCTTTCTGTGGCAAGTTGAGTTCTGTTATTGAATTTACTAAAAACACATTGACAGAGATCAATGAGGAGTTTCTTCAAGATCTAAAACTTTATACTCCAGAAATCTGGGAGTATTATGAAGAAACCAGAGAATATAGTGTTAATACATACTATAGAAAATTATTCAATGATGGTGTAAAGGAAGGAACCGTAAGAAAGGACATTGATCTTGATATTTTAATAAAGATATACTTCAACCTTACTGAAATGACCGTCGATGCTGATAAATTTAACAAAGGCAACTATACAAATTATGATTTGTATAAAGATATATCAAAGATATTTCTTGAAGGAGCATTAGTTAGGGATTGATAATAACACAAACCAAAAACATTTTTTAATGCTATGAAAATTCATAGAATTCAAACAGGAAGAGTCAAGGTAAAACTTAATCAAATCAGCAAAGCTAAAGGAATGGCCCCAAAGCTAACCAAAGTTTTTTTTGATAACCAGTGGTCAGATTGGTTGCCAATATATGCCTGGTTAATTGAACACGATGAAGGTTTATTTGTGGTAGATACGGGAGAGACACACAAAACAGGTATTGAAGGCTATCTCCCCAAATGGCATCCATACTATGCAATGGCCGTAAAATTCGATGTAAAACCCGAAGAGGAAATTGGCCCACAACTCTTAAATATGGGGATTGATCCTAAAAAAGATGTAGGAAAAGTAATAATGACCCATCTACATACAGATCATGCTGGCGGAATGCATCACTTTCCCAATTCCGAAATAATTATTGAAAAAAATGAGTTTTATTCAGCCAGTGGTTTAACAGGTATCATAGGCGGTTACCTGCCTCACAGATGGCCAAAATGGCTAAATCCAACGTTGATAAGTTTAAATAATCAAACATTTGGACCTTTTAAAAAGTCTTTTTCAATAACAAAAGAAAATTCGATCATGATTGTTGCTACACCAGGACATGTAGCTACACATATGTCAGTAATCGTTAAAATGGACGGTATTTATTATTTCCTGGCCGGAGACGCCTCCTACACAGAGGGCAACATGGTAAAATTGATACCAGATGGGGTGGGAACGAAGGATTCTGAGGATACACTCATAAGGATCCGGAAATTCACCAAGAAATTCCCTACTGTATACCTTCCTTCTCATGATCCGCAGACTGCCCAAAGAATGGATAATCAAATTATTGTACCTCTATTCGAAAAGGAATATGAATCAATCTAAAATTATGCAGGTCGTTTCACTTTTATAATAGAACCTCTCCTGCTTCATTGGCAATTCAAGGCAATAATAATTTAGGGTACATATAATGTATTATTTGTGTTAATGAATTCAAACCAAAAAAAATGAATAGGTCAATAAATAAGAATTCCCCAGTCGTTGAAAAGCAACAAATTTTTATCCCTGCAGGACCAGAAACAGTATGGCATGTTCTCAGTAACATAAACCAATGGCCAGAATGGCAATCAGATGTTACTCAAGCAGAACTAATGGGTGAAATGAAAGAAGGAACAAAATTTAAATGGAAAGCAGGAGGTATACGATTCATATCAGAACTTCATACAGTAGTTGAGCATCGAGCCATAGGGTGGACTGGAAAAACATTTGGAGCAAAAGCCATACATAACTGGTATTTTGAAGTAAAAGACGGGGGAACATTGGTATATGTGGAGGAGTCGTTGTACGGCATACTTCCGAGGTTATTGAAAAAGAAATTTTCGGACAACCTTCATGATGGGATGAAAAAAAACCTTAAGGAATTATCTTCTGCGTGTTTTAATTAAAATGCGGTATCGAATAATAGAATCAAATCATGAAAAAATAGCGTTTGTAGTTAGTAATAGTACCTGAGATAAATTTTTGTATTATTATTGCTTATAATATTCTGTTTTTCTGATCTTTAATTCTTTAAGCGTGGTCATAAATTCCTATGAGCCTAACTCAATTTGCTTATTCAAATGTGTATCCCGACAAAAAAACCAATCAGTCGGATCTTATTCCAAGAGGTTGGTTATCAACTGCAGGCCCGGCCGGGTTTCCTCCTTTGTCCTTTGGACTCCGGAGGACAGACTGAAAATTGACCCCCTGATTATGATTCTCCTTTTTTCGACATATTATCCGGCTCAAAAAAGTCGGAATAATTGAATTATTTTCAACATTAACAGGGGTTTATGTTTATTCACAATTATAATTAACTGTTCATTTTATGCAAAATTTTACACTGGTTCACATGGATTCGCAGGAATACCGGCGAAAATACTGGCGCCAAAATAACCGAGCTATATACTATCTCAGTACATGAATTTAATATAATACGTGTATTTATATGTGTGTATTCATGCAATTTTATGTATATTAGCATGGGTTTTAATGAAAAATCATGATCACGCGCAAACTTCTTTCATACATTACTGACAATTTGAAGCCCGGATTTGCTATTGGGCTTTTCGGGGCCAGGAGAACTGGAAAGACTGTGCTGATGAACCAGGTCGCAGAAAAAATACGAGGTAAACCTCTTATTATCTCCGGTGAGGATTTTGATGTCCAGGAACTTTTCTCCAGCCAAAAACTAAGTCTGCTGAAATCAACCACCTCTGGTTATACACACCTATTCATAGATGAAGCACAAAAAATCCCAAACATAGGGATCAATCTGAAATTGATTGTTGACAACATTCCTGGTATTCGCATCTTTTTTACAGGGTCATCTTCATTCGAACTTTACAATCAGATTGGGGAACCGTTAACAGGTAGGAGTATATTTCTTAATTTATTCGGGTTCTCACAGGAAGAACTGAATGATGATTTCCTGGAAGCAAGAAAAACACTGGATAACAAGCTCATTTATGGCTTGTATCCACAGGTATACCTGGAGCAGGGGAATGACCGGAAAGAAGAAATCCTGAATGGAATAAAAAATGGTTATTTGCTGAAGGACATCCTTGAATTTGATCTTCAAAAAGATTTTGTATTTGTATTGAATCTTTTGCGACTAATTGCTTTCCAGATAGGTCAGGATATTTCATATTCTGAAATAGCTGGCAGACTTCAGGTCAATGTCAGGACAGTACAGCGTTACCTTCATATTCTCGAGAAGATGTTCATCATTTTCTCGCTTCCGGGACTAAGCAGGAACATGAGAATTGAATATACAAAAACACCCCGCTATTACTTTTGGGATAATGGTATTCGAAATACTCTGATTGCCAACCTTAACCCTATCAATATCAGAAATGATGTTGGTCAGCTCTGGGAGAATTATTGTATTTCTGAACGTAAAAAGTATCTCTCCTACAATAGGATCTCGGCAAATAAATTCTTCTGGAGAACCTATACTCAAAAAGAAATAGATTATATTGAAGAAAGAGACGGCATGCTTTATGCTTATGAAATGAAATATTCAAGCAAATCTTCGAAATTACCGGCTTTGTTCCTTCAAAATTATCCCGACTCGGAATTCAATGAAATAAATAGGGATAGTTTTTTTGACTTTTTAACCTCAAAATAAAAACCTGAAGAAAATAATCCCTTAGTTATTTGAAAAGATTGATTTTAATTGTGGGTTTCGTCCTCGGATCATTTGAGTTATCTTGAACACTAACAGAGGTTTGTTGGCGATCTTTTCATCTATTTGATGCAGTTTTGCGCCGGGGTAAACAAAATACAGATGCTCCATTACAAGACCTTCAATTAAGGAAATATCGCTTGGAGATTTCAAATCTTCAATCATAATAGCTGAACATATTTTCATGTTATGTTCAAAAATGGGCTAAATCTGAACATGTAGCTTGATTCTTATAAAAATTGAACATATATTTGCTATGTGTCCATATTTTTTAAATAATTGAACATGACAATATCTGAAAAGTACGATAGGGACAATCCGTATAATGCACTACCTCTTTTACCATTAGCAGAATATAAGCCAGATAATCAGATTTTTGAGAAGTGGGGACACGCCTCAAGGGCATTAGCGGAACTTAAAAGCAATATACATCGGCTTCCCGATCCAGGCATACTGGTCAATACTATTTCTCTTCAAGAGGCAAAGAGTTCATCCGAGATTGAAAACATTTTTACCACAAATGATGAATTGTATCGGGCAATAGCCGATAAGGTAAAAGAAGAGAATGCAGATCCAGCGGTAAAAGAGGTCTTGCGTTACCGGGAAGCGCTTTGGGCCGGATATGCGGACCTGAAGAACAAAGCTGCATTTGATATAAAATCGCTAATATCAATTTACCAGCAGGTAAAATCTACAAATGAAGGAATCAGATCGCCACATTCGCAGGTTGTTATACGACGTGGGAGCAGTGATTTAAGACCTGGAGAAATAGTTTACACCCCTCCTCGTGGTGAAGGAATCATTGAACAAAAAATGTACAATCTGCTCCGGTATCTCAATGAACAAATAGCCGAAGATGAAGATCCATTGATGAAAATGGTAATCTCCCATTATCAATTTGAAGCAATTCATCCTTTTAGTGATGGAAACGGACGAACAGGCAGGATTCTGAATCTGTTGTACCTCGTGAAATCGAACTTGTTAAGTTTACCAGTTCTTTATCTGAGTAATTATATTATCAGAAACAAAGATGATTACTATCATCATCTTGCAGGGGTGACCCAAAGAGGAGCTTGGAAACCGTGGATGCTTTTTATGCTGGATGCCATTGAAAAGACTTCTATCAATACAAATCAAACGATAGATATGATTATAGACCAGATGGAGGCAAGTTTAGCCTATGGTAAAAAAGAATTGAAATGGTATAACAAAGAATTAAATGAAGCAATCTTTTCACAACCTTACATTAAGCCGTCTGTGATTGGCAGATTAACCGGACGAAAAAGCCGAACCACGCTCACTGCTTATATGAAGGAATTAACAATGAAAAAGATTCTTTCAGCGAAGCAGGTTGGGAAGGAAGTTTTTTACATCAATAATGATCTTGTAAGAATTCTGGAGAGTTAATCTTTTTTTCCACGCCTGGAAAAACCGGTCAATTATACCGGATTATACAGCTTGAGGATTTTGCAGTTTACACTAATTCCACCCTGCGTTCTGGTAACAAACTGGCGCCAACGAAAAAACCACCCACAAAATGAATTGTAAGTGGTTGATTATTAAGTGGGCCCAGCTGGGCTCGAACCAGCGACCCCCTGATTATGAGTTTCCTTTTTTCGACATATTATCTGCTACGAAAAAGTTGAGATAATCGAGCTATCCTCAATATTTACAAGGGTTTATAGTTTTGAGAGATTAAAATTAACTGTTCTTTTATTGTAAAATTTTACATGGATTCACATGGATTTACAGGAAAGCTGGCGAAAAAACTGGCACGTTTCAGATTAACTTTTCAGCGATTCCCATTTCCTTTTATTAAAATACCAGAATACTAACGAAATAATTAGTACAAACGCACAAAGCACAGGAACTTTGAAAGATTCAATAATGCCACTCATAACAAGTTGGGGCGAAATGTCTGTTTCCTGAATTAAAGTCTCCAGTGCCTCCATCATCCCGGCAATCTGGTTAAGAATTCCCAGAACAAACACGATAACACCTAGCACCAGCATGGCATCGATGTTTGTTTTCTTTATGCTGCTATTCTTAAATGCATAAAGCTGAATACTCAGATAAGGACCATAAACGATAACGCCTAAAATTGAAATCCCGATTAACAATAAGGTGATTCCTGCAAAGGTTGAAAACAAATATTCTAACATTGACATAATTGATAAATTTTAATTAGACATCAAATTTTGATTCAAACCTACATCGAATATGAAATCAACCATTTTATATTATCTGTTTAGACATTTCTCTCTAACAATTTCCCTGTTTATCAGGATAACTGGAATCTGTCATACAATATTTGCAATTTACAGAACTAAGCATGTACTTTAGCTAAAACTAACTGACGAAACTTTGATAATACAGATATTTAGAGTAAAAAAATGAATAACCCGCACCATAAAACAACCAGAATAGCTCTGCATCTTATCTTCTGGTTTTGTGCATGGTTCTTTTTCTTTTTTTACTATCAACGATACAGCGAGGTAAACAGCTATACTTTACTTGCATCGCTCATTAATTTAATTGTCGCAATAGCCACAGTATATACTTTCAACTATTTCCTGATCCCAAAGATCCTGTTAAAGAACAAATGGAAGAAATTCATAGCTATTGCTATAGTGGCAATTGTCTTGTTCTTTTACATTGAGCTTCTTCTAACACTGTTCCTGGTGGTGAAACTGCTGTATGACGGGCACAGCTTGTTCCCTGAAATGCTTGATGTAGTGATGCTCTTTTTCAATATGTTCTTTATTGTATTTATCGCAATCGCCATCAAGTTCTACAAACGATGGAGTGAAACTGAGTATCGAAAGCAAAGAATTCAGAAAGAAAAAGTGGAAGTTGAATTGCAAATGCTCAGAAGCCAGGTCAACCCACACTTTCTCTTTAATACACTGAACAGCATATATGTACTGGCAATGAAAAATTCTGACCAAACTGCAAATACGGTTATGAAGCTTTCGGATCTTCTGGATTACATTTTATATAAAATTGACACGCCCAGGATCCCTGTCTCAACTGAAATTCAAATTATAGAAAACTATATTGAACTGGAAAGGATCAGGTTCACAAACAGGGTAGATCTGAGTCTTAGTACAGATCTTGAATCAAAAGACATTCAGATTCCACCTATGTTGATCATACCTTTTATTGAGAACGCTTTTAAACACGGTGTTGCTAAATCTTTGGAAAAATCATGGATCGAAGTTTCCATCCGGGAATGTGGTCAGTTGATGAATATTGAAGTTTCAAACAGTAAAGGTCAGAAACCAGCAAAGAGCCAAACAGGTGGAATAGGCCTGGAGAATGTTAAGAAACGCCTGGATATTCTGTTTCACGATAAATACAAATTAGATATTACAGAGAAGATCAACAGTTATGAAGTTTCTTTATCTATTCCTATAAATCAACAAACCGACAATGATTAAATGTCTTATTGTAGATGATGAGCCTTTGGCGCGGGAAGCTATAAGGGTATATATCCAAAAAATGCAGGAACTTGAAATTGTGAATGAATGTGAGAATGCACTTCAAGCCATAGATTGTTTACGCAAGAATCACATAGATTTGATCTTTCTCGATATTGAGATGCCTGAAATTGACGGAATCTCATTTTTGCAAATGTTAAAGAAGACTCCCGGAATCATTTTCACTACTGCCTACCGAAATTATGCTGTAGATGCTTTTGATCTGGATGTTATAGATTATTTATTGAAACCTATTTCGTTTGACCGGTTTGTGTCAGCCATAAATAAGTACTACGAAAGGACCAACAGATCCTATACCGTTCAGACAGAAGTAAAAAACACAAGTGCAAATTACCTCAACGTCAAAGCCAATCATAAAACGTATAAACTAGATGTTTCAGAAATTCAATACATCGAAAGCCTGAAAGATTACGTTAAAATTGTTTGTTCAGAAGAATCAATTGTTACTCATGATTCTATATCCAATATGGAAGCATATTTAAGTGAATTTGGTTTTATCAGAATTCACAACTCTTATATAGTATCCACTGATAAGATCAAATCCTTCGATGCAGAATCGGTTTTTCTTGAAAACAAAGAACTACCCATATCCCGAACCTATAAAAAATCTGTCCTGGCAATTCTGGAGAAATAATTAATATTCTCAATTGAAAGTAAAACAATGGTAAGTATCAATTCCCACCAAACTTCCTCCTAAAATCCTGGCGAAAAGCTGGCGCCAAACTGGCGAAAAAAATAGGAGTCACAATTTTTAGGTTGTAACTCCTTGATTTTAAGTGGGCCCAGCTGGGCTCGAACCAGCGATCCCCTGATTATGAGTATTCTTTTTTCGATATATTATCTGCTACGAAAAAGTTGAGTTTTTTGAGTCACCTTCAACATTTACAGAGATTTATGTTTTCCTGTCATTAAAACTAACTGTTCATTTTATGTAAAATATTCCACTGGTTTACATGGGTTTGCAGGAAAGCTGGCGAAAAAACTGGCACCATAATATTCATTATCTCCTCAATCGCTCAATTTATTGTTCATGTGCACCAGTATGGCGCTAACCCATAAATCTCCGGGATCATTGTTCTAGAAAGACTGAAGCCTCAAATGTATTAAATTCAATCATTTGATTTTAGCAATCAAATTCCATAACTTACTATGAATTAAAATAAACTGACTTCTATGAAAAAAATTATTTTACTAATAATCGCCATTCTTCATGTGGGTTTGTTGATCCCGGTCAGCGGTCAGGAAGAAGCCCACAGTCTTAAATTCTCTGTTTCGGTGGACGAGCATGTTCGGCCTTTATTCAAATCAACAGGAAGGTTATTCATCATTCTCAGTACTATACCAAATGAAGAATCCTTAGATATGCCCTGGCCTTATTCAATCAAAGAAAGGCATTACTTATTTGCTAAGAACTTTTCGGACTGGGAAGCCAATAAGTCATTGGTCATCGAGAACTCTCAAGGTTGGTCAGCCTGGGGCAGAACAGACAGATGCACTTTGAGTGAGATCCCTAAAGATACATTTTACATCCAACTTTTATGGAGACAGAACTTTGATGGATGCTTTATGAGTCCCTCACCGGGCAATATCTACAGCAAAAAGCTTAAGCTGGTATTGGATAAGGACCAAAACCTTGATATAAGCCTTTCAGAGGTTGTGCAAGAACTGGAGCTTATGGATCACCCACATATGAAAATGGTTACCTATCAGAGTGATACACTGTCAAAATGGTGGGGAAAACCAATGTATGAAAGAGCTGTCGTATTATTGCCCTCGGGATATTTTGACAATCCCGGAAAAGAATACCCTGTATTCTATTATATAGGAGGAGGTAGTAGTAATTGCATCAGTACTATCCACATGAGGTGGAACAGATTTTCTGATTCCGAATGGTGGTTGTCAGAAGATGCTCCGCAGGTCATCATAGTATTCCTGGATGGAACAAGAAACGGGAATATATATCACATTGATTCAGACAACATGGGCCCCCATGGCTATTCATTGATTCATGAATTCATTCCTTATATTGAAAAGATGTACCGAGGTACAGATTCACCAGTTACTAGATATATAGGAGGTTGTTCAACCGGAGGATACGGTTCCTTAGCTCAGCAATTATTTTATCCGGATACATACAATGGAGTATACTGCTACTCTCCTGATCCCATCTTTTTCGGATATTTTATGAATCTCAATATATACAGGGATAAAAATGCCTTCTATGATGAGTTTGGGTATTCTCCATTGATAAGAGATCGTGGAATTGACTTCAGACCAATTTCCTGGAAGGACTGGCTGGAATTCGAAAATGTACTGGGATATTCAGGTACCTATGTAGACTCAGATCATGTTCTGGGGACCTGGGCATCAATCTTCGGACCAAAGGGAGAAGATGGCAATCCTGTTCCTCTGATAGATCCGGTGACAGGAGATATCAATCAATCTGTGGTGAAGAGTTGGGAGCGTTATGATCTGGAAAATTATACCGCTGGTAACTGGAATGAACTCGGTCCAAAACTAAAGAATAAGGTATATATATGCGTTGAATCAAATGATTACTGGAATTTTAATATTCCCGTACGAAGCTATCAAAGCATGCTGTCTGATCTGACGAATCCCGTCCCCGATGCAGTATTCGAATATAGTGGTTTAGGACATTGTGGCCCTTTCAATATGAATTTCCGTAAGATAATATACAATATTGAGTCCCAAGGAAAGCCTGGTGATATGAGCAAAATTGAGGATAAATGGGAATGGATTCATTGGTAATTTTCCTGTTGTCATAATTGTTACCATTGTAACGTATGGAAATATTGGATTAAAGGAACATTTGAAATTCAACCAATCTACGAGAGCCGAATACAGTAAGCAAGATTGGTGTTCGCCAACACCGACCATAATTCTTTGGAGAGCATCCTTGGATTGATATCCAAATCCTGGCGCCAAACTGGCATTAAAGAAAAAACCACTTACAAAAAATCATTAGAAAAGATTAATCTTAATTGTGGGTTCCGTCCACCGTAGCCCGCTTCAATAAAGTACATTTGAAAAAAGGAGATTGTTTCAATGAAAAAGCCCGCCTTCGCGTTAAGCTATGGCGGGCGAAGGTGGGCCCAGCTGGGCTCGAACCAGCGACCCCCTGATTATGAGTCAGGTGCTCTAACCTGCTGAGCTATGGGCCCTATAATTATATGATCCGGCAACCCCGGATTTTCAGGTCTGCAATATTACGCAATTTACGGATTTCCGGCAATAAAAGTGGTCATCCCTGCAAACTGGTTTTGTTTGCGTTCTTGTCCAGATAATCCTTCAGGCTGTTTGCTATTTGATCGAGGGTCGTATCATTAAAATCGAATCTGTAAAATATTTTGAAAGTTTCCACTTTCATTTCAATATCCGAAATACCCGGATTTTTTGATATAATTCTGTTCTGAATAATCCTGCGTGACAGCTCCGTCATTTCAAAGAGATTGTTTAGCCTGTCCTTCAAAGGTATCGACGAAATAATCTCGAATTGTTTCTTTCTTATGTCTTCTGGGGTGTCAGTCATCCCGAAACAGATCAAACGTATTTAAAATCAGATTGTCGCACCATTTTTTGATATAGTTCATATTCTTATCAGGATTCAGAAGCAAGTTTCTTATATCGTTCATTTGTTGTTCGCTTTGATAATCCTGAATCCATATGATTTTGGCAATAATTAAATCCTCAAGGCTTATCACCCAGAGTTCGGTGTCAAGTTCTCTTATTCTTCTGCGCCTGCTGAACGCATTTCTGAAATATTCTGACTCCTTTCCAAGGATGAAATCAAGGTTATTTTATTCAGGTAGATGTTGGGAAATAACTCCACAATGAATGGTCTTACAGGTAAAAGATACAAAATTATTTATGGAACAGTGCCCTGATCCCTTTCTCACCAGCATCGCAGATGCCCCGTTCGGTGATCAGGCCGGTGACCAGCCGGGCAGGGGTCACATCGAATCCGGGATTCATAACTGCTGAACCCTCCGGTACCACCCTGATCCTTCCGGGCTCACGGGTGTCCTCATTCCATCCCTCCATATATTCCACCTCACCGGCATCCCTGAATTCGATGGGAATATCTTCTCCCCTTTCCATCCGGAAGTCGATGCTCGAGGAAGGAAGGGCCACGTAAAAGGGGATCCGGTTGTCCCGGGCGGCCAGCGCTTTCAGGTAGGTACCGATCTTGTTGGCCACATCCCCGGTCCGGGTGGTGCGGTCGCTTCCCACCAGCACCAGGTCCACCTCCCCCCGCTGCATCAGGTGTCCCCCGGCATTGTCCGCGATGACCGTATGAGGAACACCGTGCTCCTTCAGTTCGAATGCGGTCAGCCTGGCCCCCTGGTTCCGGGGCCGGGTCTCATCCACCCACACATGTACCGGGATACCCCGGTCATGGGCCAGGTAAACGGGGGCCGTGGCCGTCCCGTAATCCACGCATGCCAGCCAGCCTGCGTTGCAGTGGGTGAGGATCCTTACCTCCCGGTTTTTCTTTTCATGGATCTCCTGGATGATCCGGAAGCCGCGCTCCCCGATGGCGTGGCAGTTTTCCACTTCCTCCTCAGCCATCCCGTCCGCCAGATTGAAGAGCCTGGTGAGCATCTCCTCCCTGGAGCCCCCGCATTCAACCTCCCGCAACATTCTCTCCACGGCATATTTCAAATTCACAGCGGTGGGCCTGGCGGCGACCAGCAGGTCTGCAGCCCTTCGGATCTCTTCGCACCATGATCCAGCAGAGCTGTGCAATCCTGCGAGGCATACCCCGTAGGCGGCGGTAACTCCGATCAGGGGGGCACCCCGGACCACCATGTCCCGGATAGCCCGGACGGCCTCTTCTGAGGTGCGTATTTCAACCACCTCGAACACAAAAGGCAGTTTTCGCTGGTCGATCACCTTCACCACGGCAGGGTCTCCTTCCGTCCAAATGGACCTGTAATGAATTCCTCCGATGCGCATGGTATTTTTCTTTTATCTTTGGGCCATACGAAGATACAAAATGCATGACACAACCATCCGGCATCAAAAACATCCTGTTTGACCTGGGCGGGGTGATCCTGGACATTAATGTGCAGGCCACAAGGCAGGAATTTTACGAGCTCGGACTGCCACCGGTGTTCATGCATTACCCGGACAACATGCAAACCGACCTCTTCTTCCGGTACGAGACCGGGCGACTGGATACAGAGGAGTTCAGGAATGAGGTCAGGCGACTCTCAGGACTTGAGCTAACTGATATACAGATCGACCGGGCATGGACCGCCATGCTGGTGGGGATCCCCTCGTCCCGCACCAAGCTGTTGAAGAAGCTCTCGGGACGGTACGACCTTTACATGCTGAGCAATACCTGTCCCATGCATGCGCCTGTCTTTGAAAAAATGTTCCTGGATGCCTCGGGGATCTCCATGCAAGAGCTGTTCAGGAAGATTTTCTATTCCTTCGAAATCGGTCACCATAAGCCCGAGCGGGAAGCATTCGAATATGTGATCCGGGATGCCGGCATCAGCCCGGAGGAGACATTCTACCTGGATGACAACATCCATAACATCAAGACTTCACAGGAACTAGGATTCCGCGCCATCCACATCCATGAAAGGATCGGTCTGCTGGACCTGGGATTCGATATGTGAGGCTGTTCAGTCGGCCACCGGAGTGATCTCCGCCACCACCGAGCCCGATGCTTTCAGGCAGACTTTCTCTCCCCTCAGATAGAGCTCGGTTGCTTCTCCGCGAAGGTTTTCGATGGTCACCTTCTCTTTTTCAATAAGGACATTCAGAGTTCGCTGACGGTAAAGGATCTTGAACGAAAGTCCCTTCCACCTGGCGGGAAGCTGCGGATCGAAACTGAGCAGCCCGTCCCTGATCCTCATGCCACCGAATCCATGGACCACCGACATCCAGGTCCCCCCCATGCTGGTGATATGGAGACCCTCGCTGACCTCGTTGTTGTAGTCGTCCAGGTCGAGCCGGGAGGTCCTCAGGTACATTTCGTACGCTTTATCGAATTTCCCGATGCGCGATGCCAGGATGGAGTGGACGCAGGGAGAGAGGGAGGATTCGTGGACGGTGCGCGGCTCGTAAAAATCGAAGTTCCTGCGGATCGTATCCAGGTCATATTCATCCTCGAACAGGTAGATCCCCTGGAGCACATCGGCCTGCTTGATCAGGCAGGAGCGCAGGATGCGGTCCCACGACCAGTGCTGGTTGATGGGCCTGGTGGCAGGATCCAGGTCGTCCGCCATCACCTGCTCCTTGTCCATATACCCCTCCTGCTGCAAAAATACCTCCTTGATCATATGGTACGGGAAATACAGGTTCTCCAGGATGTCCTTCCAGACAGCCGTTTCCTCGTTGTAAATGAACCCTGTCTTCCTGATGATCTCATCGTACCGTCCCGGGTCTGTATCCATCACATGATCCAGCGCTTCCATGGTATACTTCAGGGTCCATGCGGCAATCTTGCTGGTGTACCAGTTGTTGTTCACATTGTTTTCATACTCGTTGGGACCGGTCACGCCCAGCATCACGTATTTCCCTTTCACATCGGACCAGTTGACGCGCTGCCTCCAGAACCTGGAGATGCCGATCAGCACCTCCAGCCCGTACTGTGCCAGGTAATCTTTGTCCCCCGTATAGCGGATATAATTATAAATGGCGAAAGCGATGGCCCCGTTCCGGTGGATCTCTTCAAAGGTGATCTCCCATTCATTATGGCATTCCTCGCCGTTCATGGTGACCATCGGGTACAGTGCCGCTCCCCCTGTAAATCCGAGCTTCTCTGCGTTCTCGATGGCCTTCTGCAGGTGTCTGTATCTGTAGATCAGTAAATTACGGGCCACCTCCTGGGTTGCGGTGCTGAGATAGAACGGGATCAGGTATGCTTCGGTATCCCAGTATGTGCTGCCCCCGTACTTTTCTCCCGTAAATCCCTTGGGACCGATGTTCAGGTTTTCATCCCTTCCGGTGTAGGTCTGGTTCAGTTGGAATATGTTGAAACGGATGGCCTGCTGGGCCGCAATATCCCCATCAATGATGATGTCTGAATGCGACCAGTTTTCCTCCCACAGGGAAGCGTGTTCCCCGAAAAGCTTGTCGAATCCGGCCTTGTGTGCCTCTTGTAAAACCTGCTTTCCATTCGAAACGATCACATTCCGTTCATGATCCAGGGAGGTAAGCACCGACACATATTTGTGGAAAACGATCTCTTCCCCTGCACCCAGTTCCGCTGTAATGCGGTTGGACACATAATTGTCCTTCTCGGTCACTTCCGGATCAACACTGATCTTCTGCCCGTTCAGGAACAGTTCGTAACCCATTGTCATGCAGGCCACGAATCCGCTCTTGCGGGTCCGCGCCACCAGGGTTCCGGTCCCGGGTCCGGCGTGTGTCTCTTCCATCTCCCAGAACTTCTCCCCGTAATTGGCATCCCTGTTGATCACATCCCCGTCAATGAAGGGTGTAAAAGCGACCGGGCCGGAGAAATCCTTCGAGCGGATGGCATACCGGATCACGCACACTTCATCCCGTTTCATGCTCAGGAACCTCCGGGCCATGACTTCCAGGGTCTTGCCTTTGATCATCACCGTGAAGCTCCTTTCAAGGTATCCCTGCCGCATGTTCAACTCCCGCCTGAAATCCTTCAGTTCCCACGTATGAAGGTCCAGCTGCTGGCCGTCGATCTCCACATCGATCCCGATCCAGTTGGGCGCATTGGGCACCTTGGCGAAATATTCCGGGTACCCGTTCTTCCACCACCCCACCCGGGTCTTGTCCGGATAATACACCCCCGCCAGGTAGTTTCCCCGGAGACTTTCCCCGCTGTACCGTTCCTCGAAATTGGCCCGCTGGCCCATGTGTCCGTTGCCAAGGCTGAAGATACTTTCCGAGGCCTCCTGCATGGCCGGGTCAAATCCTTCCTCCAGAATGCTCCATGCCTCTCTTTTATAATACCCGTTCATAGTATCCGATTAATGTTAGTTCCGGTAAACATCCTTTACAAACAGGACCAGCACCGCGGCTACCAGCAGGGAAATTCCTCCCGCAAGCAGCGCATAGATGCTGTCGCCCGAAAATACAGTTTTCACCAGAAACCCCAGGATCGTGGCGGCCAGGATCTGGGGGATCACAATAAAGAAATTGAAGATCCCCATATAGACACCCATTTTATGACGCGGCAAAGATCCGGTGAGGATGGCATAGGGCATGGCCAGGATGGATGCCCAGGCCAGGCCTACCCCGATCATGGAGAAGATCATGTGCTGCGGGTTTCCCAGGATCATAATGGATGCCAGGCCGAGACCACCCACCACCAGTGCAATGCTGTGGGTGATCTTGCGGTTGGTGAGCCTGGCCAGGAAAGGCAGCGCGACAAGCCCGAACCCGGCCGCAAACAGGTTGTACCAGCCAAACATCCCGCTCACCAGGTTCGCGCCTTCATTGTACAACTCGGATGTGGTATCGGAAGTACCATACAGGTGATGGGTCACCGCCGGGGTGGTATAGATCCACATGGAAAAGAGCGCAAACCAGGAAAAGAACTGAACGATGGCCAGCTGTTTCATGGTCAGGGGCATCCGGTAAAGATCCGTGATGATGCTCACCAGTCCGTTTTTCTCCCTTTTGCCGGATACCATTGCTCCCGACAGGAGCTGCAGGATCCCGAACAGGGCGAGTCCCCCCGCCAGGATATAGAGCTCTTTTTCAAGTTCGAACCGGTAAATGGGATATGCGATCACAAGTCCGGCCAACGTCCAGATCACTCCCCTTCGCAGATACTTCCTGACCGGTTCGGCCCCCTCGTCCGGACTCCGGACCTCCTCTCCTTCTCCCCCTTCAAAGCTGTTCAGCTCCTCCGGGGAATATTCTTTGGTCCGGAGGACTGTCCAGAGCACGGACAGAAAAAAGACGATACCACCCAGGTAGAATGAAAGTTTTACTGTCTGGGGGATATGTCCTTCCGGCGCTGTATTGGAGATATTGAACCAGTTGGACAGCATATAGGGCAGCCAGGAAGCCACGAATGCACCGATACCGATGAAAAAACTCTGCATGGTGAATCCCAGGGTCCGCTGTTCATCCGGAAGCATATCCCCAACGAACGCCCTGAATGGCTCCATGGAGATGTTGATGGAAGCATCCATGATCCAGAGCATCCCCACGGCCATCCATAATCCCGGCGAATTGGGCATCAGGATCAGGGCAATGGAGGCGAAGATGGCCCCGATCAGAAAATAGGGCCTTCTCCGTCCCAGTCTCCCCCACGTATTGTCACTCATGTGCCCGATGATGGGCTGAACGATCAGACCGGTCACCGGCGCGGCGATCCAGAGGATAGGGATCTGTTCGATCTCCGCCCCCAGTGTCTGGAAGATCCGGCTGACATTTCCGTTCTGGAGAGCGAATCCGAACTGGATCCCGAGGAACCCGAAGCTCATGTTCCATATCTGCCAGAAACTTAATCTTGGCTTTTTCATGATGTATGATGATGAATGCACAAACAGGAAATAAATTTCTTTAATCTACATATTGAATAAGTGTCCCAAAAGGATCCAACTGCAGGTCACCGGTCTCTGCAATATAACTGCCGGATAAATATAAAACCTGTCCTCTCGCATTTAAGCGTTCACTATCCAGCTTAACTGTTTTATCAATCAAATTATGAATAACAAGTATTTTATTATCAACATTATATAATTCATAAGCACAAAAACTGTCAGGAATATGGTCCAGGCTCCTGATGGATCCCGTGGACAATAATTTATTCTTTTTTCTTATGGAAATCATCTTTTTGTAATGGAACAGGAGCGATGTGGGATCTGCCATCTGTTGTTTAACGGGGATCACTTTCCCCGGTGTGGAATATCGAGGTTCGATCCACCTTGTCTGCCCCGAATCCTGAGCCGGATGATCCCATACCATGGGTTCCCGGATGTACTCATCCGGTTTTAATCCCAGCATGGCAATCTCCTCACCATAATAAATGAAAGGTATGCCGGGTAGTGTAAATAGTATTGAAGCCGCAAGCTTTGCCTGGCGGGGATCCGTAAGAAGACTCATGATCCTGTTCTGGTCATGATTTTTAAGAAATATGGCATCATAAAAGGAGTCTGAGGCTTCCTGGTACTTCTCATGGATTTCTCCCAGTATGCGGCCGAGGCCCGGATCTCTTCCTTTGACTAATAATTCTTCGATGGCGAAACTCAGTTCAAAATTAAAAGCAGCATGAATTCCTCTGTCCAGGAATGGCCCGATGGATGTTGATTCATCCCATATTTCAGCCACAAGGAAGAAATCATCATCTGATTCTTCCAGGAATGATCTATACTCCTGCCACCATTCCACGTTCTTTTGAACCAGCGAATCCGGGTAAATATATTTGACGGCATCGAGCCTGAATCCATCCACTCCCACTTCTGTGATCCAGAATTTTCCGATCTTTTTAATTTCTTCCCGTACGGCCGGATTGTCAAAATTTAGATCGGGCATTCCCTTCCAGAAAAATCCATAATATTTTTCCCTGTCACTGTTATTGGAATGCCAGTGGTGGGGCTCCTGCTGTTGTATAAGAGTATCGCTGCTCCAAACGTAGTAATCCCGGAACGGGTTGTCTTCCCCTTTTCTTGCCTCCTGAAAATAAATGTGCTCGCTTGAACTATGATTAACCACCATGTCGATAATCACCATCATATTCCGTTTATGAGCTTCATCCAGAAGTGCTTTCATGTCCTCCATGGTGCCATAATCTGGGTGAATACCATAATAATCGATCACATCATACTTATGATAAGTCGGTGAAGGATGTACGGGGAGCAGCCAGATCCCGCTTACTCCCAGTTCCTGAAGATAATCCAGTTTCGCTGTGACCCCATTCAGATCGCCTATTCCATCCCCGTCAGAATCATAATACGCGTGTACAAAAATTTCGTAGAAGACACGCTCAACGATGGGGATGCTGGATTTGCTTATCTGATCTTTTGCTGCCTGCTCATTACAGGAAACAGAAATAATAGAACTGACCAATATCAGTACCGATATGCGCCTCAACGTCATACAGACTGTTTATGTGAAAGATGATGCTCCTGAGAAGCAATCCCCTCTTAAGGTATTACACTTTTTTCGGTTATCTGTTCTGCAAAAGATTTGGATTGACATCCAGCTGAGATTTGGGTATCGGAAAAACCAGCTTTACATCATCCCAGTTGTATCTGTTACCAGCAATGTCATATGCAAAGTTAGATTTCTTTAGTCTCTTCATGTTATGAAAGTAATCACCCTCCAGATACAGTTCAATATTTCTTTCAGTCTCACAATTCGAAAGGGTAACCGGACTGCTGTAAGATCCGGCTTCTGAACGCTCACGCACCACGTTCAAATCCTCGGTGGCGCCCCCCGGATCTCCCTCATGGACCCTTGCTTCCGCCCTGTTCAGGTATACCTCGGCCAGCCGGATGACCGGCACATTCAAATATTCCACATTGAATTTCGTAGTATATACCTTGCCCTCAACATTGACGAATGCATGATCCACCCTTGCCCTGGCATCGTCATCGGTTGCTACGTGTGCTCCGATCTTGATCAGATAATGGATGGGGATGACGAATTTGGAATTGGAGGCGACTCGATAATAGCTCCTCAGGGTTCCCGATGCATCATCGACCGCACTTGAGAGGACAGCGAACAATACCTCAGGATTCGGATTCCCGGTCTGGAAACAATCAAGCATATCATCTGCCAGTCCCCCGTTAGGTTTTCCTTCAAAATTATCTATCACATAATTTGCTGCGCTGATCACACCTGGCCAGTCCTCCCGATAGAAATGCACCCTGGACAACATGGCCATTGCAGCCACATCAGTAGCCCGGTTATTTGTACTAATCCCCTTCAGAAGGTCGGCGGCATCCTCCAGGTCCATGATAATCTGGTCATAAGCTTCATCTACTGTTGACCTGGAAGGCGTGTCAAAAGGAGATAATGGTTCGCTGTATACAGGTACCGATAACGGCCCTTCGCCCGATACATCAAATGAATACAGGCGGGTTAATTCAAAGAAAATCAAAGCCCTGAGGAACTTGGCCTCACCTTCGATGCGGTTTCGGGTCTGTTCTGTCATTTCCAAGTCCTGCACATCCGGCAAAAATGCCAGTACCTTGTTGATGATACCAATGGCTTCATAACTGACCTGCCATGTAGATTGAACGATCCGGTTGCTCTGACCCGACATGGTCTTATTCAGCATCTGTAATTCTTCAAACACAGTGTTCTGCAAACCAGATATTTTTACTGATCCTGCGATCATGTCCGGTGACACCCAGAAACGGCCTCCATAGAGGTCTCCGTGTTGAAGTTTGTGGTAAGCTCCAATGAGTGCGGCATCAAGGCCGGCTGTAGAATTGAGTGCAATCTCATCGGCCAGCTCCACCACAGGCTTGACCTCTAATACCTTTTCGCATGAGCTGAGTATAATCAAACCGGCAATAAATGCTGTGATCTTACATATCATTGCTTTCATGGTTCTGTTATTTCAATGTTAAAAATCAAGTTCAATTCCAAAATTCACTGTACTTACCTGGGGAGGTGACAGATAAGTCACTCCCTGGGTAATGTTTCCGGAGCCGTCACGATTCACTTCGGGATCCCAGCCCGGATAGTCAGTCAGGGTCCAGATATTGGTCCCCCCCACATAGATACGGAGCCGGTCCACGAAGAAACGGCTGGTCAGTGATCCAGGAAGGGTATATCCCAGTGTGAAGTTCTTCAGGCGAAGATAACTGGACTCGTTAAGATAGCGGGTCGAATTGTAGTTTCTGTTCTCGGGTTGCCAGTACAGCTTGTGAGACGCCCCATCGGGATTTTCCTCCGACCAGGCGTCCATAATGATGGCCAGTTGGTTCCAGTTCCCGTCAAATCCTCCTTCCAGGAATTTCCCATCATCTCGGTAAACATGCATCCCCACACTGAATGTGAAGAAGATATTCAGGTCGAATCCTTTCCAGTTCAGAGTGTTGTTTACCCCACCGAAGAATTTGGGGTACGGATTGCCCACGAACTTTGCATCCCTGTCGAAATCGAACTCGTTTGTGAGTTCTCCCCAGTAATTGTAGAAGAGTTCGTCGCCTGCATGGATTTCTATCTCCTTGGTGGTGGTTCCAAGGTCCTGGTCGTTGAAATCGATCCAGTCGGTCACCTCTGTGGTTTCGTCTTCCCGGGCAATGCCAGCCCATTCCACCAGTTCCCATGTACCAATGGGGTATCCTTCTGCCACTACATTGTTACCGTAGTTTTCTCCTGCCAGCTGGTTATCATCTGTATTTGTCACCTCATTGATATTCCTTCCGAAGGTAATATCAGTTACCCATTTCAACTGTGAAGAAGAGGGGAGGTTGTGGGAGGTCAGGAATAGTTCGAATCCCTTGTTTTCCATATCCCCCACGTTGGCAGTAATGGAAGACTGTCCGCTGGTCTGATTAATGGGCCGGTTCAAAATCAGATCCGATGTCCATTTGTAATAATAATCAACCCCCCCTGAGATCCTGCCACTCCAAAGCTGGAAGTCCAGTCCGATGTCCATCTGGGTGGTTCTTTCCCACCTCAGGTCGGGATTTTCCACCTTTGAAATCTCCAGTCCGGGTGAATCAAGATAATTTACAGCACGCCAGAGACCCATGTATTCAAAATCACCGATCTCGGCATTCCCGGTCACCCCGTATGAACCCCTCAGCTTCAGAAAGGTCAACGTTGGATTTCCCCGCAGGAAGGATTCCTCCGAAATGGTCCAACCGACCGATCCAGCCGGGAACCACCCGTACTTGTAGTTGGCTCCGAACCTGGAAGAGCCGTCCCGCCGCAGGCTGGCCGTGACATAATATTTGCTACCATAGTTGTAGCTGGCACGACCGAAATAGGAAAGGAATCCAGATCCTGTCTCATAACCAGATCCCGACTGCACGGAACCGGAAGTGGGATTTGTCAATCCGGGATTGGGAAAATCACTGGCCTGGAAGAGGCTTTCAAACTGGCTCCGCGATTCAACTGACATGCCCATGGTAGCATTCACAAAATGAAGGTCCTGAAAATCCTTGGAGAATTCCAGGTAATGGTTGGTGGAAAAGTTGGTGACCATCACCCTGCGGTCCATGCTGTATGCCTTTTCCTGGGTGATCGTTCCCACATACCTGTTCTCACGTTGATCATATACATTGGCGGCGACTTCTGATCTGAAAGAGAGCCAATCGGTGAAATTCAGCCTTGCGTAAATAGTGCTGATGAGGGTGTATATATTCATCCCATAATCCAGGTCCTCGTTGTAAGCTACCGGATTGGTCCCGCTTCGGGGAGCGAAATATTTGCCTTCTGAATCATATACCGGCATGATGGGCAAAGAGCGACTCTGGGCAGTTCCGAGCCCGCCGGCCCAACCGGTAGGAACCCTTTTGTTCAACTCGTATACCAGCGTATTTTTAGTGCCGATGGAGAAGACATCGTTGGCTGTGTGATCGAAGTTGATCTTGGCACTGAACTTCCTATAATCGTTGCCTATCTGGACGCCCTGTTCATCCCGGTATGTACCCCCGATGTAAAAGATGTTCTTCACATCCCCACCGCTGGCGGATAAGTTGAACTGATGAACCCTGCCTGTGCGAGTCATTTCATCGATCCAGTCGGTATCGGTGCTTTCGGCTATCTCCCGGGTGATCCCGTAAGGCAGGTTATCATAGAAGGCCTGGTAGTCATCGGATACATCGTTCCCGGAATTGGCCCAGGCAATCTTGGCATATTCCAGGTATTCCGGACCACTGAGCATATCAGGTATATTGGTGACCTGGTTGATGCCCGTCCAGTAGCCTGCATTAAACTTGGTCTGTCCTGATTTTCCCGATTTTGTGGTGATCAGGATCACTCCGTTAGCGGAACGTGATCCGTAGATGGCGGCAGCAGAGGCATCCTTCAGTACCTGGATAGATTCGATGTCCGAAGGGCTAAGGGCGGAGAGGGTATTGGTTCCGTCGGCCCATCCGTTGGCGAAATTGCCCGTGATCACGGGCACCCCGTCAACCACATAAAGAGGTTCGCTGCTTGAAGTGATCGAGGAGGTTCCCCTAACCCTGACCGTCATCGCTGAGCCCGGCATGCCATTCGAGGCGGTGATCTGAACCCCGGGAGCCTTCCCCTGGAGAGCATTTTGAAAACTGGACTGAGTGCTGTTGGCCAGGTCTTCCGATTTGACACTGGAAATGGAGGAGGTTACATCCCTTTTCCTTTTGGTACCGTAGCCAATCACAACCAATTCCTCCAACTGTGCAATATCTTCAGACAGAACGAAATCCTTCGTAATAGTCTGGCCGGCTATCACAATTACAGTCACTTGCTGATTACCGTAGCCAATGTAGGAAGCCACCAGGGTCACCTCGCCTGCTGGAAGCGACGTAAGGGTATATTGCCCATCCACATCAGTGATGGTTCCCTTGGTGGTACCCTGAACCATGATTGTGGCCCCGATGAGAAGTTCACCATCGGAATCGGTTACCGTTCCCTGCACGATACCTGTCTGTGAGAACACCATCCCAGACAGGAATATCCCTATTGACAGCAGGAATAAACGGAGTAAATAGTTTTTCATAGCATAATAGATTAGGTTTAAAGATATCGTACTTTAATGTGGTCTTTATTCTCGCACTTAAAAATACAACAAAATATGGAAAAGTTCGTCGACTGAAGATAGTAATATTTTGATTTATAAGAATTTGGTCTGACTTTTGCATGTCTGAAACCGTTATTTCAAACGATTACAAAAGAAAAATTCAATATAAATGGCTTCTCTTATTTTAAACTTGAACTGGAGCCCGACAGAGAAGAGTTCACACAACATGTTGCGCGATTGTGCTACCACGAATGACCAGCTCGGATTTTATCACCTCTTTAACAGGTGGATAGTTCTCCCTGGAGAATAAACGGTCAAGCAGCATGCAGGCAGCATTCTGCCCCATTTTGTAGCCAAATTGCTCAACAGTGGTCAGCGGCGGATCGGTCATACTTGAATATATGCCATTGCTGAAGCCAACAATAGCCAGCTCATCCGGAATTTTTTTCCCGCATTCCCTGGCTGTTTGGAGTGCGCCAATGGCGGTAAGGTCATTAACAGCAAAGATCCCGTCCAGAGGATGGTACTCAAAAATGAGTTTCCTGATGATCAGCCTGGCTGCCTTGTAGGTGTCACATTCAATGATAAGCTGTTCATTGACCGGCAGTCCGTGATCCTTAAGGACTTGAACATATCCGTTGTATCTGTCCCTTCCAATGCTAATATTCTTCGTTGTTCCCAGGTAGGCAATCTGCCTGCATCCAATATCTATCAAATGTTTAACTGCTTGGTAAGCAGCATTATAATCATCTATAATCACCTGGTCGGCTTCAAAATCTATTGGAACCCTGTCAAAAAAAACAACTGGAATATTCTTGTTTTGTAAATTTCTTATGTGGCTCAGGTCCCGCGTCTCCTTGGAGACGGAAAGCAGTAATCCTTCTATACGGCTTGAGAGCAGTGCCTGAACATTTTTCAGCTCCCTGGAGAAAGATTCGTTCGACTGGCAGATAATCACGTGATATCCAGCATCATTAGCAACATCCTCGATACCACTGATTACCTGTGAGAAAAAGTAGTGCACTATTTCCGGAATGATCAAACCGATGTTATTGCTCCTGCTACTTAAAAGACTGAGGGCGATGGCGTTGGGTTCGTAGTTAAGTTCTTCGGCCAGTTCTTTGACCGCTTTTTTAGTGGCCTTGCTGATATCGGGATGATCTTTGAGCGCCCTGGATACAGTGGACGGCGAAATTCTGAGCCTTTCAGCAATGTCTTTTATCGTAACTTGTGCACTTCGCATAAAAAATAAAATTCTTTTCAAATATACTGTATTATCCGCAATCGTTTGCAAACTGATATTTCTCGATTTCCGGCTCTAATAATCCAAAAAATGAAGCGTTTATAGACAGAATTTATAAATGAATAGAAGGATAAATTAGTATATTTATGCTCTGAAAAACAAATAATCAATATCACTATGAAAAAAAATCTACATTTAGTATCCATTATTGTCATCCTGTTTGCATTGGCACAATGGGCCTATACCCAGATGCCTGCGGCGATCACAATCGATCCCCCCAATGCAACAGGATGGGATGAACTTACCCTTACCCTGGACGCAAACCAGGCCTGCGTTCCGAGTGGCAAGCAATCTATTATCGGCCAGTCAGATGTTAGAATGCACTCCGCCGCTTTCCTTTACAACAACATAGAAAACTGGGGAACTACCTGGGGCAGTTATGGAGTTGATTATGATGCCAAGCCCAAGGAGGAAGGATTCGACCTCCCAAGGCTGACCGACAATGGTGACGGTACCTATTCAATCACCTTTACTCCAGGAAAGTTCTATGGTGTTGAGGAAGGATCCACCATCATCGGAATCACTGCCGTATTTAACGGGGGTAGCTGGGATTACGAGGCCAAGGACAACGCTGCCGATGGTTGCGGCGATTTTTATATCCCTCTCAGTTATGACCCGCCTACTCCTGCTTTAAAATTCACGCTTGATCTGACCTACCAGGAAGAACTCGGAAATTTCGACCGATCAACGGGCAAAGCCTATGTCATCGTGAATGACACGGAATACGAAATGGATCAGTTGTTGATCGGCATCGTTCCTGATGCAAGGTATGAGAAATTATTGACCGAAGCAGATGACGGTATTACCGCAGGAACCAGCTATTCCTATAAATTTAAAATGGATGACACCGAAGAGACCGTTGAAAGGGATCCCGTTGTAGCAGGCAATTATCAGATCAGCTTAACCCACTTTTTCAACGATGTTGGAAAGCCGGTAGCCGATGTCCAGTTCATTGTGGACATGAGATATGCTGCCAGGGAAGGCATTTTCGTGCCTGAAACCGATTATGTGGATATTGCCGGCAACCTGAACGGATGGGATGGCACAGATTATCATCTGACTGACGATAACAGCGACACCATCTATGATATCCTGGTGGAAGAAATGGACCTGTTGACGATCGTTGAATATAAATACAGGATTAACGGAAGCTGGGATGATGACAAGAGTGAATTTCCGGGGGGAGGTCCAAACAGGCACGCCACGGTGATCGAAGGCGGCAGGGAGGCAAAATCTGTCTGGAACAATACCATCCCGGGGATGGTTCCGGTAACCCTTTCGGTGAACATGAATAATGAGATTGCCAAAGGAACATTTGTGCCGGGGGAAAACTATGTGGATGTGGCAGGTTCAATGAATGGCTGGGGAGGTGACTGGAACGATGAGTTGTATAACCAAGGCGGTGATGGTATCTATGTGACCATTCCGGCTGCCTTTGCACCCGTTGGGGGTGAGGGAGATACCATGCAGTACAAGTTTCGTATTGACAGCAGCTGGGATGACGACAAGAGTGAATTTCCGGGAGGAGGTCCAAACAGGAAATATGTGGTGCAGGATACTGTTGGAGGCTACGTCAATGAAGTGCCTGTGGTCTGGTTCAATGATGTTGAACTGGGTATTAACGATAAGCCAATTTCCTTCCAGGAGATTTCATTCTACCCCAACCCTGTGACCGATATCATGTATATTGAAAACAAGGTGGATATGCAGATGATCATGATCACCAATATTCTTGGGCAGGAAGTTGTAAGAATGGAGTTGGAGAACAGGCGCACCTATGAATACAATGCCCAGGAGCTGGCAAGGGGATTGTATATCCTCAGTGTATATGGAGAGCATGGGTATGTGGGTGCTGCGAAGTTTATAAAAAAGTAAATATTAACATCTTATAAGAACAGACCCGGCTATAACAGCCAGGTCTGTTTTTATATGTGAAAACCCTTATCCGTATTGAAAGGCATTTGAATGGTTGTACATATTTCGACAATTACCAGGGGGCTGTTATTCGTACTTGTTGCAGTCTGTGGGGCAGATGTTTACGGACAGCTGGTAACAGCTGATCCGGTCTTCCCGGTACAGACAGATTCTGTGATCATTACGTATGATGCCACCGAAGGGAACCAGGCACTCATGGGCTTTACCGGTGATGTATATGCGCACACCGGGGTTATTACCAGTGAGAGTTCAGACGGAACTGACTGGAAACATGCTCCAGGCTGGGGAGACAACTCCCCCAAATATAAATTGGAGCGGATCGCCGATGATCTTTACCAGTTAAAAATTGGCCCCTCCATTGATGAGTATTATGGTATATTACCCGGGGAAAAAGTGAACGAACTTGCTTTTGTATTCCGCAGTTCAGATAACTCGATCGTGGGACGGACCTCATCCGGCGGGGACATCTTCTATCCGGTATATGTCAATGGCCTGAACGTAGAGTTTATAAAACCAGATCGGTCCTCCCTGATTGTCCAGATGAAAGATACCATTTTCGTTGAGGTCCGGGCTCAGCAAGCAGATTCATTGATCCTGATTCATGGCGATGAAATCATTCAGAAAACAACGGAGCCATTTATCCTCGATACCCTGATCGCGGACCGGGAAGTAAAAACATGGATCAAAGCCATTGCCAAAAACGATACCAGCGAGGTAGCTGATTCACTGTACTATTTGATCCGTAAGGAAGTCCCTGTAGAAGCATTGCCAGAAGGGGTCAAAGATGGTATCAACTACCTGAACGATTCGACGGTTGTGCTGGTGCTTTTCGCGCCTGGGAAAGAGTATGTTTATGTGATCGGCGATTTTAATGATTGGGAGATCACGGAACAATACTATATGAATGTGACACCGGATGGAGATCGCTTCTGGATCACCCTCCACGATATTGAAGCCGGGAAAGAATACCTTTTCCAGTACCTGGTAGACGGCAGTATACGAATTGGTGATCCCTATGCTGAAAAAGTGAGCGATCCACAGGATAGATACATCAGTGAGGGTACATACCCCGGGCTTTTACCCTATCCGGAAGGAAAAACAAGCGGTATTGCATCATACATGCAGACCGCTCAGCCGGAATATGATTGGAAGAATGAAGCATTTACACCTCCTCCGTCGGATCAACTGATCATATATGAGCTTCTGATGAGGGATTTCATTGAAAAACATGATTACCGAACACTCATTGATACCATATCATATTTCAAGAAACTGGGGGTGAATGCCATCGAGTTAATGCCGGTCAACGAATTCGAAGGGAACAGCAGCTGGGGCTACAATACATCCCACTATTTTGCACTTGATAAATATTATGGACCAAAGAGGGATCTGCAGCGCTTTATAGATAGTTGTCATTCAAACGGAATAGCAGTTATACTTGATGTTGTGCTGAATCATTCATTCAGCCAGTCCCCCATGGTCAGGCTTTACTGGGATAGTCAGAACAATCGTCCGGCTGCCGATAATCCATGGTTCAACCAGGTGCCTAAACATGAATTCAACGTGGGATATGACATAAACCACGAAAGTGAAGCCACCAAATATCTCGTTAGCCGGGTGTTGAAATACTGGCTGGAAGAATATCATGTGGATGGATACAGGTTTGACCTGTCCAAGGGATTCACCCAGAATAATACCCTGGGAGATGCCGCTGCAATGGCAAGATACGATGCCAGCCGGATTGCCATATTAAAAGCATATGCCGATACCGTCTGGAGGGTGAATCCCGAAGCCTATGTCATCCTTGAACATTTTGCCAATGACGATGAGGAGCAAGTACTGACAGATTATGGGATGATTGT
>JAXGMU010000001.1:162033-201558 GCA_040768485.1 Bacteroidales bacterium
ATGGGCTGGAGTTTCGATGGAAAATCGGACTTCTCCAGGGCTTCTTACAAAAACAGGGGATTCAACTACCCTCACCTGGCCACTTACATGGAAAGCCATGATGAGCAGAGACAAATGTATGATATTCTCAAGTGGGGGAATTACGAGAACCCCAACTACAATGTCCGGAATAACCTGGACATCTCACTGATCAGGGCAGAACTCTGCGCAGCATTTTTCTTCACCATACCGGGCCCCAAAATGATCTGGCAATTCGGGGAACTGGGATATGACTACGATCTTTTTTACAACAATGATAAACTGGGACCCAAACCCATTCGCTGGGATTATTTCCAGGATCCGAACAGGCAGCGGCTTTTCCAGGTCTATTCAACCATGATAAAACTGAAACAATCAGAGCCTGTTTTCAACACCCCTGATTTCAGGATAGATGTGGCTGATACGATGAAAACCATCCATCTGCGCCATGAGGAGATGGATGTTACCATCTTGGGTAATTTTGATACCTATCCCGGGACCATTGATCCTTCGTTCACGAAAATCGGTACATGGTATGATTTACTGAGCGGTGATTCAGTGGTGGTATCCGATATTCATATGCCCATCGAACTTGATATGAGTGAATACAGGATTTATACCAGCGTGAAACTTCCGGTGCCAGACCTTATTTCAGCACCCAGGGCCCTGGATGTACACATCACCGGTAATTTGGGAATTGGCGAGGAATTAACCGGTCATTATACTTTTTACGATCAGAATGGAGATCCCGAGGGTGAGTCAAAATACAGATGGTTCAAAGGACAATATGCCAACGGTGCTGAAAAATACCAGATCCTTGGTGCAACTGAAAGAACCTATACCATCAAAGAAACGGATTGGAATCATTATATTTTCTTTGAAGTAACCCCGTTGGCCACATCCGGAGACCTCCTGAGCGGGATCCCGGTTACCGGGACCATTGACCTTGCCACCTCAAACATACAATCCGCTGAACCGGTAGGCAAAGTTCTCATTTACCCCAATCCCTCAAGTGATGGATTTTGGGTCATGATTGAAAAAGCGTCAGGAAATACAACCGTGCTGGAATTATATAACATGAGCGGGGGCCTTGTCTACCAGAATGAGCAGACAACCGAAAAAGGAGTTGCGACCGAATGCCATATCAATACATCAGGAATGGACAGCGGTTTCTACCTGCTGAAAATCAGGGCTGATGACGAACAGATCATTCGCGGAATCATAAAGTTTTGACATCCAGTTTTTGTGCATTCTTTGCTGGCCTGCATGCATGACAGCAACTTTCTGTTGCACTTGCATAATCCATCTCACTGATCTATCTTTGTGCAATTTTAGAAATGCCTGCAAAAGAGGACTTAATGGATAATAAATTCCCTGAATATAAGAATCTTGACCTTTCAGAGATCAACAGGGAGATCAATGCATTCTGGAAGGAGAACCATATCTTTGAAAAATCCCTGGAGATGCGGGAAGGGGATCCTGCATTCGTTTTCTATGAAGGTCCCCCGTCGGCCAACGGCATTCCCGGCATCCACCATGTCATGGCCAGGACCCTCAAGGACATCTTCTGCAGGTACAAGACACAGCAGGGTTTCCGTGTGGAACGGAAAGCCGGCTGGGATACCCACGGGCTTCCCGTGGAACTGGGGGTGGAGAACGCACTGAACATCACCAAGGAGGATATTGGAAAAAAGATCTCCATTGAGGATTTCAATGCGGCATGCCGGAAAGATGTGATGAAGTATACACAGATGTGGGAAGAGCTCACCGAGATGATGGGCTACTGGATCGATATGGAACACCCCTACATCACTTATGAAAACAAATACATTGAGACCGTCTGGTACCTGCTGAAGGAATTCCACCGGAAGGACCTGCTCTACAAGGGGTATTCCATCCAGCCTTATTCCCCGGCTGCGGGATCCGGACTGAGTACCCATGAACTGAACCAGCCCGGCTGCTACAGGGATGTGAAGGACACCACCGTGGTGGCGCAGTTCAGGGTGATCCGGGACAAACGTTCGGAATCCTTCTTTGAGCATACCGATACGGATGTGTTCATCCTGGCCTGGACCACCACCCCCTGGACCCTGCCTTCCAATACCGCGCTTACAGTGGGTGAAGAGATCGAATATGCGCTCATCCGGACCTTTAATCCCTATTCCGGGAAACCCATCACGGTGATCATGGCCACCCGGCTGATGAACCGCTATTTTCACGAAAACGGTGACCGGCTGGAGATGGATGATTATCAGCCGGGTTCCCGGCTGCTGCCTTTCAGGGTGCTGAAAAAATTTTCAGGGAAGGCGCTTGAAGGGTTATCCTATGAGCAGCTGCTGGACTGGGTCAAACCCGACGGAAAAGCTTTCACGGTATTGACGGGGGACTTCGTGACCACCGAGGAGGGGACCGGCGTGGTACACACAGCCCCCACTTTCGGGGCGGATGACATGCGGGTGGCGGCGGAAAACCATGTTGCGGCACTGACCGTCCGTGACAGGGACGGAAATGTACAACCCCTGGTCGACCGGAAGGGCAGGTTCTACCGGATTGAGGATCTTGATGAAAGGTTCGTTCGCGACAGGGTCAACCTGGATACTTACGGGGAATTCGCAGGAAGGTATGTGAAGAATGAATACGATCCCACCCTGACGGAAAAAGATCCCACCACCGATGTGGATATCGCGGTGAACCTCAAACTCCATGACAAAGCTTTCCGGATCGAAAAGCACGTCCATAATTATCCCCATTGCTGGCGTACGGACAAACCCGTGCTCTACTATCCCCTGGATGCCTGGTTTATCCGTACCACCGCCATGAAGGAGCGGATGATCCGGCACAACAACACCATCAACTGGAAACCCGAGTCCACCGGGACGGGCCGTTTCGGGAAGTGGCTGGAGAACCTGGTGGACTGGAACCTGTCGAGGACCAGGTACTGGGGAACTCCCCTGCCCATCTGGATCAGCGAGGATGGCAGGGAACAGATCTGTATCGGATCCGTGGGTGAACTCAGAAAAGAGATCGAAAAATCGGTAGCCGCAGGATTCATGGACGCCAATCCCCTGGAAGATTTTGTGGAGGGGGATCATTCTGATGAGAACTACCGGATCTTTGACCTCCACAGGCCTTTCGTGGATGAGATCATCCTGGTCAGTGATTCAGGGAAGAAGATGTACAGGGAACCTGTCCTGATCGACGGCTGGTTCGATTCCGGATCCATGCCCTATGCACAGCATCATTATCCGTTCGAGCACGGTGAAGATTTTGAAACCCTCTTTCCGGCAGATTTTATTGCCGAAGGAGTGGACCAGACCAGGGGGTGGTTCTTTACCCTGCACGTCATCGCCACCATGCTTTTTGATTCGGTCTCCTATAAAAACATCATTTCAAACGGACTGGTGCTTGATAAGAACGGGAACAAGATGTCCAAGCGCCTGGGCAATGCGGTGGATCCGTTCGAGACCATCTCCGAACATGGCTCCGATCCGCTCCGCTGGTACCTGATCACCAATGCCCAGCCCTGGGATAACCTGAAATTCGATATCTCGGGAGTGGACGAGGTGAAGCGAAAATTCTTCGGAACGCTGTACAATACCTATTCATTTTTTGCCCTCTATGCAAACGTGGACCACTTCACCGGCCGGGAGGAGGAGGTCCCCGTTGCAGAGCGGCCCGAGATCGACCGGTGGATCATTTCCCTGCTCAATTCGCTTGTGAGGGACGTGACCGGGGAATACGAAAACTATGAACCCACGCGGGCTGCCCGGATGATCCAGGAATTCGTCATCGAAAACCTGAGCAACTGGTATGTCCGTCTCAACCGGAAACGTTTCTGGGGAGGTGATTTCGACCGTGACAAGCTGGCTGCCTACCAGACCCTCCATCACTGCCTGGAAACCGTGGCCATGCTCGCCTCCCCCATTGCTCCTTTCTACACGGAAAAACTGTTCAGGTCCCTGAACAGCATTTCGGGACACTTCCCGGAAGCCTCCGTGCACCTGACAAGGTTTCCCCTGAGCAGCGTGGAACTGATAGACAAATCGCTGGAATCGCGGATGGACATTGCACAGAAGCTGTCCTCCATGATCCTCGGACTGAGGCGCAGGGTGAACATCAAGGTGCGGCAACCATTGAACAAGATCATGGTCCCCGTCGTTGATGAATCCTTCAGGCAGAAGGTTGAATCGGTCAGGTCACTCCTGCTGAACGAAGTGAACGTGAAAGAGATCGAATACATTACCGATGAAGCGGGGATCATCGTAAAGAAGATCAAGCCGAATTTCAAGACGCTGGGGCCGCGCTACGGAAAGCTGATGAAGGCGATCGGTCCGGCCATCGCACAGATGAGCCAGGAGGCGATCGGGGAATTCGAAAAGCAGGGTGAATATCTCCTTACGGCCGAAGGTCAGCAGGTCCGTCTCACACTGGATGATGTGGAGATCGTTTCGGAGGACATTCCCGGCTGGCTGGTGGCCAATGAAGGAACCGTCACGGTGGCACTGGATATTCACATCACCGAAGCCCTCCGGCAGGAAGGCGTGGCCAGGGAGCTGATCAACAGGATCCAGAATATCAGGAAGGAAAGCGGCTTCGATGTTACCGACAAGATCCGGGTATTTATCGAGAAACACAATCTGATCAACGAAGCTGTTGAGAATCACAGCAAATACATTGGTTCCCAGACACTGGCAGACACCATATCGCTTGCTGACCGGATCGAGAATAACCACAGCAAACGTATTGAAATTGACGACGATGTATATATCAACATTCGTGTCACGCGTGTCTGAAAACATCCCTTTTAATCATCAAAATATTGTATATTTAACAAAACCAAATACATTTTATCATGGCTGAAAAGAACAGATATTCGGATGCGGAGCTGCAGGAGTTCAAGCAGATCATCCTGCAGAAGCTCGAGAAGGCCAAGGAAGACTATGAATTGTTGAAATCGGCCATTACACAGAGCGAAAGTAACGATACACAGGATACTTCCCCGACTTTCAAGGTTCTTGAAGAGGGTGCCGCCACCCTGTCCAAGGAGGAGGCGGGCCGCCTTGCGCAGAGACAGCTCAAATTCATCCAGCACCTGCAGGCTGCACTCGTCAGAATTGAGAACAAAACATACGGGGTATGCAGGGAGACCGGGAAACTGATCTCCAAGGAACGTTTGCGTGCGGTTCCGCATGCAACCCTCAGCATTGAAGCAAAATCCAGACAGTAAAAGGCAGGCAGGAGAGAACCTTCGATCGAATATGTCAGCCACCCGGAAATCCATACTTGTGATCCTGGTCATCCTGGTCGCCGACCAGGTGTTGAAGATCCTGGTCAAGACGAATATGACCCTTTACCAGCAGATCCCCCTGCTGGGTAACTGGGCCTATATTCATTTCGTGGAGAACAACGGGATGGCATTCGGCCTGAACCTCCCCGGCAGCACCGGGAAGATCATCCTGACCCTCTTCAGGATCGGTGCAGTGGTGGCCATCGGTTTCTACCTGAGGCACCTGATCAGGCTGAAAGCCCATACGGGGCTTATTGTTTCGCTTTCCATGATCATGGCAGGTGCCCTCGGGAATATCATCGATTCCGTTTTTTACGGGGTCATTTTCGACAGCTCTTCGCCGGTACGGGCAGCCAGGATCTTTCCCCCGGAAGGCGGGTATGCCCCCCTGCTCCAGGGGAAGGTGGTCGATATGTTTTATTTTCCCATCATCCGGGGCAATTATCCGGACTGGATCAGGGAGGGGACCGGATTTATTTTTTTCAGGCCGGTCTTCAATCTTGCCGATGCAAGCATCACGGTCGCCGTGGCCATGATCCTGTTCAACCAGAAACGTTTTTTCCGGCATCTCTCCCCGGAAGGGGACCGCGAATCCGCCGGTGAAGAAAATGACCCGGCTGACGAACTTCCTGAAACGGAGCAGGAACGGACCGGGTCGGCCGGTTAATCCCCGGAGAGGGGCGGGTTTTCTCTGATGGCGCTGAAAATATTCCCCGAGCCCGCACCGCAGCTGATAATCGATTTCATCCCCGTATCCACCGCAGCATGGGTTCTCAGTACCTGGTCTTTCGGCAGGTGGTAGATATTCCCCGAGGTGGGATTGGGCCCCGTGGGCACGAAAACGGTGATCATCTCACCCTGGTCATCCGTGATAAATCCGGTCATCAGCACCCCTGTCCTGAAAATATCCACCAGCACCACCTCCCTGAAGAACGATTTGTGCTTCCCGAAAAACTGCTGAACGGTTTCCTTGGCAATTTTATACCCCGGGATCTTCACAAGGTACCTGTCTTCAGCCCGGTTCAGAAACACAGCCATTCTTGTCCGGATGATCAGTCCGATCACAAAGAAAATAAGCAGGATCGCCAGAAAAGTGATCACATAGAGGGCCAGGATGATCAGGGGATCCGCATGGGGATCCTGGATCATCCGGTCTACAAAAGGTGTCAGTGACCTACCGATCAGGTTGATGATCCACCGGAAAAGCAGGATGATCAGGGTCAGCGGCGCCAGTGCCACCACACCACCGATCAGTGTCGTACCGAGAAATTTTCTCATCCGCCTGAATAAATGAATGCTCATGGGTATCATTTTAGATCATGTACAAATATACCACCCTGTTCAGATAAATTATTGTAAATTCATTCGGAACATAAAAGAGGATCCCATGATCAAAAATGTCTTAATAGTCTTTAGCGCCGTATGCCTGTTTCAGGTAAGCTTGCATTCCCAGGAAGGACGAAATAGGGAGCTGATTGATCGTCAATGGAAATTTGCCCCGGGCGATCTCCCGGAAGCCCGGGATCCGGACCTGGATGATTCCGGCTGGAGGACGGACGATGAAATGCTGTTTGTGGCCCACCGGGGGGCCTCCTACCTGGCTCCTGAGAACACGCTGGCTTCCATCCGGCTTGCATGGGAACTGGGTGCCGATGCAGCCGAATGTGATGTGATGCTGACTTCCGATCAGCAGGTGATCCTCTTCCATGACAATACCACCGCAAGACTGACCGGCGAGGACCATGTAATCCGGGAAACCAGCTGGGAGGTACTCAGGAATCTGGCCATCCGTCTGAAAGAGAGCAACCTCAGGAAATATGAGGGGGAGGGGATCCCGCTGCTGGAAGAGGTGCTGCAGACCATTCCTGAAGATCGCTTGCTGGTCATCGAGATCAAAACCGGCCCCGAGATCCTTCCGCACCTGCAGCAGGTGGTGGAGGAGCAATGGAAATCGGGCAGGATCAGCTTCATCTGTTTTGATCTTGAAACCATCCTGGCAGCCAAAAGCCTCTTCCCCGGTGTTCCCTGTTATTTCCTTTCTACTTTCCGGTCGGGGGTGAACCGGCACTTCGATGAGATCATTCAGGGCCGGCTGGACGGGGTGGATGTGCGGTACAGGGCCATTAACAGGAAGCTGGTAAGTCGGTGCCGGGCAGCGGATTTGCAGGTGTGGTGCTGGACGGTCAATGAACCTGGAGCAGCAGGGAAAATGAAAGCACTGGGTGTGGGCGCCATTACCACAGACCGACCCAAATGGCTGAAAGAACAGATTTAACCTGAAAAATAAACCTCCCTTCAACATACTTTTGCTTTATTTGTTATGTGAAGCAAGAGAACCAAATTTTTTTTTTACAATGACCCGGATAATTCTGATTTATTTCCTGCTGACGGGACTGGTCGCCTGTACCGGTGCCACGGATAAAAACAAAGCACCGGACCACCCCGACCGCATCATATTCCTGATCGGTGACGGGATGGGGCTTTCGGCCGTTTCCACCGGCTACTATTTCGGTGAGCAGCCTTCCCCTTTTGACATGTTCAAACACATCGGACTGATCAATACATCCTCCGCCACACACAAAATCACAGATTCGGCAGCCAGCGGAACGGCACTTGCCACCGGAACCAGAACCTATAACGGGGCCATCGGACTGGACACCACAAGGACGGCGATCCGCAACATCACCGAAGTGGTTTCCGAAATGGGATGGAACACTGGGGTGGTGGCCACCTCGTCCGTCACCCATGCCACTCCCGCCTCATTTTATGCCCATGTGGAACACCGGAACATGGAAGAGAAAATTGCCGCCCAGCTGCTGGATTCAAACATTGATTTTTTTGCAGGGGGCGGTAAACGGTTCTTCAACCAGCGCCGTGACAGTGCGGATCTCTTCCGTACAGCCGAGGAAAAAGGATTTATCATCGACACCGTGGGACTGGACGGAGCCGCTCCGCAGGCGGGCCGGAAATACGGATTCGTGCTGGCCGATGCAGGGATGCCCACCATGCTGGAAGGAAGGGGCAGTTTCCTGCCCGATGCCACCGCCCTGGCCATTGAATCCCTTTCAGCAGGAGGGAAGAATTTTTTCCTGATGGTGGAAGGATCCCAGATTGACTGGGCGGGACATGACAATGATGCAGCCTACCTGCAGGCGGAGATGCGCGACTTCGAGGAGGCCATCCGGGTAGCACTGGATTTTGCCGAAAAGGACGGGAACACCCTGGTGGTGGTTACCGCCGACCATGAAACGGGCGGAGCCACGCTTTCGGCCAGGCCGGGAGAAAGAGGGGGAAGCGACTACGACGATGTGGTGATCACTTTTTCCACAGGGGGTCATTCCGCCACCCTCATCCCCCTGTTTGCTTACGGTCCGGGCGCGGACCGGTTTACCGGGATCTACAAACACGCGGAGATCTTTCACAAAATGCTACAGTCCGCCGGAATGGATGAGCACGTCCCCGGCGCAGCAGCTGCCGATTAACGTTTGATAATCCCGTAAAGCAGGACACGGACCAGGTCATCCAGCAGCTCGCCCCGGTCATCCTTGTGTTCATCGCTGAGCAGGAGCGGTACTTCCAGCCCTTTCATCATGGTTGAGATGGCGATGGCTCCGATCAGCGGATTGTTCAGCTGAAAAATCCCTTCACGCATCCCTTCATTCAGGATCTCACGGACCACCTCCAGCTCCTGGCGGTCAAATTTTTTCCTGATCTCCAGGATGAAGTCCATATGCGAGAGGTATTCCTCATTCAGGGCCGCATAAAAATTCTCAACCGTTCGCACGTGGTGCAGCCTGAACAGGATATATGCTTTCAGCTTATCAACGGGATTCATGTCAGCATGGAGCGTCCTGTCCAGCTTCGTTTTCAGCTCTTCGGCTTCCTTTTCAACCACCGCTTCGAAGATCTCCTCCTTGCTTTTAAAATAGTAATAGATGGAGCTCTTGCCTTTCCGTGCGGCAGCTGCAATTTCTTCCATGGTGGTTTTTCTGAAACCATACCGGGTGAAGATCTTCCGTGCCACCTTCACGATCTGTGCCCGCACTTCTTCCTTGACAACGACCATGCAAATCAGTATTTGCGAATCATCCCTAATTTAATGAGTAAATCAGCGCAAGGCAACTTTTTACAGAGATTTTAACGCTCCTGTTCTGATTCCACCAGTTTGTAATCCAGCTGCCTGCGTGAAAGATTGGCATTGACCACCTCGATTCTCACCGCGTCCCCTATTTCGAACTGCCGGCCCGTATGACGCCCGATGATCCTGTATTCTTCTTCATCGAATTCATAATAATCATCCGAAATGCTCTTGATGGAAACCATCCCCTCGCATTTATTATCCACGATCTCCACATAGATGCCCCAGTCGGTCAGGCCCGATACCACCCCGTCAAATTCCTTTTCGATCTTATCCTGCATGAACTCAACCTGCTTGTATTTGACCGAGGCCCTTTCGGCGTCCACCGCCCTGCGCTCCATTTCGGATGCATGCATGCACCTTTTTTCGTATTTGTCCGCATTTTTCGACTCGCCCTGCGCCAGGTAGTGGGCCAGCAGGCGATGTGCCATCAGGTCCGGATACCGGCGGATGGGTGAAGTGAAATGGGCATAATCCCTGAAGGATAGCCCGTAATGCCCGATGTTTTTCGTGGAGTACCGCGCCTTGGCCATGGACCGGAGGGCCATCATTTCCACCACATGCTGTTCTTTTTTTCCCTGTACTGCGTCCAGCAAGGCGTTCAGTGATTTGGAAAGCTGCCGTACCGGCTGCTGCGGATCAAGCGAATGGCCGAATTTCGTGATGAACCTGCTGAAGGACGCCATTTTTTCCCCGTCGGGCACATCGTGGATCCGGTAGACAAACGTCTTGCCTTTCAGTTTGCCTCTTTTTTCTTCCTGCGGATCCACCTCTTTCCTGTATTTTCCTCCCCGGCTTGCATATTCGGCCACCTTTCTGTTTGCGAGCAGCATGAACTCCTCGATGAGCCAGTTGGACTCCTTCTGCACCTTGAAATAGACCCCGGTCGGGGTGCCGTCCTCGTCCAGGTGGAATTTCACCTCATCCCGCTCGAAATTGATGGAGCCGTTTTTATAACGGGTTTCCCGCAGGATCCTTGAGATCTCATAAAGCTTTAACATCTGCTCCTTCATGTCTCCCTCTCCGGTTTCGATGATCTGCTGGGCCTCTTCATAATTGAACCTCCTGTCCGAATTGATCACCGTCCGGCCGAACCATTCATCTTTCACCCCTCCCCTGTCATCCATCAGAAAGACGGCTGAAAAGGTGAGTTTGTCCTTGTTGGGCTGAAGGGAACACACGCCGTTGGAAAGTTTTTCCGGCAGCATGGGGACCACCCTGTCCACCAGGTACACGGAAGTGCCCCTTTCATAGGCTTCATTGTCAAGGATGGATTTCGGCTGCACATAAAATGAAACGTCGGCGATATGAACCCCCACTTCCCACAAATTTCCATCCATTGGTCTGATCGAAAGCGCATCATCGAAATCCTTGGCATCCTCGGGGTCTATGGTAAAAGTGGGAATCTTTCTGAAATCCCTGCGGTTGCTGATCTCTTTTTCCGTGATCCCGTCGGGTATTCTCTCTGCTTCATCCTCCACCTCCTTTGAAAACCTGATCGGCAGTTCGAACTCGGCCAGGATGGAATGCATTTCCGTTTCGTTCTCTCCGGGATAACCCAGGACATCCACAATCTCTCCGAAGGGATTTTTCACATGGTCCGGCCAGTCAATGATCCTGGCAATGGCTTTCTGGCCGTGTTCGGCCCGGTTCAGCTTCTCAAGGGGAATGAAGATATCCACCGGCATTTTCCGGTTATCGGGAAGGAGGAATGCGTAATTCTTGGAGATCTCCACCGTGCCCACAAATGTTTCCCTTGCTCTTTCCAGGATCTCCACCACTTCACCCTCCACCCTGGCGCTCCGTTTTCTTTTCGGATACACGAACACCTTGACCAGGTCCCCGTCCAGCGCCTTGTTCAGATCGTTCCTGGCAATGAACACATCCTCCCCTTCGTCCTCCGACACCAGGAAAGCATACCCGTGATGCGACATGTCCAGCGTGCCCGTCCTGTACCCTGCCCTGCTCAGCAGCCTGTAGCGGCCCGGTCCGACCTCTTCAAGCTGCTTTTTCCGCACCAGTTCGTCAAGTGCCCCGCTGATGACGGCTTTTCTTTTTTTATCGTTGATGAACAGCATCTTCGAAATCTGCTTGTGATTGAAGATCTGCTTCGGATTCCTTCCGAGAAGGCCCATGATCAACACCGAAGCCTGTTCGGCTGAAAATCTTTCTTTTCCTTTTTGTCTGCTGTTTCCCATATATTTGCTGCTTTCTGGTAAATGCTAAAATTACTATTTTTGCAGAGTTATGACCAACAAACTTTTCATTTACAATACCCTTTCCCGAAATAAAGAGCAATTTGAGCCTGCCAACCCGCCTTTTGTTGGTCTGTACGCATGCGGTCCGACCGTCTACGGCGATGCGCACCTGGGTCATGCACGGCAGGCGGTTGTTTTTGATGTATTGTACCGTTACCTGTCCCATCTCGGCTACCGGGTCAGATATGTGCGGAACATCACCGATGTGGGCCACCTGGAGCATGATGCCGATGAAGGGGAGGACAAGATCATCAAGAAGGCTCGGCTCGAATCGGTTGAACCCATGGAGGTCGTGCAGCGGTACCTGAACCGGTACCATGATAACATGCGCCTTCTGAACCTGATCCCGCCCAGCATCGAACCAATGGCAAGCGGACACATCATCGAGCAGCAGCAGCTCGTTGAAAAGATACTGGATGCAGGATACGCCTACGAAAAGAATGGTTCGGTCTATTTTGACGTGGCCAGGTACAGCGAATCCCATCCCTACGGCCGGCTTTCGGGAAGAAAAACGGATGACCTGCTTGCCAATACCAGGCCCCTGGATGGACAATCCGAAAAGAATAATCCGCTCGATTTTGCGCTCTGGAAAAAAGCCGATGCTTCCCACCTGATGAAGTGGCCCTCCCGCTGGGGCGAGGGATATCCCGGCTGGCACCTGGAATGTTCGGTCATGAGCACCAAATACCTGGGGATTCCTCTGGATATCCATGGCGGGGGGATGGACCTGCTCTTTCCCCATCATGAATGCGAGATCGCACAGAATGTGGCCGGATTCGGAGAACCTGCGGTGCGCTTCTGGATGCATCACAACATGATCACCATCAACGGTCAGAAGATGGGCCGGTCCCTGGGCAACTTCATCACCCTGGAGGAGATTTTCACAGGGAGTCACCGGTTGCTGGAACAGGCCCATGCACCGATGACCATCAAGTTTTACATCCTCCAGGCCCATTACCGCAGTACCCTAGATTTCTCCAACCAGGCGCTTCAGGCATCTGAAAAAGGATTGCTCCGCCTGCTGAAAGCTGTGGCGGCGATCGGTTCCCTGCCGGCCGGAAGGGATTCCTCCGTTGACGTGGACGAACTGTCCCGCCGGTGCGGGGAAGCGATGAACGATGATCTGAACACACCGATCCTGATCTCCCACCTCTTCGAGGGAGTGAAATGGATCAATGAGATCCAGGAAGGCCGCGCGAGCCTGGTGCAGGAAGATTTGAAAAAACTGAAGGAGCTGTATGATACCTGGCTTTTTTCCATCCTGGGCCTGCAAATGATTTCCCCCGGCGATTCCGGAAAAGGGATCTCAGGGGAACTCATCGAGCTGATCCTGCAGCTGCGGACAGAGGCCAAAAACAGAAAGGATTTTGAGGCGGCCGACCGGATCCGCGCCGCACTGAACGACCTGGGAGTGGTCATCATGGACAGGAAGGAAGGAACTGACTGGGAATTTTCCAAAGATGCCTGAGCCCTACCGTTCACGAACCATCACCGTGGGAGATCTTCCGCTGGGAGGAACCTTTCCGGTCCGGATCCAGTCCATGACCAATACCGATACAAATGATATCCGGGCCACGGTGGAACAGTGCAGCAGGATGGTCGCGGCCGGTGCAGAGCTGGTGCGGCTGACCACCCAGGGAATTAAAGAGATACAAAGCCTTGAAAAGGTCAGAACCGCGCTGCGCGCCCTCGGATGCCGCACCCCGCTTGTGGCCGATATCCATTTTAAACCCGCCCTGGCACCGGAGGCCGCCCGGGTGGTTGAAAAAATCCGGATCAATCCCGGCAATTACCTGAAAGACCAGTCCCCCGATCAGCTGCTCACCCGTCTGATCAACACCTGCAGGAAGCACGGAACCGCCATCCGCATCGGGGTGAATCACGGCTCCCTGAGTGATTCCATCCTGACTGAGTTCGGGGACACCCCTGCCGGCATGGCCGAATCGGCCCTCCGGTTTCTGAGGATCTGTCAGAAACAATCCTTTGAAAAAGTGGTGGTCTCTCTGAAATCCAGCAACCCGCGCATCATGGTCCAGTCGGTCCGCCTGCTGGTGCACCGGATGACCGAGGAAGGAATGGACTACCCCCTTCACCTGGGAGTGACCGAGGCCGGCGAGGGAGCGGAAGGAATGATCCTGTCGGCCGTGGGCATCGCTCCCCTTCTGCTGGAAGGCATGGGTGATACAGTCCGCGTTTCACTGACCGGTCCCCCGGAAGATGAAATGCCTGTGGCCGCCGATATTGTCAGGTATTTTCCGAAACCGGACCATCTACCCTGTGATCCTTTCAGCGGACATCCCTGGGACCCTTTCTGTTTCGAACGCCGAAGGTCTGTTCCCGTTGCCGGCATCGGCGGCGGGAAGAAGACCAGGATCGTCAGTCCCGTCCCCCCGGAGAAAGAATCGGACCTGACCCCTGACCGGATTGCATCCCTGGTGGTTACATACGAGCTGTGGCAACAGGAGCCGGCACGGCTGTCAGACGGCAGGAAAATTTTGATGCTGGAGCGGGGTTCCCTTACCATCCCGGAGGTGAAACAGCTCCTTTCGGTTTTTTGCAAACAGGATCGCCGCACACCCATCCTGTACAGGACAAGAATAGCGGAGCGCGATCCCGCAATATTCACCATCAAGCTCGCAGGAGAGCTGGGCGCACTTCTGGTTGACGGGGCCATTGATGCGGTCTGGGCGGACAATCCCTTTATGGATCCATCCACGCTCAACGAAACTGTGCTTGCGATCCTGCAGGCTGCCGGTGCCAGGATCAGCAGAACTTCTTATATCGCATGTCCTTCCTGCGGAAGAACCCGGTTTGACATCCTGGCCCGGCTGAAGGAGGTCAAGGCGGCCACTTCCCACCTGGCATCTCTGAAGATCGCGGTGATGGGATGCATTGTGAACGGTCCCGGTGAAATGGCCGATGCCGATTACGGGTATGTGGGTGCGGGTCCTGGCAGGATCACCCTTTATAAGGGCAAAATCCCCGTCCGTAAAAGGATACCTGAAACAGAGGCGCTGGACGCCCTGATCCGGCTGATGAAGGAGCAGGGCGACTGGAAGGAGCCCTAGGCCTTGTCCATTGAAAAGATGAACGAGGTCCCCTTGCCCGTCTTGCTTCGCACGGTGATGGTCTGCTTGTGCGCCTGGATGACATGTTTCACGATTGAAAGGCCCAGTCCCGTCCCCCCCGACTCCCGCGAACGGCTCTTATCCACCCTGAAAAACCTCTCAAAGATCCGGGGAAGGTTCTCCTCCTCGATCCCGATCCCGTTATCGGTGATGTCCACCAGGATGTTCTCCCCGGTATCCACAAAACCGACTGTGGTTCTGCCGCCCGGCTTCCCGTACTTGATGGAATTGTTGATCAGGTTGCCGATGGCTTCCATGATCCGTTTTCTGTCCCCCATCACAAACACAGGCTTGCTGTAGCTGCCGTCAAAACCCAGCCTGATGCGGTGCTTCCTGGCCTGCATCTCATGGTCCTCAAACACTTCCTCCACCGCCTTCACCAGGTTGAAACGCTCCATCTGCAGTTTGAACTCTCCCGATTCAAGCCTTCCGATGGCATCCAGGTCCTCCAGGATGTTGATCAGCCTGTTGATGCTTTTCTCGGCACGCTTCAGGTACAGCCGGTTCACATGATCATCCTTGATCCCCCCGTCCAGGAGTGTCAGGATATACCCCTGGATGTTAAATATGGGTGTCTTCAGTTCATGGGATACATTCCCCAGGAAATCCTTTCGGTACCGCTCCAGCTGTCTGAGTTTCCTGATCTCTTCGGTCTTGTTCGTGGTCCACACCTGTACCTCCCTGTCCAGTTGTTTCACGATGTCTTCCCTGCCGGCTTTGCGGCTTTGCTCCTGTTCATCCAGTGCATGGCTCCGGATGGCTTTGAAAATCGGATTGATCTTCTGTTTGACGAACCGGCTGAAATAATATTGGACGATCAGAAACGTTCCCACTGTGGCCGGAACGGCAGGCACCGCATATTCCAGAAACTTGTACCTGAAATCCGCCAGGATGCCCAGCAGGACGGCCGCAGCTGCAAGCAATGTGATCAGGAGCGTGATGATCGTGGCATATTGACCGGATGTCTTCATACTGTTTCCGTTTCAGTGTTCACCACCTGGAGAAAGGCGTTTCAATGTGGAAAAACAACCCGCTCTTCCCATACCTGTTGATCACATAATCCACCCGCAGCACCTGGTCGTAATAGGTGACAAAATCAAGGCCGATCCCTGTGGAGAACTGCCAGTCGTTGACCATGTTGTTGGTGGGATCGGGAAAGACATTGTGGACATATCCCGCATCGGCCAGCAGGTTGACATAGATGGCAAAATGTACCTTGTTGAATTGCTCCAGCGGAATGAGGGGAATGATCTTCGTAGTCGGTTTGACCAACTGGAATTTGAGGATGTACTTGGTGATGAAGTAGTCGGTGCCGTCCATCACATAGTCCTCGTATCCGCTCAGGAATTCACTGTAGCCGAGTCCCCTCCCCAGCGCGTAGGGTAACATTTTTTCCATGGAATACCTGGCCTTGGTGGCATTTGTAAAATAAATCCTGCGGGCGATCATCTGGTGGAACAGGAATACCCCGGTAAAGCGGAGGTTCTGGTAAGGGAAGTCAGGTATGATCCCCAGGCCCATTTTTTCGGCCCTGAGCCTGACCGCAAAGCCTTCCAGCGGGTATATTTTTGAATCCCTCAGGTCATAATTGAAGTTGTAGGTCAGCATGAAAAAACCCATGTTCGTGTTACCCCCGCCCAGGTAGTTCGGATTGATCACCGCCACTGAATCGGAGACCTCGTAATCAAAATACTCGAACCGTAGTGAATGGGTGGTGTACAGTTTTCTCCGGTAGGTATAATTCATGAACGCATTGAGGCGCACCATGGCCGGTCTGGACTTCGGTTCATACTCCAGGGGTTTGTTGTTGACCGTACTGATGAAAATCTCATTCTGCTGGTTCATGTTGAATCCCATGGAAAATCCGTGCTGCTGTCTTTTGCCCATGTTGGGGATGAGGTAGGAAAGGGCGTACTCTTCCACGTAACCCAGCCTGAGCTTGCCCGTAAGCAACTCCCTCCTTCCCCTGAAGTTGTTCCACTTCAGCCACAACCCGTAGTTGATCTTGTCCCACTCCCTGTGCTGGACGAATGAACTGAAATTACGCTCTGCGTATTCCAGAATGGGGACTGGCCAGATGTACCACCTTTCGGTGACGTTTATCAATACCCGGATGCGGTTCCCGGGCAGGTGTTCGGCATCAAAATGCACAAAATTGAACAGCGAAATATTGAGCAGGTTCTCCCTGCTCCGCTGAAAAGCCGGCAGGAGCTCCATTTTCCGTATCGTATCACCGATGCCGAATACCAGTTCTCTCAAAATTACCGGTTCCCGGGTGACGTTGTTTCCCGTGATGAAGATATCCTGGATGATCAGTTTGTCATCGGACAGCACGGGCAAATCCTGCGGAATCGCTGCCAGCGATCGACAGATCAGGAGAATGGATATAATTATCCTGGGGTTCCCTGCCATAAATAACCTGCTCAGAAATGCAAGGTAATAAATAATTTAAAGCTGCTCCTTTCCAAGAAGCAGGGCGGCAAGCTGCATGTCCAGCGGAGTGGTGATCTTGATGTTCTCGGGATTTCCCTCCACCAGGGTGACTTTTTCAAAAGCGGACTCAAAGACGGAAGCATCGTCGGTAAATGAGGATCGGTATGGCTGCAGGTAGGCTTTTTTGATCATTCCCGACCTGAAGACCTGTGGTGTCTGTACCCGTCTCAGTCCGGACCTTTCCAGGTGGGTGGACCTCTGCCGGGCATCCACCATCCGGACCGATTCGTCCATTCCGATCACGGGGATCCCGCTTCCCTCCCTCGCAGCGGCTGTGTAACACCGCTCAATGGTGGCAAGACTCACGAATGGCCTTACGGCATCATGGATCCCCACAATACAATCCGGTCCGATGTGATCCAATCCGTTCTTTACAGATTCATACCTGCTTTTCCCTCCGGGTGCAACCGAGATATGCGGACCCAGGTCATACGACAGGGAGATCACATCCCAGAAATGACGGTGTGTCGCCGCCATCACGAGTACAATCCTGATCCGGTGATCAAACCTCCTGAATCGTTCCAGTGTGTGGATGATCAGGGGTTTCCCGGCCAGATCCAGATACTGTTTGGGAATATCGCTTTTCATTCGCCGGCCCTCTCCGCCGGCCACAACCACGACCGCATTCATTTCTTCACTGCCGGAACAGCTGTCCGGTTATCCGCCGGTGGCACTGAAACCCGAAGGAATATGCTTTTCTTTCGGAGTGATGCTCAGCAGCGGGACGGTGGATTTGCTGACCATCTGCTGGGCAAAACTTCCAAGGAATACATTCCATTTGTCGATGGAACTGGACATGACCACGATCATGTCCGCGTTCACCGCGTCGGCATAGTTGCAGGTGATGGTGGGAAGGTGATCTCCCACGATGGTTTTGGTCACCCATTTCAGTTTCCTTGCCTTGTAGTAATTCGCCACCTGTTTCGCGTATGATTCCAGGCGTGAAAGATCACGTTTGTTCTCTGTGGTCGAGACGGCAACCACGTGCAGCTCCGCTCCGAATAGTTCTGCAAGATCGCCCGCGATGGGAGCCTTTTGTCTTGTATCCACGTGAAGCTTGATCGGTACAACGATCTTTTTCACCCCCGAGGGTACGGGGGAGTGCCGCAGGGTGAAGACCGGTTTTTCGGTGGCCGACATGATTTTCAGGGCATTGCTGCCCACGAAAAGTTCTTCAAATCCTGATGCGCCATGTGTGGATGCCGAAACCACCGCGTCACTGTAGGAATTCACCTGGTTCACCACCTCCCTGTAGACCTTTCCTTTCTTGATGATGAAACTGATCCTGGAATCGTTCCCGAGTTTGGGCTCATATTCCTGCATCAGTTTGCTGAATTCGGCATGGGCATATTTGTGTTCCTGTTCCACCACCCTGGGCTGAAAGTTGGAGCTGTTGGTCAGTACATACACCAACTGTATGTGGATCTGTTTTTTCCTGGAAAAGATCACCGCCCAGTCCAGGCCTTTCAGTGAATCGATTGAGAAATCGACCGGTACAATGAAGTTGTTCATCCGCGTAAGAATTTGTTATCCCAGCGAATTTAACATAAACATCCATAAAGCGCAATATTATGTGTTGATTCCCAGACCTTGAATAACTGATATTTATTACTTTTAGAACATGAACCAGCAACCAGCTATTATGAACAGGGATGTGGTTTTGGGGGTCGACATCGGGGGAACATATACAAAATATGGCCTTGTGGACCAAGCAGGTAGAATCTATCTCGAGGATGAGATCAGCACCAGGGATTACAAAGTCATCGAAGATTTCATCATCGCTCTTCACCGGCATCTGGATGCCCATACCGACCGGAAAAAGGACGGATTTGACATCCGGGGGATCGGCATCGGGGCCCCCAACGGGAATTATTACACCGGTTCCATCGAATATCCGCCCAACCTGGTCTGGAAAGGCAAAATCGAACTTGTGAAACTGGTCGAAAAAGAATTCGGTATCCCCGCCGTGCTCACAAACGATGCCAATGCCGCAGCCCTGGGGGAAATGTTGTTCGGAGCAGCGAAAGGGCTCGACCATTTCATCATGATCACGCTGGGCACCGGACTGGGAAGCGGCCTGGTGGTCAACGGGGAGCTCATTTACGGAAGCGACGGTTTTGCGGGAGAACTCGGACATGTCAGGGCCGTGGACAACGGGCGCCAGTGTGGATGCGGCAAACGTGGTTGCCTGGAAACGTATGTTTCGGCCACGGGCATCAAACGCACCGTCTTCGAGCTCCTTTCCGAGGAAACCACAGAAAGCGAATTCAGGAAAATTACCTTTTCCCGGCTCAGTCCCAGAATGATCACCACGCTGGCCGAGAAGGGGGATCCCATTGCCATCAAGGCTTTTGAAAAAACCGGATTTCTTCTGGGCCGCAGCCTGGCCGATTCTGTGGCCCACATCAGCCCATCAAAAATCTTTTTATTCGGGGGACTGGCCAAGGCGGGCAAGTGGATCATCAATCCCACCAAGCGAAGCATGGAAGAGCACCTGCTGCCCATTTACCGGGACAAGATCGATATCGTCCCCTCGGCCCTGCTCAGCAGGAATATCGCCGTGCTCGGAGCAGCTGCCCTGATCTGGAAACACCTCGACCAGGACGCTGGCCGTTAATTTATTTCTCCAGGCGCATGGACTCCTCATGCTCCCAGTTGGAGCGGACCGTAATGGATGTTCCCAGAAATTCTACCGGTTCGGGTTGGAGGTGCTTCAGGTAGTCGCCTGTATCCCATTTCCCGTTCCCGTTCAGGTCATGAATGAATTTGATGGTGTATTCCTGGGGCGTCAGGTAACTGAAGACCACCGTCCCATCCGATTCAACCACCCGGGTGCGTTGGACCTGCTCCCTGTTCATCAGCTGGATGATCACCCGGTTCCGGACACTGTCCAGGTTCAGGTTGATCTGTCCGTAATATTCGATGTCCCGGGTGGTGAAAGAGACATCCAGGGTATCATGGGGAAGGTTGTACAGGTTCGAAATGGCCCCGGGCAGCATGAAAAGTCTGTATTTTGAAGCGGATCTCCAGTTGGCCGAAATCCATGCCCGGGTGAGCGACATTGAGTCCGGCAAGATCCTGAAAGACTCTAAAACTTCCACTGAATCAGGGATGTAAAAGAGGCTGACCAGTGAGTCGTTGACCGCTGTCGGGGGAAAATTTATATTCAGTGCAAGATCGCTGTTCAGGTGCTGCTGGCCCCTGTTGCGGATGGTCGAAATCTCCAGTTTTTCCTTTGCTGGTTCAGGTGCTTTTCCCCTTTCCCGTCCCGTCCTTTTTTTCCTGTAAACGAAACGCAGGGTGTCCGTGGCGGCGACAAACCTGCCGGCCGTATCCCTGACCGTGTACAATACCTGCATCAGAAGGGTGTCTTTCTTATAATCCGTCGAATCCCTGATCCACAAAGAAAGGGTGTCCCGGTTCGTGCTGAAGTGTTCCAGCAGCCAGGATTCGTTTTCCCGTGCATGCGGGACCTGCCGGTAACTGAAACTGTCCGTTACCGGGAGGGAAAATGTGATTTCCATCCGCCTGGGATCGTCCCTCTTGGAATCTGTAATATACTGGATCTTTGATGCTTCCGTGAACAACATCAGGTCAATGTAGATGGAATTCAGATCCGGGCCTGCCTGTACCAGCGTATCGGCCGACAATCCCGTCGTATCCGCCCCGGCCCCTCCTGTCGCCTCTTCAGTCAGATCCCGGTCGGGTGGAAGTGGTGCAGTGGTGATGGAGTCCCGCACCAGGGAATCCGTTTCCACCGTATCAAGCATCCCTGAGGATTCCAGGATGGATCGTGCAAATTCCGCATCCACACGGAGCGCTGTGTCCAGAAAACCGATCACTTCCGTCGGTAAATCGTACAACAGGTTGTAATTCCCGTCCTTCAGTGCAAACACCTTGTAGAGATCTGGTCTCAGATTGTTCACGCTGAAGTTTCCCTTCTCATCCGATCTCCCCACATACAGGGGGATGTCCGTCAGGGGAACCGAATCCCGCAAGTCGTCATACAGCATGATGGTGACGGGCTCATCGGGAACGGACAGGTCCACGGCATTGCGGAGGGTGCCCCTCACGGAGAGGGAATCAAGCACATCCCCCGTGGAAAATGCGTATTCGTAGTTGAGCAGCTTGTTCCCTTCATGCAAATCCTTGATGGCACTTCCGAAGTTGAAGGTATAGGTGGTGTTCTCCTTCAGTGTGTCGGCAATTTCCACAATGAGGGTTTTCTTTCTCAGCCTTACTTCCGGTTTTTCTTTCATGGGTGGTGAAACCACCAGTTCCTGGTTCACATTATCCAGCACAATGAATTCATCGAAAGTGATCTCGATCCTTTTGCTGCCGAACCGGGTGGAATAATTGGCCGGTTCACAGGACACCACTTTCGGGGGATCTTCATCCCGGGGCCCCCCCGAGGGTGAACCCTGCTGGGCACATTCCCTTCCAAGAAGGAAAGCTGCCAGGAGTGTGATGGTAATGCCGTACCGCACCGGTTAAATTTTATGCAAACATACAAAGATATCTTCTTCCATCCGGGCATCCTGTCCCAAATCCCGAACAAACCCGGGAATGTTATTATATTTGTAACCTGTTTGAAATCTAATCCTGGGACAGATGATCATCAATGCCATCACCTGGAATGTGGATCCTGAAATATTCAGCATCGGCAGCCTGAGCATTCGCTGGTACGGCTTGCTCTTTGCCACTGCTTTTCTTTCAGGATATATTGTTTTTACCAGATACCTTAAAACGGAGCGGCTTACGTCCGAAATGCTCGACCAGCTGCTTATTTATGTGGCCGTGGGTACTGTGATCGGGGCCCGGCTCGGGCACTGTTTCTTTTACGAACCAGAGTATTTTCTGAAAAACCCGGTGGAGATCCTGAAAGTCTGGAAAGGGGGTCTGGCCAGCCACGGTGCAGCCATCGGGATCCTGCTTGCCCTCTGGTTGTATGTCAGGAAACATAAGCTCTCCTTTCTCTGGCTGATCGACCGGATCGTCATCGTGGTGGCCCTTGGCGGGGCCTTTATCAGGCTGGGAAACCTTTTTAATTCAGAGATCTATGGATTGCCCACCGGTCTACCCTGGGGATTTGAATTCGTGCGCGACAAACTGTACGATCCAAATACCGGCGAGTTGTTACCTGTGGTTCCCAGGCATCCGACCCAGCTCTATGAGGCAATCAGTTACATTCTGATCTTTATCGTGTTGTTTATCTTTTACCGAAAAAGGCACAGGGTGGTCCGTGATGGTTTTATCTTCGGAGTATTCATGATCCTTCTTTTCACCGCCAGGTTTTTTATCGAGTTTGTGAAGAATGACCAGGTTGCTTTTGAAGCCGGGATGAAGTTCAACATGGGACAATTGCTCAGTCTCCCTTTCATCGTGGCGGGGATCGTTATGATCGTCTGGACCGGAATGCGTCCTGCCTATTTCTCCCAAACCCCCATCACGCAGAAAAAATCAGGTAAAAAAGCAAAGAAGTAATTCCCATGGAAAACGGCAATTTCTGGCTGGCTTTCGGGCTGACCCTCTTTGCAGGAATGTCCACAGGGATCGGCAGTGCACTCGCTTTTTTTGCCCGGGGCACCAATACCCGTTTTCTGTCCCTGAGCCTGGGATTCTCGGCCGGGGTGATGGTGTATGTCTCATTTGTGGAGATCCTGCAAAAGGCAAGGGAATCCCTGGTGGTGGAATATGCTTCCAAACTGGGAATGCAGCAGGGTGAAAAGATCGCCGCCTGGTACACCGTCCTGGCATTTTTTGCGGGCATCCTGGTCATTGCCGTGATCGACAAGCTGATTCCCTCTCCCGAAAACCCCCACGAGATCAGGAGGGTGGAAGATGTGCTGAGAAATGAAAAAAAAGATCCGAAGCTCGTACGAATGGGCCTTTTTACAGCCATGGCCATTGCCATCCATAATTTTCCAGAAGGCATCGCCACGTTTATTGCCGGCATGTCCGATACATCCATTGCCATCCCCATTGCGGCGGCCATCGCCATTCATAACATCCCTGAGGGGATTGCTGTTTCGGTTCCAATCTCCTACGGCACAGGCAGCAAAAGAAAAGGATTCATTCTCTCTTTTTTGTCCGGACTGGCGGAGCCGGTCGGGGCACTGCTGGCCTATTTCATCCTGGTCCCTTTTCTGAGTCCGGCATTGTTCGGCTTTCTTTTTGCAGGCGTGGCGGGCATTATGGTTTTTATCTCCATTGATGAACTGTTGCCCACCGCAAGAGAATACGGACTGCATCATCATTCCGTCTACGGTTTCCTGGCCGGAATGGGGGTCATGGCGCTGAGTTTACTGCTTTTCATATGATATGAATGAAAAGAACCACAGCCGCAGGCACAGAACTTCCAGGCACCACCAACCGGTGAATGAGAAGAACCTGCTTGTTGCCACCCTGCTGAACTTCGTGATCACCGTGGCGGAATTTGCTGGCGGGATTCTTTCGAACAGCCTGGCCCTGCTTTCCGATGCGCTGCACAACCTGAGTGACACCTTTGCCACCTTCATTGCCTACCTGGCCATCCTGATCGGGAAGAGGGAAGCGAATTCCAGGAAGACTTTCGGTTACAAGCGGATCGAGATCCTGGCCGCACTTCTCAATGCGGTGATCCTGGTTGTCATGAGCATTTACCTGCTGAAGGAGGCCTATCTGCGCTGGAAGGATCCGGAGCCCATCAAATCCATGATCATGCTTGTGGTGGGTATGATCGGACTGCTGGCCAATATCCTGGCGGTGGTGATCCTGCGAAAGGACTCCGGCAAAAGCCTCAATGTCAGGGCGGCCTATGTACACCTGATCGGTGACAGTCTTTCGTCGGTGGTGGTGATTATCGGCGGTATCCTGATCCAGTTGTTCGAAACCTACTGGATCGATCCCCTGATTACCTTTCTGATCTGCCTTTATATCATCCGTGCGGCATTTGTCATTCTGAAGGAATCTGTGAACATCCTGATGCAGTCCACCCCTTCCAGCCTGAACCTCGCCCTGGTGAAAAAGGCCGTGGAACAACTGCCGGAGGTAAGCAACATCCACCACCTGCATGCCTGGAACATGAACGAGCGCCAGGTGCATCTGGAAGCCCACGTGGAGCTGAACGCCGATCTGAAGCTCAGTGAAGTGAAACACACACGGCAGAAGATCGAAAACATGATGCACCAGGAATTTCACATCCACCATGTGACCCTGCAGTTCGAGTACCGGTCGGATCATGATCCCGGACTGATCCACACATGAGAACCATAGATGGAGAACAACAAAACAATCATCAGGGCCTCATGGTGGGCCATTACCGGGAACGCCGCGCTGGCCGTCCTGAAACTCACCGTCGGTTTTGTTGCGGGCAGTTATGCAGTTCTGGCCGATGGTGTTGATTCGGCAACGGATATCGCAGCATTCATAGTGATCCTTGTGGCGGCCAGGCTCATATCCAGACCTCCCAATATCAGATTTCCTTACGGATACACGAAAGCGGAAACGATCGCCACGCGTATCCTGTCCCTCATTATTTTCTTCGCCGGGGCACAGCTAGCTTATACGACTGTTGCCAGGATGATCACGGGAGCCTCCTCCGATGTTCCTTCTGTCTTTGCGATTTATGTGACAGTCATTTCCATTGCATTCAAAATAATTCTGGCTTTTTTCCTTTACCGTACCGGTAAAAAAATTGATAGCCTGATGTTGATTACAGGGGCGAAAAATATGCGGAATGACATTTTTATCTCGTCGAGCGTCCTGTTCAGCCTTCTCTGTACGGTGATCTTCAATTTGCCGGTGATCGACCTGATCATTGCGTCGATCATCAGCGGATTCATCATGTACAGTGCATTCAGGATATTCATGAAGTCCAACATCGAACTGATGGACGGAATTGATGATCCCCAGGTGTATCATGAGCTTTTCGACGCAGTTCATAAAGTCCGGGGTGCTTCAAATCCGCACAGGGTCCGCGCCCGCAAGATCGGGAATTTGTATTTGGTCAATCTTGATATCGAAGTGGATCCGGATCTTACAGTCAGTCAGGCTCATCGCATAGCGGAAAATGTTGAAAAAAGCATCAAGTCAAGCATGAAGAACATCTACGACATCATGGTCCATGTGGAACCCCTGGGAAACCTGGAATCCGGAGAACAATACGGAATTTCCACAGAAGAAATGAAAAACAGGAAACATTGAGATATGATCAGCAGGAACATGCCCATGTGCCAGGCGGTACTTGAACACCACAGACTCCTGCCGCTGCTGCCCCGTTTCAACATCAGGCTCGGGTTTGGCGAAAAAAGCGTGGAGGAAGTCTGCCGGCTCAACAATGTAACAACTGATTTTTTTACGGAAATCTCCAATGCATACCTGGATGATGACTACATCCCGCAAACGGATCTTTCCCTGTTCCCCCTGGGCGACCTGGTGGCGTATCTGACCAGTACGCACCATTATTACCTTGAGGTGGCCATTCCCAAAATTGAACGCAAGATCCATCAGCTTCTGGACGGGTCCTCGCTGTTGGAAAAGGAACGGGGACTGGTCTCCGGTTTTTTCAATGATTACAGAATGGAATTCCTTGAGCATATCTCCAGGGAAGATCAAATCGTGCTTCCGTATATTCTGGAGCTTGAAAAACAGTTCCAGAAAGAGAAACCGGACGGAGAGTTTATGAAGAGATTGCGGGGTTATACCATCCGCGATTTTGCCAGGGAACATGACCGTCTCGAAACCAGCCTTGAGAATCTGTCCAGGCTGATCATCAAATACCTTCCTCCATTCGAGGATTTTGATCTGTGCCACCAGGTACTGACCGATCTGTCGGACCTTGTCAGGGACCTGATCGATCACGCGCACATGGAGGATAAAGTGCTCGTTCCGCGGGTTGCCGAGCTGGAACAGCATCTGCTCCGGAAATCTGAGGCCGGATGAAACGGGTAAACTTCATACTTTGCATTGAAGCCTACCTTCTGCGTAAAGGAGTGGCGGCCGTACTGCAACGGATCCCGGGGGCCTCTGTGGTCAGGGAGTTCGGAACCGTTGATCTGCTGGCCCATTACCTGAAAAACCATGCGGTGGATTTCCTGCTGATCTGTGATACCCTTTTCGAGAAAGCCACGGAACTGTTCATTGAAGAGCCCGGCCTGCTGGAAAGGACCATCCTGCTGAAAATAAACCCGGTCCGGCCGGAGGGAGCAGGAAAGTTCAAAGAAATCATCTACCTTGCCGACGGAAAACAGGAAATCAAGTCCAAAATCAATGAATTGCTGAATCCGTATTTCAGAAATCACAGGGAAGAGCCCCACTCCACGCTCACCGAACGGGAAAGAACGATTGTCAGGCTTGTCTCCATGGGTCTCACCAACAAACAAATCGCAGACAAACTGTTCCTTTCCACCCACACCATTATCACCCATCGAAAGAACATCATCCACAAACTCGGCATTAAATCTGTTTCTGGACTGACCGTTTATGCCATTGTGAACAATATTATTACCATTGATGAAGTTACCTAAAAACATGAACGTTAATTTTTATCTTTGTACCACGTAACCAATGAAACAATGACTGAAAATAAATCAAGGACCGGCGTCCTTTACGGGATTTTGGGATTGCTTGTGGTCGTCCTCGGGGTGTCCGTCTACATGCTGCTGGATACAAGAAAAAACCTGAATCTTGTGTCTCGGGATCTGGCTGAAAAGACCGCATATTTCAGGACTGAAAGGGACTCCCTTGAGGGAGAACTCAGAAACATTTACTACCGGTACGATTCACTGGAAACGGACAATGTGCAGATTCAGAAGGAAATGAAGCTGCAGCAGGATAAAATCGAAAAACTGATCGCCATCCAGGCAGATGATGCTTACAAGATAAAAATGTACCGCCGTGAGATGGAAACGTTGCGTTCGGTGCTGCGCAGCTACATCGTCCAGATCGATTCGCTGAATCTGAAGAACCAGGAACTCATGGCCGAGAACAAGCAGCTCAGGAATGTGGAACGGCAGCTGACCACTGAAAAAGAAAGGCTTCAGCAGGATAAAGACCAGCTGGAGGAGATCAAGGACCTTGCCACCACCCTTCAGGCCACGGAGATCAACCTGGTCCTGATGAACAAACGGGACAGGGAAGTCCGTAGGGTCCGGTCTGCAGAAAAGGTTCGGGTGGATTTTGTGCTGCGTGCCAACAAGGTGGCCCCTGCCGGAGAAACAACCATTTATCTGAGGATCATCAGACCCGATGAAGTGGTTCTCGGATCTCCCGATATGGAAATGGTTGAGGTGGCCGGCGAAATGATTCCCGCCACCGCATCCCGGACTGTATTTTATGAGAATACTGATCTTCCTGTTTCCATCTTCTGGACCAACGACGGAGAGATCGTTCCCGGTACACACCGCGTGGAGCTTTATGTGAACGGTAAATCCATCGGTACCGCAGAATTCATTCTTGAATGAGAATGAACAACCCCCTGAGGATATAATCGGCGATCAGCCACTTGTCCTGTCTGATCGCCACTTTTCCGTCCCTGATCACCATGGTGCCTTCCCGCAGGAACTTTTCCGCTCCCTTTAGAAAGAAATCATGCCTGTCTCTTCCGAACTTTTCACGGATGTATTCAGGATCCGCACCCCACTTTGTCCGGAGGCTGGTGATCAGATAATCATGATATTGCTGGTCCGGTTTCAGATGTTCCTCCTCCCTTACGGTCGTCCCGCCCGGGATCCCTTCCAGGTACTTTTTCATGGATGATACATTCCAGCTGCGTGTTTCCCCGTTAAATGAATGGGCGGAAGGACCGAATCCCACATAGGGCTTTCCGGTCCAGTATATCAGGTTGTGGGCGGACATCTTTCCTGCCCGTGCGAAGTTTGAAATCTCATAGTGTTCAAATCCGTTTTGTTCCAATTTTTCCCTCAGCAGTAGGAACATCTGTTCGCTTTCTTCATCCTGCAAAGGGATCAATCGACCTTTTTTCCGCCAGTGGTCGAACACCGTTCCCGGTTCATATGTCAGATGATATGCCGAGAGGTGGGATATGGGCAGGCTGAGAGCCCTGGAAAGATTTTCCTCCCACTGGAGGAGGGTCTGTCCGGGTAATCCGTAGATCAAATCAATGGTGATGTTTTCGAAACCTGCCCCGGCAGCTTCGCTCACCGCTTCCTTTCCCCTTCCGGCGGTGTGTGACCTTCTCATGAGCTGCAGATCTTCTTCCCTGAAGGACTGGACCCCGATGCTGATCCGGTTGAATCCTCTTTTTCTGAGTCGTTCCAGGAATTCCCGGTCCATATCGTCCGGATTGCATTCGATTGTCTGTTCTGCATCTTCCCGGATCGCAACATGCCTGTGGAGTTCATCAAGGATCCTGTCGAGCTCTTCTTCAGTCAGCAATGACGGGGTGCCGCCACCCAGGTACAGGGTATCCGCTGCCCGGCTTTCAAATTCGCCTGCCCGCAAACGGATCTCACCGAGCAGACAATCCACGAATTGTTTTTTAAAGCCCGTACTTACCGTAAAGAAGAAATCACAGTACCTGCATGCCTGTTTGCAGAATGGTATATGGATATACACGCCCGCCATTTCCCCTCACAGCTTTCATCAGGGATTTTTTTACCCTGTCATCCTGTTTACATCACAGATTTTGACTTACTTTATGGCCCATGATGCTGAACCTGCTGATCCGTTATAAATTTTCCATCCTTGTGGCCATTGTCATTGCGCTGCTGAGCCTGATTCCCGGGAACAGCATGCCCGATTCATCCCTGTTTTCCATTCCCGCCCTGGACAAGATCGGCCACTTCGGTATGTATGCCCTTCTTGGTTTTGTGGCTTTGCTCGAAAGCCATTGCAAACCTTCCTGTTTCCGCTTCCATTTCCTCCTTCTTCTGGGTATTTTTTCTCTCAGCATCATCATTGAGTTATTGCAGGCCACGGTCGTTTCCACCCGGTCGGCCGAGTGGTTAGATCTGCTTGCCAACGCATGCGGATTGCTCAGTGGTTATCTTGCTTTCCGCCTCCTCAGGATGGTCAGATCCTGATCTTCTCCCGTCCCGACCGGAACTCCGCGACAAGATCCGCAATGGTCTCTGTCCTAAAGATTGCTTTAATCTCTTTCCTGAGCGGGGCCAGTCTGTGGTGAAGGCTGCATAGTGCTTCTTCGCTGCATTTTGTGGTCCGGATCACGCATGTATCGAAAATATCAGTTCCGTCGATAATTTCCACAATTTCCATCAGTGAGATATCTATGGCCGGTTTTTTCAGACTGAATCCTCCATGAGGCCCTTTTACGGAATCAAGGATCTGGTGTTTTGCGAGCATCTGCAGGATCTTTCCCAGAAACGGGGTCGGAATGCCCAGTCCCCCGGAAATCTCCCTGATCCCGATCTTTTTTTTATCTGAGGCATACAATGCGAGATAGATCACTGCCCGGATGGCGTATTTGCTCGTATTGGACAACATTTATTCTTTTTTATATGGGATTTTTTCCAGTCTTTTCTCGTGCCTTCCTCCTTCATATTCCGTTTCAAGGAACGCAATTACGATCTCCCTGGCCTGCCTGGTGTCAATGAACCTGGCGGGAAGTGAACAGATATTTGCGTCGTTGTGTTTTCTGGCGAGCTTTGAAATTTCCACATTCCAGCAAAGCGCACCTCTGATCTTCTGGTGTTTGTTCGTGACCATATTGATCCCGTTCCCGCTTCCGCACAGAGAGATTCCCGCTTCCGCTTCTCCGTTTTCCACGGCCAGGGCAAGGGGATGGCCAAAATCCGGATAATCCACATCCTTTGGAGAATCTGTACCCAGATCTGTAATTTCATAACCTTTTTTCTCCAGAAATTCTATGATGGATAATTTCATTCTGTAACCTGCGTGGTCAGAGGCGATGGCGATCTTTTTTCTCATTGTTCAATCTGCAAGAAGGATCAATCGATTGTTGGTGAAGTACAATATTACAGAATATATTTTTTTAACAAAGGAACCTGTGAATTGTTGTTGATTCATTTTAATATCCCCTTTTCCTGGTTCGTACTCCCCCTTATTTCCGGGTCCTGCTTTGGCTACTCCTTTTCTATCATGAAACATACACAGAATATTCACAGGTACCTGACTGGAACTTTTGATGATTTTTTGAGTTTTGTATGTTATGAACAGCTGTTGAATGGATAACTAACGGTCCTGTTTTCAGTCAATAACACTTCCTGCGTCTGTTAATAGCATGTGCTTTTACATTGAAAATCGAAATTACCAAAAATTATGTCCTGTAGTTAAAAACAGTTTAAACCGGATAATATCATCATAGAAAAATTTATTTATATATTACTTTGTTTTATATAATATGAATGTTGTTGATAAAATGAATATCGGAGAAAAAGGATACATTGAAGCGGATGTTGATCCATCCCTGGATCTGGTTTCAGAGATTGCAAAAATGAGAAGGGAAAAGAACGCCATCATCCTTTCCCATTATTATCAGGAGGGAGAAATCCAGGACATTGCAGACTATGTGGGGGACAGCCTCGGATTATCCAGGCAGGCTGCGGCCACCGGTGCTGATATCATCGTCTTTGCAGGGGTTCATTTCATGGCGGAGACGGCAAAGATCCTTGCCCCTGAGAAGAAGGTGCTGATCCCCGACCTGTCCGCAGGATGTTCCCTGGCCGAATCCTGTCCGCCTGATCAGTTCCGGGAATTCATCGGGCAATATCCCGAACATACGGTCATTACCTATGTAAACACGACGGCCGAGATCAAAGCAATGACAGATATCGCCTGTACATCGGGAAATGCTCTGGAGATTATCAGAAGCCTTCCTGAGGGAGAAAAGATTATTTTTGCACCCGACAGGAACCTGGGAAATTATATCCAGCGCATGACGGGCCGGGAGATGGTTATATGGGACGGTGCCTGTCATGTGCACGAGGAATTCAGCCTGGAAAGGATGCTTGAACTGAAGAGGGAACATCCTGATGCAAAGATCATTGCCCATCCTGAATGTGAGAAGCCTGTATTGATCGCGGCCGATCATGTGGGTTCAACGAGCCAGCTGCTGAAATTTGTCTTGAAGGATGAATCAAGCAAGTATATCGTGGCCACCGAATCGGGCATCCTTCATCAGATGAGGAAAGAGAATCCGCAGAAGACGTTTATTCCGGCACCACCCGAAGATTCCACCTGTGCATGCAGCAACTGCAGGTTCATGAAACTGATAACCATGAAAAAGATTTATAATACTTTGAAGTATGAGCTGCCTGAGATAACTTTAGATGCTGAAATCATGCGGAAAGCCAGGAAACCGATCATAAGGATGCTGGAGATATCTGAAAAATTAAAACTATAGTGAGGAACAGAGGGATCGTTTTATTGCTGATGATTGCATTGAATGCAGGGGGACAGGAACAGGCGGTCGAGGACGGATTCGTGCAGTTTTTCTATCCCAACGGACAGGTTTCCAGTGAAGGGATCATGAGGAACGGAAAACCTGACGGATACTGGCGGACATACTATGTCACCGGTATCATCAAATCGGAAGGAAAAAGAACGAATTTCCTGCTCGACAGCACCTGGAATTTTTATAACCAGGCAGGCGAGCTTGTCCAGCGGATCGATTATGCGCTGGGTGAGAAAAGTGGTTATTCGGTGACATACAGTTATGAGAATCCGTTAAGACCAGGCAGGGCAACAGTGATCGAAAAGGAACTTTATGTGAACGGAAGGAGGGAAGGAAATTCCTATTACTACTATCCGACGGGGGAACTGAGACAGATCGTTTACTATAAAAACGGAAAAAAACACGGACTGGCCAGGGAGTATTCCAGGGACAGTACCCTGATCACGGTGATGGATTATAATGAAAACTACCTGGTGAACAGGGAAAGGATCAACCGCAGGGATTCACAGGGAAGAAAGCAGGGAACGTTCAGGGAATACGACAACAGCGGCAGGATCAAAAAGGAGGAAAACTATCTGGATGATCAGCTGCACGGGTATTACAGGGAGTACGACGGTGATGGTGAATTGGTGGTGGCGATGAGGTATGAGAGGGGAAAGATCGTGGAGGAGATCGATGAAGATATCCGTGAGCTGCTGGATATGAAGAATACTTTTGACGAGCAGGGAAGGCTTGTGTTTCAGGGAGGATACCGGGAGGGGGTACCCGTGGGGATTCACAGGTTCTATGACACCACCGGAACCGTAGTCAATGCCTATCTGTACAATGAAAACGGTCAGAAGATATCGGAAGGGATCATCGATGTACAGGGAAACAGGACAGGTGCCTGGACAGACTTCTACACTACGGGAGAGGTAAGGGCGAAGGGTGCCTACCTGAATAACCAGCGTTCCGGTACATGGACGTATTATTACCGGTCGGGAGGTATCGAACAGAAAGGCAGGTTTGAAAGGGGCAGGTTCCACGGAGACTGGACCTGGTACTATCCCAACGGGAATGTATGGAGGGAAGAGCGGTATCTGAACGGCCGGGAAGATGGTGCGTTTGTGGAATATGACCAGGTGGGCAACATTCTTTCAAAGGGCCAGTATATCAACGGGGAAAAGGACGGTGAATGGCTCTACCAGGTGGGTGACCATACAGAAAGGGGCAATTATATCATCGGGCTCAGGGAAGGAGAATGGAAGTATTATTACAGTGACGGAACCCTTCAGTATGAAGGATATTATTCACGGGGGAATCCGGATAAGAAACACAAATACTATTATCCTTCGGGCGCATTGAAGGAAGAACAGTATTATGAAATGGGGATCCGGGAAAAAAACTGGAAGAAATATGATGAGGAAGGAAACCTGGTCATGACCATCACATACAGGAACAATGTGGAGCAACGAATTAACGGGGTAAGGATCAGGCTGCCAGAGAGCGATGTTACGTTGATCCGTTAAACAGGAGCTATGATCGAAGATTTTGAGTTCAGGGAAAAGCAGTTATCGGATCGTGATCTGGAAATGGATGCCAAACTCCGGCCACAGCGGTTTCAGGATTTCGAGGGACAGAAAAAAATCGTGGCGAACCTGAAGGTTTTTGTGGAAGCGGCAAAACTGAGGGATGAGGCGCTTGATCATGTATTGTTGCACGGACCACCCGGACTGGGAAAGACCACACTGGCCTACATCATAGCAAATGAGATGGATGTGGGGATCAAGATCTCATCTGGACCGGTGCTGGATAAGCCCGGAGACCTGGCCGGACTGCTGACGGGACTGGAGGAGGGGGATGTTCTGTTTATCGATGAGATCCACAGGCTTTCACCGGTTGTGGAAGAGTACCTCTATTCAGCCATGGAGGACTACACCATTGATATCATGATTGATAAAGGGCCCTCTGCACGATCGGTGCAGCTGTCCCTGCAACCTTTTACGCTCATCGGCGCAACCACCCGGTCGGGTTTGCTGACGGGACCACTCAGGGCAAGGTTCGGGATCACCTCCCTGCTGGAGTATTATGATGCGGACATCCTGACCGGGATTGTAAAACGGTCGGCAAAGATCCTGAAAGTGGGTATCGACGACAATGCTGCAGAAGAAATTGCCTCCAGGAGCAGGGGTACCCCCAGGATCGCCAACGCACTTCTGAGAAGGATCAGGGATTTTGCACAGGTCAAAGGGGACGGGAACATCGATATGAAGATCACCGGATATGGTCTGGAGGCCCTGAATATAGACCGTTCCGGACTGGACGAGATGGACAACAAGATCCTGACCACCATCGTGGAAAAATTTCAGGGCGGACCCGTCGGTCTGAACACCATTGCCACTGCGGTGGGCGAAGAGGCCGGCACCATTGAGGAAGTGTATGAGCCGTTTCTGATCAAAGAGGGGTATATCAAAAGAACACCCAGGGGGAGGGAAGTGACACGGATCGCGTATGAGCACCTGGGGAAATATAGAAATGACCAGAATTTATTGTTTTGATATTTTGTATATATTTGTGTGATACGGAAACAGACACCCTGAAATAAAAGAAACGGATGAAAGAATTATTAAAAAACGCAGGCCTTATCGTCATACTCATCGGAGTGATCATTCTGGGATATGTGGTCTTTACCGAGGTTCAGACCAACGCCAAACTGGCCATCAGTGCGATCCTTGTGGTGGGAGGGCTGCTGCTTCACATTTTTCTGAATAAATATGTGAATTGACCATTGCTATATATTTGCAATCAGCTTCAATCCTGGCTCGTCCAGGATTTTTATTTTCCTCCCGTTCAGTGCAATCAGGTGGTCGTTTTTGAATTCAGAGAGAAGTCTGATAATTGATTCGGTGGCGGTTCCCACGATATTTGACAGTTCCTCCCTGGTGAGGGAGATCTTCAACACCCCGGTTTCATCCGTTCCGAACTCATCCTTCAGGTGAAGCAATATTTCCGCCAGGCGCTCCCTGACCGTCTTCTGGGCAATGTCCGTAATGTATGAATTGGCCTCCCCCAGCTCTTTGCAGGTAAGCTTCATCAGTTCAAAGGCAAAATCTCCGTTGGTTTTGATGAGTGTCATCAGCGTCCCGGGGGGGATGTGACAGACAATGCAGTCTTCAAGAACCTCGGTGGATGTACAGGCGGGTTCATTGCTGATCACGGACCTGTAACCGATGATATCGCCGGATTTGGCGAAACGAATGATCTGTTCCTTTCCGTCGAAGCCGGTTTTAAAAACCTTGATGATACCCTTCTGCACACAGAAAAAGCCCTTCATCCTGTTGCCTTCCCGGTAAATGATTGAACCTCTTTGATAGGTTTCTGTTATCTTGTGGAGTGAAATGTGGTTGCGTTCTTCATGATTGAGGTGCCGGAACAGGGGATGGGTCCTGCTGATACAGGATTCACACGACGGCTGGTCAATCATTTCACCCATTTGATTACTTTTGAAATGCAAAATTACACAATTCTGAACAAACAGGTTAATAATTGTAACGATGAAAGAAAATGTCAGGGTAGATTGGCTGAGCGACCTCGCTTTCGAAGTGCAGGTGGACGGACACAAATTGTATATTGACAGCCTTCCGGAACACGGGGGAAAAAATACAGGCCCAAGGCCAAAACAGCTGATGATGGTTGCTCTTGCAGGATGTACGGCCATGGATGTGGCCTCCATCCTGAAGAAGATGCGCGAAGCGGTGGATACTTTTACGGTAGAGGTGGAAGGGGAACTGTCGGAGGAACACCCGAAGAAATATACAGGGATGAAGGTGATTTACCGGCTGAAGGGAAAAGCGCTGTCGCGGAAGAATGTGGAAAAGGCGGTCGAACTCTCAACCACAAAATATTGCGGGGTTACAGCCAATTATGAAAAAGCGTTTCCGGTCAGCCACGAAATCATCATCGAAGAATAAAAGCCAAACAAAGCGGATCAGTATGCGGAACGGAACTGTTCCAGGAAACGGAGATCATTTTCAAAGTAAAGACGGAGGTCCCTGATCTGATACCTGAGCATTGCCACCCTTTCAATTCCCATCCCGAAGGCATAACCGGTGTACTTTTCAGGATCAAGGCCAGTGAATTCGAGCACATTGGGATCCACCATGCCGCATCCCAGGATTTCGAGCCATCCGGTGTATTTACAGACATTGCAGCCTTTTCCGCCACAGAGCTGGCACCTGATATCCATTTCTGCGGAAGGTTCTGTGAAAGGAAAATAAGAAGGACGTAGCCTGGTTGCGATCTCCTCTCCGAACATCTCCCGGGCAAAATACAACAGAGTTTGCTTTAAATCGGCAAATGATACATTTTCATCGATGTACAACCCTTCCACCTGGTGGAAGATGCAGTGCGCCCGCGCAGAGATGGCCTCGTTCCTGAAGACCCTGCCAGGAGAGATGGTGCGAATGGGCGGAGGCTGTTTTTCCAACACATGTACCTGTACCGAAGAAGTTTGTGTTCTGAGCAGGATATCCGGATCTTTGCCGATGAAAAAGGTATCCTGCATGTCTTTCGCCGGATGTTCAGGCGGAAAATTAAGAGCGGTGAAGACATGCCAGTCATCCTCGATTTCGGGTCCTTCAGAAATGGTGAAACCAATCCGTGAAAAAATCTCGATGATCTGGTTGCGGATGATTGAAATGGGATGCCTGGCTCCCGGCAGGAGCGGGGGACCGGGCAGGGTGAGGTCGGCCGCAGAAACCACCCCGGATTCCGCAGCAATCCCGCCCATGAATTGGTCGATCCGGCCGGAAATGAACTGTTTGAGCTCGTTGATCTTCTGACCTGTGGTTTTCTTTTCCCCGGCAGGGAGCTGCCTGAGTTCATCAAAGAGCGCGGCGATCACACCCTTTTTGCCCAGGTATTTGATCCTGAATTGCTCAATCTCTTCCCTGGACTCAGCACGGAACCGGCCCGCTTCTTCAAAGATCCTGTCAATATTCTGAAGCATATTGCAATCAATTCAGTCCGTAAAAGTAAAAAAAGAAAACTTACTTCACGAGGGAAATGGAATATACCAGATCCTCCAGGGGCCTGTCAAACGGATCGGTCTCCTCCGAGGCCAGTCTGTCAATCACTTCCACGCCCTCCACCACCTCACCGAACACCGTATAGGCGCCATCCAGATGGGGGGTACCACCGATGGTTGTGTAGACGGTTGCTTCCTCGGGGGTGAAGGGAGCATGCATGTCTCTGCGGACAAGCGTTTCCAGCTCTTCGGGCGAAAACACCCTGCCCTGTACGATGTAGAACTGGGAACCGGAAGACCGTTTTTCAGGATTCACCTGGTCGCCCTGTCTGGCTGCTGCAAGGGCGCCTTTCTTGTGGATCAGGTGGCGGTGGAATTCTGCGGGGAGGGTATAATCCGGTCCGCCTGACCCGAGGCGTTGTCCTTTCGCGGCATTTGCCGATTCCGGATCTCCTCCCTGGATCATAAAATCCTTGATCACCCGGTGGAACAGCTGTCCGTTGAAATACCCTTCCCCGATCAGTTTGATCATGTTGTCACGGTGTTCTTTTGTCTCATCGTAGAGACGGACGGTCATCGCGCCCATCGTGGTTTCAATGCGGATCAGCACCTGATTGGAAGGATCATCCGGCCGGGCAGTGAGCAGAGAACCGGGGAGCACGGCACCCAGGCAAACTAACGCAGAAAAGATATAATTCTTCATAATAATCAATTAATTTTGGTTCCTGCAGCAGGAAGAGTGAAATACAAAGATAGAATGAATGTGTAAAAAATGGTGGTACCTGATCGGTTTTGCCTTGATCCCGCTTTTTGCGCAAGGACAGTCTGTGGGGCTTGTGCTGAGCGGCGGAGGGGCGAAAGGAATTGCACATATCGGGGTCATCAGGGCGCTTGAGGAAAACAGGATACCCATCGATTACGTGGGAGGAACATCCATGGGAGCGATCGTTGGAGGGCTGTATGCCATAGGGATGAGCACGGACGAGATGATCCGCATCTTCAAATCCGATCAGTTCCAGAGCTGGTTGAGCGGCAGGATCGATCCCCGGTACAGATATTATTTCAAGGAAGAATACCCGGGTCCGGACATTATCAGCATCGGGCTCAATTTAAAAGATTCGGTCACCAGGACGCAGCTTCCCATGAGCCTGGTGCCGAATCATTTGATGGATTTTGCTTTTATGGAGATCTTTTCCCGGGCAAGTGCAGCTGCAAATTATAATTTTGACAGTCTGTTCGTCCCTTTTCTATGCATCAGTGCTGATATCAGCAACAACAGGGAGGTCGTACACAGAAAGGGAAGCCTGACCCAGGCCATCCGCGCATCGATGACCATCCCCCTCTACTTCAGGCCCATTCTCATTGACGGGAACATCATGTATGATGGGGGGATTTATGATAATTTTCCGTTGGAGCAGGTGGAAAACCAGTTCAAACCCGATGTGATCATCGGTAGCAAGACTGCCGAGAGGAATGAGCCGCCGGAAGAGTTTGACATCATGGGACAGATCGAGAACATCGTCATGAGACCTGCTGAATATCACATTGAAGAAGGAAAAGGCGTTCTGCTTGACATGAAGTTCAACAACGCTTCTCTGCTGGATTTCGGAAGGATTGACGAGTATGTGGAACTCGGGTACAGGACGGCCATGGAGAAGATGGACAGCATACGGCAGCTTGTGGGTGAGCAGGCGGTCGACTCGGTGACCCTTGCCGGGAAAAGAAGCAGATTCAGGGAAGGATGGCCGGAGCTGAGATTCCGGGATGTGGAGGTGAGCGGACTGACGGAGGCACAGCGATCCTATGTGGAGAACAGCATCAGGAAGAACGATTCGATCATTACCCTGGACCAGCTGAGGAGGGAATACCTGAAACTGGCTCACGACCAAAGCCTGGTCTATCTGTATCCCCTGGCCGTGTATCAGCGTGAAGACGATCTGTTCAGGCTCGGACTGAGGGTTATTCCCAGGGCTCCACTTGAAGCAAAATTCGGACTTTTCTTCTCCACGACAGGACTGTCACAGACTTACCTGGGGTTCAGTTACCGGCAGATATCGGAAGTGAGCACCCACCTGAAAGGCAGCATACAGTTCGGCCGGCTGTATGACGGGGTGAATGTGGGGATCCGGTTTGATTATCCCTGGAAGGTCCCGATCTACTTCAATGGAAGTTTTAATTATAACAGGTTTAATTACAATACATCCAGCCCCCATTTGTTCTTTGAGGACCTGAAACCCTCCTATATCATCGAAAATGAATTCAATTTCCGGTTCGACGTGGGCATTCCCAGGGAAGTGAACGGCGTATTCAAAGGAGGCCTCGGGATCGGGAACAACAGGGAAATCTACTATATGTCCAGGGATTTCACCACGGAGGATACCTCGGATGTGTCAAATGTCAGCCTCATGTCCCTGTATGTGGCTTCAGAAACAAATACGCTGAACAATAAACAATATGCCACAGAAGGGAAAAGAAGCAGGATTGCCCTGCGTGCCGGTTACGGGATTGAGGCCTACAGCCCCGGATCGACCTCCGGCAGGATCACGGATGAGAGACTGAACTATTTCTGGTTTGCCGCCACCGTTGAGAAAACAGACCATCTGAAGATGAGCCGACGCTTCTCGCTGGGATATTATTATGCCATGCAGGCAACTTTTAAACCACTGCAGCTGAATTATCTGTCAAGCATCATCGAGGCGCCGGTATTCAGGCCCAATGTGATCACTAAAAGCATGTTCATGAAGGAATACCGTGCCCACCAGTTCATCGCTGCCGGGATCATGCCGCTGTACAACATCAGCCAGCAGATCCACGCGAAAGCGGA
>JAXGMU010000002.1:0-2441 GCA_040768485.1 Bacteroidales bacterium
GACCGTCGTTACGCTCAAGAATTTTCACTGAATGGAAAAAATACTCTATTTATTGAATCCCAAAGCAGGCTCCGGGGTTCCGGAAAACCTGGAAACCGCGATCAGGGAACAATCAACGCGCGAAGGGCACACCTATAAAATCCATCAGCTCGAAGGCAAATTTGATCCCGCGCAAATTAAACAGGTGCTCGATGAATACGGTCCTTCCACCGCGGTGGCAGCCGGGGGTGACGGCACCATCAACCTGGTCGCAGGTGCCGTCATGGGCAGGGAAACCAGGCTGGGGATCATTCCCCTGGGATCAGCCAACGGACTGGCCTATCAATTGAACATCCCCGGTGATCCCATGGAAGCGCTCAAACTTATCGTATCCGGGAAAAGCAAAAATGTGGACATGCTTATGGTCAACGGCAAGCACCACTGTCTGCATATGTGCGACCTGGGGATGAACGCCAGGGTAATCAGGCGATACGATAAAGAAGATGTCAGGGGATTTTACGGTTACGCAAAGCAATACTTCCGCGAGTTCGGTATGCGACGTAAATTCAGGTACAGAATCCAGACAGATGAGAAGACCATTTCCTCCAAGGCCGTGATGATTGTGCTGGCCAACGGATCCTATTACGGGACCGGGGCCAGTATCTCACCTGAAGGAAGCCCCGAGGATGGCTGGTTTGAGGTGGTGGCCGTACAGGCTTATCCCTTCTGGTTCCTGTTATACATGCTCCTATCGGTGTTCTTCAGGAAGATAGGCAAACGGAGTTTCAGCAGGATCATCAGGTGCAGGGAAGCCAAGATAACGGTCATCCCGTCTCAGGAAATGCAGGTGGATGGTGAACCCATGGGGCCTCAGAATACAATATCGGCCAAAATCGTCCCGGGGAGTGTCCGCATCATTTCAGGTGCATAAGAAAAATCCCCTGATCTTGTCGGTTAAAGTTCCCGGATGTCTATGTAGGATCCACTCTCTCGCTGCAGAACATATCCCATGGCCTCTATCAGGTGAACGGCCGCTTCCCGTGGATCCTTCATCTCTCTGTTCCTCTTCATTTCCTTGAGTCTTGATACCACCCGGAAACGTACATCATCCGGAAGGGTGAAAATAGAATCCTGCATCCCGGTGTCCACCACTCCCGGGGCAATCGCAGAAAAGTGCGTTTCGGGGATCTCCCCGGCATAAAGCAGGATCAGCATATTCAGCGCCGCTTTGGAGATGGCATATACATTCCAGCCCCGGGCACCGCTGTGGGATGCGCCCGAAGAGATTGCCACTACCTGGTGAATCTCGGGTACCATCCTGAACAGGGCATCGAGCAATACCTTGTTGACCCAGACATTCACATCCATCACACGGCGGATCTCTTCCATGGAGGTATCCCTGATATCATTGATCTCAGGCAACATGCCGGCGTTCAGTATGACCTGGTCCAGTACAGTCTCACCATCCAGCAACTGTTTCAGCTTTTCACTCATCGTGGCATGGTCGGAAAGATCGTGGGATAAGTGATGATATTCGGCATACTTCCATAGGTTTGTGTTGAATCTCCGGCTGATCCCGTATACCCTCGCACCCTTTTCCAGATGTTCACGGGTTAAGGCATTTCCGATACCCGAATTTGTGCCTGTGATCAGAATGTTCATACGTTCATTCCTTTTTGGTGATACAATCTGTTTCCGGATGTGACCTGTTCAATGATACCGGGAAAACCATGCCACGCTTGCTGTAAAGCCCGAGATTCGATCAAATGGATATACTCTCCTTCAGAACAGGGCTCTGTGCAGCTCCAGTGCAGCGCTCAGGAATAAAGGTCCCCGCCACAGGTGTTGATTCTGTGCTACACCCTGCCCATCTTTTCCACATTCAACCAGACCGTGGTGATTGTCAGGCAACACTAAAATGTAATTACATCCGATTCATTATCAAGGCCTTATTTCTATGGAATCCCGTCCGTTATGAACCATTCCATCCTCTGGTACCGAAATTGAGCCCTTTCAGAAGGAAAATTGTGTGAATGATTCATAAAACGTGCGATGGAAAACAAGGAAACTTATATTGCCCGGAACGAGATCAAGGTCAAGAACCTTTTGTCGGACATGTATGACAGGGAGTCATCCCTGCTGTCAAAGATCAGTAAAAAGAAAGACCGGTTCGATGAGTTGAAGAAAGAGATCGATGAGCTGGAGAAGGACTACAGGAACCAGAATGATCTTCGCCTGGACCTGACCAGCAAGTTTGAAGAATTGAAGAAAAAGGGATCTTCCAAATGGGAAGATTTTAAAAAGGAATACGAGATGGCGCTTGATTTTGCGGAGGGAGATAAAAACAAATTCATTCAGAGAGCCGAAGCATTCATGGAAGATCTGGGTGTGAGGATCCAGGAAATTGAGAAGCAGGCCAGGGAATCTTCATCGGATATGAAAGAACAGTCGAAGGAGATGCT
>JAXGMU010000002.1:2451-40063 GCA_040768485.1 Bacteroidales bacterium
GATCTGCAAACAAGACTGGACGAAGCAAAATCTGACACGGGTGAGGTTTGGAAAGATGTGAGACAATGGTTCATAGAAAGAGCCAGAAGTGTCAGGTCCGTATTCCAGACAGAATAATTATAAGCTTTACTCGCGATATGGCACGAAAAACCAATATGTCAAGCGTGCTCAGAAGACTTGGAGAACAGGAGGTTGTATTAATCGATGTACTGGATCCGGAGTCCTACGGCAAAGTTCACCTGAAGGGTGCCATCAATATCCCCATGGAAAAGCTCGAGGATGAGGCAAGAGGCAGGGTTGACCTCGAAACTCCCGTCATTACCTATGGCATCGACTACGAATGCCCGATCAGCAAAATGGCTGCGGAAAAACTTGAAGAAATGGGTTACCGGGATGTCTCCTACTACGCCGGCGGAAAGAAAGAATGGCTGGAAGCCCAGATGCCTGTGGACAAGCAGGATTAATATCTTAAAAGTGCATGGATCTCGGTGTCTTTCAGCGGCATTTCATCCGCTTCAGACAGGAATACCTGTCCTCCGTTCTGAATCGTACTGACGGCCGCCAGATTATACATGGAAGCCCGGTATGACCGTTCGCCCGCTTCGTTTTCCGTGATCACGGACCTCCGGGTCCGGTCATATACACCGTACAAGTCCTTCCCATCCTGAATAAAGAGTGTATCTATCCGGCCTTCAACCGATGCCGTAACAATATCTCCAATCTTCCTGGTCGTCCTGCCACCCGCAGAAAGGTCCTGTAGTTGTTTCTTCTTTGATTCCCTTTCATCGCGGAAATGATCCTCCACCACCAGCCAGGCTTCTTCATGGAGCAACAATGGATCTGCATTGTCCGGATTACCACTGATATGTTTTTCAAACAGGTTCTGGTAACCGGTGATCTCCCTGTAAAGTGCATGGTGTTGATCCACACAGGCAAGTACCAGGGGCACATTCTCGTTGTGCAAAAGTTTCATCAAACCTGCATCCACGGCCCTGAAGAATTTTTCCGTTTCCATCTTTGTATCATCCTTTCCCGATCCCTGTCCGTGAAACATGGCACCTGCCTCACCTCCCTGTCCGCTTCTGTGCTGCAGGGATTTGTCCCGGTAATCATATCCAACCACATCTTCCAGCTTTTCCGGGGTCAGGTCCTCGATGAAAACCTCTGTGATTGTATGGTGCGAGCACTCGAACAGATTTACTTTCGACAGGCTCAGTTCCAGCAGGAAAAATCTGCCGTCATCGTTAAATAGAGGGATGAGCGGGAGCAGGTAAAAATGATCTGCCACCATGGCACGCGATTCAAAATGAAGCGGGAGGGTGTAGAACTGCATTTCGGATCCCTGAAGGAACAGGGCCAGTCCGTCTGACTGGTTCCTCCAGAAATGGACATCCTCGAGCAATCCTTCCGGCCCGTTCAGGATCTCTTTGATTTGGCTTTGGTTCAATCCCTTCTCCCGGAGTGCTGACCGCAGATCCTTCAGGTTGTTCTTCAGCCTCAGCTGGCCATGCTTTTGATCCACCTGCTGTCCCGCACGTTCCGTGGGTAAATAGATGGAAATACAGTGCGTGTCATGCACGCCGGCCAGCTGCCTGAATTTTTTTACCGTTAACAATTGGGAACTTTCCACTTGCTCCATTTCATGATTGTTACAATATTTTCTGGTAATATTCATACAATACCTTCTCATAATCCATGTCAATGGGATGAGAGGGATCGTATTCCGGAGCATTCTTGATATGCTCCGATTTCAGGTTGATGGTCACTTCCCTGTTCGTGTAGCTGATTTGATCCAGCCAGTCGATGGATAGGATCACCACCTTGCTCCAGGGGCGCCAGTTACTTGTATCAATAATCAGATATACAATCTGCCAGTCTTCGTCCTCTGCGATGATATCGTCCACATGACCCAGCTTTCCGTCCGTGGCATGGATGTGATACCCTTTCACTTCCTTGAAACTGCGCAGGCTGGTCTCAATATCCTCCTCATCCACAACCTTTGAAGGAGAGTGAAGGGGCCGCGGGGGATAATAGGGAGTAGCTCCCACAGGGGGTGCATAGAGGGTTGGCCAGTAATAATCGATCTCGTAATGTTTACTCAGTTCCTTTTCGTATTCCCTTGACACCGGTGCACGTTCGTCCAGGTCCGGACACGATTCCACATCCTTCTGGTTCAGATTCACAGGAAAATGTTTCCTGTTCCAGTCGGGCTCTTTGAGGAAAGTCCTGGGAATAAGGATCCTTCTGTCCATGAACAGTTTCCCGAATCCAACCTCCAGGTAACGGATGATCCAGCTATCTTCATCAAAGAGAAAATCTTTTACCTTTCCTTTCGGGCCGTCCAGCATCTCCACCGAGTAACCGGTGATATTTTTCAGACTTCGTTTCATCTTTTCTATTATTTATCCTGTTTCTATTATGTACCCTGTTCCACAATAAATGAGTTCTTTACTCATTCAATTCACCTTTCACGTCATTCACTGCGTCTTCAAGCTCGGAAAATGCATCGTCGACACCTTCCTTCACCTCTTCCCATGCTTCTTCAGAAGTATCCTTGAATTCATCCACCTTTCCCTGCAGATCCGTATACTGTGATTCCAGTGAATTGATCTTCTGCTGATATTCTTGATTTAGGGATTCTGAGGACAATTCCATCTTTTCCTTCATGGCGTCGATCTCTTTTTTAACCTGGTCCATCCTTTCCTGGTAATCATTCACCAGCTCCTGCTTTTCTTCGGAAACATATTCCTTTGAAGCCTCTACAGCCTCCTCTACTTCCTCTTTTACATCTTCCCGGGAGGTTGCTTCTTTTTCACCGGATCCCCGGTTGCAGGCCTGGGTTCCAATAACAAGAAATGTCATGAATAGCAGGGCGAACATGGTATTCAACAAAGACATGTGTTTTTTAATCTGTTTCATCGTATTCAAACTTTTGATTTGTTATTAATGACATGTTTAACGCTCCTTACCTGATGAAAAATACATGCCAAAGCCGGACCAACCTGTGGTATGTTAATTATAACGGTTTTATTAACAGGTATTTATATCGACCTATGAATCACCATTCGCATTGCCAGCTTCCATACAGGCCCGCTGTTGTGGAATGAATTCCTCAGAATGAGGGATATTTCCTCAGGTTACCACAGCGGGTGACGGTGAACGGATCAAGGATCATGCGTCCGGCATGGTTTTGGCACGGGTTTCGATCCAAACGGGTACATACACTGAATACCCAAGAAGGCAATTGAGATGATGAAACTCGGGAAGCCCGCTCATTCACATTCCGTAGATGAGATCTATGAATCCCTGCAAACTTCAGTCAACGGTCTGGGCAGAGAGGACATACAGCGCCGCAGGAATGCGTATGGCATGAACCAGCTGAGGAAGGAAGGAAAAAAGAGCCTCTTTTCCATTTTCATCTCCCAGGTGAACAATCCCGTGATCTATCTGCTCCTGGCCGCGATGACCGTCTCCTTCATTTTCGGTGATATCCCCGAAGCCATCGCCATCATCATTGTGATCGTCCTCAACACCGTGATCGGCTTCTGGATGGAATACAGGGCACAGGCATCCCTGGATGCCCTGAAAAAGATGAACCCCCTGACCACCCGTGTCATCCGGGAAGGTGAAGAGCAGGAGATCCTGGCGGAAGAACTGGTTCCCGGGGACCTCATTCACCTGGAAGCGGGCGACCTGGTCCCTGCAGATGCCCGGATCGCATCAGCTTCCGAACTATCGGTGGATGAATCCCCGCTCACCGGGGAATCCATGCCGGTGGACAAACAGGCCGATCCTGTCGATGAGTCCGCCCAGGTGGCTGACCGCACCAGCATGCTTTTCAAAGGAACGGCGCTATCTACCGGAAAAGCCCGGGCCGTGGTGACCTCCACCGGCATGGAAACAGAAATCGGGAACATCTCCAGGATGGTGGGTGAGGCAGGTGAGGACGAGATCCCCCTGAACCGGAAACTGGGGAAGCTTTCCAGGAGACTCATCTGGATTATTGGCGGACTGGCGGTCGCATTTTTCATCTTCGGATGGATCGCGGGGAAAGAGATCTACCTCATGTTGCAGACCGCAATCGCCTGGACGGTGGCTGCCATACCCGAGGGATTGCCCATTGTGGCCACCATTTCCCTGGCCAGGGGAATGCTCCGGCTGGCCGAAAAGAATGTACTTGTCAGGAACCTTTCTTCTGTTGAGACCCTTGGGGAGACCACCATGATCCTGACCGACAAGACCGGTACCATTACAAAGAATGAACTGACCCTGGATGATCTCGACCTGGTCAGCGGAAAAACAGATGAGGATCAAGCGGATGAAGGCTACCGCCATTTCTACCAGGTTGCCATGCTGTGCAACGATGCCGGTAAGGACAACGGGGGATTCAGGGGAGACCCGCTGGATGCGGCGCTGCTGACCCATGGCCGCGAACAGGATCAAACATGGTTCAGTGAACTCAGGGGTCTGGAACGGATCAACGAGGACCCTTTTGATTCCGGTTCCATGATGATGGGAACCATCCATGGCCTGAAGGAGTCCTGCTATATCTCCGCCAAGGGAGCCACCAAGGCCATCCTGACCATATGCACCCATTATTTTGACGGGGATGCAAAGAAAAAGCTGGATGATAATCTCAGAGAAAAGTGGATCGAAAAGGACAGGGAGCTCTCTTCCCGGGGGCTGAAAGTGATCGGGTTTGCTTTCCGTGAAGAAGCGCCCGATGCCCGTGAGGAATTAATGGAAAAAGAATCCTTCCTGGAAGAAATGGTCTTTGTGGGAATTGCCGGATTCATCGATCCTGTGCGGGAAGACATTGCCGGTTCGCTGCAGCTGTGTCATCATGCGGGCATCAAGATCGTGATGGTTACGGGCGACCATCCCGAAACAGCTCTGAATATTGCCAGGGATGTGAACCTGGTGAGGGACGGACAGGCCGGAGTGATTCATGGAAAGGACCTGGAGAAGGAAAACATTTCAGAAACCAGGGTGTTTGCCAGGGTGGATCCCTCCCAGAAACTGGACATCGTAGGGCACTTCCAGAATCAGGGTGAGATCGTGGGCATGACCGGCGACGGGGTCAACGATGCTCCTGCATTGAAAAAGGCAGATATCGGGATCGCCATGGGACAGAGAGGCACCCAGGTGGCCCGTGATGTCTCGGATATGATCCTGAAGGACGACGCCTTCCCCTCCATCGTCAAGGCAGTGGAGCAGGGCCGGATCATCTTTGAGAACATCAAGAAGTTCATCATGTACCAGCTTTCATACCATTTCGCCGAGATCGTCATCATTGCCGGGATCAGTTTCACCATGTTCCATCTTCCCCTGCTTCCACTGCAGTTGCTGTTCCTGAACCTGCTTTCGGATATTTTTCCCGCGCTCGCACTGGGCGTGGGCAAGGGAAGCCGCAACATCATGGAGAAAGCCCCCAAAAATCCGGAGGAACCCATTCTCACCAGGCACAACTGGGTGGTGATGGGTATTTACGGGATGGTGATCAGCATATTCGTGATAGGAGCCTATGTTTTCGCCTATCATGGCATGGGCCTTTCACCCGAAGCCTGCAACAACATTGCCTTTTTCAGCCTGGCATTCGGTCAGCTGCTGCATGTGCTGGACATGCGGGAAGCGGATGAACATCTCTTCATCAACCAGGTAACCCGGAATAAATATATATGGATGGCCCTGGGCTTCTGCACTGTGGCCCTGCTGGCAGGTTATTTCATACCCCTTTTCAGCAATGCACTTTCCTTTACCGAGCTTCCCGTCAGGGCCTGGGGATTGATTCTGGCGGCAACGGTGCTCCCCCTACTCACCAACCAGACCATCAAACAGATCTGGAAAATATGAACATGTCAACATCAGCTTTTGGATATGAAAAAAATGAATGAATGGACATTGAGGTACCATGACTGGAATCCCGGGGAACAATCCCTGAGAGAGTCGCTTTGCACCCTGGGTAACGGAGTTTTTGCCACCAGGGGGGCCGCCGAGGAAGTTCCCGAAAACGATTACAATTATCCGGGAACTTATATGGCCTGCGGATATAACAGGATGACATCGAAAATCGCGGACAGAGAGCTGGAGAATGAAGACCTGGTGAACTGGCCCAACTGGCTGTCCCTTTCATTCAGGCACCCCGACGGTCCCTGGTTCGACCTGGAGCAGACAGAGGTGATGGAATACCTCCAGGAACTGGATTTGAAACAGGGAACATTGCTCAGGAAAATGAAATTCAGGGACAGCGAAGACCGGGTCACATCGCTGATCAGCACCCGGGTGGTCAGCATGGGGGATCTGCATGAAGCGGGCATCCAGTGGATCCTGATCCCCGAAAACTGGTCAGGATCCGTGACCATCCGCTCAGGCATTGACGGCAGGGTGACAAACAACGGGGTGGAAAGATACCGGGACCTGGAAGGGAAACACCTGGAAATAGAAGAAAAAGGTCATGCCTCAAAGCAGGGAAAGCTTGCAGAGAAGGAGCCGCCCGGCATGAGCCCTGTGTACCTGTCAGCCAGGACCATCCAGTCGGAGATCAAGGTTTCCATGGCCTGCCGGACCGGGATATTCAACAGGGAGAACGAGCGGATCGGGAAACGATCCACGGTGGAGATGGCTGATTTTGCAGGGGAGGATATTACCATCGAATGTGAAAAGCTGCTCCCCGTGAGGGTGGACAAGCTGGTCTGCATGTACTCATCGAGGGACTTTGCCATCAGTGATCCGCTGACCGAAGCTCTGTCGCATGTGAGGCGACTGGATGACTTCATGACCCTGAAAAAGAAAAGCCAGGATACCTGGTCGGGGATATGGGAAAAGAGCGATATCCTCATCGGGAACCAGGACTCCGGAATTCAGCAGTTGATCCTTCGCCTGCATATCTTCCACCTCTACCAGACGGTTTCCAGGAACAGCATCGGTTTCGACATGGGTGTTCCTTCCCGCGGCTGGCATGGAGAAGCCTACAGGGGACACATATTCTGGGATGAAATATACATTTTCCCATACCTGAACCTTCATAATCCCCAGCTGGCACGTTCCCTGCTGATGTACAGGTACAGGAGACTTCCGAAAGCCAGAGAAGCAGCCGCCAGCGCCGGCTACAGGGGAAGCATGTTTCCCTGGCAGAGCGGGAGCAACGGCCGGGAAGAGAGCCAGGTGATCCACCTGAACCCTGAGTCGGGAAGGTGGATCCCCGACAACACCCATCTTCAGATCCATATCAATGCGGCCATCTGTTTTAATGTCTGGCAGTATTACCAGAGCACCAATGACATCGAATTCCTGCTGACCCACGGGGCCGAGATCATTTTCAACAGCGCCCTTTTCTGGGGTTCGGTGGCAGAACAGAATCCCCGGAGGGACCGCTATGAGATCTGGGGGATCGTGGGGCCTGACGAATATCACACCCGTTATCCCGGGAATGAGAGTCCGGGACTGAACAACAATGCCTACACCAACTTCATGGCCGTGTGGGTCCTGCTGAGGGCCCTGGAGATCACGGAGATGGTGGACGGGGACACACTGAAAAGGCTCCAGGTCCGCGTTGGATTTGACCGCGACGACATGGAACACTGGAAGAAAATCTCCACCCGCATGTTCATCCCCATGAATGACAGGGGGGTGATCATGCAGTTCGAAGGATTTGAGAACCTGGATGAACTCGACTGGGAGAGATATAAGAAAGCTTACGGGGAACCCATGCGGCTGGACCGGATCCTGGAAAAGGAAAACGATACGGTGAACCGCTACAGGGCATGCAAACAGGCCGATGCCCTCATGCTCTTTTACCTCTTCTCCTCGGATGAGCTGATTTCTATTTTCAAGAGGCTAGGTTACGAATTCAGGGCGGATCAGATCCCGGACAATATCGAATACTACAGACAGATCACTTCCCATGGATCCACCCTGAGCAGGGTGGTCCACTCCTGGGTGTACAGCAGGTCCGACCGGAACAGGTCGTGGGACATCTTCGCAGATGCCCTGAAATTCGATATTGAGGATGAGCAGGGAGGCACCACTTCCGAAGGGATCCACCTGGGAGCCATGGCCGGAACCGTGGATCTTGTATTGCGGGGATATTCCGGCATGGAGATCAGGGAGGATGTACTGTGGTTCAATCCCAGGCTCCCCGAGGAGCTGAAGGAGATCACATTCCACCTGCGTTACCGCAGCCACTGGATCAAGATGCATATCACCCAAAAGAAGATCAGCGTGGACTTCGACAGGGGGTGGGCCAACCCGGTAGAGATCGGGATCAAAGGGAAAAAATACACCTTTAAAAAGGACGATTATAAAGAATTTAACTTATAGTTAATTACCAGCCACCACCAGAGATAAAGATCCCGAAATGGCCGTATCCCATGTCCTTTTTCTGCAGGGGCAGGGAATAGTACGGTTCCACAATAATGGCTCCCAGCAGGTTGATCCTGAGCGATGCGCCCAGGCTGAAAATGGGGATGTTCTTTTCCCCGGCCGGATCCAGTGAAAATCCGATATTGTCGAAGCGGTGCCAGGCCATTCCCCCGTCCGCAAAAAGGACAAGATCGGAGTACACGTATCGCAGTTTGATCAGGGAAAGCCTCCTGGGTCCGGTAAAAGGCAGCCTGAGTTCCGCACCGGCAAGCAACATTTTACTCCCGGTGATCTGGTTCACACCCAGGCACGAATTGTCCGGGCATCTGTTCCGGGCAAGGGAGTTATAATTGTAACCCCTCACATAATAGGGATACCCCAGGAAAACATTATTATAGTCATCCGCATCCTGCCCGTACTGCCCGAAATGCGTCAACCGGAATGCCAGTCCCACCGGTTTGAAGAAAAAGTAACGCCTGTAGTCAGCGATGACCCCCCAGTACCTGCTCTCCCCTTCTGTTCTCCCCACCTGGAAACGGTACCTGTATCCCCTGAGGGGGGAAGTCAGGCCAAAATAGGAGTTGTCGCCCACATATGCCACATAGGCATTATAAAGCATGATGGATTCGGGGGCATCGAGCTGGGTTCGGTTCTCTCCCAGGTAATAAGAACCTCTATAGGTATAATAATAATTCACCGAATCGAGCCTGAAGCTGTACATGCTTGCACTGGCCCCGGCCTCGAAACGCAGCTGCTTGGACAGGGGAAAGATCGCAAAACCACTCAGCTGGTCCTGGAAGATGCGTTGCTCCATCTGGACAAGCGTTGTCAGGGGGACGGAATCTCCGTCGATCACTCCCACATCATCTTGAATAAATGAGCGTACATACCGGTACGGGATGTGGCTGAAGGAAACACCCCAGTTCAGACGGTTCTTCTGGTTCAGGTAGACCAGCTGTCCCCCCGCATCGATGATCCGCCCGTTCACGCGGGCCGCAGCATATAACTGGTTCCGCTTCAGCATATCACTGAACAGGAAACTGACCCCTCCCGCAGCAGCCGTGTTTGTCTGATCAAAGCCAACGCCCACACCCACACTGCTGATGGCTTCCAGTCCAAATTTGGCCGAATAGGGTTTCTCCGCGAAGGCCGATTCACTGCTGAGGGGGAAGCGGGACAAATTCACATCCACCACGGTTGGTACATCGCGCCACTGCTCCGGAACCAGGTTGGCTGCAGAAAGGTCCGTCCGTGATTTGTCCGCAGCTTCCCGGGAGAAATCCTCCGGAGTGGCTTTATAGATTGCGTATCCTTTTTTCCCGTACAGGACATAGGTCATCACGCCGGAGTTGCGAGCAACACTCAGTGCGGGTGAGAGTTCCGAGATACTGCTGACCCCTGTTTTAAAATCGGACAACCGGAATAGTTCATCGCTCCTCATGTCATATTCATACAGGTTACGCACACCATTTGCGTTGGATATGAAATAAATACCTGTTCCGTCGGACGTATACTGCGGACTGTATATATCTGCCCCGTTCAGCAATGGAAAAACCTCTACAGTACCGGTCTCCATATGGTATTCACAGAGCCTGTATCTTCCGAAGGTCAACAGTTCGGTGTCGGTTTCACCACCCCTGTCACTGATAAAAGCAACCCTTTGCCCGTCGTTTGACCAGGCAGGGTGCTGGTCCGAATAATAATCATCGGTGAGCTGCTCAAGTTCCCCTGTTTCCAGATGGTACAAATAAAGATCACTATGGCCGTCCTTCAAACCCGCCAGCAGGATGGATTTTCCATCGGGCGACCATGCGGGATTGTCGAAATAATCCAGGTCCTCAATGGAAATGGTCTGCAGGGGCATCCGCTCACCGACCCCGTAGATCACCAGTTTCTTCCTGCCCCCTGAAAAAAGGGTGAGTGCATATTTTTTGCTGTCAGGCGACCAGGTACCCATGGATTCGATAAAACTATAATTGTCGATATGGGTATCCCGTACATCCCGGGTCAGTCTCCTGATAATTCTTTTCTGATCCACATCGGCCAGGTAAAAATCGATGGTGATCACGTCGCGGTCCGCCAAAAAGATCACATACCTGCCGTCGGGACTGATCGAAGGGGACATGTTGATCGCCTCCGGGGACCCGAACAGCTTCTCCCCCACTGCTTCTCCCGACCGCTCAGTGATGTGGGGCATATGGGTACTCCTCAGCTGCTGTTCCCAAAGGATGGAGAGGGTATCCGTGTCCATGCCGAACAGGCTGTCCACCGCTCTTTCATAACCGGACTGACCACTGGCAAGCAGGAGGGGCTTGATCATCCGGTCCCCCCAAACGGATGCGATAAATGCCCAGAAGGCATGCCCGTACCGGTAGGGAAAATATTTATTGGGTCTCCGGGTCATGTCCTTGAGCGTGGGAATATCATCCTCGATTATCGCATCCCTCATCCACATGGCCGTGTGGGGATCCTCGGTACCGATGGACATATATTCTGCTAGGCCTTCTATCATCCACAGCGGGATGCTGCCAATGGATTCGAAGTTCAGGCTGTCCGTATTCTTGAACATATGGTATTGAAACACATGCACCATCTCGTGTCCCAGAACATGATTGGTCTCCGCATTGGATTTCTTAATGGGCATGACCACCCGGTTCCTGAGTCCCTCGGTAACACCTCCGGTCCCCACCCCGATCAGGCTGGAAATAACCGTAGTCTGCTGAAATTCCGCATGGTTGTTATACAGGATGATGGGACTGGGCCGCCGGAAGGTATCCAGCAGGATGGCCTGGTGCCTTTCATACCAGCGTTCCGCCAGCTGTGCCATATCCTCGATCTTCTCTTCGTTGTCCAGGTAGTGGTAGATCTGGAAATGGGGCGTTCTGTAAATTTCGAAATCAAAGGTCTCGTAATTGACCTTGTTCTTACCGAAATACTGACCCCCTGCCTGCTGTAACAGCGTCATGAAGATCAGGGCGATCATGGTCCGTGATAACATATTCGAGGACGGTCCTACTGTGTTCTCTGGTTTCATGGATATGCGTCTTATTTTAATCCGGAAGATATGGATTCCCGGTACTGTTGATCGGGACCGGGCTCCGGCACCTATTCCACAACCAGGATCCCCTTCATGCCGGCAGCGTAGTGAGCGGGAAAGGTGCATACATATGAATATTCCCCTTTTTCCAGGGGAGCAGTGAAGGTGATGGTTTCCTGTTCTCCGCCCCCCAGCATGCCTGTGGCGGCAATGATGTCACCTGTCCGTTCAGGATCGACGTATTCATTTTTCTCATGCTGTTCACTGCTGTGCACGAATTCTTCCACATCTGCCTCACCTTTCAACAGAACCCAGTTGTGGGCCATCTGGCTTTTGGGAAGGCTACTGACAGTTTTAAAGGTGAGCTCGACCCGGGTTCCCGGACTGACAACGATTCTTTCAATGGAATATCTTAACCTGTCATATCCTTCCAGGTAGACTTCTTTTTCCTGTCCCTGTGCAGGGAAACAGGCAAAAAGAGTGATCGCTGGAATCAAAAAATATTTTATCATATCGCTTGGTTTGCATCAATTTGTAATAAAACCATGCCACAAAAATTCAATCCTGGAACAGGGATTTCAGGTAACGGGCATTTTCCACCGCATGGGCATGCTGGTCGTTGTTGAAGTAGGTAAACAGGCTGTCAACATCCTCCAGCCTCTCCAGTCTTTCTTTCCAGTCTCTCAGTTCCTTTTTACTGTAATGGTAGTCGTACCACCTGTCCTTCCCGTGAAAACGGATGTAGGCCGTGGAGGTGATGGCCCTGACCTCTTCCGGCAACTCATCCGGTGCCGAGAGCATACAGAAAGAAACTCCCTCCTGTTCCAGCACCTCATACACTTCCTCATCGAACCAGGAAGCGTGGCGGAATTCAATCACATGATTGACTCCCTGATCCAGCAAATTACAGAATGATTCAAGCTTAGAGAGGTTCCTGTGCAGGTTGCCGGGAAGCTGCCAGAGCACACAGCTCAATTTGTTATCCAGTGATTTCAGGATCTCCCGGAAATCGTCCAGCCTCTGCTTGAAATCATCGTCCTGCTTCATTTTTTTCAGGTGAGTGAAAAACCGATTGGCCTTGATGGTGAACCTGAAATGGGCCGGCGTCTGTTCCTTCCATTGCTTCAGGTCTCCCTCCGAGGGCATCTTGTAAAATGTGTTGTTGATCTCCACGGTATTGAAATGATCCGCATAATAGGCAAGCCATCGATCTTTGGGCAGATCTTCGGGATAGAACTGATCTTTCCAGTCACTGTAATGATAGCCGCTGCAACCTGTATACGTTCTCATGGGTCAGGATTTGTCACCGCTTACAGGGTGCAAGATCCAAGCCAGACCAGCAGGATTCAGGGTCCGGATACCTTCTTTTGGCTTAATTGTTGCAATATTTTTCCGTAACCGATCCACCCTTCCGGAAGCATCCCATGGTTTCCCGGGAGGAAAAGAAACATCAACAACCATATGGCATTAAGTATCAGAAGTACAGCATTTGAGAACGGGGCGGGAATCCCTGTGGAACATACATGTGACGGAGACAACACCTCCCCTCCGCTGAACTGGGAGGGTGAACCGGGAGGAACGGTCACCTTTGCCCTGATCATGGAGGATCCTGATTCCGCGGGAGGCACTTTTGCCCACTGGATCGTGTACAACCTTCCGGCAGATTGCCACGGACTCGAGAAAACCATTCCCATAGAAAAAAACCTGGAGAACAAGGCCATCCAGGGGAAGAACGATTTCGGAAAAACCGGTTACGGAGGACCCTGTCCCCCCCGCGGAGAGCAGCATCGCTACTCATTCCGTTTATTCGCGCTGAAAAAGAAACTGCCCCGGGAATCCGCCAACAAGGCGGAATCATTCTATGAATCCCTGAATGGCCTGATCCTGGAACGGGCAGAGTATACAGGTACGTACAGGAGGAAGTAAGATGAAATCCGAACTGACGATCCTGCTCCATGTGGTCATTGCCGCAGTCCTTTCAGGGCTGATCGGACTGGAAAGGGAAAGGGAAGATAAACCGGCGGGGGTCCGCACCAATATGCTTGTGGGCGGGGCTGTGGCGCTGCTTGTGGCCCTGGGTGAAATCATCGTGATCCGTTTTCATGACCTGGGCCTTACCGAGTTCATCAACACGGATCCCACCCGCGTGATCCAGGCCATCATTGTGGGGATCAGTTTCATCGGAGCAGGAATGGTCCTTCAGATCGCGGAGGAACATAAGATCAAATACCTCACTACTTCAGCCACCATCCTGTTTTCAAGCGGGATCGGTATCTCGGTGGCCCTGAGACAATATGTACTTGCGGCGGGGATCACCGTGTTCATTCTGTTCATCAATTATTTCTTAGGAATTATTACCGGGATGATAAAAAAGAAGAAAGGATAGAAAACCTGTAGAAATCATTCCTCACTCCGGGAAATAATTCCTCAGTCCGGGTGATAAGAATCCAACTATATGACTATATGAATGAGTCGCATAAATCAGAATAATCATGAGAACCATCCATTTTTTTCTGCTGCTTATGCCGGCCTGGATCGCATGTAATCCCTTTGTAAAAAACATCGATCAGGTAAATGATTCCCGGCTGAACGCCATCCAGCTGCCCGAAGGATTTGAAATTGAGATCTATGCGGACCAGGTGGAAAATGCACGTTCCATGGTCCTGGGGGACAAGGGAACCCTTTTCGTGGGCAGCCGCAGGGCGGGCAGGGTGTATGCGCTGACAGATGCGAACCATGACTACCGTGCCGATCAGGTGATCATCATCGCGGAGGGCCTGAACAGTCCCAATGGCGTGGCATTCAGGAACGGAGACCTCTATGTGGCCGAGATCAGCAGGATCACAAAATACACTGATATCGAGGAGAACCTGCTTGCCCCCCCGGACCCGGTCACCATCCGGGACGATTTCCCGGATGAAACCCATCACGGATGGAAATACATCGCATTCGGACCTGACGACAAGCTCTATGTACCGGTAGGCGCGCCCTGCAACAATTGCCTATCCGAACAGGAAATATTTGCTTCCATCACCCGCATGGATCCCGACGGAAGTAATTTTGAGATCTTTGCCCGCGGGGTAAGGAACACGGTCGGTTTTGACTGGCACCCCGAAACCGGGATTCTCTGGTTTACGGACAATGGCAGGGACTGGATGGGCGATGACAGGCCACCGGATGAGCTGAACCAGGCCCCGCAAGGGGGACTTGATTTCGGATATCCTCACTGTCACGGGCGGGACATCAGCGATCCCCGGTTCGGGGACCAGGTGGATTGTGATCAGTTCACTTCTCCCGCGCAGGAACTGGGCCCCCATGTGGCTGCCCTGGGAATGATCTTTTATACGGGTACCATGTTCCCCGAGGTTTACAGAAACCGGATCCTTATCGCTGAACACGGCTCCTGGAACCGTTCGGTGCCCATCGGGTACCGGATCACCATGGTAGAGCCGGATAATATTCAATCGGATTCCTACGAAGTTTTTGCTGAAGGCTGGCTGGAAGGAAGCCGGGCCTGGGGTCGTCCCGTGGATATCATCCAGCTGCCCGACGGTTCGGTACTGGTCTCTGACGACCATGCAGATATTATTTACAGGATCCATTACAGCAAGCCTTGAATGCCTCTCCTGAAGGGAAACGTGTGTCAGGAACATTTCATGAAGAATTTGGTTAGATAATTGCTATCGCATTGGAATAAAATAAAAGATGCCATGAATGCACTGTTAATGATCGATATCCAGAAAGATTTCCTGCCGGGCGGATCACTGGAGGTCCCGGAAGGGGATAAAATCATCCCGGTTGTAAACGAAATACAACAATATTTTGACCTTGTGGTGGCCACTCAGGACTGGCACCCGGAGAATCATGGAAGTTTTGCCTCCAGCCATCCCGGGAAAAAACCCGGTGACAGGATCCAGCTGGACGGGGTCGACCAGATCCTCTGGCCCGATCACTGTGTTCAACATTCGGAAGGTGCCAAGTTCGCAGAGGATTTGAATACGAAGAGGGTCAGGAAAATTATCAAAAAAGGAACCGATCCCTTGATAGACAGTTACAGCGGTTTTTATGATAACCAGCACAAGCGAGCCACCGGTTTGCATGAATATCTCCAGGAAGTGAATGTGGAGACCATCACCATCGTCGGACTGGCAGCCGATGTCTGCGTCCGTTACACAGCCATGGATGCGCTGGAACTAGGATACAAGGTTTTCCTGGTCAGGAACGCCACCCGGGCAGTGGAGGGAGATGAAGCACAGCTGGGAACCCTGCGGGAACTCAGGAAAAAAGGTGTGAGCATGGTCGATGCATCCGGAATAAAAGATATGCTGAAAGGATCTTGATATGGAAAAACAACAGCTACTGAGAATCGGCGATGACCGGGTACCCGCACTGGGCCTGGGCACCTGGAACCTGAACGGGAATAAATGCATTGAAACAGTTGCAGAGGCCCTGCGGATGGGTTACAGGCATCTGGATACGGCCCAGATGTACGGAAATGAGAAAGAAGTTGGAATGGGAATCAAACAGAGCGATGTGGACAGGGGGGAGCTATTTCTCACCACCAAGATAAGTACATCCAACCTGTATCCTGAAGCCATCAAGTCCTCCACGGACGAAAGTCTCCGGAGGCTTGATACCGGAACCATCGATCTGCTCCTCATTCACTGGCCCGTTCCGCAGATGGACCTGGAAGATTGTCTCGCGGCCATGTTCCGTCTCAGGGAGGAGGGGAAAGTAAAACATGTGGGGGTGAGCAATTTCAGTCCCCAGCTCTTCCGGCAATCCATACGGCTGGGACCTGTGGTGTGTAACCAGGTGGAATTCTCCCCTTACCGGGGACAGGATGAAAACCTGGAAGTGGCCAGGGATGCAGGCATCATGATCACCGCCTACAGTCCCCTTGCAAAGGGCAGGGTCAGCCGCGATAAAAAACTTGCAGAGATCGGCGGGGCCTACCAAAAAACCGCGGCCCAGGTTGCCCTGCGATGGCTGCTCCAGCAGGGTCCTGTATCGGTCATTCCCAAGGCCGGCAGCAGGAAACACTTGGAAGAGAATATGAAAGTATTTGATTTTGAGCTCACTGAACAGGAGATGGCAGAGATTTACAGGGGAATGCGGTGACGGTGCCTGGCCACCAGCAAAACGGGTTTTTCCTTATTGTCAAGCATGTTTCAGGATGGACCGGGAACCACATGCCTGCTCAGGCACCGAACTTTTTGAGTTTCCCGGCATGAGGGGACTGTTCCCGTGCGGATGCATCATGTTTCCCGCGGGGATGGTCAATACAGGCACGGGCAGGTGTGGCAATATTTCCACAGAACCGTGCAAGAGCGGAAGGGAACCCCTTCCCTTTTTACTTTCTTTTATTTTAAACCGCTGTATATGTGTAGCTTATCACAAGATCGCCGGGATGCCCGTATTCTGGCATATCATTGGCACTGAACTGAGAAAATATGTAGGACCATGAAAACAAAAATGTTAAAGATTTCAAGTGTATTTTTTCTGAGTTTTTTGATCTGCCTGACAGGATCATTCGCATTCGCCCAGGAATACCAGAACCTGGAAGACCTTCAGGACGAGAATATGGTATATTATACCGAAATATACCGGATCGTTGATGATTATCCGGAATTCGAGTACAGGTATATCTATACTGACGGAGAGGTGGAAAAAGTGATCGTGGAGAATGTGGATGATGAAATGGACCAGAAAAAACTCGAGGTATTGATCTATGAATTGAAAAAGAACAGGGAGGCGCAGAAGAACATCCCGACCCGCACAGGCGTTTATTATTGCGTAGATGAAGAGGCCGAACCCGAGGAGGGTTTCAGGACCTTCTACAACAACCTGTATGATAATCTGTCCTATCCCGAGGAAGCAAGGGAATGGGGCACTGAAGGGAATGTGTATGTGAAATTCATTGTGGACAGCAAAGGAGAAATTGACTTCATGAAAGCAACCGCGGATATCGAAGCCAGTATTGACCGGTATGTAGAGGATCTTGAAAAAGCTGCCATGGAAGCGGTAATGGCGACTTCAGGTAACTGGGAACCGGCCAGCTTGAATGGCGAACCGGTGGCTTCATGGGCAGTGATCCCGATCATTTTTAAGATTGAACCTTATCCGCAGCTGCCCATGATGGTCAGGTAGAATCTCTATTCAGCAGGGATGTGAACTGCGATTCGTCAAGCAGTTCCACATCCCTTTTTTTTGCTTCGTCCAGTTTTTTCCCCGGATCCTCACCCACCACCAGGTAATTGGTCCGGTCACTGACACTGGAAGTGGCCCGCCCTCCCAGGGATTCGATCTTTTCTTTGGCTTCCTCCCTTGTATAGCCTTCCAGCTCACCGGTCAGCACGAAGACCTTGCCCGCCAGTTTACCTGATCCCTGTTTTTGCCCGTTTTCAATCTTTATTCCTTGTTCGTCCAGTTCTTCCAGCATCCGCAGGTTCTCGCTGCTCCCAAAAAAGTGTGAAATGCTTTCTGCGATTTCAGGTCCGATCTCATCAATGTCCACCAGTTCATCATAACCGGCCCTTCGGATCTGATCCAGGGACCCGTACCGGTCCGCCAAGACCCTGGCCAGATGAGCCCCCACATTCCGGATCCCGATGGCATACAGAAATTTATCCAGAGACACTGATTTGGATTGCTGGATCGAATCATACAACTTCTGCGCTGATTTTTCAGCAAATCCTTCAAGCTCCATGAGCTGCTCCTTATCCAGCTTGTACAAGTCAGGAATCTGATGGATCCATTCCCGCCGGAGCATCTGCCCGATGATCTTATCCCCCAGGTGATCGATGTACATGCCCTGTCTGGATGAAAAATGCAGGAGCCTGCCTTTCAACTGGGCTTCACACGAAAGGCCGGCCGGACACAGGACATAGGCTCCCTCCCTGACCACTTCCGTGTTGCAGACGGGACATCGATCCGGCATCCTGAAAGGATTGCCGCGCTTCTTCCCCGGTTTTTTCACGCGCCCGGCTATTTCAGGGATCACATCCCCTGCACGCTGGACCCTGACGATGTCCCCGGGCCTCACATCTTTCTTCTTTACTTCTTCCTCATTGTGCAGGGTTGCCCTGCTCACGGTAACCCCCCCCACCTCTACCGGCTCAAGCAGGGCCACAGGGGTCAGGACCCCGGTCCTTCCCACCTGTACAATAATGTCCACCAGCCGCGTGATTTCTTTTTTAGGCCTGAATTTCCATGCAAAAGCCCAGCGGGGACTTCGTTGACGGATCCCAATATCATTCCTTAATTTTCTGTTATTCATTTTAATGACCAGTCCGTCAATCTCAATGGATAGTTCCTCCCGTTTTTCATTCAGGTTTTTGAATATCACTTCAATGTCATCGAAAGTCCGGCACGCTGTATATTCAGGATAAACAGGGAGCCCCCATTCCGGTAATTGTCTCAGCATTTCCATATGGGTTTCGAAACTGTCACCGGAGGTTGAAATGATCTCATAAAAAAAGATCTCCAGCGGCTTGTCCGCCACCTTTTTTGAGTCCAGCTGCCTGATCATACCCGCTGCAGCATTCCTGGCATTGGCAAAAGGTTCCTCGCCCTTCTCGATCCGCTGCCTGTTCAGTTCCTGGAATTTTTTCCTGCCCAGCAATATCTCTCCCCGGACCGACAGCATCCCGGGTATATGATGATCCTTCCGGAGCCGGAGCGGCAGGCTCCGGATGGTTTTCACATTCTCCGAAACATCTTCACCGGTAACCCCGTCACCCCTGGTGGCTCCGTAAACGAATGAGCCCTTTTCGTATACGATTTCCACCGAAAGTCCGTCAAATTTGGGTTCGACCACATAGTCCACAGCATTCCCTGCCTCTTTTTTCATACGCTTCAGGAACACTTTCACCTCCTTCTCCTCATCCGATGAATCAAGGCTCAGCATGGTGTCCGCATGCTCCTGCTTCTTGAGCTCATCCACCGGGGGTGACCCTATTTTGCGGGTGGGTGACAGATCCGACTGCAGGTGGGGGAAATGATCCTCCAGCTCCTGCAGGCGCCGGAAAAGCTTGTCGTAACTGCCATCAGATATCACGGGACTGTTTTTGATATAATATTGATAATCGTGGTGCCCGATGGCCTCCCGTAGCTGTTCAATCTCTTCTTCAGCTTCTTTTTTTGACATCTTTCCCGGTTGCCTGAAATCGGCAAAAGGGGTTTTCATATAAGGATTTGATGACATGGTGGTGAAGTTTTATGGTATTGGCTGAGACAGGATCCGAGGGGTATTCTCAGGTTGCGGGCCTGCACACGCTCAGAAAATGCTTCGAACACTGGATCATGTGGATGTCTTCGCAATGATCCATAATGAAGTTCATCCAGTCCTGTTTGAGGCTTTCATCCAGTCCGTGGAACAATTGCATATTCTCCCCGAAGACTCCTTCGATGCCGGCCAGATGCAACGGATCCAGGCCGGCCTCCCTGACAAGCGGTCCGATCTCCTCGGGAAAGGAAAAATAGGCATTGATGAACCATTTGGTGGCTTCCAGAAACTCGTCATCGGTCCCCATATGCCAAAATTGCATTGCCCCGAAGCTCTTCCGGATGCCCTCCGGATTGTTCTTGATCCCGTAAAGCAGGCCGGCAGTCCTCGACATGAAAGCCAGGAACAAATAACCATCCTTCCTGACAGCATTCCCGGCTCGTCTGAGAAGTTTCAGCCGGTCCGGCCTGCTGGTCATGTGATAGAGGGGACCCAGGATCAGGACGGCATCCCATTGCTCCCTGTCCCATATATCGGAATAGAGGGCATCGGATACAGAGGAATGAATCAGGTTGGGATGGTTCCCGATCCGCTGCAGGGTAAGCTCCATGTTCTTACCGGAAAGGTCATTCAGACCCAGTTTGATCCCCCGTTCAAGAAGTTTCTCCGCATATTTACCCGTGCCGCAGGCCACATCCAGCACTTTGTCGCCCGGTTGCACATACCGGTCAATATACCTGAGCGTGACGGGCATTTCGAACACATTCTCATCCAACCGCCTGTCCTCAAAGGTCACATGCGTATCGTAATACGCCTTTACATCTTTTGTTTCCATTTTTCGTATTATTTTTTCTGGCAGGAGGGACAGTAATAGGCCGTCCTTCCCGAAACCTTTGTCGTCCTGATCCTGCCATGGCACCGGGGACAATCCCCTCCTTCTTCCCGGTTTGGAAGCAGCCATGTTCCCGGCATCCGAGAAACGTCGGCTTCCCTGTCAATGGCCTTCTCCAGGACATATTGCATCTTCCTGTACAATTCAGCGATCTGCTTTTCTGAGAGCCTGCCGGATTTTGTTTTCGGGTGAATACCGGCCTGGTAGAGCATTTCATCGGAATAGACATTCCCGATCCCGGAGATGGATGACTGGTCCATCAGAAAGCTTTTTACCATGGCCCGTCCCGCTTTTGCCTTTTCCATGAATTCATCTTCCCCCATGTGGAAAGCATCCGTTCCCAGGTCCTGTTCTTCTGCATATTTCCCGAGATCATCGGTCATTTCCACACGGCCCAGCTTGCGTTTGCTGACATAATGCAGATGGTGCCTGTTATCCAGTTCAAAAGTCAGCTTTACATAGTCAGGAGCCGCTTCCTCTTCAGGTGCATACTTCAGCAATCCGGTCATTCCAAAGTGAAGCACCACCGTGGATCGATCGCCGGTCTCCAGGAAAAGGTATTTACCCTTTCGCCGGACCTGCTGCAATTCTTTCCCGACGACCTGCTGATTGAATTCCCGCCGGGAAACCTTTACAAAATCAGGGTCCCTGTTATGGACTTCTTTGATACGCCTGTGCAGTGCCTTTTCGGCCTCCTGTTTAAAAATTTCCACGTCAGGTAATTCGGGCATGATGTGCTTATTTTCTCTGTAACAATTTTTTTAATGCACTCCAGGGACGCGTGTTGATGACATCTTCCTTTTCCAGCCAGCCTCGCCTGGCCTGGTCCACACCGTACCGCATGTTGTTTAGATGATCCAGGGTATGCGCATCCGTGGAGATGGATAGTCTGAGGCCCAGTTCACCCGCCATCCTGATATGGTCATCATTCAGATCAAGCCGGTCGGGCGCGGCATTGATCTCCATGAAACATCCCCGGTCGGCGGCTTCCTTCATGATCTTTTCCATGTCGATATCGTATGCCCTCCTTTCCTGGATGATCCTTCCTGTAGGATGGGCCAGGATATTGAAACAGGGATTTTCCATGGCCCTGAGGATCCTGGAGGTCTGTTTTTTCCGGGAGAGGTTCCGGTGGTAATGGACCGAACCTACCACCAGGTCCAATTCCTTCAATATCTCGTCGGACAGGTCCAGGGATCCGTCTTCCAGGATATCCACCTCGATGGATTTCAGGATCCTGAAACCCTTCAAGTCCCGGTTCAGCTCATCGATCTTTTCCACCTGTGCGGCCAGCCTTTTTTCGTCCAGTCCGCCTGCCATGGCCACCCTCTTGGAGTGGTCGGTGATGGCACAGTATGCATACCCCTTCTTCCGGGCTGCTTCCGCCATCTCTTCGAGGGAATATCTCCCATCGGTCTCATCGGTGTGGAGATGCAGGTCACCCCGGATATCTTCCAGGTTGATCAGACTGGGCAGCCTGTCCTCCCTGGAGGCCTCAAATTCTCCCATGTCCTCCCTCAACTCCGGTTCGATGTACCGAAGTCCCAGCTTCCGGTACATTGCCTTCTCGGTTTTGGAAGCCAGGCGTTTTTTCCCCTGGAAGATCCCGTACTCGTTGAGCTTGTAATCCTTCTCCCGGGCAATCTTCCTCAGGGCGATGCTGTGGGCTTTCGATCCTGTAAAATAGAGCAATGCTGCTCCCCATGATTGCTTTTTCACGATCCGGAGATCCACCTGGAGTCCTGAACCCAGTACCACGGATGACCGTGATTCGCCTTTTGAAAGGACCTCGCGGGTTTCCTCAAAACTGACAAAATGCTCCATGGTTTGCCCGGGATCTTCTGAAGTGACGAGAATATCAATATCCCCCACGGTCTCCTTTCTCCTCCGGTAACTCCCGGCAATGGTCATCTGGTCCACTTTTTTTTCAAGGTGATCCAGCAGGGAGGAGATCAACTCGTCCACCTCTGCCAGCAGGAATCGGTCGGGCCTGTCCTCCTTTTTATACTCCCTGATCTCCTTCAGGATCTTTGTACTGATCTTTTCACCAAATCCCTCCAGTTTTTCAACCTCGCCTTCACGGGCGGCCCGTTCCAGGTCATCGATGGACTCAATGTTCAGTGCCGTATGCAGCATTTTGGTCCGCTGGGGTCCCATCTGGTCCAGCCTGAGCACCTCCAGCAGGGATTGGGGGACCTCTTTTTTCAGGTCTTCCAGTTGCCGCAGCTTTCCTGTCTCTGCAATTTCCATGATCTTTTCTGCCATGCTTTCTCCGATCCCCGGCAGCTTCATCAGTTTTTCGTGATCATCAGCCATCCGGGAAATACTTTCAGACATCCCGGAAATCACCCGGGATGCATTCCGGTAGGAACGGATCCTGAACTGGTCCTCTCCTTTGATGTCCAGCAAATCTGCCAGTTCACCCAGGATCGATGCGACTTTTTTGTTATGTACCATGACACACCTGAATGGGACTATTTGCTTTAGGATGCCTAGATTGCTAGGTAATGGATGCCTTCTGCTGCCAACAATTTGCAGGTGGCTTTCCCTATTCCCAGGGACCCGCCTGTCACCACGGTCACTTTGTTTTCTAATCGCTTCATAATTCTTCTATTTGGATGAGTATAAAGGTTTATGTCCTGATAAATTGATAACCAGTATTTTCAGAGCATTCAGGAGCAGCATCCAGACAATGGCATATCCCCAGACGATCCCGGCTTTTGCCCATCCGATGGGGTGTATCAGCACACCGTACACGGCAAAAAGAGTCCCGACGATCTGGGTTGCCTCCACAGCCAGGAAAAAGATCAGCCGGGGATAGGGTCTCTGCCACATCCACCCGGTGTTCCTGGTCAGATAGATGGTCATGTGTCCTGCAATCAGTAATTTCAGAAATATCATGGTCTGCACCACCTCCTCTTCCCATCCCAGGTTATGGAAGACGAACCAGAACAGGAGAAAAGATGAGATCAATCCTCCCACGCTCAGCACCGATGCCATTGTCAGCACCCGTTTCATCTGCCACCGGACGGGGGTCCTGGCCGTGGGTACATTGTCAAAGGCAATGGTCATGATGGGGATATCGTTCAGGATGGCCAGCAGTACGATCATGATCGGCGTGACCGGGTAAAAACGTACCACCAGAATGGAAAGGGTCATGAACAGCAGAACACGCATGGATTCCGTGATCCTGAAGGTGGCATATCCGGTCATCCGTTCAAAGATCCGGCGTGCTTCCTCGATGGCATGGGTGATCACACCCAGTCCCGGTTCTGTCAGCACCAGTGCAGCTGCTGACCGGGCTGCATCTGTGGCATCGGATACGGCGATCCCCACATCGGCCTGTTTCAGGGCCGGGGCATCATTGACCCCGTCGCCGGTCATCCCCACGATCCTGTCCTTCTGCTGAAATTTCTTGATGATCCTGAATTTATGCTCCGGAGTTACCTCGGCAAAGCCGCTGGCTTCAAAGAAACGTTTATCCCGTTCCTCTTCATTTACCTGTTCTTCCTTATCCAGTTCAAAGTATTCATCGGCCTTCAGGATGTTCTGTCTCAATCCGAGCTGTTTGCATACCTGCCTGGCAATGGCTGCATGGTCGCCGGTCACCATCCTGATGTCAATGCCTTCCTCCTGTGCCATCCGGATCACATCTTTTGAGTCCTCCCGGGGAGGATCGAGCAGGGGCAGCAATCCCAGGTAATTCCATTGTCCGTTCTCGCTCCGGGCCACACCCAGAGAACGGAATCCTTCATTTCCCAGTTCATCCACCTTTTCGTTGACTCGTTCTTTCTTATCTCCAACAAGTCCGCACAGGTCCATGATCACCTGGGGGGCTCCCTTGGCCACCTGAAATTCCCTGTCATTTTTCTTCACACTGGCTTCTGCACGCTTGCGGGTGGGATCAAAAGGGTGGAACGCGATAACCTCATATTCCTCCAGCAGCTCCTTTCCCCGGATGGCTTCATGAATGGCCTTGTCGATGGGATCTTCATCATCTTCCTTGAGGGTCAGTCCCGCTGCAATAAGAATGGATTCTTTATCCTCTGCATCCAGAATTACAGGTTCCTGCAGGGTGAGTTTGTTTTTGGTCAGCGTTCCCGTTTTATCCGCACACAGGACCTCCAGGCCCGCCATCTCTTCCATGGCTGACAGGCGGGATACAATGGCCTTTTTTCTGGCCAGCCGGTTGGCACCGATGGTCATGGTGACCGACATCACGGCAGGCAGTGCCTGTGGAATTCCTGCAATGGTGACCACCATGGCGAACAGCAGCACGTCCATGATCGCCTCCTCTCTCAGGATACCTGCAATGATAATGGCGGTCACCAGCACACCGGTGATGGCAATGAGAAAGTAACCGATACGCAGGACGGCTTTCTGAAAGTGGGATTTTTCCTCGGCCTCTTCCACCAGTTCCACGGTACGTGCAAATTTTGTATGATTTCCCGTGGCGATCACCACAGCACGTGCCTCCCCGCGCTTTATGGAAGTTCCCGAATAAGCCACATCGTTCCCTTCCTTATCCACCGGCAGGGATTCGCCTGTGAGTGATGATTCATCCAGGCTGACATGCCCGCCTTCCAGGAGCTTTGCATCTGCAGGGACCACATTCCCCATTTTCAGGATGATGATGTCTCCGGGTACCAGTTCCCCGGATGGCATTTTTTTGCGGTGGCCGTTCCTGATCGCGATGGTCTCAGGGGCCAGTTTCTCTTTCAGGGCCTCGATGGCATTGCTGGCTTTGCTCTCATGCCAGTAGCCCACACCCCCGTTGATCAGCAACATGACCAGGATCACCGCAAAGTCTTCCCACCGGCCGGCGACCGCACTCAGGATGACCGCCACTTCGATCATCCAGGGAATGGGTCCCCAGAAATGAGAAAGGAAATCCAGGACGGGATTCCTTTCCTCCGATTCAATCTCATTGGGGCCACAGCGCTCCCTTCTGGATGCCGCCTCATTGCTGCTCAGTCCCTCGTCAGGATCCACTTCCAGCATGTGCAGTACCCGGTATACATCAGATCCTGCAAGCTCCCTTATCCTGGTCTTCGGATTTTTTCCCGGACTCATGAAATGGTCATTTCATCCACCACATCCTTGACACCGGATGTATAGATGGCAATGTTATTGGCCTGTATCTTCGTCAGGAAACCGGGGACACTGCCACTCAGGTGAACGATCCCGTTGTGCACCTCCACCCTGATCCGGTCCTCTTCGATCAGTAAGGTTCTCCGGAAAGCTTTCCTGATATCTTCGGCAATGTGTTCGTCGACCACCGTTCTGTCCGGTTTAACGGTCAGGTTGTTCACGACTTCGATCACCCCGCGGATCGAATTCGCATAATTTCCAGCCAGGTACTTCTCCCAGTAGGATCCCACCTGTCCGGAAAGTGTCACCTCATGGTCTTTTGTGCTTACTTCAATATTCTCTGCAGTGATCTCACTGTTCCATGACAGCATATGCTCGAGATTCTCGGTGATCTCCCCGTCACCGGGAAGGGTGATGCCGGGCGGAAAATCGATCTCCAGGTGATTTTCCACATTCCTGACACCGGGTACCTGGTAAGTATCCCTTTCGGCTGCCATCTTTGCGGTGAAGTTCTGGACGGTTCCCCGCAACTCCACGGTGGCATCGCGCACATTCACATAAATCTCATTGGCATTGACACTGTCGTCCCAGGTCAGCTGGTCAACAACATCCTGTTTTTTAATTTCTTCAGCAAATGGAGACATCATTTTTTCTTTTTTGATTATTTTCAGTATGATTGCCATATTCGTTCCAAAACCTTCCCTGTCGTTCACATAGTTTCATCAAAGTCCCGGGTGGCCCGCAAACGCAGGAACGACCGGTAACTTTTCATAACCTGGCAGGATCACCTCCCGGATGCCCATCCTGTTGAAATGTGGCTTTTTTTCACAGCTTCTGAGGATTTATTCCACAACCGCTTTCCCCGATCCTTGCCGGTCTTTCAGTTTTACGGACAGGATCAAACGGTCCTGCACATACCCAGTACGCCTGACAACACGGTCCTGCAGGGCCGGTGGAAGAGGGAATGAAGTACCGGCGCCCGCAGATATTCGACAGGTCACCTGTTTGTGGTATAATTTTGTTAACGTATTGCATGTCACAAAAACCATAAGACCATGTATACCATTGTATTTATTCTTCTGCTGGGACTTGCCGGTTATATCGCTGTACGGGGGATCATCAAAAGGAGGATCGCAGCTGTGTACTCGGGGATCGTTCTGGGAATCCTCACCCTGTTTTTTTTCTGGTTCATGGGTTTCTGGGGTGAGAAGCTCTGGTTCGACCAGATGGGATACAACGAGCGTTTCTGGACGGTGTGGACCACCCGGATCGGACTTTTCCTGGTGGCCTTCCTGGCGGGGGGATTGCTGGTCTACCTGCTGACCTTCGGCCTTTCCGGGAATAAAAGGTCCATCAGGCTGATAGCCGTGGTCACGGGAGCCTTGGTAAGCGGGCTCTGGTGGTTCGGGAACTGGGAACTGTACCTGAGCTTTGTGAACAGGATCGATACCGGGACCACAGAGCCCGTTTTGAACAGGGACACCGGTTTTTACCTGTTCACCTATCCGTTCATCAGATCGCTTTATGCCAACCTGCTTGTCATGGGATTGATTTCCGTTGGGGCTTCTCTGCTGAGTTATGCAAGTACAGAAAAGACAAAGCTTAAGCCTTATGATTCACTTTTCATTTCTTCCGGTATCACACTGATCATTCTCGCTTTCGGCAGATGGATCGCCCGTTTTGGTCTGCTGTTCTCCGAATTCGGGTATATCACCGGGCCCGGATGGACCGATGTGAATGTCCGTTTGCCCATGCTTTCGGTGATCTCAATCATCACGGTCCTCGCCGGACTGGTGCTGCTTGCACCGGGCCTGAAATTCAATATCGGGAAGATGTGGGGAATAGAACGGAAAAAATCAAATGTTTCCGTGATCTATGTAATCGCAGGTACCCTGTTCGGACTCTGGTTCGTCCTGCTGGGGATCGTTCCCATGCTGTTCCAGTGGCTGAAAGTGGAGCCCAATGAGATTACGGTGGAAAAACCATACATCGAGAACAACATCCGCTTCACCCGTTCGGGATACCATCTGGATAAGGTGGAGGAAAAACAATACCCCGTATCGGAAGAATTCCGGCAACAGACCGTGGAGGACAACAGGGCGCTTTTTTCGAACATCAGGCTCTGGGATTACAGGGCCCTGGATGCCGTATTCAAGCAGTTCCAGGAGATCCGGCTCTACTATGAATTCAACGATGTGGATATTGACCGGTATACCATTGATGATACCTACCGGCAGGTGATGGTTTCCGCACGGGAAATGCAGCCGGATAACCTGCCCCTGCAGAGCCAGACCTTCGTGAACAAGCATTTCAAATACACCCACGGCTACGGGGCCGTGCTCAACCTGGTGAACGAATTCACCCCGGAAGGATTGCCCAATCTGCTCATCAGGGATATTCCGCCCGTCAGCCAGCATGCATCGCTGGAAGTCGCCAGGCCCGAGGTCTATTATGGCGAATTGTCGGATTACTACGTGGTGGTCAACTCCGAAGAGGAAGAATTCGATTATCCGAGCGGTGAGAACAATATATACGCCCGGTATGAAGGAAAGGGAGGCGTAAAGATTTCCAATATGTGGAAAAAGGTCCTCTACGGATGGAAATTCGGGCGTACCAGGTTCCTGTTCTCAGGATATACCACCCGGGAGAGCCGGATCATGATGCACCGCCAGATCGCGGAGAGGGCCACGACTGTGGCACCATTCCTGACACTGGATAACGACCCTTACCTGGTCATTGCTGACGGGAGACTATACTGGATCATTGATTCCTACACATCCTCCGGGTATTATCCTTACAGCGAAAGATTCGCCTCACTTGAAAGGATTGGAGGGGTGACTTACAACCCCACGGAAGGCAAAGATGGATTTGCGGGCTCCCGTTTCAGGAACAAGAACTATGTGCGCAATTCGGTAAAGATTGTCATTGATGCCTATAACGGGGATACGGATCTGTACATTTTCGAAGAGAATGACCCGCTGGTACAGGTATACGACAGGATATTTCCCGGATTACTGAAGAGCCATTCCGAAATGCCCGAAAGCCTGAAAAAACATATCCGGTATCCCGCAGATATGCTGATGTTGCAGGGAGTGGTCTATGCCAAATACCACATGACCGATCCCACCGTGTTCTATAACCAGGAAGATTTGTGGGTCCGGGCCACCGAGAAGTACTACAGCAGGGTGCAGCCGGTGGAGCCCTATTATATCATGTGGGAGCAACCCGGATCCGATGACATGGAATTTGTGCTCATCATGCCTTTCACACCCAAGAACAAACAGGTGATGATCGGCTGGATCGCCGGGATGTGTGATCCGCACAATTACGGTCGTTTCCTTGCCTACAAATTTCCCAAGGAAAAACGGGTCCTGGGGACGCAGCAGGTGGAGACAAAAATAGACCAGGATGCTAATCTCTCGGGACAGCTGACACTGTGGGACCAGCGCGGTTCCAATGTGATCAGGGGCAATGTCCTGGCCATCCCGGTCGACAACACCATTATCTATGTGGAACCCATCTACCTGCAATCCGAAACCTCCGCATACCCAGAACTCAGGCTGGTGACGGTCATGCACAACGACAACCTCAGTTATGCGGAAACATTCGAGGAAGCATTGCAGAACCTGTTCACTCCCTCTGCCGCTCCCCCGGAAACGATCGCAGCCCGACCGGGAACTGAAACCATGGAGGAACTGATCAGCAGGGCCAATGAAGCCTTCGACGATTACCTCCAGTACATGCAACAGAAAGAGTTCACCAGGGCCGGGGAGTCCCTGCAGAATTTGCAGGATGCCCTGCAGAAACTGTCAGCAGGCAATTGAGGATCATTCCCGGTTCACCAGCGGCAGGATCACGAAAGCAATGGCACCGGTCACCAGGTGGATCAGCATGGAAAAGGAATGTGCAATGAGGGCAAATACCTGTCCGGTGGATTCCTGGATCCCGAACAGCATCAGGCACTGGATCACCACGAAGTGCCATGCACCGATGCCCGCCTGGACGGGAAGCAGGAATGCCAGGGTGGCAAGACCGAATGTGAATGCGGCCACGGAAAAGGAAAGGTCCGCGGTGGGCGGAAAGGCAAAAAAGATCACATAGAGCATCAGGAACCAGAGGACATATTGCAGCAGGGAATAAAACAGGTACAGGGGGAGCCTTCTGATCCTGGAAAGGACCATGAACCCTTCGGCCATCTCGTTCCAGAATTTGCGAAGGCGTTCCTTCAGTTTTTTCGCCCATCCCGGGCGCACAAAAAGGAAATATAATAGACCCGCCAGAACCACGGCCACCAGGATCCCGATGAGCACACCACGCACATTCATCGCGTCCATGTTTATTTCAGGAGCCTTCAGGATCTTCCTGAAATTTTCGAACTGCCAGATGATCAGTGTCCCGGCGATCAGTATCAGCAGGATCAGATCGGTCAGCCGCTCTGCCAGTGCCGTTCCCAGTAGTTTGGAAAATGGGATCTTCTCAAACCTGTTCACCACTCCCAGTCTGGCAAATTCTCCCCCCCTGGGAATCACCAGGTTCGTAAAAGCCAGCACCAGGTTTGAAAGGAATAAATTGCCCGTGCCCGGCACATAACCGAGCGGGGTGATCAGCATCCGCCACCTGAGAGCCTTGATCAGCTGGCTGAAAAGATTCAACATGACTGACACTCCGATCCACCACCATTTCAGCCGGCTCAGATGATTCCCGAGTTCCTCCAGATCCAGGTCCCTGTATACCATCCAGAACAATCCGGCCCCGACAATAAAGAAGAGGATGGCACGGATCTTCTTTTTATCCATTGTTCCTCAACAACACCTGGATCCGCTCATTCAGTTCCTCCTGGAGCTTCATGTAGGATTCCTTTATGGCATCGCCGCGTTCCTCCAGGGAAGTACCGATCCTTTTCAGTATCAGGTCATAATTTTTCAACATCACCTCGGCGATCTGCTGGCCTTCCACCAGGAATTCCCTGGTGGCCTGTGCCGCAGTTGTCTTTTCATACTTGGTGGGGTGGGTCAGTCCCTCGAGAATGGTGTATTTGATCTTTTTCCCGTGTGCCTGGTAATACATGTTGATGTAGGTCTCCACGCCGAAACGGATGTCCCTGATCTCGTTCACCAATGGCAGAAAATCCTTTTTAAGTAGCGCCCGTTCCCCGGTCAGGTTCCTGAATGGATTAATGCTGTAATTGATCAGGGTTTCAGAGGGTGAACCCAGGACCATGTCGGCTTCGGGCTCCTCTTCCATCAGCGGATCCAGCAGCTTGTGGAAATGTTCCTCTCTGATGCCGGTCACATCCGCATCAAAGAACAGAATGATCTCATGACCGGCCTTCTCCGCTCCCAGGGCCATGGCATTGCTTTTTCCTTGGTTTTCAGGCAGATTGAAAAGTTTGATCGGGATCTTCTCTTCCATCTCCCCGAGAATTTCAGGAGTCCTGTCTTCCGAACCATCGTCCACCACGACGATCTCGGCGTCTTTGTTCATTTCGTGGCATGTCCTGAGGACATATTCGATGGTCTCCTCCTCGTTGTAAACACACACCACAATGCTCACTTTCTTTTCCATGATAATTGTATTGATTGATGATTAGATATGCATGTGCTTTTATTGATGATCATTCACTGCAAATGTCACCCTCCTGAAAATGGTGCTCCCCATGGGCACCAGATGTACGGGCACCGGTTCATTGTGACGGTCCACCAGCCTGCCGGCCAGCCGGACCGTACCATTCTCCCACGGATAGAGCGGATTTTCATCTTCCGCGGCCATGAATTGAAAATCTGAATCAGGCCGGATGGTATATTTCCACCCCTTTCTGTCGGTTGCCCTGATCCGGTACCTGTAAAAACCGCTTCCCCTGTATTCTTTCCTTTTCTCGATCCGGTGATTGAAAGGGAATGCATACACCAGCGGGCCCCGTTTCAGGTACAGCCCCCTGCCCGGGACGGTGGATGATCCGGGTTGCTTTACCCTGCGTACCTGAAAATGAAATTTTACATTCACCTGGTCGCCTTTTTTCCATGTGTGGCGAAGGGTGATCCGGTCCTTATGTTCCTCCATGACCGCCCCGGCCGGATGTGAAACCTCCACCGAAGGACATCCGTGGGGCTTCCTGACGGAAAAAGGAAAGGTGACCGGCTTGTCAGGGGTGAACCTGAACCGGACAGAATCAGAAAAGGGATAACCTGTCTCCTCGATGACCTGCACCCGGATCCCTCTGACCTCGGTACGGATGCGGCAGGGCCCGAACAGGTTGGCGGTCAGACCATCCTCTTTCAGATCTTTCAGCCACATGGCCTCCACGAAATATGGCATGGTGCGGCCCCCGTTCAGCACGCAGCAGGCCGCAGCCCGGTGAATGGCATCGTAGGTCTCCCTGCCGCCTATTTCCCGGTGATTGATCCTGATCCGGTTATCGGATGTGAGGTAGGAAAGGGCAGTCAGTACAGGAAACCTGGCACCCTGACCTGCATTGAGAACCATGGTTTCGATCCGGTCCGACAGTTCCAGATCGCCCGTCATGCTGATGATCCTGCCCAGCGGACTGATCATCTCTGCGATCCCGCAGTATTCATAACGTTCGTCGGCAGTCCCCCGCCTCCCCTTGATCCATTCATCACACCGCATGGCACCTCCCGGGGTGGTATGGACCTTCAGCTTCCTGAAAACCTTCGCTGCCGCTTCATGGTGCCCGGGTGACCCTGTCTTCTGTGCGATCAGAGCCGGAACGAACAGTCCCTCGGCAATATGTGCCCCGTGTTTTCTGAAGAGTCTCCTGACATCCAGCAACCGGGACGTTTTCAGATCATCATCCCTGACCCTGCCCCTGTTGAAATCATCATAAAGCTTAACTGCAAATTCCAGATAATTCTCCCTGCCCGTGATCCGGTACAGCCATTCAAGGACCTCGAAGAATCCGATCCCGTGGCTTACGCCTCCCCCCCTGGATTCATCTGCAAAATAATTGCGGTCCCTGTATTGATCCATGTCCAGCATGGCAGCGGTTTCCACTGCATCCAGGACTTCCTTATTGCCTGTAAATTCGTAATAGGCCAGCATGGCCATCAGGATCCTGCTCGTTGCCCACAGCTCCCCGTTTCCTTTCGGGTGACTGAACCTGGTATAGGGTTTATCCCCTTCTTTATAGATCCCGATATATCCGTCTCCACCGGTATGCTCCAGGATCTCACTGATCCACTGATGCGACTTATGGATATATTCCCTGTTCCCCGTCAGGAATGCCATCCTGATCACGGAATCTTTCCAGTAACCTTCGTGCTCCCCGCTCCACCACTCCTTTTCAAATGAAAACCTGCGCTTGCTCAACCTGTCCTGGTTTACAAATACATCATGGGTGACCGTGGGGTGTACCCTGTGAAAATGTCCCACGTACCCCTCTGTCAGATCCCTTTCCATCTGTTTTTTGATCCAGCCTTCCGGCATGATCTCTCCTGCTTCGGGTATTGTATATCGGTATATGTTATTCATAGAGATATCAGGGTATATCAGCGCCTCAGTTTTCTTCTCAGCAGCTGGGCGTTGAGGGCTACGATCAGGGTGCTTGCACTCATCAGCACCGCACCCAGGGCGGGACTGATCAGGATGCCCGCACCATAGAGCACCCCGGCGGCCAGGGGAATGGCCACCACATTGTACCCGGTCGCCCAGATAAAATTCTGGATCATTTTCCGGTATGTTTCCCTGCCGAAGAGGACCAGCGAAGCAATATCTGCCGGATTGCTGTGCACCAGGATAATATCCGCGGTTTCCGCCGCCACATCCGTCCCGCTGCCCACGGCGATCCCCACGTCTGCTGCCGCCAGTGCCGGTGCATCGTTGATCCCGTCGCCGGTCATGGCCACGAATTCACCTTTCTCCCTGAATTCTTTCACTTCTTTCAGTTTCTGGTCCGGTTTGATCCCCGCAAAAAATGCATCCAGAGCCAGTTCTTTGCTCACGCTTCGGGCCACCTTTTCATTGTCCCCCGTCATCATCACCACCTTCAGGCCATTCTCCTTCAGGATCCGCACCGCTTCATATGATTCCTCCCGTATTTCATCGGCCATGGCCACAAATCCGGCCAGCTGATCATCCCTCAGCACGTAGACAACAGTTTCCCGTTCACTCTCTACGGCCTCTTCAGGGATCCCGATGTGATGATCTTTCAGGTATCCCGGACCCACCACCCGTATTTTCCGGTTTTCCACCCGTCCCTCAACACCCTGCCCGGTGACCGCATTGAAGTCTTCCACCGGGGGCAGATCGATTTTCTCCTCCTTTATTTTATCCATCATCCCCAAGGCCAGCGGGTGTTCTGATTTATTTTCCAGGGCTCCCGCCAGGCGCAGGATCTGTTGATCGTCCAGGGATTCATCCAGCGAACCGAACCTGGTGACCGCAAAATTTCCTTTGGTAAGGGTCCCCGTCTTGTCGAAGACCAGCAGGGAGATCTTCCTGGAATTCTCAAAGGCGGTCCGGTTCCGGATGAGCAGTCCGTTGCGGGCGGAAATGGATGTGGAAATGGCCACCACCAGCGGAACTGCCAGGCCCAGTGCATGCGGGCAGGTGATCACCATGACGGATGCCATCCGTTCCAGGGCGAAGACAAATGGTTCGCCCAGCACCAGCCATACAGCCAGTGTCCCGAAACCCACCGTCAGTGCGATGACGGTCAGCCAGAAAGCGATCCGGTCGGCCAGGTTCTGGGATTTAGATTTTTCAGCCTGGGCGTCGCGGACCATCTGGATGACCTTGCTCAGGTAAACCTCCTCTCCCACCTGTTGCACCACCAGGGTCAGGGAACCATTCCCGTTGATGGTCCCCCCGATGACCCTGTCCCCGGCGGATTTATGCACGGGTTTCGCTTCGCCCGTGACCATGGATTCATTGACCCGGCTTTCGCCTTCTGTAATTTCACCGTCCACCGGGATCTTTTCCCCGGGACGGACCAGGACCCTGTTGCCCTTTTCGAGCTCATCCACCTTCACATCCATCGTTTCTCCGTCCTCCAGCAAATGGGCCTCCGATGGCATCATCTCCACCAGCATCTGAAGGGACCTGGATGCCCCCGCCACCGATCTCATCTCAAGCCAGTGGCCCAGCAGCATGATGTCGATCAGCGTGGCAAGCTCCCAGAAAAAGGTGCTTCCCTCCACCCCGAAGGTGGTGGCCGAACTGTATCCCCAGGCCACGGTGATGGCCACCGCGATCAGGGTCATCATCCCGGGCTGCTTTTTCTTCAGCTCATCCACCAGGCCGGTCAGGAACGGCCAGCCGCCATAGAAATAAACCACCGATGACAGGACAAAGAGGATATACCTGTCCGCATTCCCGAGCAAGGTGAATTCATAACCCAGAAGACCCTGGATCATGGGAGAGAGGAGAAGGATGGGAAGGGTGATGACCAGGGAGATCCAGAACCTCCTCCGGAAATCCGCGATCATCTCCGCGTGGTGCGCGGTATGGTCGTGACCCTTGTGGCCGCGGTCTCCCTGTTTGTGATCTCCATGGTTGTGTTGTCCATGGTTGTGTTGCCCGTGGTTTTTCCCCCCATGGCCTGCATGGCTGTCGTGCTTATGATCCATGAACGACTTAATTCATCATGTGGTGTTCACCCATCACCTGGTCCCAGTGCTCCATCAGGGCAGGATGATCCTCCAGCATGCGGGACATGTTCTCTATCATGTACCGGTCCATCCCTGCATGGTGCTGCGTGATATATTCCAGATGCTCGTTCGAGAATATGTTTTCCATGAACACCTGGTTCTCCATCACCATGTGCAATGATTCCGGATCATTCTTGACACGGATCAGGAACTCATTGAGAAGTGTTTCATTGTGCAGGATCTGGTCAAATACCACATCCTTTTCCTGCGCATTGTTGGCGAGGTCAATTTCGTTAACCCTGATGTCCGAACAGGCGGTAAACCAGCCTGTCATCATCAGAAATGCACCCAGCACGATGTTCTTTGTTGTTGTTCTTGTTTTCATAACTCATTATTTTATTTGTTCATTTTCATTGATTTTTCTCACTGCATGGCTGCGGGGAGTCATCGACTGTTAACATGTTTAAATATTCTCGATCTTTGCGGCCATGATGAAGTCGTTGACCGATAAGCCCCCGATCACGTGCGTGCTCAGTTCCACATCCACACCCGTATAACGGATGCACAGGTCCGGATGGTGGTTTTCCTTCTCGGCCAGCATTGCGACCTCCTGGGCAAAGGCCATTCCCCGTTTAAAGTTTTCAAAAGGGAAGTGTTTTTTTATGGCCCTGTCTTCCAGAACCTCCCAGCCGGACGGAAGCTGTTCCATGTACTCATTGATCTCCTCGCTTTTCAGCGGCGGGGTTCCCTCATCACAGGGAACACACCTTTTTTCTTTCAGTTCCAGCATATTTTTAAAATTTAATCATATAACAATACAGGTATCTTCAGTGATGTAATCAGCTGCCTGGAATTGTCCCCCGTCATGAGCCTGGCAACCCTTAAAAATCTTCCCGGACAATGTCGCCTTCCCTGATCCCGAGATCGGACAAGTGTTTAAATACCTGATCCATCATGGGTTCCGGCCCGCATAGATAGACATTCCGGTGATGTTCCTCCAGGGCTCTTTCAATGACCTCCCGGGTGACAAACCCATGCAGGTATCCCTCCACCTTTTCCTCTGAAAGCACGCTGACCAGGTTATTACCCAGGATCCTTTTCAGTTCTTCCTCAAGGATGATGTCCTTCCGGCTTTTATTGGCGAAAATGAGGCTGTTGCCCCCCACCCTGTTCTTCAGGCGGAGGTTCCTCAGGATGGAAATGAAAGGAGTTACGCCCGCTCCTCCGGCAATAAAAAGGCCCTGTTTCCTGTACCGGATGGCGCCAAAAACTTCGTGGAGGATCAGTTCATCCCCTTTTCGCAGATTCCCCAGTTCCCGGGTGACTCCCTGGTGGGAAGGATACATCTTGATGGTGAATTCCAGGTATTCATCATCTGGAAGACTGGTAAAGGTGAAGGGCCTCTGCTCATCCTCCCAGCCGGATTTACGGATGGCCACCTCTGTGGCCTGGCCGGGGGTAAATTCGTATCCCCGGGGTCTCTCCAGCCTGAAACCCCTGACATCGTGGGTGACCGGAAATGTATCAATGATCCTAACAATGTGTTTTTCCATGGTATGATGTTGATTTGGTTTCTCACAGGTATTCCCTAGGCAGGTTGAATTACCCTGTAAGCCTCCGGCGCGAGGATCCTGAAGGTGAAGGATTCTGTGAAATAGAGTTTCACATTTTTCGTGTCATAGCCCTCATATCCCAGGGATATGTCCTGTCCCAGGACCAGTTCAAAATCTCCTCCCCGTTTGCTCGCCAGAAAGACCTCTTTGTTGGAATGGTGCATGAGGATGGGACCCTCGATGATCTCCTTCAACTGCCTGGATAGGGGATACCCGGAGTGCTGACTGACCAGCTTTGACCAGGTGTTGTCAGGCATCACCAGGGCATAGGGCCCCTCCACCGCATCCTGCTTCAATGATGCTACCTGCTCCACCACGGTCCTGATGAATTCGTTCACATTCAAGGAGATCTTCACGGGCTTTCCTTTCGTGCCCTTGACCATTCCTGGTGAATGGGTACCCTCAAAACCATGATACAGAAAGTCATCCTCGAAGGAGGCAACTTGCCTGCCAGCCTTTTCCAGGTTTTCCAGGTCAATATCCGCCGCATTCCTGCTGGCATTGTCCAGCTCCCACAGATCCAGTGTAAATGGTTTTCTCACCTCTACCAGGGGAATCACCTCCCGGATCCCGTAACTGATCCCTTCCCCGGATTGGTCGGGTGGTATGATCAGTCGCCCGGTTGAAACCGAACCCAGCTCGATTCCGTTGGGCCCGTCAATATCTGATATCTGCCGTGCGGTCAGGTATTCCCTGAGCACTCTTTCTGACTGTAATTCAATTATCTTCCACGCATTATCGGGGATAGGAGCCAGTGATTTTTTTAAAATATTCATGAGGTTGACA
>JAXGMU010000002.1:40073-168865 GCA_040768485.1 Bacteroidales bacterium
ATTCCTCCTCAGCCATTCCAGAGCCATGCATGCATGTTCAATCTCTTCATCCCTGTTGTGTTCAAGGATTTTTTTAAGCTGGGCATCGGAACAGGTATCAATCCGTTGCTGGTACCAGTCAATGGCCTCGATCTCTTCCCTGAGTGAATGCAGCGCCCTGGTCATGTCGCGTGTGGTGGCTGACAATTCTACTGCTGGTTCATGGTAATTGCTCATGGGTTGTGTTTTTATTCATGGTGTATTTCGGGAATACCGTGCCAAATTCCTGGTTTCGTCTTCAATCCCCTGCATTCCGTGTGTTCTTCAATGATTCTCACAGTCATTAACTTTTCCCGAAGCGCACACATATGTGGAAAAAGGTCACAAATGAGGACAACATTCTACAAAACAGTCACCAAAAAAATATTACTATCTTTGATCAGCGAACCCTGATGATCAGAAGGATCTGCTGTCGAAGAAGCGAACCATATGGAAAGACTACTGATCGTAGACGACGATACCTATATCTGCAAATTGCTGGATAACTATCTGAACAAGAATGGGTATCATACGGAATCAGTTTTCTCAGGTGCTGCAGCCCTGGATAAAATCAGGCAGAAGGAGTATGACCTGATCCTGTGCGATTTCCGGCTCCCTGACAAAGACGGGTTTGATATCCTGCGACAGGTGAAAAGCAAGGACCCGGACCTTCCGGTGGTGATCATGACCGCCTACAAGGATCTGGGGACGGCGGTCAGGCTGATCAAGGCAGGGGCTTACGATTACATCACCAAGCCGCTGATCCCCGAGGAGGTCCTGGAACTGATCAGGGAGGCCACCGGCAGAGAAAAGAACCCGGATTCAGTTGTTTCGTTTGAAAAGGATTTCATCCAGGGGAAAAGCAGGAAATTCCGGGAAATCATCGAGCACGTGAGGATCGTTTCTCCGGTGGACATGACCGTGGTCATCGAAGGAGAAACGGGATCGGGCAAGGAATACGTGGCCAGGGCCATTCACTTTAACAGCGGGAGGCGGAACGGGCCTTTCATTCCGGTGGACTGCGGCGCGCTGCCAAAAGGTGTTGTGAACAGTGAGCTTTTCGGACATGTAAAAGGATCCTTTACCGGGGCCACGTACGATAAGAAAGGTTTGTTCGAACAGGCCAGCGGGGGAACCCTGTTCCTGGATGAGATCTCTAACCTGGATGCCGAGAACCAGATGAAGCTGCTCAGGGTGCTCCAGGAAAAAACGATTACCCGGATCGGGGACACCAGGGCCATCAAGGTGGATGTCAGGCTCGTGGTGGCCTCCAACGAGGACCTGATGGAGGAAGTTGAAATGAACCATCTCAGGGAGGATCTGTATCACCGGCTGAATGAATTTAAGATCATGGTCCCCCCGCTGCGGGACAGGGAAGAAGATGTCCTGGTTTTTGCAGATGCATTCATTGAAAGAGCTTCGCGCCGTTTCTCCAAAGAAGTCAAGGGATATGACGCCGAAGTGAAGCAGATCCTACTGAATTACCACTGGCCCGGCAATATCCGTGAACTTAAAAACGTGATTACGCGCTCCGTGCTGCTTTCAGGCACAACCCGCCTCACCATGCAGGACATTCCTGTGGAGATCAAAACCAAGCAGGTGCTGCACCAGAACAGCCAGGAGGACATGCCCGGGGACAGGCCCGGGGTAAAGCTGAAGGATGCTGCCGGAAAAGCTGAGAAGGAGGCGATCATCAGGGCACTCATTAAATCAAATTACAACAAATCAAAAGCGGCCCGGTTGCTGAAAATTGACCGGAAAACCCTCTATAACAAGATCAAACAGTTCAATATCTCCCTCATTGAGAACTGAGGGCCCCCGCCTGTAACGGTCCACATGTCGGATCAGGTTCAACCTTTGACTGACAATGAAACCACTGACGAATCAACAATACCGCGAAATCCTGTCCAATGTACCTGACACCTGCATGATCGTGTTTGACAGGGACCTCAGGATCCTGGAGGTGATCGACAGGGACGACTGCTTTTCCGAACTGATTCCCAACAGCAGGGATCTCGATAACATCCGGGACATCAGCGACCCTGTCTGGCAGAAAAGCCTGACATTCATGTGTGAGCATGCCCTCAGGGAATCCCCGCATACCAGGACCATGAACATTGAATCCGGCCAGGTGAAAATCCGGACACTCTATTTCCGGAACCATGGAGGTGATCCGTTGGGGATCCTCCTTATGCAGGGTAATACGGGGACGCAGCGGGAGTACGGGGATTCGATGAGAAGGGGGAAAGAAGAGGCGGAGGAAACCAGCGAGGTCAAGAGCAGATTCATGGCACGGATCAGCCATGAGATCCGGACCCCCCTGAATGCGATCATCGGGTTCATCGAACAGCTGCAGAAAACACCCCTGAATGACAGGCAAATGAACTATCTGAAGATCATCGACAAATCTTCTGTTTACCTGTTGGACCTTGTGAACGAGATCCTCACCTTTTCCAAGATCGAATCCGGGGAACTGCACCTGGATGAAGTCGATTTCAGGCTCCATTCGTTTTTCAGGGACATCTATCATACCTTTAAGAACAGGGCGGATGAGAAGGGGATCAACTTCAGGTATTCGCTGGATGAAACCCTGAAACAGATCGTCAGGGGGGATGCGATGAGGCTCAGGCAGATCGTCATCAACCTGGTGAGCAACGCCATAAAATTTACCGAATACGGGTATGTGGAGCTAAAGGTGACACATTTCAGGGATGCCGGGGATGAAATCCTTATAAAGATCACCATTACCGATACCGGCATCGGGATCTCCGAGTACAAGATCCAGGATATTTTCCAGGAATATAAGCAGGCGAGCACCGGTATCGCCAGGTTACACGGAGGCACCGGTCTCGGTCTGACCATCAGCAAACGGCTCACCGAACTGCTCCGCGGGGAGATTACGGTCAACAGCACACTGGGAAGAGGGACCATCTTCACGGTAACAATCCCCCTGAAAAAAAGCAAACTCAAATACCTGACCAAGGATACCCTTCAGGTCAGTTCGGAAGAGCTTTCAGGTAAATCCGTACTGATCGTGGACGATGATGCCATGAACCGGACGCTGGGAGCGATCATCCTGGAAGGATTCAACATGCGCGTCAGTGTGGCATCCGAAGGAAAGGAGGCCATGGAAATCATCAGAAAGAATCGTTTCGACGTGGTGCTGCTGGACATTCATATGCCGGTGATCAGCGGCCTGGAAGTGGCCCGGTTCATCAGGGAAAGCGAAAAGAACCGGGATGTGAAGATCATCGCGGTGACCGCGGAAATGATCAGAGAGGAGCTTGAACTCTGCCTGAAGGAAGGAATGAATGATTTTCTGATCAAACCCTACCGTGAGATCCACCTGTTCAATAAACTGTGCAAGGTACTTGAAGTGGAATCGGAACAGCCGGATGGAAAAACACCGGAGATCAGGCTGATGGAATTTAATAAACAGTCTTTGTATGACCTTCGTGAATTAAAAGCCGTTACCCGGGACAACAGGGATTTCTTCAATGAAATGATCCACACCTTCATCGGCAATGCGGAGAGCGGGGTTGCGCAGATCAGGAACGCCACTGAAAATGAGGACTGGCGCACGGTCCGGGAAACGGCACACAGGCTGATCCCATCCTACAAGCACCTGGGGATCAAGAAGGTGGTATCTAACCTGATCGAGTTAAAAAATATGGCCGCGAACGAACCCGAGCACGAAAAAATGGCTGTGCTGATCGCAAAAATTGAGAGAAAAACAGGAGAGGTGATCAAAAACCTGAAAAATGAGATTCGGCAGACAAAATGAACCGGGCTGCAAAACAATAAAATCCTGAATTCTGAGCAATGAAAGGTTCCGGCAGAAGATTCGGCACATTCGGGGGAGTTTTTGTGCCCAACATCCTGACCATCCTGGGTGTGATCATGTACCTGCGGATGGGCTGGGTGATTGGAAATGCCGGTTTGCGGCAGACACTGATCATCCTGGTCATCGCCAATCTGATCACGCTTTTTACCGCATTCTCCATCAGCGCTATCGCCACCAATATGAGGATGAAAGGAGGCGGCGCCTATTACCTGATATCCAGGTCGCTTGGTGCCGAAGTGGGGGGAAGCATCGGGATCCCGCTCTACCTTGCACAGGCCCTGGTCATCAGTCTCTATATCGTGGGATTCGCCGAATCGCTGCAGTTGCTTTTCCCTGATCTGGAAGGCCTGCTTATCACCCTGACCACCCTTTCCGTACTGACGGTCATTGCCCTGATCAGTTCCCGGCTCGTGATCAGGATCCAGTACATCATCCTGAGCGTGATCATCCTCTCTCTTGTTTCGTTCTTTCTGGGAGAACCCGCTTCAGCGGCCAACATCCACCTGGACTCCGCCTACGTGGAAGGGTACGATTTCTGGTCTGTCTTTGCCGTTTTCTTCCCGGCGGTCACCGGGATCCTGTCCGGGGTGAGCCTGAGCGGTGATCTGAAGAACCCGGCCAGAAGCATCCCTGCCGGGACCATCCTTTCGGTGGTGGCAGGAGCCCTGGTTTACTTTCTCGTGGCCATCTGGTTCTCCCTGGTTGCCTCACCCGGGGAGCTCACCGGTGACAGCCTGATCATGGTTGCCATTGCCAGGTGGGCACCACTGGTGTATGCGGGGATCTGGGGGGCCACCCTCTCTTCAGCGCTGGCCAATATCCTGGCTGCTCCGCGTACCCTCCAGGCGCTGGCGGCGGACAGGATCGTATTCCGGTTTTTGCGAAAAGGCAGGGGAAGGACCAATGAACCGGTCGTAGCCACCATTGTCACTTTCGTCCTGGTTGCAGGGGTGTTGCTGGTTGGTGAGCTGAATACGATCGCTCCGGTGCTGACCATCTTTTTCCTGATCACCTATGGTTCGGTCAACATCATCGCATTCCTGGAAGGGCTGATCAACAGACCGGGCTACAGACCCACTTTCCGGGTGCACTGGTTTGTATCACTCATCGGTGCAGCAGGATGCGTCTGGGTCATGTTCCTGATCAATCCGGTCGCCTGTGTCATCGGTTTTGTTTTCGTATTTGGAATATACCTGGTATTGAAACGGATTCAGATACAAAAGAACTGGGGTGATTTCAGGAAAGGCATCTGGAGTTCCCTGACGCGGTATTCCCTGGTAAACCTGGAGCGGCTGACCGATCATGCCGTCACCTGGCGCCCGAGCCTGATGCTGATCGGCAGGGATCTGATTGCCAAACAGAAGCTGGTTGAGGTGGCATTCGGACTGACCCAGAAATCCGGGTTCCTGACCTGCGTCAATCTCCAGAAATCGGGCGAATTCGATACGGAAAAGCTCAATGAGGATTCCGTCGAATTCAAAAAGATGCTGTATGAAAAAGGGATCAGTGCATTCTACAAAAATGCGATCGTGGAAAATTATCTGACCGGCCAGCTGATCGCCGCCCAGGTACATGGTGTGGGGGAATTCAGACCGAATACGATCCTGATGGACTGGTCCGAATCGATCAGGGGAACACACCAGAGGACATCCACGGAGTCCACCAGCCAGTTCAAGCTGATACGTTTTTACAGTGAGCTGAACATCAGTATGATGCTGTATCATGTGAACGCTGATATCCAGCGGTCGGGTTACCGGAAGGTGGACGTCTGGTGGGACCCCGAGCAGAAGAACGGCAGTTTCATGCTGCTGCTGGCGCATCTGCTGGCTTCCGGCAGGTACTGGGGAGAGCTGAAACTCACCATCAAAACCGTGGTCCTGAGAGACAAGCTGGAGGAGACCCGGGAGCTGCTTGAAAAACTGGTGAACAAGTCCCGGATCAGGGCGGACATTGAGGTGCTCTGTCCGGATACCTCCGAGGAGCAGAGCCTGGGTCTCCAGTTCGAAAGGCACCGCAGGATGCACGAGCGTCAGGAAAAATGGCTTTCTTCACTCAGAAATGCACTCGGAATACGGGAAAATAAGAAGTATACCTACAGGGAGGAGCGGTCGCAGGAGGAGGAAAAACTTCATATCGATCCGCGGATCCTGGAAAGAGATGAACTGGAAGGGTCCGGTGATGATGACATTAAAGAAAAACTCTCCGGGCAGATCAGCGAAAGAGATACCTTCATCATCAGGAGGAACATCCGGGAGATCATTGCCGCCAATTCAAAGCAGGCGGACCTGGTGATGCTCGGATTTGTCATCCCTGCCAGGGGTAAAGAAAAGAAGTATATCGAAAAGACCCAGGCTTTGCTGGCCAGGCTCCCCGACACACTTCTTGTCAACTGTCCCTTCGACTTTGACCTGTCCGACTGATCACTGATTCTGTCCCTGCGACTTCTTCAGGTCGGACAGGGCTTTTGCAATATCTTCCTGGTTCTTCTTGATCTCCCGGATCCCCATCCTGGTCATCAGCAGTTCCAGGTTCTTGTCATCCAGCAGCATTTCCCGGACCCTGCTCCCGGCGATCTTATCCTTCATCTTCCCGAGCTCCACTCCGTGTTCCAGCTCATAGATCATCTTCCGGAGACTGGTGGAATAATTCATCCAGGCCTGGATCGCAATGATCACCAGACCAACCAGGAACAAAACGATGAATGGAGGGAAGGTGACAACTCCGAATCCCAGGCTGACGTTCAGATCCACCGTGAAGATCTTCCAGTTAAAGATGGCAAAATAGGCACTGACCAGGATGTAAATGATCAAAAGGATGCTTTTTTTCAATAACAGGTTTTTCACTTCTGACTCCTTTCCTATTCTTCTGCTTCCAGCCGTTCCCCGATCTCTATGATCTGTTTTTCCAGTTCCTTCATCTGGGACATCAGTTCCTTGAATTCCGCATTCTTCAGGAACTCGGCCCTGAACTTATACCTTCCCGAGTACTCCATGAAGCACATATAGCCCAGTTGTTTGGCTACCTCATCCCTGTCCTCCTTCAGGTTTCGCATTTCAGAACGGTCCTTGAATTTGTCCGCATATTTCTGGGCATTGACGGACAGGCTTTCATAGATATCCGTTCCCTTCTCATATGCCGATTCAGCAGCATCTTTCACCCTGTCGAAAAATCTGGAAAAGACCTCCGATGCTTTTTCCGAAAATGCCTTTGCGCCGGCAGCGATGTTCTCTTTTGATTCCGAAGCGAAATCTTTTACCTGCTGCCGGTCAGCTTTGTTCTCTTTTTCCATGTGTATTGTTATTTGTTATTGTTGAAATGGATTGCTTTAAGCAAGTTACATATTTTTTGATTTTCTAATCCTTCTGCCCAGGAAATAAAACAGGATCAACAGGGCGACTCCCCCGACGACAATGACAAGGGTAGTGATGCCGACCGTCCTTCCGAATTTCGCGCGTTGCCTGACAGCCTCGGCCCGCTGCTCCGCCAGTTCCTTCCTGGTTCTGGCGATTTCCGCCTTCTCCTCCTGGATCAGGTCATTCAGCGAATCCAGCTGTCCGCTCATGCTTGACAGCATTCCCAGATCATCGTCTCCGGTTTCCGTAGCACCGCTCCCTTCTGTCTCACCGCCGGTTTTCTCCTCCAGGAGCCTGATTTCTTCTTCGGCCAGATCGGCCTCCGTCTCTTCAATGGCCGCCTGTTGCTCCAGTATTTCACTCATTTCCCTGTTCCTGATCAGCTCCATCCGGCGGTCCAGGGATGCGATCTGCCCCTCCGTACCCGCAAGATCCTGTGAGATCTGCTTTTGCTTCTTTACCAGTTTGCTGCGCTCCGAGGTTAGCTGTTCCAGCTCTCTTTCCAGCCGCTCCTTCTCAGAAGCAATGAAATTCTCGATGATGGCCTGTTTATCATGTTCCAGTCTGATCTGTGCCCGCAGTTCATTCATCACCGAATCTGTCGCTGCAATCCATTCTGCGATCTCACCCAGCTCGGACTCCAGCTCCTGCCGGTTGTCCTGTTCAACTGCGATGATGCTGTCCATTGAGGCGATTCTTTCTCTGTAGGGCATGATTTCCTTATCAGAGGCATTGATCCTTAGCAGATTATCCCTCTCATCCACATACATTTGCCTTTCCATTTCATAGGCTTCAATTTTTTTATCTGCCACCAGCATCCGCTTTCTGAGGAGCTCAGCCCGTTTTTTTTCCTGCTGTTTGCGGTTTTCACGGCTGGTCATCCGCCTGTCAATTTCTGATATCCCCGATTCAAGAGCCTCTTCCGTCCTGCCTTCCTGCAATGCGTAGAATTCAATGCTCTTCTCAATGGAATCAAGGGCATTGTTCAGGCCGGAGAGCTCCCCTTTTACCAGCTGGATTGAGTCCTCGTATGCTGTAATTCTCTTTTCGAGTTCGGCCTTTTCCGAGGCCACCGCAGACTGTTCTTTTTCCCTCAGTGTATCCACCAGCGCTTTCTGGTTTTCTTCAAGGCGCTGTATTGTCAGGTCCTTTTGTTCACGCTCCCGGATCAGGGTCTGTTTTTCGCCGGAGAGCGAATCCCTGATCACCTGGAGCTCATCCACGGCCTCTGACTGGGACTGCTGCAACTGGGCCTGCCTTTCAAGCAGTTTGCCGATTTCCTGTTCTTCTGTTTTTTTGGTCTTGCAACCGGCCATGATCATCACCAGGATCATGCCGGCTATTGTCAGTTTTTTCATCATCTGTTGGTTTTCTTATAATAAGTTATGGTTGTGCTGACAGGTTCAGTGAAAAAATCATTCCATGAATCAGTTACCGGGCTAAACTCCTGAAAATAAATCGATCCGGTTTATATGCGGTTCCTTTTTCCATCGTGGGGTGTGTATTTATTTACCCACTTTATCCACAGGAATCCACAATCCGCAAATGAGGCAGGAATAACGGGACCGCCCCTGAAGCAACGGACACCGCCAGCCTCAGGGGAACCCGGCAGTCAGCATCCTTCCGGGAGCTCATATAAATTAAAAGTGGTACAGCGATTGTGCACTGGCCTACAAGGTCTATTTTTGATTAAAAACAATGAACCGCTTACTCATCGTTTCAAATCGTTTGCCTGTATCGGTTGCCCAATCGAAGGAAGGAATCAGGGTCACCCCGTCGGTGGGGGGACTCGCCACCGGTATGAAATCCATCTACAAGAACATGGAAAGCACCTGGATCGGGTGGCCGGGAATTGACAGGAGTACCCTGAGCGGGAAAGATGAAGCGCGCGTGACCGAACAGCTTGAAAAGGAACACTGTGAGGCCCTTTACATCGATAAGAAAGACATGGATGCGTACTACTACGGATTCAGCAATAAGACCATCTGGCCCCTTTTCCACTACTTCCCGCAGTATACGATCTATGACCGGGATTACTGGGAGACCTACCGGAAGGTAAACAGGATGTTTGCCGATAAGATCGGGGAAATGATCAAAAAGGGCGATCATGTCTGGATCCACGATTACCATCTGCTCCTCTTGCCCAATATGATAAAGGAAGCCCATCCGGATACCACCATCGGTTTCTTCAATCACATCCCGTTCCCGTCATACGAGCTGTTCCGCCTGCTTCCCTGGAGGGAAGAGATCCTTGAAGGAATGCTCGGGGCTGATCTGATCGGGTTCCACTCCTACGATTACCAGAGGCATTTCAGCAGCTGCGTCAGGCGCCTTTTCGGATACGATTACGAGCTGAACCAGTTCAATCTCGGTCACCGGATCATCAGGGTGGACAGTTTTCCCATGGGGATTGATTACGAGAAATACAGCAGTGCGGCCGGGAAGATCAAAAAGAACGGGGACCATAAGAAGCCAAAGTTGCAGGAGGACATCGAGAGGTTTCACCAGCTGATCTCCGGGCGGAAACTGATCCTTTCCATTGACCGGATGGATTATTCCAAGGGGATACCCAACCGCCTTCATGCTTTCAGGAGGTTTCTGGAGAAATACCCGGATTACCACGGCAAAGTTTCGCTGGTGATGCTGACTGTCCCCTCCCGCAGCAAAGTGGATCAGTACAGGCTGTTGAAGCGGGAGGTGGATGAGCTGGTGGGAAAGATCAACGGTACTTACGGGGATCTGAACTGGACACCGGTATGGTATTTTTACCGGTCGATGTCGTTTGAAAATCTGATCCTGCTGTACCATTATGCAGACATCGGTCTGATCACCCCGCTCAGGGACGGGATGAACCTGGTGGCGAAAGAATATATCGCCACCAAGACAGACGGAACGGGCGTACTCATTCTCAGTGAGATGGCCGGAAGCGCCAAGGAGATGTCCGAAGCGATCCTGATCAATCCCAACAACCGGGAGGAAATGGCCGAAGCCATCCGGGCAGCCATCGAAATGCCCGTCAAAGAACAGAAGGAACGCAATCAACAGATACAGAAACGACTGAAAAGATATACGGTACAGAAGTGGGCCAGGGAATTCATGGATGGCATGCAGGAGGTCAATACCCTCCAGCAAAAATACAGCTCGAAGAAAATGAATGCCCAGGTAACCGGCTCCATTCTGGACCGTTTCAGCCGGTCGGAGAAAAGGATCCTTTTCCTCGATTACAACGGAACGCTGGTAACCAGCAAAAAAGCCAGGGAATATGCCGAACCGGATCGTGATCTGTACGAACTGCTGGACCGCCTGGTGGACAGGTCCATTGACATCGTGCTGATGAGCAGCAGGGATCAGAACACAATGGAGAAATGGTTCGGGGACCGGGAGGTGATGCTGTTCGCGGAACACGGCATGTGGAAGAAGACGGGGGACGCAGGCTGGCAGCAGACCAGCAAGCCGCTGAGCAGCTTCTGGAAGGAGTCCATCCGTCCCGCCATGGAGACATACGTGGACCGGACTCCCGGCAGCTACCTGGAAGAGATGAACAATGTGCTCTCCTGGCACTATGAAAAAGCGGATCCCGACCATGGGATCATCAGGGCGAGGGATCTGAAAGATGAGCTCACGGCAAGGATCATGAACATGGAACTTCAGATCGTGGAAGGGAGGGACGTGATCGAGATCAAACCTTCGGGAATGAACAAGGGGATTGCTGCACTGGGTGCGATCGCAGGCAGGAACTACGATTTCATCATGGCGGTGGGAGACGACTGGACAGATGAAACCATGTTCGAACTGCTGCCGTCAGAAGCCGTGACCCTGAGGGTGGGAATGAAGAAAACCCAGGCAAAATATAACTGCGAATCATACAGGGATGTCAGAAAACTGCTTTACCGGATGAGCCAAGATCCGCTTACAAGGAATGACAAATAAACTGAAGCGTTATGGAAAAAAAGATGATTAACAAGAAAGTTGTTGTACAGGCAATTATTGACAAAATCGAAAATGAACACGAGGATTTTGAAATCAAAACGGGCATCGTTGAAGGATACGGTAAGCCGGAAAAGATCATCAGGAAAGGCAATCAGGACAAAGGCTATGTGCCCGATGTGGTCCTGGAAAGCGACCGGATCACAGAACTGTACGAAGTGGAACTGGATGATGACTTCGAGCTGGAAAAGTGGAAGTTGTTTTCACTGTACACATCAAAACTGAAGGGTAACTTCAATATCGTAACCCCTGAAGAATTCCTTCCGCAGGTGAGAAGTGTGCTGAACAGTGAAAACATCAATGCCCGGATCATTTATTTCGCATGATCCGGTTCTGAAAGCCCGCCTGATCCGTTTTCCTGGTGATGATGGTTTCAGGCGGGCATGTCATGATTATCGGTCGTCGTAGTCGTCGTCGTCGTAATCCCCGTCGTCGTACTCCTCCTCTCCGAACTCCTCGTCCTCGAAGTCCCCATCGTCGAACTCTTCGTCGTCGAATTCTGCATCATCCCCCCAATCCCCGTCATCTTCCGGGTCATCATCCTCCCCGTCCCCTTCGGTATATTTGATGGCCTCCACGGGACAGGCTTCGACAGCTTCGATGATCTCATCCTCAAATGCATTGAAGTCGGCACCTGCGATGACCTCTGCCTTGTCATCGGGAAGTTCAAAAACTTCGGGACATGTATCCACACAGAGATTACATGCGGTGCAGTCATCTGTAATCCATACTTTTACGATAGCCATGATTTAATTTTTAGATCATGCAATATAGAAATGAAATTCAAATTTGGCGGAATTCATCGAATTTTTTTTTACCCGGTTCAGCGATATTTTTCCATTTTTTCATTCCGCAGTCTTTCCCGCAATTCAAGCAGCCTCCCGCTGATCCCGACTTTATAAATGTGTGGATTCATGAACCGTTTGTGTTCCACCGGCAGATCTCCCAGACCGGTCTTCACCCGGCGGGCAATGTGTGCCACCTCGCTTCTTCCAAGCAGGAGTTTCCCCTGGTCCATTACTTTATTACTCAATTTTTCCTTCCTGTATCCCGAGATATCAAGTTTTTTCCCCGCTTCGAAGGGGTGGCAGATGAAGTCGAACTCCGGTTCATCCTCCAGGGCAATACCGTCTGCCACGAAATTTCCACTTTCATCCCTGAACCGGTAAATTGATTTTCTCCCCGGCAGGTTGGATTTCTTCACATGGTCGGATACCTTCAACGTTGGCGTCCCGTCCACCATGCTGATCTTATAGACCCCATCCAGCGCTCCCGCCCCCTTCCCGGTGGCAAGTGCGGTTCCCACCCCGAAAACATCCACCGGGGCGCCCTGCTCATTCAGACTTTTGATCACGTATTCGTCAAGCTGATTGGAGACAATGATCTGCACATCATTCAGTCCCGCCTCATCCAGCATCCGCCTGGATTCCTTGCTCAGGTAAGACAGATCGCCGCTGTCCAGACGGATCCCCGTCAGCCGGTTTCCCCGTTCTTTCATCTCCAGTCCCACCCTGATCGCATTGGGGATCCCGCTTCTCAGCGTGTTGTAAGTGTCCACCAACAGGATGCAGCGGTCCGGAAACATATCGGCATAGCTCCTGAAAGCCGTCAGTTCATCGTCGAAGGACTGGATCCAGGAGTGGGCCATGGTTCCCGATGATTCAAGCCCGTAATAACAGGCGCTATACACGTTGGACGTCTGGTCGAATCCCCCGATTACTGCTGCCCTGCTTGCCTGGATCCCACCGAGACCCTGAGCGCGCCTGAGTCCGAAATCCACCAAAAGCCTCTCCCCCGCAGCCAGTCTCATCCGTGCCGCCTTGGTGGCAATGAGCGAATTAAAGTTGAGGACGTTCAACAGCAGGGTCTCCACCAGCTGGGTTTCGATGATATTTCCTTCCACCCTGACACATGGCTCCTCAGGGAAGACGACCTCCCCCTCCTCCACCGAATGCACATCCCCGCTGAACCGGAAAGATTCCAGGTATGAAACGAAATCCCGGTCGAATCCCAGACCGGCCAGGTAGTTGCAGGCAGCTTCTCCAAAACGGAATTCCTGCAGGGTTGCCAACAGCTCTTCCAGTCCGGCGAAAATCACAAAGCCTCCCTCAAAGGGAATTTTCCTGAAGTAATAATCGAAGACCGCCGGGGTGTCCTTCCTCCCGCCCAGGAAGTAACCCTGGGCCATCGTGAGCTCATAATGATCGATATAGAGGCCCGCGTTCCGTCCCAGGATCCGGGGCAGCGGCAGTTCATTCATTGTGGATCAGCTTTTTGATGCGTTCGATCTGTTTCTGCTTGTTCACTTCACGGAGACTTCTTGCCGTCCTGGTGAAATAAGAGTGTCCGGAGATGAATTTCAGCTGCAGTTTGTTCCAGTCGTTCAATGATCCGATCTTATCCTGTTCCTTCAGTTCCCTGTAGAGGGTGTTGGACACCGGGATCATGTCGCTTCTTCCCAGGTAATCCAGGTCAGCGTCACAGATGATTTTCTGGTAGATATCCTCCGGTCGGGGCGGAAGTTTTGTGGCCATAATGATGGAGCAGATCTTTTCGATCTGTTCCCCGGTGTATCCGTATTCGGGAAGAAATTTCCTGGCCAGTACCGCTCCGTGATATTCATGTTCGTCATAATCCACGGTGTGCCCCGCATCGTGGAACAGCGCGGCAGTCTTCAGCAGAAGGATCCCCTCATCATCCAGCCCTTCGGCCCATCCGATCAGCTCCACTTCGGTCACCACGTCCACGGTATGCTTCACATTATGGTAGTACAGATACCCCGGAAGCTCTTTTTCCAGTTTATCCAGGATCACCTCCTGGATATCGGTGAACTGGATCAGTTTGAACCGGGTGTCAAATAATTTGTTGGGAACGATCCCCTGACCTCCCCGGGAGAACTCGGGCCTGATCCCGTTCACAACGAACATTTCCAGATCCCCCTTGTACTTCACGGGCATCTTCCCGTAATATTCACAGAGAAAGAACTCCTTGATCAATTCATAGGTCATGACCGATATCAGGATCTTTCCCCTTTCCCCGATCCCCTGCATCCTGTGGGCTATGTTCACCGTATCACCCTTGATGTCATAGGTTATCTTCTTTTTGCCCGACACATTCGCTGTCACCGGCCCCGTGTGGATGCCCGTGTTCATGTGCCAGTATCTTTTTCCCTTTTTGCCCTGCAGCCTGTCCAGGTAGCCGTTCATCTCAAGGGCTGCCATCACCACATCAATGGGGTTGGTGATATTCTTTACGGGAATCCCTCCCGCCGCCATGTAAGTATCACCGATCGTTTTGATCTTGTGGATCTTGTACTTCTTAAGGATCCTGTCAAACTCGATGAGCACCTCATCGAGCTGGTCCATGATGGCGTCGGATTCGTCCTCATCGGTCAGTTGCTTGAACCCCCCGATATAGGCAAACAGAACGGTGGCCATCCTGTACTTCTTCACCCGCTCCTCCGGCTCACCGGGGAGGGCTTCCTTCCTCTCCACCTTTGTCTCGCTGAGGTGCAGTTTCAGCTGTTCGTTCTGCTCCGTGAGGTGAATCACTGCCCTGTGCAACTCCTCATTCTTCTCAATCAGATCCTGGTTCTGCCTCACCAGTTTCTGGATCCTCTTCAGCAGCTCATCGTGGTTCTGTCCCATTCTTCAAATATCATCCTTTATTTGCCGATGCAAACTAAAAATATATTCTTTTTCGGAGAACTTCAATTTTTTTAGTTGGTTATCTTTGTCCCAGAATGAACCCACCCGCGATGAAATATTTATTTTTACCTGCGCTCTTTCTCGCCTTTTCCGCATCAAACATCTTTGCTCAGGAGAACGGCAACCGGTTCACGGTTGTATTTCACAATGTTGAAAACCTGTTTGATACCGAGGATGCACAGCTGTTTGATGACGAAGCATTTACCCCGGACGGGGCCCTGCGATGGACCCAGGAACGGTACGAAAAAAAAATTACCGACCTGGCCAGGGTGATCCTCTCCGTTCCGGAAAAAGAACTGCCCGCCATCATCGGTCTTGCCGAGGTGGAAAACAGGAAAGTCCTTCAGGATCTTGTCGCAGCCAGGGGGATCAGAAGGGCGGGATATGAGATCGTCCACGAGGAGGGGGAAGACCCCCGGGGGATCGAATGTGCCCTGCTTTACCGGGCGGACCTTTTCAGGTACATTTCCCATGAGCTCATCCCCATTGAAGATCCGGTGGACCCGCAATACAGGTACCGGGGCATCCTCCATGTGCACGGGAAGGCACCCGACGGCTCCAGTCTCCATCTTTTCGTCAATCACTGGAAATCGAGAAGCGAGGGCGTGGCCGAGACCGAACGGCAGCGAATGTTCTCGGCCATTACGCTCAGGCGGGCGCTGGATTTGCTCCTTGCCGGGGAATCGGACTTCAAAGTGATCATCATGGGGGATTTCAATGATGAACCAACCAACCGGAGCATCACCAACGGACTTGCCGCCTCGAATAAAAGAAAGAACATCTACATGGGGGACCATTACAACCTTTACCACGACCTTCATAACATTCAAAATGAGGGGTCCTATGTTTACCAGGGCAGGTGGAACATGCTGGACCAGGTCATCGTATCCTACAACCTGCTGAACGCGGAACGGGGACTGACCACCGGATTCGACGGGGGGAAGATCCTGAAGGAGGAATGGATGATGACCGGTGATGGCAAAAACGGTACGACGATCCCTGCGGCTACTTACCGGGGAAAGGAATACCTGGGAGGCCCAAGTGACCACCTGCCTCTTTATGTGGTATTTACATGGTAACATGGAATTCAGGCTCATATCGGATTACCACCCCACGGGTGACCAGCCCGAGGCCATCCAGCAGCTCGTTGAGGGATTCAGGGCGGGGGACCGGTTCCAGACGCTCCTGGGGGTCACCGGATCGGGAAAAACCTTTACGGTTGCCAATGTGATCCGGGAGATCAACCGACCGGTGCTCGTGCTCAGCCACAACAAAACCCTGGCAGCACAGCTGTACAGCGAGTTCAAGCAATTCTTTCCGGAAAATGCGGTGGAGTACTTTGTGAGCTATTACGATTATTACCAGCCCGAGGCCTACATCCCCGTCACGGACACCTATATCGAAAAGGACCTTTCCATCAATGATGAGATCGAGAAGCTGAGGCTGAGTACCACCTCCTCCCTCCTCTCGGGAAGGAGGGATGTGATCGTGGTATCGTCCGTTTCCTGTCTTTACGGGATCGGGAATCCGGATGATTTCCACAATTCCACGGTCCGGATCAAAAAGGGGGATACCCTCAGCAGAAATGTGTTCCTGCGGAAGCTGGTGGACAGCCTGTATTCCAGGAACGAGATAGATTTCAAACCGGGTACCTTCCGGGTGCGGGGAGATACAATCGATATCCACCTGGCATACGCCGACCTGGGTTACCGGGTGGAGTTCTGGGGGGACGAGATCGAAATCCTGCGGACGATCCATCCCGTATCGGGACACACCATCGAGGAGATGGATGAGATGGTGATCTTCCCGGCGAACATATTCATCACCTCCAAAAAAAGGATCAAACAGGCCATCGAAGAGATCCAGGATGACCTGGTCAGACAGATCGATTTCTTCCGGTCGCAGCAGAAGCTGATCGAGGCGCAGCGGATCGAGGAACGAGTCAACTACGATCTGGAGATGATCCGGGAACTGGGATATTGCCCGGGTATCGAAAATTATTCCAGGTACTTCGACGGCCGGGCGGCGGGGACCAGGCCTTTCTGCCTGCTGGATTATTTTCCAGATGACTTCGTCACGGTGATCGATGAGAGCCATGTGACCCTTCCCCAGGTGCATGCCATGTACGGAGGGGATTACTCCCGGAAGAAAAACCTGGTGGAATACGGATTCCGGCTGCCCGCCGCGGTGGACAACCGTCCGCTCAGGTTCAGCGAGTTCGAGGAGATGATCGGACAGACGTTGTTCGTGAGTGCCACCCCGTCCGATTACGAGCTTGAAAAGTGCGGCGGAGTGATCGTGGAACAGGTGATCCGGCCTACCGGCCTGGTGGACCCTGAGATAGAGATCAGGCCGAGCCTGAACCAGATCGATCACCTGATCGGGGAGATCAACGAGCGGGTTAAAAGGGGCGAAAGGATCCTGGTGACCACCCTGACCAAACGAATGGCCGAGGAGCTTTCCGCCTACCTGCTCAGGCTGAACATCCGGACCCGCTACATCCATTCGGACATTGATACGCTGGAACGGGTGGAGATCCTGGACGGATTGAGAAAAGGGGCATTCGATGTGCTGGTGGGTATCAATCTGCTCCGGGAGGGACTGGACCTGCCGGAGGTATCGCTGGTGGCGATCCTGGATGCGGACAAGGAGGGATTCCTCCGATCGGAAAGATCGCTGACGCAGACCGCCGGCCGTGCGGCCAGGAACCTGAACGGAAAGGTGATCATGTATGCGGACCAGGTGACAGGATCCATGAAAAGGACCATCGAGGAAACGAACCGCAGACGGGAAAAACAGCTGCAGTACAATGTGGAAAATGAAATCACCCCCAGGCAGATCATCAGGTCAACGGTCTCCCTTTTCGACCAGAACAGGGAGGAGCTGAGCAGGCGGGGGATCTATGCGGACCAGGCAAAGGCGGATATTGCCGCGGATCCGGTGGTAAAATACATGGGGAAGGATGAACTGGAAAAAGCCATCGAACGGGCTAAGAAACAGATGGAAAAAGCAGCCGGCGAGCTGGATTTCATCGAAGCAGCCCGGTTCAGGGATGAAATGTATGCCTACCAAAAATTAGTCGAAAGTCGTTAGTCGAAAGTCGTTAGCCCAGGTATGTTTTCAGGAGTTTGCTCCTTGATGTGTGCCTCAACCTGCGGATTGCCTTTTCCTTGATCTGGCGCACCCGCTCCCGGGTGAGTCCGAATTTCTCGCCGATCTCTTCCAGGGTCATTTCCTGGCAGCTGATTCCGAAGAAAAGCTTAATGATGTCCCGCTCCCTTTCGGTCAGTGTGGCCAGTGCACGGTCCACCTCCCTGGAAAGGGATTCACTGATCAGGGTGTTGTCCGCATTGGGTGAATCATTGTTCACCAGTACATCGAGCAGGCTGTTGTCCTCACCATCGACAAAGGGTGCGTCAACGGATACATGGCGCCCGGACACACGAAGTGTATCGGAGACCTTTTCCTTGGGTAACTCGAGGGCTTCCGCCAGTTCTTCAGGGGTCGGTGTGCGCTCATACTCCTGCTCAAATTTTGAAAACGCCTTGTTGATCTTGTTCAGAGAACCGACCTGGTTCAGCGGGAGGCGCACAATCCTTGACTGTTCTGCCAGCGCCTGAAGGATCGATTGCCTGATCCACCAGACAGCGTAAGAGATGAATTTGAAGCCCCTTGTTTCGTCAAATTTTTCGGCCGCTTTGATCAATCCCAGGTTGCCTTCGTTGATCAGGTCTGGAAGACTGAGCCCCTGGTTTTGATACTGTTTGGCCACGGAAACCACGAACCTGAGGTTCGCTCTTGTAAGTTTTTCAAGGGCGGCCCTGTCGCCCTTTTTGATCCGTTGAGCCAGTTCTACCTCTTCCTCAACAGTGATCAGCTCTTCCTTACCAATTTCCTGCAAATATTTGTCCAGTGAAGCACTTTCCCTGTTGGTAATAGATTTTGTGATCTTTAACTGTCTCATTTATCTCTCCTCAAAATCAAATTATTAAATAAAACCTCTGCAAAGTTAGATGCTTATTTATTTATAATCAATTTAAATTAATGGCTGCTGATGCATGCATACCCGGGGACCGGACAGGTCCTTTCCATTTTAAACGTATGGCCGCCGACGGATATTTTACATTCCGAAGGCGTAGTAGGAACGGCTCCCGTCCCCGTTCAACCCCTCGATGATCACTCCTCCTTCCGTTCCTTCCAGGATCTCTGCAATGTCATTAACGCTGTTTACGGGTCTTTTGTTTATTGCGGTCAGGATAAATCCTTCCCTGATCCCGACCTTCATGAATTTTCCAGGCTTTACTGATATGACTTTTAATCCGTTGCGTATTCCTAGAGCATGTTTTTCCCGGTCCGAAACCGGTTCAAAACTTGCTCCCAGCACCTCGATGATGCTTCCCCCCCTGACGATCTCGGTACCGCCCTCCATATTACGGAGGACCACATCAAATTGTTTCAGTTTCCCGTCGCGTTTCACGTCCACACGTACCCGGTCGTTGGGACTGTACCTGGATATCTGCTCCTGCAACTCCGCTCCGCTGTTTACGCGCATGTCGTTGATGGAGATGATTATATCGCCCACCTTGATTCCGGCACTCCGGGCGGCACCCTCTGCATGGAGCCCGTTCACATAAACCCCTTCGATGCGGTCAAACTGCTTCTCCCTGGCCAGCTCTGCCGTCACGTCCTGGATGGTCACACCCAGAATGGCCCGCTGGACCGTTCCGTATTCCATCAGGTCGGATACGATCTTTTTCACGATGCTGACCGGGACCGCGAAGGAATATCCCGTGTAAGCACCGGTCCTTGAAGCGATGGCGGTGTTGATCCCCACCAGTTCCCCCCTGGTATTGATCAGCGCCCCTCCGCTGTTCCCGGGATTGACCGCCGCGTCCGTCTGGATGAAGGACTCGATGCTGAAGTCCCCCCTCAGGATATTGAGGTTTCTGGCCTTGGCACTGACGATCCCCGCGGTCACCGTGCTTGTGAGGTTGTAAGGATTTCCGATGGCAATGACCCATTCTCCAAGCATGAGATGGTCGGAATCCCCGAACTCCAGTTTGTCCAGATCACCCCCCTCGATCTTCAGCAATGCGATATCGGTGGTCGGATCGGTCCCGATCAGCTTCGCATCGAATTCCCTCCTGTCGTTGAGGACCACCTGGATCTCATCGGACCGTTCGATCACATGGTTGTTGGTCACGATGTATCCTGTTTCCGTGATGATCACCCCGCTCCCGAAGCCGAGGATCGGGGTCCGCTCAGTCCTTGGCTGTTCCCCGAAAAAGAACTCATAGAACGGATTGACTGCATATTCCCTGAATTCCTTGGTCTTCACATGCACCACGGCATTGATGGACCGGTTCACCGCACCGGTGAAATCAAGTACCTGCCCCTCGCCGGAAACGGGAAGGTTCACGTACCGCATCCTGGGCTCGGCGGGAACCTCTACAACCCTGGATTCAGGCTGGAAGTACCTCGCATAGATGAACACCGCGGCGACTGCACCGGTCACCACCAGGACAAACAGTCCGATGTATCTTTTGATATTCATTATTTGACAGTATTAATTGTTACCTTTGTGTAGCCTTATTTGTTAATCAAAATCCGTGCCCGTTTACCTGCAATATACGATCATAACAAAGTTCAGGGCAAATTATTTATCATTCCCGGAAAGGTTTAACCTTTTTTAACGCTTCATCAGGATGAAGGTTCAATTCTCGAAATATCACGGAACCGGAAATGACTTCGTGCTCATCGACGGAAGGGAGCAGGACACATCGGGATTCGATTACGGCCTGGTCAGACAGCTCTGTGACCGGAGGTTCGGCATCGGGGGAGACGGCCTGATCATCCTCATGGAATCGAAACGCGCTGATTTTAAGATGCTTTACTTCAATTCGGACGGATACGAAGGGACCATGTGCGGAAACGGGGGAAGATGCATCGCTGCCTTTGCCAGCCGGCTGGGGATCATCAGTATGGAGACTACCTTTGAAGGGATTGACGGGTTGCACACGGCCACGATCCTGCCCAGCGGGGAAATCAGGCTGAAGCTGCGGGATGTGGACGGGATCAGGTGGATGGAGGACGGTTACCTGCTGGACACAGGTTCCCCGCATTTCATCAGGTTTGTTAAGGACCTTGCACAGATGGATGTACCTGCCGAAGGACGGGAGGTCAGAAAGCAGAAGCGCTTCGGGAAACGCGGCGTCAACGTGAATTTCGTGGAGGAGGGCGGGGGACCGAACAGGATCTCGGTGCGCACCTATGAACGCGGGGTGGAAGATGAAACTTTTTCGTGCGGAACCGGTGTGGTGGCCGCTGCCATTTGTGCATACTATCATTTCAGGACTGACATTCTTTCATACCACGTCACCACCCGGGGCGGGAACCTGCATGTATCTTTCAAATCCCAGTATCACAGCAAGTTTTCTGATATTTACCTGACAGGACCGGCGGCACATGTATTCGACGGAATGATCGAGATCCTCCCCTGATCAGGCTTCCTGGAGGGTTCGCGCAAATTCGAGGATCTTCTGAAAATCGATCTCCGGCTCTGTCTGCAGCCTTGCGGCTTTCCTGGTCATGATCTTCTGCAGGAGGTTCATCTTCTTCATATTGAGTTCCCCTCCGAAGAAGCCGCTGGCAAGTGCATGTCCCACGAGTTCTTCCGGGAACGCAATGTCGATCAGGCGGTTCTCATCGGCTTCCGGATCTGTGCAACAGACGAACAGACCCACAGGTTTCTTCAACAGTACCTCCAGGTGATTTTCACAGAAATATCTAACGGAGCGCTGGATGGTGCCTTCATGGATGGACCCTCCGATGATGATCGTGTCGTAGTCCTTCAGGTTGATCCTTCTCCGGCGTGAAATCCTGAACATTTCCACGCCATTTCCCAGGTCCGCCTTCAATCTCGAAGCACACTGTTCGGTGCATCCCAGCGTGCTTGAATATGCGATCAGCGTTCTCATGTGATCATCGGCACCTTCTCTACCGGACCAAAAATACACTATTTCGGTGATCAACCAAACGGATCGCTGTGGTTTATTAATTTTTTGATAAATTTTCGCCAAGTCATAACATTTTGATATACATTTACGTATTATAACCAAAACGGGAAAAATGCCAGACAAATCAGCAACGCTGCCTGCAAAACCGGCAGAAAACCGAAGACTTCCGATCATCAACGAAGGTGCCAGAAAAAAGAGAATGCAGAAAAAATACCAGTTGCCCGTAATCGGACATTTCGCGGACCGCAGCGTTGAGTTCAAGAGCATTCTGGAAGCAGAAGCTGTTACCGGGATCAATTACACCCTGATCTTTGAAGCGTGTATCGGCAAGATCTTCAAGGCCAAGAACGTTCACTGGGAGTATAAGAAAGGGAACCACTACATCAAATACAAAGCATACTACATTAACGCCCAGGAGAACTACCACCGGCTGGGCGGGTTTAATGGGTAATGTTGCTTCGCAACGTTAGATGAGTTAGGGAGTTAGGGGAGTTAGGAAAATCTTACATGAGGGGGCCTGTGCATGAGTGTGCGCAGGTTTTTTGTTTCCCGGAGATGCCGTTCTTCATAATCTGAGGGATGCTTTTAAAGCAACCTGGCATCTTTTTGCGCCAGCAAAATTAGCACGTTGCTAGAAAGCATCCCTCAGAAACAAAGAGAAGGATGACTATTTTAAGACAGACTCGCCTGACTCTCCGGAAGAATCTGCAGATAGGTTCCTTTAAGCATTGTACGTGGAAGAGCTGGTCGCTCCCCCGCGGCCGGTCCAGTTGGTATGGAAGAACTCTCCCCGCGGCCGGTCCAACCGCTCATAGGTATGGGCACCGAAGTAATCCCGCTGTGCCTGGAGCATGTTTGCCGGCAGGCGCTCAGAACGGTATCCGTCGAAATAGTTGAGCGCGGTGGTGAATGCCGGCACCGGGATCCCGTTGGACAGGGCGGTGGCGACCACCCTCCTCCAGCCGTCCTGGGCCGCTTCCACCTTCTTTTTGAAAAAGGGATCCAGTAACAGGTTGGGCAGGTCATTGTTGCGGTCGAATGCTTCCTTGATCCGTGCCAGGAATGCGGAACGAATGATGCAGCCACCCCGCCAGAGCAGGGCAATCCCCCCGTAATTCAGTTCCCAGTCGTATTCATTTGCCGCCTCCCGCATCAGGGTGTATCCCTGTGCATATGAGACGATCTTGGAGGCATAAAGCGCCTGTTCGATGTCCCTGATAAATGCCTTTTTGTCCCCTTTAAATGCAGGATCCGGGCCTTTAAGGATCCTGGAGGCCTGCACACGTTCCTCCTTCAGTGCCGAGAGGCACCGTGCAAAGACAGCCTCACCGATCAGCGTGAGGGGGATGCCCAGATTCAGCGCCTCGATCCCCGTCCATTTCCCGGTACCCTTCTGTCCGGCCGTGTCCAGGATCTTCTCCAGCAGCGGTTCCCCGTCTTCATCCCTGAATGCAAGTATGTCCCGGGTGATTTCGATCAGGTAGCTGTCCAAATCGCCTGTATTCCATTCTCTGAATACTTCGTGCATCTCTTCATGGGTCATCCCCAGCAGGTTTTTCATCAGGTTGTAAGCTTCGCTGATCAGCTGCATATCCCCGTATTCGATCCCGTTGTGGACCATCTTGACAAAGTGCCCGGCACCATTGGCCCCGACCCAGTCGCAGCATGGTGTTCCATCCTCCACCTTCGCGGCGATACTCTGGAAGATCTCTTTCACGTGGGGCCAGGCACCGGCCGAACCTCCCGGCATGATGGAGGGACCCAGCAACGCGCCTTCTTCCCCTCCGGAAACCCCGGTCCCGATGTACAGCAATCCTTTTTCCTCCACATACCCCGTCCGCCTGATGGTGTCGGGAAAATGGGAATTACCCCCGTCAATAATGATATCCCCTTCTTCCAGGTGCGGGATCAGCATTTGGATGAAATCATCCACCGGTTTTCCTGCCTTCACGAGCAGCATTACCTTCCTGGGCCGTTCCAGGGAGGCGATGAATTCCTCCACGGAATGCGCGCCGATAAATTTTTTCCCTTTCCCCCTCCCCTCCATGAAACGGTCCACTTTTTCAACCGTCCTGTTGTATACCGCCACCGTGTAGCCTTTGCTTTCCATGTTCAATACTAGGTTCTCACCCATCACGGCGAGTCCGATCAGTCCAATGTCAGCTTTTGTTTTCATTTACATAATTGGTTTTTTGTTTGGTATTTATATGATTTTTTTTGCAATCATTCCTGTATTACATTGAATCCCAGCTTCCTGAACACTTGAACGGTCCCGGCGGTTCCTCCCCGGAGCCGGAGCGTCCAGGCCGGGGGTTCCCTGCGCGGCGGATAACTCCCCCGGAGCATTTCAAAAGCGCCCGGATCTTCCCTCAGTCTCCTGTCATCCCTGGTTACATCGTACGTCTGACTGTATACCTCCCACAGGAGGGTTCCAGGGTCCTTTCCGGATGCATCTGCCCGGATCCCGGGCGAATCCGGCGGCGGGATGTGCGGGGGTGTCCACCGGTCCAGTCCCAGTTGAAAAAAGCGGCTCACCGCCCTGACCGCCATGGTCGTTCCCCCGGCCTTTCCATCCATGGAGTATCCAGCGATATGAGGCGTCCCGATGGTGATCACATCCAGCAAATCCCTGTTGATGGCCGGTTCGCCGGAAAACACATCCAGAACTGTTCCTGCAAGCCTTCCCTTCCGGATCCCCTCCAGGAGTGAGGACTCGTCGACCACCCCACCCCGGGAGGTATTGATCAGGATGGCTCCCTTTCTGATCCGTTCCATAAAACGCCTGTCAACCATCCCCGCGGTATTGTCCCTGCCTCCCCGGTTCAGGGGCACATGCAGGGTGATGATATCGGCCTCCTCCAGGAGCCGGTCCAGTCCGGTGAACTGCTCTCCCCCTTCGGCACGCTGCCTGGGGGGATCGTTCAACAGCACGTTCATCCCCAGGGCATCTGCAGCCTCTGCAACCAGGCTTCCCACATGTCCCACTCCCACCACACCCAGGGTCAGGTCACTCAGATCAAACCCCATTCTGAGCGCCAGGTGAAGCAGCACCGACACCATGTACTGCTGCACGGAGGACGCATTGCAGCCCGGTGCATTGGTCCACCTGATCCCTGCCCTTCGGCAATATTCCGTGTCGATGTGATCAAAACCGATGGTGGCCGAGGCGATCATCCGTATACCGGTATGCTCCAGAAGGGCCCGGTCGCACCGGGTCCGCGTCCTCGTGATCAGGCATTCCGTATCTTTCAGATCCGGCTGTCTGATTTCGCTTCCCGGCAGGTACGACACCTCTGCCGCTTCTTCAAAAGCGCCCCTCAGGAACGGGATCCGCTCATCTGCCACGATCCGGATCATCCGCGGGCAAATTTATCCTTCCAGGACCAGAGTCCCAGTGCAGGATTGGAAACGAAATAAATCTCCTCCCCGTCTGCCAGCCGGTTATATCCCTCCTTCAATTTAGCGGGATTGTACCGGGAGATCATATCGCCAAGATCCGCATACTGGTAATTCACCGATTCAATCTCTTCCTTTGAGAGGTGACCCGGACAGTAGGTGACCCTGAACCTCCCCTCCGAAGAACCATGGATCAGGTGTGCCGCGGCACTCAGGTTCTGCCTCAGTTCTTCATGGTGTTCCACCGCATCCAGGATCTCCGGTGTGGTTTTGTAACCGTACTTCCTGATCAGCCGGTCGATCTCCCTGTCCTCCCCGAATTCCTTGAGCCCGGGTGCCAGCACCAGCAGTTCTCCCCCTCCGGCCAGTGCCATCCGGGTCCTGTAGATGCTTTTATTCCCGAGCCAGGTGCTCCTGAATTCTTCGGGCTCAAGGTACACCACGATCTTTTCCAGGGGTTTGTCCAGCAACACAAAATTTACCTCCAGGGAGAGTTCAGACGCCCTGAGGAAACACTGTGCATCGTCCCCGATAAACAGACCGCGGACCACCAGGCGGCCCGACCGGTCCCTGCCCACGACGGTCAGGACATAAAGCAGCGGCAGATCGGAGGTGAAATGTCCGGAGGCATAATTGAGCACTTTTCTCACAGGCGTGTCGGCCCGTCCCATGATCCGTTCCAGTCCGTATGCAGCCCCCAGGAAATGACTCTTGTTGATACCCTCAGGCCCCCCGGTCCCCACGAAAATATTCTTGTTGTAGTTTGCCATTCCGGCCACTTCATGGGGGACCACCTGGCCGATGGATACGATCAGGTCATGTCCCCCTTTTACGATCATGGTATTCAACTGTGCGGGCCAGCTGTAGGAGACCATTCCCCCGGATACCTCTTTCAGAAAGCTTCCCGGCACCTCACCCACGGTGACCACATCATTCCTCCAGTCATGCACCCGGAACAGGGAAACCGGCACATCCGGGAACATTCTGCGGATCTCCGGTCCGGTCATGGGTTCATGGGTGCCGATGGCGGGCAGGATATCGGTGAGCCGCTCTCCGTAGTATTCATGGACAAACTGGGTGATCAGCCCGGCCCTGCTGTAAAATCTGGTGATATCCGGCGGGATGGCTAGCACCCTGTTCCGGTGGCCCGCTTTGTCAAGAGCCCGGAATAATCCCTCCCTGATCTCCTCATCGGTCAGGGCCACATCGGGCCCGCCCTTTTCAAAATAGATCATTTGCAGATTGTTTTGGTAAGCTTACATGGTTACAATCCTTGGCCTTTAATCCCTTATACTCCTCCGTATGCGCTGTATCCTCCATCCACCGGGATGCATATTCCGGTGATGAACCGGCTCAGGTCCGAAAGCAGGTAGAGGACGGTCCCGTTGAGATCGTCAGGATCCCCGAACACCCCCATGGGCGTACTGGCGATGATCTTTTCTCCCCGGGGAGTCAGTTTGCCGGTTTTCTCGTCCAGCAGGAGGAACCTGTTCTGACTGGTCAGGAAAAAACCGGGTGCAATCGCGTTCACCCGCACGCCAACCTTTGCGAAATGCACCGCCAGCCACTGGGTAAAATTGTTGATGGATGCTTTCGCGGCCGAATATGCCGGGATCTTCGTCAGCGGTCTGAAGGCGTTCATGGAAGAGATGTTCAGCACCACACCTCTCTGCCTGGCGGCCATCTCCCGGGTAAATACGAGGGTGGGCAACAGCGTTCCCGTAAAATTCAGGTCAAACACTTTACGGAAACCATCCAGTTCAATTCCGAAAAATCCTTCGTCCATCCTGTTCAGGTCCTCTTCGGTGATCTGTTCCAGCCGGGTGGTGGCCCTGGGCGAATTTCCGCCCGCTCCGTTGATCAGCATGTCCACCCTGCCCGCCTCCCGGAGAATCTTTTCCCGCACCGCCTCGAGAGATTCCTTGTCCAGCACATCGGCTTTGTATCCGAAAGCGCGCACACCGGTCTCAGAGCGGATCTCTTCCGCAAGGCGGGAAGCTGCCTCCTCGTTGATATCCAGGATGACGGTGACCACCCCCGCCGAGGCCAGTCCCCGCGCAATCGATGATCCAAGCACACCCCCACCTCCGGTGATCACGCAGATCTTGTCTTTCAGGTCTTCGAATGATAATTGTTCCATGTCAGTGTTGTGATTTGGGTTCGTAAAATGCCAGGTTTTCCCTGGTAATGATATCGATGGGAAGAAACTGCTTCCGCTCGGGTTCCCGGTCAAAGGCAACCAGGTTAAACAGCGATGTAAGTCCTCTGAATGCCTGTTCTTCAGGCCTTTGGGAAATCAGAAAATCGATATAATCCCTTTTCAGATATTCGATGCTCTCCGGGAGCAGGTCGTATCCCACCAGCCGGATGTTCATGGTGCCGCGGGAGGCCAGGTACCCGGCAACCAGGTGGACCCGGGAATTGGTCACAAAGATCCCCGCAATGTCATACCTTGCAAATGCCTCCTCCAGCCGCTCCTCCATCTCGTGATCACCGGCCCCGTTCAGATCAATGGTGAGCAGATGGTCCGGCCGGCCGCCATGTTCCTCAAAAAAACTCCTGAATCCTTTTTCACGCTGGATGATATGGGCATAATGATCCTTCCGTGCGGAAAGGTTCATGATGAGCACATCCTTCCCGGGAAGCATCCCGTAATCGATGAGCCTGGCCGCCACCATTCCGCTGTGAAAGGCATCCTGACCCACAAAACTCCTGACGGCCGGAGACTCCAGCATGGAATTGAAAAGGACCACCGGCAGGTTCCATCGGCCGCACTGTTCAAGGAATTCCACCGATTCCTTCTGAAAAACGGGTGCGAACAGGACCCCGTGGAGCTGTTCATAGGGAAATCCATTCGCCAGCTTGAGGAAATCTTTCCGGTCGATCTGGTCGAAATTGAAATGTTCCACATGGAGGTGGTAATGGGACAGTTCCTCAAGGACCCTGTCGATCCCTTTCCGGGGCAGTTTCCAGAATACGTGTTCGTTCACGATCTTCGGCATCACCACCGCCAGGCGGATCTCCCGCTTCAAAGCCAGCGAACTGGCCATAAAATCAGGCTTGTAGTTGTATTCGCGCAGCAATTTCTGGATCTTCTCGCGGGTTGCATCGGACACTTCGCCCCGGTTATGGATCACCCGGTCCACCGTTCCGATGGATACCCGGGCGATTTCAGCGATATCCTTGATCCTGATTCTCCGCATAATTATTTATTATGAGACGCTTACGCAATTTTTACGAAGCACACAAAGTGGTTCGTCACCACCAAAATTAATGAAAATATTTTGTAAATGAGAAGAGAATTGCCTATTTTCGTGTTCGTACACGGAAACAATCAGATAATCCTCAGATTCATGAAACTTGAGAAATATTCTTTCGGGATTGGCGACAGGTTCGCACAACAGGGTGAGGCACAGCTCAGTGCCATCATGAAAGCGGCTGAAAGGGGCGTGGAGATCGTTCCGGTCTGGAACAAATCCAACCGCGAACACCAGAACATCCACTCTTCCCCATCGGACACCAGGAAGGAAGCCGATGATGCGGTGCGGAAACTGGGCTGGGAGCATTCCTATTACGTGGATGCGGACCACATCAACCTGGACACGGTGGACCGCTTTCTTCCCCACTCCGATTTTTTTACCCTGGACGTGGCCGGATATCTGGGAAAGGAAGTACCCGCAGAAGAGCTGAAAGAATTCCTGGGCGCCGCGGAAGGGTTGACGGGCAGGTTGCAGATCCCGGGGATCGGCGAGCCATTTCATATATCAGAGGGTATCCTGAAAAAGATTGCCGGGACATTCCTCGGGGCAGTGAAGGAGGCATCGGCCATCTACAGGCACATCGCATCCAGAAAGGGGGCGGACCATTTTGTGGCGGAGATCTCCATGGACGAAGTGGAGGAGCCGCAGACACCCGTGGAACTTTTTTTTATCCTGATGATGATCAGTTACTTTGATATTCCCGTCCAGACGATCGCACCCAAATTCACGGGAAGGTTCAACAAAGGAGTGGACTACGTGGGGGATGTGGTGCAGTTCCGGAAAGAGTTTGAACAGGACCTGCTCGTCATCGATCATGCCGTCAAATCCTTCGGACTCCAGGAGAACCTGAAGCTGAGCGTACACTCGGGCAGCGACAAATTCACTATTTATCCGATCATGGGGGAACTGATCCGTAAACATGACAAAGGCATCCACCTGAAAACAGCGGGCACGACCTGGCTGGAAGAGGTGATCGGACTGGCGCTGTCGGGAGATGATGCACTTCAGATGGCAAGGGCCATCTACGCCCGTGCGTTCGAAAGGCGGGAGGAGTTGTGCGCACCCTATGCCACTGTGATCGATATTGATCCGGACACCCTTCCGGGTCCGGACGAGGTCAACAGATGGAGCGGTGAGAAATTTGCCGGAACCCTGCGGCACGTGCCGGACCATCCCCATTACAATCCGGGATTCCGGCAACTGATCCACGTGGGATACAAAGTGGCCGCCGATATGGGCGAGCAGTACCTTTCCATGGTGAGGAAATACAGCCGGGTGGTCGGGGATCAGGTAGAGACCAACCTTTTCGACAGGCATATCAGGCGGTTGTTCGGCATATGATCCCCGGACCGGGACACTCCCTGTGAATGAAACTGAGAACATCTAATAATCAATCGAATGAAAAAATTTTTGGACCAGGACTTCCTGCTGGAAAATGAAACGGCCCGCAGGCTCTACCATGAATATGCCAGCAAGATGCCGATAATCGATTACCATTGCCACCTGAATCCCGAACAGATTGCCGGGGATGTGAATTTTGAGAACCTGACCAGGATCTGGCTGGCGGGGGATCATTACAAGTGGCGGGCGATGCGGGCAAACGGAGTGGACGAAAAGTACTGCACGGGCGATGCGCCGGACAGGGAAAAATTCATGAAATGGGCAGAAACCGTGCCGGACACCATCCGCAATCCACTCTACCACTGGACACACCTGGAACTGCAGCGGTATTTCGGGATCTCTGAGCTGCTCCATGCCGGTTCGGCGGAAGGGATCTACCGGCAGGCAAACGAACTGCTGGCCACTAAGGAGTTCAGCGTCAGGCAACTCATCCGGAAAATGAATGTGGAGGTGATCTGCACCACGGATGACCCGGTGGATACCCTGGAACACCACCGGAAAATCCGGGGAGACGGATTCGAGACCCTGGTCCTGCCCGCCTGGCGTGCCGACAAGGCACTGGCGGTGGAGGATCCGGACCGGTACAACCAGTACCTTGGAATGCTTGAAGCCGCCTCGGGCATTTCCATATCCACCTACATGGATTTGCTAACGGCCCTGAGCAACAGGCATGACTTTTTCAATGAAATGGGCTGCAGGGTATCGGACCACGGGATGGAGACCTTCCATGCAGATGATTTTGATCATCAGGACATCGAAAGGATCTTTTTGAAGATCAGGAAAGGAAGGAAACCGAACAAGCAGGAAATAAGTCAGTTCAAATCAGCCATGCTGATCGAGCTGGCAGTCATGGACCACGAGAAGGACTGGGTCCAGCAGTTCCATGTGGGAGCGATCCGGAACAACAACACCCGGAGGTTCCACGAACTGGGTCCGGATACCGGCTATGACTCCATCGGGGATTTCAAGATGGCACGGACCCTGTCCAGGTTCCTGGACGCGCTGGATCAGCGCGAACAGCTGGCAAAGACCATCCTTTACAACCTCAATCCCGGCGACAATGCGCTGATGGTGACCATGGCCTGCAATTTCAACGACGGGATCACGCCGGGCAAGATGCAGCACGGTTCCGGCTGGTGGTTCCTCGACCAGAAGTACGGCATGACCGACCAGATCAACACCCTCTCTGCCCTCGGACTGCTCAGCCGTTTCGTGGGTATGCTGACCGACTCCCGGAGTTTTCTCTCCTATCCCAGGCATGAATATTTCAGGAGGATCCTCTGCAACCTGGTGGGAACGGATGTGGAAAAGGGAGAGATCCCAGATGATCCCGCGATGCTGGAGAACCTGATCAGCAATGTGTGTTACCACAATGCGAAAAATTACTTCGGGTTTTGACCGGGTCCGGTAGATGGTTCATGAGGATATATTCGTATTTTAGCCGCGGAACAGAGATTTGATCCGTGCGAACAACCATTCTCATTGCAATCCTTGCCTGCTTTCTGCAGCCCGTGTTTTCCCAGGGTATCCGCGGGGAAATCAGGGACCAGCAGGGTGAACCTGTTCCCTACGCGGCCATCTACATCAGGGAACTGACCCGGGGCACCACCTGTAACGCCCTGGGATCATTCAGCCTGCCGCTTCCCCCCGGCCGTTACACGATCTATTTCCGAAGCCTGGGGTATACCGAGGTGTCACGTACGGTCACCCTGGAAGAAGAATACCTGGATCTTCAGATTCAGCTGCCCCCCAGAACATATATGATCCCGGAGGTGAGGATCAGTGCCAGCGGGGAGGATCCGGCTTACTGGATCATGAGAAAGGCCATCGGGCTGGCCAGTTACCACCTGAATGAAGTAGCGGGCTACCAGGCGGAGATCTATATCAAGGGAACCGCATATTTCGAAAGCTTCCCCAGGGCCATCGCGCGAAGGATCGAGGTGGGTGATATCAGGGTGAAGGAAGACCAGGTCTATCTCCTGGAATCAATGAACCAGGTGACCTATACCGCCCCGGACAAATATGAAATGAAGGTGCTCGCCTCCCAGAATACCATTCCCGGATACAGCCAGAATGTGAATCCAATGGATTACATCAATGCGAGCCTTTACCAGGAAAAGATCCAGACCTTCGTCTCCCCGCTTGCCCGGAATGCATTCTTTTACTATCAATTTCATTTCGAAGGAACCTTCGTGGAGGGGTCCCATGTGATCAACAAGATCAGGGTTACCCCGAAGCGAAGCAGCCAGCAGTTGTGCGAGGGATACCTTTACATCGTGGAGGATCTCTGGTGCCTCCACTCCTCCGACCTGCAGATAAAAACCATCGCGGGCACCCTTTTCCTGCAGCAGCTCTATGCCAATGTGATCATGGATGCCTGGCTGCCCGTGAACCATAAGATCAGGGCCGATGTGGAGATTGCAGGTGTGAAAGGGGAAATCACCTATGTCTCTTCGCTGGAGTATTCCGATGTATCCCTCAATCCAAACCTGCCCGAGGTCTACTTTACCCCAACGGAACAACCGGGGGAGGAGGCCGGGAAGGAACAGCAGCCTTCAGAGGAGCAGAAAAAGATCATGGAGCTTCTGGAGAAAGAGGATCTGACCGACCGGGACGTGGCCCGTCTGTCCAGGCTCATGGAGAAGGAAGCGGAACAATCAGACACCGGGGAGGGACAGGGCCTGAATCAGACGGGAACCACATTCACCGTGGCGGAAAATGCCGTCAAAAACGATTCCCTCTTCTGGAACCGGGTGCGTCCCATCCCCCTCACCCCGATGGAACAGATGCAGATGCGAGAGCGGGACTCAATCATCGGGATCACCCGGAAAGCAGCTGCATCAGACAGCCTGAGGAATGTCCCCCGGAGGGCCCGTCCGCTCAGGGGACTGGTCCTGGGCAGGACGTACAGGGCTGATTTCGGGCGGTTCCGGTTTACCCACGGGGGACTGGCCGATCTGGAGATGCTGGGGTACAATACGGTGGACGGGATCCACTACGGGCAGGATTTCAGGCTTTACTGGAAACCCGACAGCCTCCATACGGTCAGGTCGCGCCTGGCGGCGGGATACGCATTTCACCGCCGCGCCCCGATGGTCACCTGGAACTCCGATCTGCTCTACGCTCCCATGAGGAGAGGGAAGATTGCCATTTACCTGAACTACACCTCATCCGACTTTCATGCGGCGTCGGGGATCCCGGTGCGTACGAATCTTTTCTATACGTTGTTCCTGAGGGAGAATCATCTGAAGAAATACGAGCAGATCGACGCCACCCTGTATAACCGCATTGATCTTGTGAACGGACTGGTACTTACCACCGAGGTTGCCGGCGGTATCCAGGAACCGCTGACAAACCACAGCGACTTCTCCATCCTGTTTACCCGCAAAAAGGACTTCTCGGAGAATTTACCGGCCGGAATTCAGTCCGGCGATCAGGCACTGGAGCGAAGGAAGAAAATGACCGCGGCGATCCGGCTCGACTTCACACCCCGGCATTATTTCGTGGTGAGAAATGCCAGGAAGTCAATGGAGGATTCCCGGTGGCCCACCTTCTCTCTCTCCTGTAAAACGGGGATCCCGGTGCAGGAAAACGGATGGTCCCATTTCAGCATGCTGGAATTAGGGGTGGAGCATTCTGCCGGTGTGGGACTGCTATCCGAGCTGGACTGGCAAGTGAACACGGGCTATTTCCCTTCCAGCGGGTCCCTGCATTTTTCGGATTTCAGGCACTTTAAATCATACCCGCTGGCAGTCGACATGGCCGGTTTTGACGGGGGACTGATGCTGATGGATTACTATGAAGCGAGTACGGATGACTGGTGGGTAAATGCAGATGTGACCCTCACCTCCTCTTACCTGCTTCTGAAATTCCTTCCCTGGTTCAGTGAAAGATTGTGGAAGGAATCCATCGGGATCGGCTACCTCCTTACCCCGGCCATCCCTCATTACCTGCAGGTCGGGTACAGCCTCGAGGAGATCTTTTTCCTGGCCGACCTGGGGGTCTATGCCGCATTCCAGGATTTCTCATGGAAGGGATTCGGCGTCCGGGTCAACTTCCGTTTCTGAATATGACCGGCTCTACCCGCATACGCATCCTGATCTGCCTGGTCTGCCTGGTTTTTTCACCAGTCTCCCAGGGAGATAATCTCGCTGCGCAGGAAAAAGCGACAGACGGCTGGATCGAGGATATCGACCTGCTCGGCAGGGCGCTCGAGGAAAAACATCCGGACCTGTATCACCGGATGGATCAGTCTTCATTCCGCCGGGAACTTGCCGCCGTGGCGGCACACGCCGGGGAGCAGTCCCTCTTCAATCTGGCCGTGCGATTGCAGCAGGCGGTGGCAGGGCTGGGAGATGCGCACACAGCTGTTAACTACCATTTTCTCATTGATAAGGAAAACATTCTTCCGCTGGAGTGTTTCTGGTTCGAGGAGGGGATCACCGTGATGGAAACCAGCCGGGCCTGTTCCCGGATTCTCGGAAAAAAACTGGTCACCGTCAACGGTTTTCCCGTTGAACAGGTGATCGATTCCCTCTCCACCCTCCTGGTCTCCCGGAACCCATCACTCATCAAGGCTGAAACAGTCAGGATGCTCCCCTGGGCACAGCTCCTGCAGCACTTTGGCTTTGCCGGGGAAGAGGGGGTGACCATTGGATTCGGGGATCCGGGCGGACAGGTGGAGCGGGTCCGCTTCCGGCTGCCTGTAGCAGAAGACTATTCCGTTGGGGTGGAACCGGATTCCGTTCCCGAGGGCTGGAAAGAGAGGAAAGCATACTTCAGGGACCGCTATTTCCCGGGTGAAAAACTTTACTACATTCAGTACAACCATTGCTGGAGCAGGGAGGCCGAAGAGAAACACGGTTCCGGAGCCGGTGCACTTTTCATGCCGTCGTTCCGGGAATTTGAAAAGCGTGTGTTCCTCCATCTCCGCAGGGAGGAGATCGACAGGCTGGTGATTGACCTGCGGTTCAACGGGGGCGGCGAGGGATCCCAGGGCAGCGCGTTCATCGAAAAACTGAGCCGGTCGAAAATCAACGGGAAAGGAAAGATCTGCATCATCCAGGGCAGGAATACCTCATCGACGGCATTGATCCACCTGGACGAACTTCGCCGGAAGACCGATGCGGTGACCGTGGGAGAACCCACCGGCGGACGTCCGAATCATTTCGGGGAGGTCCGCAGGTTCGTGCTGCCTGAAACAGGATTGGTGGTCAATTATCCCACCCGGTATCACCAGCTGGTTGAGGGGGATCCTCCCGCCATCCGGCCCGACGTGGAGGTGCCCCTTTATTTCAGGGACTACATGAGCGGGATCGATGCCTTTCTGCAGGCAGCCGGAAAGCCCGGGACCTATTCTTCCAGGGCCAGGCCGCGCATGATCAGGTACTGGGCAGGCATGTAAGTGAGCATCACCCAGAAACCGCCCAGGGGGATCTCGCCACGGAAGCGGTCCACCGCGATCAGGCTGTCAGATAAGACAAACAGGAGGGAGCCGATGAACACAAGCAGGTAGCTTGCGCGGTTCACCCGCCCCTTCCGGTTCAGCGCCATCATGGACATTCCGATCAGGGATAAAGCGTAGAGCAGAATGATCGGCTGCATGATCCCCTCCAGTCCGGGCAACAGCAGCAGGTAAATACCTGCCAGATAAACGATAAACAGCAATCCCACCAGGGGATTCCGCTGAAGATATCCCCTCCCCCCCGTTTCACTGAACCGGACGAAAATATAGATGTAGCACAACTGGGCGAGGAAAAAGCCACCCACTCCGGCATAGAAGAAGAGCTCGCTCCTTCCCGAGAACATCAGGAAAATGTCGCCCACCCAGGAGAAAAAGAAAGCCAGCAGAACGGGGACTGTCAGGGACCTCTTTTTTCTGAACAGAAGAAAGAAGGCAGCCATCCATGGCATGATCAGGGGTTTCACCGGATATTCCAGGTATATCACATCGGTGATCCTGCCCGCCAGCTCTACGATCACGATGACCAGCAGCAGCAGGTGGAGCAGCAAGGAGTTTCTGTTTTTCATGACAGGAAGGATATGGACAGGTAAATATATGAAATCGTTTCTTTTTTCCCGTTTTTGTGCAATCGATTGTACAAGATTTCTTATCTTTGCTTGCAGAGATGAAGAAGCAGCATGTAACCATCCATGACATCGCCCGGGAACTGAACATCTCAGCTTCCACCGTCTCCCGCGCGCTTCAAAATCATCCGAGGATCAGCAAGGCCACGCGTGAGGCCGTGCAGCAACTGGCGCTGAAATACAATTACCAGCCCAATGTGATGGCCTCCTCACTCAGGAAAGGCAGGAGCAAAACGGTCGGGGTGATCGTTCCCAGGATCAACCGGAATTTTTTTGCCAACGTAATCGGGGGGATGGAAGAGGTACTCACTTCTGCCGGGTACCACATGATCATCTGCCAGACCCTGGAGAAGGTCAACCATGAAATGTTCGCACTGAGGACCCTGGTCAATGCCCGCGTGGATGCGATCATCATGTCCATCTCCATGGAGACGAAGGACCACGAGCATATCAGGATCCTGGTGGATAAAGGGATCCGGGTGTTCTTTTTCGACCGGATCTGCGAGGAGATCCGGGCGGGATCGGTGGCCATCGACGACCGGCTGGGGGCCTACCTGAGCGTCAGGCACCTGCTTGAACAGGGCTACCGGAACATTGTCCACGTGGCGGGAGCGGACCACATCAACATCTACAGGGCCAGGAAGGAAGGGTACCTGGAAGCCATCAGGGAGGCGGGGATCCCTGTCAGGGATTCCTGGATCATTGAGGAATCCCTCGTCCCCGAAGGGGGGAAAGCCGCCTTCCAAAAGGGCATGAAACTCGCTCCAAGGCCGGATGCCTATTTCTGTGCGGGAGATTATGCCGCGCTGGGGATCCTCCAGGAGGCCAGGAACCGGGGATTGAAAGTGCCTGATGACCTGGGAATCACAGGGTTTGCCAACGAGCCCTTCACCGAATTCACGGAACCGTCCATGACCACCGTGGATCAGCGTGCAGGCGAGATGGGTGTGAGGGTGGCCGACATGTTCCTGAAGGATGTGGACCGGTCTGATGAAGTGCACTCCATGGAGAGGATCATGCTGAAGCCGGAGCTGATCATCCGTAAGAGTTCAATGTTAAACAAATAAAAACTGTTAATTATGGCAATTCATTATGAAGTAAGACTTTCGCATCATCCCGGGGATACAAAGCAGTACGGGACGGAAAAGATCCGGAAGGAGTTCCTCGTGGAGAAACTGATGGTCGGCGGTGAGATCAACCTGGTCTATTCGCTGTACGACCGGTTTATCGTCGGCGGAGCTGTTCCCGGAAAGGAGAAGCTTGAGCTGACCACCATCGATCCGCTGAAATCTGAGCATTTCTGTGACCGCCGGGAATTGGGGATCATCAACGTGGGAGGGGATGCCGAAATACGCGTGGACGGGGAAAGCTATCCCCTCGGATACAAAGATGCCCTCTATGTGGGGGCCGGCTCAAAAAAGATTGTGTTCTCGAGCAGGGACCAAACCAGGCCCGCACACCTGTACCTCAACTCGGCACCCGCCCATCATGCCTATCCCACCAGGCGGATCACCCTGGCTGACGCCGAGGTGGTTGAACTGGGCGCCCCGGAACAGTCCAATGCACGCAGGCTGAACAAATTGCTTGTGAACAGTGTGGTGGATACCTGCCAGCTGCAGATGGGAATGACCGAACTGAAAACGGGCAGTGTCTGGAACACGATGCCTCCCCATACGCACACCCGGCGGATGGAAACCTATTTCTATTTTGAGGTGCCGGAGGACCAGGCCATCTGCCACCTGATGGGAGAACCCGATGAAACCAGGCTCATCTGGCTCAAAAATGAACAGGCGGTCATCTCCCCGCCATGGTCCATTCATGCAGCCGCGGGAACCAGCAACTATATCTTCATCTGGGGAATGGCCGGTGAGAACCTGGATTACGGCGATATGGACGTGGTAAAGCCCTATGAACTCAGGTAAATCAAGCATACCCATGGACAGTCATGTTTTAACCGGCTCTGAATCGGGCTGGCAGGAGATTGCGCCAGGCGCCAGGAGGAAGCTGATCCACACCGACCACCTGATGATGGTCATCGTGGAGTTCACCGGAGGACCGGCAGAGGTGCCGGACCCGTTCCACGACCACCCCCATGAACAGGTTTCCTTCGTGGCCGAGGGCAGGCTCAGGCTCTTCATGAAAGGATACCAGGAGCGGGAACTGCAGGAGGGGGACATGTTCGCTGTCCCCTCCGGGATCCCCCATACCATCCAGACCCTGTCGCCCGTGGTGAGGCTCGTGGATTGCTTTACACCGTTGCGGCAGGATTTTTTAGAAACCAGAAGAAAATAATGCAGACATGTCAGTAAAACTATTCGATCTAACAGGAAAACGGGCGCTGGTAACCGGCGGAACCCATGGCCTTGGAATGGCTATCGCAACCGGACTGGCCGAAGCAGGCGCCACCATCATTGTCAACGACAGGTTTCCCGAAAAGCTTGAAACCGCCAGAGAGGAATACGGTGAAAAGGGCATCACGGTCCATACCTATATCCTGGATGTCACCGATGAGGACGCCGTGACCCAGGCAATCCCCCGCATCGAAAAGGAAGCGGGTCCCATTGACATCCTGGTGAACAATGCCGGGATCATCAAGCGGGTCCCCATCTTGGATATGAAAGCCGACGAGTTCCGGGAAGTCCTCGACGTGGACCTCACGGGACCATTCATCATGTCAAAGGCGGTGGCCGCCGGGATGATCAGACGCGGCCGGGGGAAGATCATCAACATGTGCTCCATGATGAGCGAACTGGGAAGGGACACCGTTTCCGCCTATGCCTCCGCAAAAGGAGGACTGAAGATGCTCACCCGGAGCATGGCCACCGAATGGGCCAAATACAACATCCAGATCAACGGCATCGGTCCCGGTTACTTTGCCACGGCCCAGACGGCACCCATCCGTGTGGACGGGCATCCTTTCAATGACTTTATCATCAACCGGACCCCGGCAGGCCGTTGGGGCAACCCGGAAGATCTGGCCGGCACGGCCATCTTCCTCGCTTCCTCCGCCTCCGATTTCGTGAACGGGGTCGTGGTCTACGTGGATGGCGGCATCCTTGCCACCATCGGAAAACCCATGAATGAATAAAACGATGCATATGAAAACGACAACACTGATCATCACAGGAGCAGCCCTGGCGCTGACAGCCTGCATGCAGGAAACCGAACTGAAGCTCGCGGTGGAAAATCCGCTGGATGCGGCACGGGATGACGCCCGGATCCTTATTACCAGGAGTGAATTATCCGGACACCTCTCTGCCATTCCTGCAAATTCCCTACCCCTGCTCACCGACCAGCAGGGGACCCCTGTCCCCTGCCAGGCGGATGATGTGGACGGGGACGGGATCTGGGACGAACTCTTCGCACTGACGGACCTGGGGCCGGGTGAAACAAAAACCCTGACCCTGACCTTCAGAGATCCCGATGAGTACCCTGCATTTGCAATCCGGACGAACATCAGAATGGGGGCCAACCAGTCAGGGTATCCCGAGCTGGAAAGCGCGAAACGGCTTGATGGAGTCAGCTATGACAACCACGCCCTCACCGGCGAGGCATACCAGATGGAAGGCCCCGCCTGGGAAAACGACCTCGTGGGATTCAGGAATTACCTGGACCAGCGGAACGGGATGGACATCTTCGGCAAGCGCACTCCTGAAATGGTCCTCGACAGTGTGGGGATTGCAGGCAGGCAGAGTTATCACGAACCGGACTGGTGGGGAATGGACATCCTCAAGGTAAACACCAGCCTGGGAGCAGGATCCATTGCCTGTATGTATCAGGATTCCCTGTACCGGGTGGGCGACAACGGTTCGGGCGAATACCGGCTGGTGTTCGAGGGCCCAGTGCGAAGCAGGATGAGCCTGGACTACACCGGCTGGAACGTGGACGGGCGCTCACTTGCAGTGAAGCACCAGATTGATATTGTGGGCGGCACACGCTGTTACGAAAGCATGGTCACCTTCCCGGGCACCCGGGAGCGCCCGGATCTGGTCCCCGGCATCGTGAACATGTACAGTGATCAACTCTTCGTGGAACCGTTGAATGACAGGTACACCATGTTGATGACCCATGCTGTCCAGGCGGAGGACACTTCCCTGCTGGCCATGGCACTGGTCGTTCCTTCCGAACTGCTGGTGGAGCACGGCGCCACCAGGGACGAGGGGGAAGGGATCACCCAGACCTACTATGCGAGGCTGGATGCTTCCGGGGACCATCCTGTCCCCTACCGCTTCTATGCACTGTGGGAGATGGAGGACCCCCGGTGGGCTTCATCCGATGAGGTCATCGCCTACCTGAAAAAAGAAGCCGAATGCTGGTCGCATCCGGCCTCTGTTCAATTCCAGGAAGACTGAGGACTATTTGTTGGTATCCCCCAGCGCATTGTTCTGGTAGGTGATCCCGGTCAGTTCCGGATTTGCGTTGTTTGCCAGGTAGATGCCGTAAGCTCCTGAATGGGAGATCTCGCAGTTGGAAATGAGCGGCACACTGGCAGTGGAGTTCCTGACGGTCACGTTACCGCTGTTGCTGCTGTACCCCCCGGCATAGGAGATCACGCAGTGGTCGAGGATTGAGCCGTTTCCCGTGCCGCTGTCAAACCAGATCCCGTCCCAGTCCCCGGGTGCTTCAAAACCTGCCAGGGCACCCGATGTGAAAGTGATCTGGTTTCCCGGTTCCCCGTCCGCCACCAGGACACCGAATGTGCCGGACCGGTATCCCACGTAGAGCTGGGATCCTTCCGAGAACTTCACCGTGGTCCCGGGGTCGATGGTGAGCCTGGACCCCGTTGCGCTTCCGATATAGAGGGTCCCGTCAATGAGGTACGGGATATTCTGCCTGTGCCATGTGACGTCGGACTGCTCAAGGTCATCTCCCTTGACCAGTATCGATGTCCCTGTTTCGAACATATTGCCTGGTCCGATCGTATGGACAAAATTTCCGTAAATCTCGACCGGCACCGTCGCATTGTTCCCGAACGAGTTGTCCGAGAAACTTGCGAATGAAGCATCATTCCTGAGGGAGACCCCCTGGCTCTCGGATAAAGTGACCGAGCAATGGGTCATGGAAATGCGGGAACCGTCCACATGGATCATCCCGTAATTGCCGGAGTACCCTCCCCCGTATGAAAAATCGCAGTAGGAAAGGGATGAATTGTTCCCCGCTCCTTCATAAAAAGCCAGGTAATCCCAATCGCCCGGAGATCTGGCAGCTTCCGGGGCCGACGAGGTGAACACGATGTGATCCGACTCGGTACCTTCGGCCACAAGCCGGCCGAATTCGCTGCTGCCGTAACCCACGTGCAAACCTGTTCCGCTGCCCATCCGGAGTTCTGTACCGGGCAGCAGGGTAAGGGTGGTCCCGGTGGCCGATCCCACGTACAGGTCGCCACCCACCACATAAGGCACATCCAGTTTCTGCCAGGTGGCATCCTCCATTTCAACATCATCTCCTTCCACAAATACCCCCCGTACGGTGCTGATCTGGTTCCCTTCCCCGATGGTATGGACATAATTTCCGTGTATGTTGATGGGGTGGGTTGCAATGTCAGACAGGGAGTTTCCGGTGAAAGACCGGAACCATCCGTCATTGGTCAGGCCGATCCCCACCGTGGAAGAATTCCTGATGGTACATTGGTCGATGGACACGGATGTGCCGTCAATATAGATTTCCCCGTATTTCTGACTGTATCCCCCGCCGTATTCCACAATGCAGTACTGCATGGATGAGTTGGAAGAAGCTCCTGCATAGAAACCGATGAAATCCCAGTCACCGGGCGACTGATTGGCTGCCGCCGAAGTGAAGGTGATCGGTTTCTCCGCGGTTCCGTTGGCGATAAGGACCGCTCCCGCGGTATTGCTGCTGTTTCCGATGTAAAGCCCCCTGCCGGCGGCGAAGCGGACCACCGCACCGGGTTCGATGGTCAGGATGGCACCGCTTACCGAGACGTCGGAGGTGATCAGGTGTGTCCCTTCCGGCCAGGTTTCATCCTCCGTGATGTTTCCCGAATGCTCATATACTTCCGGGGCTGTCACGGTGATGGAAACACTGAACTGATCGGAGTCTCCCTCCGGACCGGTGACCGTGAGGGTCACCGTGTAGGATCCCGCTGCATCGAATGTGTACTGCGGATTGGGATCCCCGGAGGTCCCCTCCTGGCCAAATTCCCAGAAATAGGACATGGCATTGGAAGAGCAAAAGCTGTTAAAAGTTACAGGTGTACCGGCAACGATCTCATCCGGAGCCGTGAAGCACGCGTCCGGCGAATCCGGATTATCCTTTTTGCAGGATGTGACCAGCAAGACGGCTGCGAACGTGGCTGTAATGATCTTGGGAAAATTTTTCATACTAAATGTAATTAATTAATAATCTGCAAATAAAACATATTTTAATATATTAGGATCTTTTTATCTGATTTATTTTATCAAGCAGCCTTTTTTCTTGATGAGGAGGGGCTTCCGTTTGATGGAATCAATCGTTCCCGGATTATAATTTAAATTCTATCTTTGTTGGATTATCGTTAGTTTTGAAGGTGCAATCGATTGTGCAAACAACCATGAAAAGAATTGATGTGGCCTTGAAAATGAGGGAAACCGGTGTGGTTCCCCTCTTCTACCATCCCGACATCGAGATCTGTAAAAAAGTGATTGCCGCCTGTTACAGGGGAGGCATGACCCTCTTCGAATTCACCAACCGGGGCGATCATGCCCACGAGACCTTTTCGGAACTTGTCAAATGGGCAAAGAAGGAAATGCCCGACCTGGTCATGGGCGTTGGTTCGGTGGTCGACCCCGGCACATGCGCGCTGTACATCCAGCTTGGGGCAAAATTCATCGTCTCCCCACTGCTCAACGAAGAGATGGGCAGGATTTGCAACCGCAGGAAGGTATTATGGATCCCCGGCTGCGCCACGGCATCTGAGATCAGCCGGGCGGAGGAAGCCGGGGCGGAGATCATCAAGATATTCCCCGGTCCCACCGTGGGAGGTCCCGCCTTTATAAAAGCCTACCTGGGGCCCTGTCCGTGGTCAAATCTCATGCCGTCAGGCGGTGTGTCACCCACAATGGAAAACCTCACGGAATGGTTCAGTGCAGGGGCTTTTGCAGTGGGGATGGGTTCCCGGCTGATCACCAGGGAGATCCTCACAGAACAGAATTACAGGAAACTGGAAGAAGCCGCAAGATATACGGTGGAATCCATTCAGAAAATCAGAAGTTAAAATTCCACTTTTGCATGAAGATCAGAACCTGCCTTTACCTGACCATGCTGATCCTGCCGCTGATGGGCTGCCGGAACCAGCAGGAGGGCCGGGTGCTCAAACTGGCCCACGGGCTGGATCCTTCCCATCCCGTTCACCATGCCATGGAGTTCATGGCAGAACGCTGCAAGGAGATCTCCGGCGGGCAACTGACCATTGAGATCTACCCGAGCGGACAGCTGGGCTCCGAGCAACAGTGCGTGGAGCTTCTGCAGATCGGCAGCCTTGCCATTACAAAAGTGTCCTCGGCGGTCATGGAGAGCTTCACGGAAGACTTTCAGGTGTTCGGGCTCCCATATATTTTCAGGTCCAGGGAACACTATTTCAAGGTGCTTGACAGCGAGATCGGTGATGATATTCTCCGGAGCGCGGAGCCATACTGGATCAGGGGACTCTGCTTCTATGATGCAGGCAGCCGGAGCTTCTACACGATCGACCGGCCAATCAATCACCCGGACGATCTGAAAGGATTGAAGCTCAGGGTTATGAAGAGCATCACCGCGATGAACATGGTCAAATCCCTGGGAGGCTCCCCCACTCCCATCTCATGGGGTGAGCTGTATACCGCACTGCAGAGCGGCGTAGTGGACGGTGCCGAAAACAATCCACCGAGCTTCTACACAAGCCACCACTATGAGGTTTGCAAATTTTTCAGCCTGAACGAACACACATCCATCCCCGATGTGCTGATCGTCTCTCTGAAGGTTTGGGAAAAGCTTTCCGACCAGGAAAAAATGTGGCTGCAGCAGGCAGCGGACGAATCGGTTCCGGTGGAACGGGAGCTGTGGGCTGAATCGGAAAAGAAGTCCCTTGAAATCGTGCAGGAGGAGGGCGTGACCGTGGTATATCCCGACAAGGAACCGTTTGCCCGCAAAGTGGAACCCCTTCTGGAGTCTTACAGGGACAACAAGAAGATCTATGACCTGATCACCCGCATCCGGGAAGTGCAGTCGGATGAAGAACCAAAAACCACGACTGATGGAAAAGATAGCTTACTGGTTGAATAAAATCCTGGAGGCAACCCTCGTCATACTGATGTCCGTACTGGTCATTGATGTGCTGTGGCAGGTGATCAGCCGTTACCTGCTGAGTTCTCCCAGCTCCTTCACGGACGAACTGGCAGGATTCCTGCTCATCTGGGTCGGCGTCCTGGGCGCCGCTTATGTGGCAGGGAGGCAGGAACACCTGGCCATTGATATCCTGGTCCAGCGGTCACCTCCCGGGCGGCAGCGAAAACTGCTTTTTTTCATACGGTCACTGATTTTCCTCTTCGCCCTCTTCGTCATGGTCATCGGCGGGATCGTGCTCATGTACACACGCTTTTTGCTGGATGTGAAATCAGCCGCCCTCCAGCTTCCCCTGGGGTATGTCTATATCGTGCTGCCGCTGAGCGGACTGATCATCATGTTCTATGAAGTGGTGCATCTTATCGAACTAAAAAAATCCAGATAACATGGAAGTACTCGTCCTGGTGGTCTCTTTCGTGATCCTGCTAGCCATCGGCGTTCCCATTGCCTTCAGCATCGGCATCTCCGGCATTCTGACCATGCTCATGTCCATTGATTTCATTCCCGCCTTTACCACATATGCACACCGGATGGCTACGGGCCTGGACAGTTTTGCCCTTCTGGCGATCCCATTCTTCGTACTCGCCGGGTCCATCATGAACAGCGGCGGGATCGCCATGAGGCTGATTGACTTTGCCCGGGTGCTGGTGGGCAGGTTCCCAGCCGGACTGGCATTTGTGAATGTGATCGCCAACATGCTGTTCGGCGCCATCTCAGGTTCTGCAGCGGCCTCCTCCTCGGCCATCGGGACCATCATGACCCCCGAGATGAAAAAAGAGGGTTATGATCCGGGATTCAGTGCAGCCGTGAACATCACCTCGGCCACGACCGGACTGACCATCCCGCCCAGCAATGTGCTGATCGTTTATTCGCTTGCCAGCGGAGGTGCATCCATCACGGCGCTTTTCCTGGCAGGCTATGTGCCGGGAATCATGACCGGTGTGGGGATCATGCTCGTGGCTCTGGCCATGGTCGTGTTCAAGAACAGGGGGATCAGGGGCGTCGTGCGCGTGCTGGGCAAAATCGTCCTTCTGTCCGCCGTGCTCCTGGGGATCGGCATCGGTCTCAAGGCCCTGCACGATCATGTTTCAGGGCTGATCTTCAAACTCGTTATCTACACTCTGCTCGGGGTCCTGCTTGCCTGGGTGGTATATAAATCCGTGAAACACTGGAAAGGATTCAAATTCGCCTTCCGCAAATTCATTGATGCGGTGCCCTCCCTCCTGATGCTGGTCATTGTGATCGGCGGGATCGTGGCAGGGTATTTCACAGCCACCGAAGCCTCCGCAGTTGCCGTGCTGTACGCCCTGATCCTGGCCCTGATCTACAGGGAGATCAGCCTGAAGGATTTGCCTGGGATCATCCTGACCTCCATCAGGACCACCTGCATCGTCCTCCTGCTGGTCGCCACCAGCATCGGGATGTCCTGGATCATGTCCTATGAGAACATACCCCAGAGCGTGAGTGCCGGACTGCTCAACCTGAGCGACAATCCGTACATTATCCTGCTGATCATCAACCTGATCCTGCTGTTTGTCGGGATTTTCATGGACATGACGCCCGCCATCCTGATCTTCACCCCTATTTTCCTGCCGATCGTCACATCCCAGCTGGGAATCGATCCCATCCATTTCGGGATCATCATGGTTCTGAACCTCTGTGTGGGGCTGTGCACGCCCCCGGTGGGATCTGTGCTGTTTATCGGTTGCAGTGTGGCCAACCTGAAGATCGAACGGGTCATCAAGCCGCTTCTGCCCATGTTCCTGATCATGATCGTGGTGCTGATGCTGGTCACCTACATCCCTGCACTGAGTATGTGGATCCCTAATTTACTTATGAAATAGAGACAAACCGTTTAATTGAAATGCCTTATGTACTTACTGGGTTATGATGTGGGAAGTTCCTCGGTAAAGGCGAGTCTGGTGGATGCGGATACGGGACGTTGTGCTGCCACCGCCTTTCATCCCAAGAAGGAGATGAAAATCGATGCCCCGAGGGCCGGTTGGGCGGAACAGGACCCGGAACAGTGGTGGTCCAACCTGATCCTGGCCACGACCGACGTGCTGCAGTCAGCCGAAATCGATCCTTCGGCCATCGGAGCCATCGGTATCTCATACCAGATGCACGGACTGGTCATGGTTGACCGGAAGCACCAGCTGCTGCGGCCGGCCATCATCTGGTGCGACAGCAGGGCGGTCCCCTTCGGGGAACATGCCATGCAGGCCATCGGCGAGGAAAAATGCCTTGCCCACCTGCTCAACTCACCGGGAAATTTTACCGCTTCGAAGCTGAGCTGGGTGATCATGAATGAACCAGGGACCTACGAAAAAGCATACAAAATCATGCTTCCCGGCGATTACATCGCCATGAAGATGACAGGCGAGATCAACACCACCATCTCGGGGCTCTCGGAAGGCATCATGTGGGATTTCAAAAATAATTCCATCGCGGATTTCCTGCTGGAATATTACGGGATCCACCGGCACCTGATCCCGGAGATCGTCCCAACCTTCTCGGAACAGGGACGGTTGTCGGCCCGGGCCGCGGATGAGCTGGGACTGGTTCCCGGTATACAGATCTCTTACAGGGCGGGAGACCAGCCGAACAATGCATTTTCGCTGAACGTGCTGAATCCGGGTGAGATCGCGGCCACAGCCGGCACTTCGGGAGTGGTATACGGGGTGAGCGACGAGGTGAAATATGATCCCCGGAGCCGGGTAAACACCTTCGCCCATGTGAACCACAGCCAGGAGGTGAACCGCCTGGGTGTCCTGCTGTGCATCAACGGGTCCGGGATCCAGTATTCCTGGCTCAAGCAGAACCTTTCCGCTCCGGAAATGAATTATCCCGCGCTGAACGACCTCGCCATGGAAGCGCCCGTCGGCTCAGAGGGCCTGATCATGCTTCCTTTCGGCAACGGGGCGGAACGCATGCTGGGAAATCTGAATGTTGGCGGTACGGTCCGGAACATCAACTTCAATATACATGGATCACCGCACCTGGTCAGGGCTGCCCAGGAAGGGGTCGTGTTTGCCATGCATTACGGAATACAGATCATGAAGGAGATCGGGATCCATCCAAGGGTGATCAGGGCGGGACTCTCCAACATGTTCCTGAGCCCTGTTTTCAGGGATACCCTGGCCGGAATCTCAGGCGCCACCATCGAACTTTACGATACGGACGGTTCCGTCGGAGCCGCCAACGGAGCCGGGATCGGTTCGGGTACATTCAGCTCTTTTGAAGAAGCTTTTGAGAACCTCAACAAGATGATCGTGGTGGAACCCGATGAAAAACACAAGGGCAGTTACCAGGAAGCCTACCAGCGCTGGTCGGAAGTCCTCCGGGAATGCCTGGAACATCAACTGGAACCATAAACTTTAAGAAAATGGAATATTTGAAAGGAAACAAAGAGTACTTCCCGGGAATCGGGAGGATCAGATTTGAAGGCAGGGAATCGGACAATCCGCTGGCCTTCAAGTTCTATGATGAAAACAAGGTAATTGCCGGCAAGAGCATGAAAGAGCATCTGCGCTTCGCTGTTGCCTACTGGCACACCTTCTGCGGAACGGGACTGGATCCCTTCGGTCCGGGTACAAAGGATTTTCCCTGGGACAGGGGTAAAACCGACCTGGACAGGGCAAGGGACAAGATGGATGCAGCTTTTGAGTTCATCACCAAACTGGGAATGCCCTATTTCTGCTTCCACGATGTGGACCTGGTAGCCGAAGGGAATTCGGTGCGGGAATACGAATCCAACCTCTCCAGCATGGTGGATTATGCCAGGCAGAAAATGGCCGATTCGGGTGTCAAATTGCTGTGGGGGACCGCCAATGTCTTTGGCAACCCGAGGTACATGAACGGGGCGGCCACCAATCCGGATTTCAAAGTACTGCCCTGGGTGGCCACCCAGGTGAAGAACGCCCTGGACGCCACCATCGCCCTGGGCGGGGAGAACTATGTTTTCTGGGGAGGCCGTGAAGGGTATATGACATTGCTGAACACGCAGATGAAGCGCGAGCAGGAACACCTGGCCCAGTTCCTCCACATGGCCAGGGATTATGCCCGCAGCAACGGTTTCAACGGTCCGTTCCTCGTCGAACCCAAACCCATGGAACCCACCAAGCACCAGTATGACTACGATGCGGCCACGGTAGTGGGGTTCCTGAACAAGTATGGTCTGGAAGGGGATTTCAAACTGAATATCGAGGTGAACCATGCCACCCTGGCCGGACACACATTTCAACACGAATTGCAGGTGGCGGTGGACAATGATCTCTTCTGCAGCATTGATGCAAACAGGGGGGATTATCAGAACGGATGGGACACCGACCAGTTCCCCATTGACCTGTACGAGCTGGTGGAGGCCATGCTGGTGATCCTGGAAGCCGGGGGATTCAAATCCGGAGGCATCAATTTCGATGCAAAAACCCGCAGGAACAGCACCGACCTGGAAGATATCTTCATCGCGCATATTGCGGGTATGGATGCATTTGCCAGGGCTTTCGAGATCACCCTGGATATCCTGGAAAATTCACCCTACCGGAAGATGAGGGCTGAGCGGTATGCCTCCTTTGACGCGGGACCGGGTGCCAGGTTCGAGAAAGGGGAGATGTCCCTCGAAGAGCTGAAGGAACTGGTTACCACGCTGGGCCATCCGGAACAGCTTTCCGGGAAACAGGAGCTATATGAAGCCATCATCAACCAGTACATCCGCTGATTTTCGCCGGGAGGAAAGTAGCGGGAGCAGATACAGGATCGGCATCGCGGGACCCGGAAAGGTGGCCCACCTTCATGCAAAGGCGATCGGTGAGATAGGGAATGCTGTCCTCGCCGGGGTCTGTTCCAGGTCAATGTCGCGGGCCACTACTTTCGCTTCCCTTTACGGCGCCCGGTCCTATAACGATGTGGGAGGGATGGTCCGGACAGAGAAGCTGGATCTGGTGATCATCTGTACACCCCATCCCAACCACCTTGAACCGGCCCTGCAGGCCCTGGAGGCCGGAGCACACCTCCTGGTGGAAAAACCCCTGGCTTCCACGCTCCAGGATTGCGATGCCATGATCGGAGCAGCCGCGAAGGCGGGCCTGAAACTGGGAGTGGTGAGCCAGCGCCGCTGGTACCCTCCCACCCTGCGCGTCAAAAAAGCCATTGATGAAGGTAAGATCGGGAAGCCCGTCCTGGGAACGGTCCAGATGCTCGGATGGAGGGATGAAGCATATTACCGCTCTGATCCGTGGAGGGGTTCCTGGAACATGGAAGGAGGCGGTGTGATGGTCAACCAGGCCCCGCACCAGCTGGACCTGCTGAGCTGGTTGATGGGACCGGCGGAAGAGTTGTTCGGAACATGGGATAACCTGAACCATCCGTATATCGAAGTGGAGGATACGGCCCTGGCCATTGTCAGGTTCAGGAGCGGCGCCCTGGGGAACATCATACTTTCCAACTGCCAGAAACCGGGCATCTACGGGAAGATCCACGTTCACGGAGAAAACGGGTCCACGGTGGGTGTGCAGACCGAGGGAGGTTCCATGTTCATTGCAGGCATGACCCCCATCTCCGAGCCCCCGGTAAACGACCTGTGGACCGTCCCCGGAGAAGAGAAGATGCTGGATGGATTTATCAGAGAGGACCGGGAGCTGTTCGAACGGATCGACCCGATGGTCCATTTCATCCGGCTGCAGATCCAAGAGTACCTGGATGCGCTGGAAACCGGGCGGGATCCGCTGGTCACCGGGCAGGAAGGACGCAAAACCGTTGAGCTTTTTACGGCCGTTTACCGGTCGGCAAGGGACCGGGTGCCGGTGAAATTCCCGCTGGAGCCGGAAACCGGCCGCAGTGACTTTAACGGCCGCCTTTCTGCCGGGGGACAAACATTCAGAACAGCCTGACCACCCCGTAGACCCCCACCAGAATGATGGCAATGCAGCTGACCACAAGGGCCACATTGTAAAACCGCCCCGGCCGGAGCATCTGCTCCCTTGTCCCGAACCTGAAGTAAAAACCGGCAATCACCACGATCACCAGCATGATGAAGGTGGCAATGCCTCCGATGGTGACCATCAGCACCGGGAGCTTCACCACAAGAAAAGCAACGGTCCACAGCAGGGGAAAGACAACGGCCAGGATCCGGATGGTCCGCAACCGGATCCGCAGGTTGCTGAAGTCAATCCATTTCACCACACCGAAAAGGTCCGAAAAGACCCTGGTGCGGATGGCCAGTGCCGCAAAGAGTGTGGAAAAAAGGACCACGAAGGAACCTGCCAGGAAAATATTTTTTGCTGCGGGTCCTACCGAGTCTGTGTAGATCCTGGAAAGGGTCTCGATCATTTCATACCCTTCCGGGATTTCTCCCCGCCGGTGAAGAATGGCTGCCCCGAGGACAAAAAAAGCCGCGGTGACGACGGTGTAAACGATCATGGAAAGGAACGCATCCAGGTACATCACGCGGATCCATCCGCTGGCCCGTGCGCTCCACCCCGGATCATTCCGGAGAGACCCGGAAAACCTGGCATACCCTTTCTCAATGCACCAGTAGTTGTAGGACAGGATCTCATCCCCGCCCACGCCCGTCAAACCGAATGCGGCCAGTGCAAAGCCCACCGTTCCCGCCGGAAGCCTGAAGGAGAGCCCACCGCCCAGATCGGCCAGCGTGATGGAAAAGGCGGTTCGCTGGACCATCACAAGCGCCAGGATCGTGAAGAGCACGAAAAAACCCATGAAAAACAGGGAGATCTTTTCAACCAGCCCGTAATAGCCGAAGAGCATAATGGTGATAACCACAATGGCTGTCAGGATGGTCCAGCCGCCCACGGATACGGGGGGAAAGGCCATGTGGAGGATCATGGCAACCCCGCCGATGATCCCGCCCAGCTGCAGCGGCTTGAAAATCCACAACACCAGCCAAGCCCAGACTCCCCAGCTGGCCCTGCTTTTACCGAAGCGCGGACCCGGAAGCCGGTTCATCATCTGCATGGCCGATGTGCCCCTGATGATGGATTGGCGCCCGAACTCCAGCTGAAGGGTGATTTTAACCAGACAGCTTACCAGGATGACCCAGAGGGTCACAAAACCCGCCTTGGCGCCCAGGGTGGTTGTGGCGATCAGCTCTCCGGATCCGACCACCGATGCAGAAAGGATGAATCCGGGCCCCAGAAATCTCACTCTGCCGAAAAAACTGCGTGGGGGATCCAGAATGGCCGATTCATCAACCAGGTAGGGGTCCGTGGTGATCGCTTTTTTCATCTGTACCGAAGGATGGCCGGCAGAATTCCTGACTACCTCCTGACCCGGGCGTTCCCTTCCCAGATGCTCCAGATCTGTTCTTCATCGGCCGGCTGTGCATAATCGGTCTCCAGGGTGGTGACCAGCGCACCGCTGGCCCAGCCGAACCGGATCCATTTCCCGGAATCCCATCCCCTCAGAATGGCATACAGCATCCCTGCCACAAAACCGTCCCCCCCGCCGATGCGGTCGAACACATAGATGTCCCTTGGCTCCACCACGTGCCAGTTCCCGTTTTCCCACAAAATGGCGCCCCACAGGTGCTGGTTTGTACTGACCACTTCACGGAGGGTGGTGGCAAACACGGTAGTGCCGGGAAAGGTTTTGCGTGCCCTGTCGATCATCCCTTTGAACCCGTCTATTTTCGTTGAAAGGTCCTTTCCTCCGGCCTCAGGGCCCTCGATGCCCAGGCAGAGCTGAAAATCCTCTTCGTTTCCGATGAGCACATCTGAAACGGATGCGATCCCGGCAAATATCCCGTGCAGTTCCTCTTCCCTTCCTTTCCAGAAGGAGGCCCTGTAATTCAGATCAAACGAGATCCGGGTGCCGTATTTCTTCGCCAACCGGGCCAGCTCCAGGCAGAACTGTCCGGTTTCCGGTGAAAGCGCTGCGATGAGTCCCGACATGTGCACGATCTGTGCCCCTTCACTACCGAAAATACGGTCAAGGTCAAAATCCTTCACGTTCAGGGTCCTCCCCACCTCCCCCGCCCGGTCGTTCTGCACCCGCGGGCCCCGCGAGCCGTAACCCCGGTCGGCGATGTTGATCTGGTGCCTGTATCCCCAGGGGCCGCCCTGGTCAACTTCCGCTCCCTCGAAATCCATGTGCCGTGCGGCCAGGTTGTCCCTGATCATCCTGGCGATGGGACTCCCCTTTACAAATGTGGTAAGCACCTTCACCGGCAGTCCCAGGTAGGAGGAAACACTGCCCACGTTGGACTCGGCACTGGTGACCTGCATTTTGAACATGTCGCTTGTGTGGACCGGCTGCCCGTTCACGGGCGTGATCCGGATCCCCATGCTGGTGGGGATTACCATTGCATATTTTGCATCCTTTCGTAATTCCATTTTGCCTGAATTTATTGATGTTTAACTTCAATTCCTCTGTGATCCGGGAAACGGGGTCAGCGGACAACCCTGGCGGATCCGCCGCCTTTTACCTTTTCCACTTCTGCCAGTGTGGCCATGCTGGTATCGCCCGGTGTGGTCATGGCCAGCGCCCCGTGGGCAGCACCATATTCAACCGCCTCCCGGGGATCTCCGGTGGCCATCATCCCGTAGATAAGTCCCGAGGCGAAGCTGTCCCCTCCTCCCACCCGGTCGAGGATCTCCAGATCCGGGCGGTGGGTGGCCTCGTAAAACTCCCCGTCATAGTAACAGATACCTCCCCAGGAATTGACGGTTGCCGTCTTCACGGTGCGGAGGGTGGTGGCGATCATCCTGAAATTGGGGAATGTTTTGATCACATTCAGGATCATTTTTTTGTAACTGTCGGTTTCAAGATTGGAGAGGTTCTGATCCACTCCTTCCACCTCGAATCCCAGGCCTGCCGTAAAATCTTCTTCATTGCCGATCATCACGTCCACATAGGGTGCCAGTCTCCGGTTCACCTCCCTGGCTTTTTCGATCCCCCCGATGGCTTTCCAGAGGGAGGGCCTGTAGTTCAGATCATAGGAGATCACCGTGCCGTGCTTCCTGGCGGAGACCATGGCCTCTTCGATCACTTCGGGGGTACTCTCCGAGAGGGCAGCAAAAATGCCCCCCGTATGGAACCACTGCGATCCGAGCGTACCGAATATTTCATCCCAGGGGATATCTCCTTTCTTCAGCTGACTGGCTGCAGTGTTGCCCCTGTCCGACACACCCAGGGCGCCCCTGATCCCGTACCCCCTTTCGGTAAAGTTCAATCCGTTCCTGACGGTCCGCCCGATCCCGTCGTATGGGACCCATTTAATATGATCCACCCCCACACCCCCCTGCATGATGAAATCCTCCACCAGCCGGCCCACCGCGTTATCTGCAAATGCGGTGACCACCGCTGTGGGCAGGCCGAAACATTTCCGGAGCCCCCGGGATACATTGTATTCCCCGCCGCCTTCCCAGACCCGGAACTGTCGGGCCGAACTGATCCGGTTCTCCCCGGGATCCAGGCGGAGCATGACTTCGCCGAGTGATACGCAGGCATACCTGCAGTCTTCGAGATGTTTGATTTCGAGCTTTGGCATTGAACAGGATTTTTTACGTTTCAGAAACCCAAATTTACAATTCCCATCCCACAGTTCCATAGATATCCTTCGATATCGTCCTTATTAAATCTCTATATTTGGCCAATATTTGCTGCTGTACATGAGTGTATACAGGAGGGTCAAGAAGATCAGGTATCACCGCGGGCGGGTCCGGAGACAAGTATTCTCCAGGTTCAGGAAACAATTCCTGGATTCGGAGTACCCGGGGGACCCGAAAGCAGCCCGGCTGTTTGGGAAGGATCTGAAAAAGCTCTCGGCCAATTTCTCAAAACTGTTCTTCTTCCAGTATTCGCTTTGGAGCAGGTACAAATTCCACCGGCACATCTACCGTTCTGTGATCCTGAAGGGGGCCCGGGAAAATACCCTGCGTGATGTGGGAAAGGCTTCAAAGGAAGGGGTGCTGTTCTATTTCCCCAATCACCAGGCCCATATTGATTCCATGGTGATTTCCTGGGTGGCAAAACTGCTCCGCGTACCCCAGCCCATGTTCATCGCCTGGAACACCCTGGCCCGAAGAAGGTCCTCCTACCTGATGCCCCTGGTGAACAGTTGCCTGCTGGACAGGCAAATCATGGACACCCGTTTCAGTCCACCGGATCCCTTCAGGAACACGAGAAACTATCGGGCAGGGTATACCAGGCTTTTCAATGAATACCTGAAACACATGCTCTCCGAAGGAGTGGATTCCCTGATCTATCCGGAAGGAGGCCGCACATACTCCGGGAAGACGGGAGAAGCCAGGATCAGGAGGGTCTTTAAAAGCGCCCTGCAGGCACAGGATTCAATGAAAGACCGCAGGGAGATCTTTATTGTGCCTGTTTCGCTCACATACACCCTGGTCCCCGAGGCATCGCAGCTCATCCGGGCGTGCCACGAAGGCACATATCTTCCGCCCTCCAGTCTTTTTCACGACATGCAACACGGCGATGACCGGTATGCCGCTTTCAGGCCCGGGTATGAAACAAGGAGCGGTTTCCCTCTGATCCGGGAGTTCCTGGAGAAAAAAACGCCCATATACTGCGTGCTGGGAGATCCCATTTCACTCAGGGAGAATGCCCCCACGCTGGAACAATGTTTTGAACCCGTGAAACAGAACCTGAAGGTGCTGCCCCACCACTTCGTGGCCAGGCTGATCCTTTCCGGTAAAACCGCAGGCATGATCGATGCTGCCCGGCAGCTGCGGAACACGATCCCGGAACACCTCCTGGATGAAGCTTTTTTTGATGAGCTGGGCCTCCGGGACATTCTCTCCGTCGGGCTGGATTTCTTTCGCTGCGAGGGAGCCGTCTCGGAAACCGGGGAGATCCGCGATCCGTTGCTCCTGGAATATTACGGCAACAAGTGCATTCCTAACTCCTAACCCTAATCCAACATCGGATTGTCATAGAAGATCTTCTGCTTCATTTCAAAGTCATACAGGGTCACCTCCCGCAGGAGGTAATAGGATTCCCAGTAATTCTCGAGGGAGCTGATATAATCCCGTTTGGCTGCTTCCCGTTCGGCCAGTGAAATGTTCAGGTCGGTGATGCTGATCTCCCCGTTCTGGAACTTCTTCAAAGCGATCAGATACCCCTCCTCGGCCACCTTGTCGGCAGCCTCGGCCGTCTCGATCTGGTCCTTGATCAGGTTGAACTGCTCGACCATCACCACCACCCTTCTTTCGAAATCCTGCCGGTCCTGCTCCACATCGTAGATGACCAGTTCCCGCTGCGACTCCGCCAATCGCACCTGCGATTCGCTCCTTCCCCAGTCCAGGATCGGGATGCTCAGGGAAAGGCTGACGTTCTGCTGCTGGTCAGGGTTTTCATACACCCCTCCCAGCATGTCGGCACTGTTGGACACTCCGTAACTCATGTTCAGGGTGGCACTCAGGCCGCTGTTCCTTTTTGCCTGGGTGAGGTCCCGCTCGGCCTGGATCAGCCTCCGTTCGAATTCGGGTGTTTCTTTCCGGTTCTCCAGGGCCTCTTCCAGTGCCTTCACCGGATCCACTTTGAACAGGAACATATCCAGCGGGATGATGAGCTCGATCTGCTGGTTCTGGTCCAGCCCGATGTACCGCTTCAGTTCGTAATCGGCGTTTTTCAAATCGATCCGCGCATTGTTAAGTGCCTTCTGGGCATTGAAAACCGACAGCTGGATCCTGGCAAAATCATTCTCCGATATGGTTCCCAGCTCCTGTCGCACACTGGCGATCCGCAGGTTATCCCTGCTGTTCCTCAGATTGCTTTCGGCCAGGGCGTAATTGGTCTGGATCCTCAGGTACCTGAAGAACCTGGATGTGGCCTCGTATGAAATCTCCTCGATGGACTCAATGAAATTTTTCTGGGCCTCTTCATACACCAGGGGTTCGGTCATCCTGGCCCATTTCATCCAGTTATAGGCAAAAAGCGGCTGGGTGATCCCGACACTCACCGGGTAACCCGAAAAACCCGTGGTGCTGTTGTTGAAGTCCTGCAACCTCACAAGCCCTGAAGCGGCGTACACATATGCACCCATAACAGGAATGGGCTGACTCAGGGCAACCTGTGCACTGGTTTCCAACTGGGTTACCTTGTTGAACACGATGCTCCCGTCGGGTTGTACAATGGGTTTGGTCTGGTTCTCAAAATCCGGGAGATCGCCCGACAGGGTGAGCTGGGGCCTGAACCGGGTCTGGTGGTTCTTCCACCGCCAGTAGTAATTCACATCACGGTTCTGCACATACTTTACCGCAGACGACTGATTGATGGCCAGATCCACCACGTTTCTCAGGCTCAGGGACACAAGGGAGTCCTGTGCGAACAGTCCCGCAGGCAGCGACAGCAGGACTGCATACAGGGCCCGTTTCCCCATCAGCCTCCATTTAAAAGTCCAGTTCCATGATTTCCTCCGGGGAAGAGATCGCTGACAGGACCACCTGTTCCCCTTCCCGGAGTCCTTCCACAATTTCCACATATTCTTCAGTTTTCAGTCCGGTTTTTATCTGCCGCAATTCCGCCTTCCCGTTTCTCAGCACATAGACCGAATGGTCATTCCCCCGTCCGATGACCGGACCGTTGGGGATCCTCAGAACACTGTCCCTTTCAGCTTTCACGATTTCCAGGTCCACGTTCAGGTTCGGCCTCAGTTTGTAGTGGTTGCTCTCCCGGAGGTGGACGTCAAACTCGATCATCCGGTCCCGGATCACCGGGCTCACGGTACCCACTACCCCGGGAAGCTTGTCGGTATCGATGTTCACATATACCCGGGTCCCCGTTTTCACATCCTCGGAAAAATCATCCTCCACGGTTCCATGCACCTTAAAATTCGTCAGATCGGACATCTCCACGAGAAGCCGGTCCGAGTTCACTTTCTCGCCCACTTTTCCCCTGATGGATAATATGATCCCGGCAGAGGGAGCCCGAATGATCATTTTGCTTAAAGCTTCTTCCCTGGCTGCCAGTTCCTTCTCCTGCATTTCGATCTGAAGGCGGAGTCCCTGCTCGTCTGCTTCCAGCTGCTGCAGTCTGATGGAATTCTTCTCTTTCAGCATGATCAGGTCCTTTTCGGCCAGTTCCAGTTCCTGTTTGGTCTTCTCGAAGCGGGCAGGAGAGATCCCCCCTACTTCGAGCAGCTGTTCCTGGTCGGCCAGCTCGGATTTAAGCGAAGCGATCGCCAGGTTCTTCACCTGCACGTTGTAATCCAGGTCAACCTTGACGCTCCTGGCGTTCAGCTGGTTTTTGTGCAGCGCGTTCTGCTTGACCTCCAACTGGTCCCGGATATTGTCTATCTCGTTCTGGATGGGGGTCGGGTCCAGGATGATGATCGGCTCGCCGGCATCCACGTGACTTCCCACCTCCTTCAGGATCTCCTTGATGATGCTCGATGCAGGGCTGAGGATAATCACCTCGCTCTGGGGTTCCACCACTCCCTGACCGGGGAAGGACCTGATGACCCGCCCGATCTCCGCTTCCCCGATCCGCACCTCCTCGTTCTGTGATGATTTGGAGGCAAAGGGGACAAAAACGATCACCACAACGGCAGCCAGCAGCAACAGCGGTATGCCGATGTACATCCCTTTACGAAAACCTGTCATGTCTGTTCTGGTATTTTTCAATCTGCTTCATTGCAAAACTTCTGTGAAACTGATCACGCTAAAATAGTAAACAAATTTAAGACATTCTTCTGCGGTTCGGAACGAAAAGCAGAAAACCCGGGATGATCAGTCCCCCGCCCACAAATACGATCCACCAGGGCAGAAGCGGCGGGATTCCCAGGTGGGTGGTGATCCCCAGGATCTTGGACAAACCGCCGGGAAGGACAAGCAACTCGTTGTTCAAGGCCGTCAGGCTTTCCTCCAGTCCGAATATGAACAGGAGCGATCCCGCAATCAGCAACTGGAGCCCCAGTGCCATCAGGACCATTCCCGCAGAAGCCGACCCGTTCCTCCGCATCCATCTCCGCCCTGCGATCACATATATCTGGAATTTCCTGAACAGCAGCATCACAAAAAGGGAGAGGAAAAGCATCCTGAAGAGATCCGAAACCCAGAAGAGGTACCAGAACACCTGCGGTCCCCTGACAGCCACCACCCCCGTGACCAGCATCATGACCAGGATCTTCGGGGCCATCACTGAAACCAGTATCTTCGGAAAGTTCCTCCCCGAGCCGAACACAAGCGACAGCACAACGGCAACCAGCAATCCCAGGCCGCCGATACACAGGGGAAAAAGCAGTGAAGCAAACGAGGAGAAAGACACCACCGCCAGCAGGTAAAGCAGGAGCAATATCAATGCCACCTGGCCGGTACCGTGGTAGGCGGTCAGGTCGCTGATGGAACGCGGGCGGAACAGGGCATCGAAAAAGAGGGTGGCGGCAAACTTCCGGTGCCCCCTGTCCCTGATGAAACGCGGGATCCCCATGATCAGGAGGAACAGCGCAACGGCCAGGAATATCCTGGCACCGGCAACTGAGAGAGGGGTTCTCCCGGCAATCTTCATTCCGGTATCAACCTCTTCGAAGTCCATCCCCAGGGTATTCAGATCCCCGGCATATTTCTCCCGGTGAAAGGACCTGACTGCGCTGAACTGTCCCATGGCCAGTTTGTAAGCAGTCTCCGCTTGCGGATCTCCCTTTTCGATCCACCGGTAATAATTCATGAAAAACTGCCTGTAATAGGCCAGCAGGCGGAGCAGTTCGATCTCATATTCGGCAGCCCCGATCAGTTGCTCGTATTCATTGCGGTGGCCGGACACCCGATCCTTCGCCTCCAGCAGGAGATCTTTCATGACCACCGCCTCCCTCACCGCCCGGAAACCCTCGTCGATCACCTCCCCCATTTGGTCACGGGTGATGAAGTAGATGTTGCTGAAGACGGCGCTGGAAGCACCCAGGATATCCCACTCGAAGATCCAGAGCATGGGAGGGGGCTCAAGCCCCAGCGCCCGCACATCGTACCTTGCAAAATCACTGATATAAAGACCCCTGCTTATAATTCCGGGGGACATGCGGAATGCTTCCGTCAGATTGGCCACCAGGAGGGGATCATCTCCGAAATAATCCCTGATCCACCTGATCGCAATGGTGTCCGCATGCTCGTAAGGATCCAGGAGCAGCTGTCCCGTGGCATAGGCATTGATTTCATTGATCACATTGAAACCGTAAAACGGATAGATGATCATGGGGCCGGCCCTCAGCGGACCTCCGTATTGTGTCCATACCCAGGCACCTTCCATGCGGGGATTCTTTTCCACGAACGTCTGAATGGCTTTCTGATGCACGGGCGCCATGTAGTTGGGCAGCGAACCGAATCCCTCGAATTCCCGTTTTACCTGGAATTCTGCGATCCGGCGGTGTTCCCCCTGCAGCAGTGTGGGATTCAGCTCAAGCCAGCTGTAGAAATCCCCGGCGCAGTACTTGGTGGAAACCACCAGACGGTCGGATTGTACCTCCCCCAGGACGCGTTTGTATGTTTCGGGATTCGTATGCATATCCCCGATCTCACCCACTCCCACCGACCAGGTGCGGAAGATGATGTTCCTGTCATATTTTTCGGCAGCAGCCAGGAAGGCCTCCAGCATCAACCGGACCGCTTCGCCGGTCCTCACGCTGAGCTCACTTGTGTAATCCCAGCCCTGCGTGTTATAGATGGAGCCGGCCTCTCCGATGCGGAGGATGATCCCTTCGAGGTGGGGGAATTTTTCAAAAACCTCCTCCGCGGCCTTCCCGTAGACCTGCCAGAACGCCGGGTTTTCCGTATCCACCGGGCCGAATGTGCGGTTGAAATACTCCGACAGGGGCGGGGTCAGTGCCACCATATCGGTCCACAGGTAGCTTTTCATTCCGTGGTCCGCCGCCGCCTGCATCAATTCGGCAAAGCGCCTGCTCAGCGTATCATGCCGGTCCCTGTAAACACTTTTCGTTCCGTATACCTGCCTTCCGTTGTCCACCAGGTCAAAATTGACACATTCGAGGAACCATGGCATGGCGACGGCATTGTATCCGTACGCGCCCATCTGCGCGGTGAAGCGATCGAACTTTTCATACTCCTGCCTGAATTGGGAAGTATCCGTGAAGGGGGGTGCCACCTGCCATACCTTTTCGAAGAAACGCTGGTGATGCGAGTAATCGGCTCCCCACCCTGCCGTATCGGGAACAATTCCCACCCCTCCCATGTCCACGATCCGCAGCGGCAGCAGGAGGGAGTCTGCGCCGGGCATGGAGGTCACCTGCCCGGGATCGGGCAGGTTCTTTTCCCGGTAGCTGATCCCCAGGACACCGGCGACCTGCTTTGCCGCAAAATACCCTGCGGCGAGACCCGCCCCCAGGATGAACAATGTCCCCAGAAAATTTCTCGCGGTCACATTTCCACCTGTTTCGTAATGGCTGATTTAATTGGATTCAGCACACGCTGAAGCATGCGCAGCTTATCGGTCAGGATCTCGGCCTGACCCTGCATGTTCTGACTGAAAGGGATATCGATTTCGTAGAAGGTTCGCAGTCCCCTGGGAAGCTCCACTTCCACGGTGTAAAAATCGTCATCGGGCACTTTTGAGATATTGCTTACATATCCCTTCACCATGCCGTATTCCAGGTGCGGGAAATTATCGAACTGGATATTCACCTGGTGCCCCACACGGACCTTGCCCGCCCCTTCCACGGGCAGGCGGATCTTTCCCACCATGGAACCCGCTTCAGCGGGGATGATGGTGAGCACCTTATCCCCGGCCTTCACATTCTGGTTCTCGCTCCAGAAACGGGTAAAGGTCACCACCCCGCTGACCGGCGCTTTCAGCAAATAGTTCTGCTCCCAGGATGCGATGGAAGCTTTCAGGTTATTGAATGATTCCTCGAGTGTGTTCACGGTCTGTGACATCTGGTCGCGCTGTTGCAGTTCCAGATCCACGATCTGCTGCTCTGTCTGCGCGATGCTGATGTTGTTCTCCGCCATCAGGCTCACGATCTCCTGCCACTGGTTGCGCTCCTGCAGCATGGCGGAACGGGATTTTTCCAGGTCGGACTGGGACAGCACACCCTGTTCGTAGAGGGTGGCATCACGGTTGAACTGTCTCAGCGCCAGATTATAGGCTTCTTCCTGGATCCGGGCCCTCTCGGTAAGGCTCCTGGTGTAGGCCTGTTTCTTGTCCAGCTCGGATCGAAGCAACTCGATCCTACGCTGGTGGTAATCGATGCGTTTGAACTCCAGGTAATCCCGGTACGCCTTGAGAAAGATGGAGTAGTCCGACTGGATGGTCCCCAGCCTGGCATTTTTCAGCTCCGGCACTTCCCCGGTCACCTGCTCCACGGGAACACTGTCCAGGAACGCCAGTCCCTTTTTCAGCTGCATCACATCTTCGAATGCGGCCGGGTTTTCGATCATGGCCAGCACCGTCCCGGCGGATACCAGGTCGTTGTCGCTTATGAACAATTTTGTGATCTTCCCGTTGCTGCGGGCTTCAAGATCTGCAGGAGGATTGACGGAGGTGACCACGATGCTGGCCCGTTTGATGTCCGGATACCGGAAGATCCAGCTTCCGAAAATGAGCAGGGCGAGCAGGAACAGGAAAAGAATGATCCCGTTGCGTGTCAGCCAGCCGGGAACCCTGCCGAGCATGTCCTCGATTTCCTGTGGCTGAAGCTCCACTTTTCCGGATGACCTTTCTGATGGCATGGCTTTGTGTATTAATTAAGGCTAAGATAACCCATCCATCTCAAAAAGTAAATGATCCCCGCGGGAGATTGTTCACAATCGGGCCGGAAGACCCTCGTTTCCTGCATGAAGGAATGCGATTCAATAGATGTGAGACCGTTCAGGGGCACGGCCGGAACCTCATGTTATCCACGAACAGGTCCTGGAAGGAAGGATCCGATTCCAGGTTCACATGGGAGGTCCGCTCCAGGATGGCATCCGTCAGGGAAAGCTCCGAGAAAAGGAACATTTTCGCACCCATCAAGGCCGTGTTCCCCAGTTTGCGAAACGCAACCGGGGTAAAACCCAGCATGCCCGTGGCCGTCACGGAATCCATGCTGAGATAGCTCCCGAAAGCGCCTGCGATATAAACGGTGGCAATGTCGCCGGGTCCGATGGAGAGTTTCTTCATCAGGATCTCCACACCGGTGGCAATGGCTGCCTTTGCCAGCTGGAATTCCTGGATGTCTTTTTGTGTCAGGACCACCGGCCCGGCCAGGGTCACCTGTTCCCCAGCTCCCGCCAGCTGGCCGTATTCATCCAGCCACCCCCGCCCGAGCAGGACCGCCACCGCATCGATCAGTCCGCTTCCGCAGATGCCCCGCGGGGATCCGTTCCCGATCACTTTGACGCTCCAGCCTGCCGGACCGGGCTCCACGGAGGAAATGGCACCCGTGGTGGCCAGCATGCCCATGGAGATCCTGGCTCCTTCGAAAGCGGGACCGGCGGCAGTGGATGCGCACAAAAGCTCCCTGCGGTTCCCCAGCACAATCTCTCCGTTGGTCCCCAGGTCAATGAGCAGGCTGTATTCCTCCCCCTCGCAGATCCCTGTGGCCTGAATGCCGGCCAGGATGTCGCTACCCACGAAACTGCCGATGGAAGGATAAAAGACCACTTCCCGGGTCGATAGGTCCCATCCCAGTTCAACGGGCAGAAACCGTGCTGCTCCCAGAAGGGGCGATTCAAAGGGATAAAATGAAAGCGGCTTCAGATCAAATCCGCAGAAGAAGTGTTGCATGACCGTGTTCCCCACGAGAATGATCCTTTCAGGGTCCTCTTTTCTTCCCGCCGTCATCCGGCCGATCATTCCGCCGATCTTTTTCCGGATCATCCCCGTCATTTCTGGCGCGTTGCCGGAAAGGGCTGCTTCCAGCCTGGAAATCAAATCACTGCCGTACTTCTGCTGGGGATTGAGGCCCTTTTCCATGGCCAGGATCCGCCCCTGCTGCAGATCCAGCAGCTGGGCCACCAGGGTGGTCGTGCCCAGGTCCACCGCCACACCCACTCCCTTCCGCGGTACGAATTCAAACGGCGTCTCATCCGCCTGGATAAGGGTTTCGTACTGATCCACCCCGATGACCATGTCAGTGTGACACAGGCTCAGGCAGGCCAGGCGCCATTCCCTGCCCAGTCCCAGTTCAGCCAGCCGCTTCCTGTGAAAGTCATCCGTGTCGATCGCTCCCCTGATCAGCCTGACCCTGCATTTGCCGCAGATCCCCTTCCCGCCGCAGGGGAACTCAACCCCGTATTCGTGGAGCGCATCTTTCAGCGGGGAACCCTTTCTGACCCGGATGGTCTTTCCCAGCGGTTCCAGCCCGATGGTCACCATTTCCAATCCCTAAGCAGCAAATTGTTTCAGGTATTCCACGGCCCCGCGCGGATTCGGGGAATAGAAATCCGCTCCTATTTTTTTGCAGAAATCCTCGTTAAGCGGGGCTCCTCCCACCAGCACGGTGGTGTCGGAATGGGCAGCCTTGATCTCCCTGACGATCTCCTCCATGTTGGTCATGGTGGTGGTCAGCAAAGCCGAAAGTCCTACCACCGCACCGGGATTTTCCGCGATGGTCCTGTTAAAGGTGTCTTCGTTGACGTCCACGCCCAGATCGATGATGGACCATCCGCCGCCTTCGACCATCATGGCCACCAGGTTCTTTCCGATGTCATGCAGGTCTCCCTTCACCGTGCCGATGATGAACGTGCCTTTGGTCTTCACATCACCGGACTGGAAATATGGTTTCAGATGAACCATCGCGGCTTTCATCGCTTTCGCAGCCATCAGCATCTGGGGAACGAAGATCTTGTTCTCGGAGAATTTCTGCCCCACCCGGTCCATGGCGGGCACGAGGGCTTCCGTGAGCAGGTCGGTGGGCTTCAGCCCTTCCTCGATGGCCTGTCTGGCCAGTTCGTCAGCTCCCGGCTGACCCTTCAGCTGCGGAGGATAGGGAGAACCCTGGTCCACTTTACCCAGTTCAACCGCCTCTCCGAGTTTTACCAGAATAGAGTTCATATGCATTCGTTTAATTTCAGATTGTATTGATTTTCATCACCGTGTAAAAATAACCAATCCCTGATTTCTGACGCATGGATAATTCACTTTTCATAATGCTATTTTCACCATTTTGTTAAATTTGAATAATATTATACCATCATGAAGGAGCTTTTGAAAACGATCACCCTGAGACCGGACGAGTCCTTTTTTATCGGGATCTTCCAGGACCATATCGACCAGAGCACCTGGCACTATCACCAGGCATATGAATTGAGCTTTATCACGGAAGGATCCGGGAGAAGGATCGTGGGAGACTCTGTGGAGGAATTCCATCCGGGCGACCTGATCTTCATCGGTCCCCGCATCCCCCATGTCTGGTTCTCCGGCGGATCTTCCCCGAAATTCCCTTCCGGCCGGACCCTTGAATCGGTCTACCTCCTGTTCGACAGCGAGATTCTCCCGCAGGAACTTACCACCCTTCCCGAATTCGTTCATGTGAACCGGGCCCTGAAACTGGCTGAAAGAGGGATCAGGATCACCGGGGACACCCTGAACGAGGTGAGCCGTCTGATGCTTCAGCTTCCCTACCTGTCCGGGATCAGGAGGCTCATGTACTTCTACGAGATCATGGATATCATCGGCAGGGGCAGCTCCTTTGTATACCTGGCAAGCGCCGCATATGCCAGGAGCAGGTTTGAGACGGCCAATACCAGGATCAACAAAATCCACGAATACCTGATGAAAAACTACCGGGAAGAGATCAACCTGCAGAAGATCTCCGAACTGGTCCACATGGCACCTGCCTCCGTCTGCCGGTTCTTCAAGGCCTTCACCGGCATCACCATCTTTGCTTACCTGAACAAGATCAAGATCGACTATTCCTGCAGCCTGCTGCTGAACACCGATGCGAATATCGTGAACATCAGCGATGACTGCGGATTCAACAACCTTAGCCATTTCAACAAACAATTCAGAAAATTCATGGGGACAACCCCCACACAGTACAGAAAACTGCGTCAGGTCCGGCGGAACCCCCGGCGGCTGACACAGCATCCCGTTAGTTTTTAATCATTTCTCATTGAAAATGCAAATATAGCATCAGCATCGGCAAGGATGAATGCAACTTTGTCGCCCTGAAAATCGTACCTTTGATCAAAACGACCACGAGATGAACGATCTTGAAATTGCCAGAACAGTCAAACTTCGCCACATCGGCGAGATTGCAGGGAAACTTGGCCTGGATGAGAAATACATCGACATGTACGGGAAGTACAAAGCCAAGATCCCCCTCTCCTTCATTGATGAGAACAAAGCAGCCGAAAGCAAACTGGTGCTGGTTTCCGCCATCACGCCCACCCCGGCCGGGGAAGGCAAGACCACCATGTCCATCGGGCTCACCGAGGGGCTGAACCAGCTGGGCAAAAAAGCCACCGTGGTGCTCAGGGAGCCTTCCCTCGGACCGGTTTTCGGAATCAAGGGCGGCGCCACGGGAGGGGGATATTCCCAGGTGCTTCCCATGGAGGACATCAACCTGCATTTCACAGGCGACTTCGCTGCTGTTGAAAAGGCACACAACCTGCTGGCGGCGGCGATCGACAACAAGATCCAGAGCGCGACCAACGGAATTGACCTGGATCCCAGGACCATCTCCTGGAAACGGGTGATGGATATGAACGACCGCTCGCTCAGGAGGATCATCGTGGGACTGGGTGGCACCACTTACGGCGTGCCCAGGGAGACCGGCTTCGATATCACCGCCGCCTCGGAAGTGATGGCCATCCTCTGCCTGGCCAGGGATTTGAATGATCTGAAAACAAGGCTTGGGAACATTTTCATCGGTTATACCTACGGGAAGGAACCCAAATATGCAAGGGACGTAATGGTGGAAGGAGCCATGACCGCATTGCTGAAGGATGCCATCAAACCCAACCTGGTCCAGACCATCGAGGGCAATCCTGCCATTATTCACGGGGGACCCTTCGCAAATATTGCACAGGGGACCAACTCGGTGATCGGCACCCGGATGGGTATGACCTTCTCGGAATACACCGTCACCGAGGCCGGATTCGGATTTGACCTGGGGGCTGAGAAATTCTTTGACATCAAGTGCAAGAGTGCCGGACTGTCGCCAAAAGCCGTGGTGCTTACCGTGACCGTAAGGGCTCTGAAATACCACGGCGGAGTGGAGCGGGACAAGCTTACCCAGCCGGATCCGGAGGCGGTGCAACGGGGATTGTGCAACATGGAAAAACACCTGGAGAACATCCGGCTCTTCAACGTGACCCCGGTGATCGCGCTGAACAGGTTTAGCTCTGACAGCCAGGAAGAGATCCGGGTGATCCTGGACAGGGCAAAGGCGCTGAACACGGAAATCGCCGTAGCGGATGTATGGGCCAGCGGGGGAAAGGGAGCACTGGAACTCGCCGAAAAAGTGGTCAGGGTCGCCGAATCTGATCCTCCGCCTTTTACCCCGATGTATGACTGGGAATGGGATGTGAAGAAGAAGATTGGTACCCTGACTACCAAAATATACGGCGCGGAACATGTGGACTACACCCCCCAGGCCGGGAAAGATTTGAAAAAGATCGCCGAACTGGGCCTTGAAAAGCTTCCGGTGTGCATCGCAAAAACACAGAATTCACTTTCCGACAATCCTTCCCTGCTCGGTCGTCCCAAGGATTTCATCGTGACCGTCAGGGAGATCGAAATTGCTTCGGGGGCAGGATTCCTGATCCCCATCACCGGGAACATCATGCGCATGCCGGGATTGCCTGCCTTCCCCGCCGCAGAACAGATCAACATTGACAATGAGGGAAACATCACCGGATTGATGTAATTCCCCTTAAACAGGAACGAGCATGAAAACCATCTTACAAGGAAAGAGCAGGGAAGTGGCGATCGACACCGGCGGGCCCGTGGTGATCATCGGCGAGAGCATCAACCCCACCCGCAGGAAGAAACTGGTGGAAACCCTGTCGGAACGCAATTTTGAATTCGTCCGGCAGTTGGCAGAGCAACAGATCGGGGAGGGTGCGGAAGTGCTGGACGTGAATGTGGGATACCCGGGAGTGGACGATGAATCGCTGTTGCCCGAAACTGTCTCCTTTCTGCAGGAAAACTTCGACATTCCCCTCTGCCTCGATTCCCCGAACCCGAAAGCCATTGAAGCCGCCCTGAAGGTTGCCGTGGGCAAGCCGCTGATCAACTCTGTCAACGGAGAGGAAAAATCGCTGCAGGCAATCCTTCCCCTGGCCAGAGAATACGGGGCGGCGGTCATCGGGCTGGTCATGGACGATGACGGGATCACCCACGATCCGGAGAAACGGCTGAAGATCGCTGAAAAAATCGTGGATCGTGCCGTCGCCATGGGGATCCGCAGGGAGAACGTGATCATCGATCCCATGGCCATGGCCGTGAGTGCGGATCCCACCGCCTGCCTGGTCACCCTGGAAACCATCAGGCTGGTCCGTGACCGGCTGGGACTGAACATCACCCAGGGGGCGAGCAACATCTCCTTCGGGCTTCCGGGCAGGGAGGTTCTGAACGATGCCTACATGGCACTCTCCATCTGGAACGGGCTGACCTGTCCCATTGCCAACCCGGTGAAGATCACCGCACTGGTAAAGGCAACGGACCTGGTCATGGCCAGGGATGATTATGCCATGCGCTTTGTGGAATATTTTCAGAACCGTTCCTGATGGCACTGTTCACTCCGGGCAGAAGGTGGCAGCCACCTTTCCTTCCGTTCAAAAGGGAACCGTTCGGAAGACGCCTGCTGGCAAGGATCGAAAGGTGGACGAAAGGCCCGCTCTGGGGGTGCAGGATGTGCGGGAACTGCCTGCTGCAGGAGACCGCCTTCATCTGTCCCATGGAGTGCCCCAAGGGAATGAGGAACGGTCCCTGCGGAGGCTCAACCCCCGAAAGATGCTACGTGGATGAGACAAGGCCATGCATCTGGTACAGGATCTATGACCGGGCGTTCCGGATGGGCCGCGGGGAAAAACTGCTGGAGGTCCTGCCACCGCTGGACTGGGACAAGGCTGGGACGGAGACCTGGGGGGATGTGTTCCGTTCGGTAAGGAAATACGGCTCGGGAAAATTCCTGAAAAGCTTTCTTTCCCGGGACAGGGAAATAAAAACCGGTGCCTGGGAGGGGGTATTCAGGCCGGTGAGGCAGCCCGGCTGGTGGCAGGGTGATTCGGCGTACCATCCACCGGCCTCCCAGGAGCCGGTATCCAGGCTCGAGCGGGAGCTCAGAGCCGGGAAGTTTGTGATTACCACGGAGGTTTCACCTCCCCTGAGCACCGCCACCGGGAAGCTCAGAAGAGATATTGAGATGGTCCGCAACCTGGTCACCGCGGTCAATTTCACCGATAGCGCCTCGGCCAGTCCCCGCATGTCCAGCATGGCATGCTGCAAGGTGGCCGCGGAACTGGGAGCAGATCCGGTTCTTCAGATCGCGGCGCGGGACAAGACCCGCAGCGGACTGCAGGCAGATGTGGTGGGTGCCAATGTCCTGGGTGTGAAGAATGTGCTCTGCATCACGGGCGACCATGCAAGGATCGGACCCACCCCCACCAGCAACACGAACATCCTGGATATGGATGCGGTACAGATGCTCTGGATACTCAGAAGGATGCGGGATGAAGGCATATACCTGGACGGGCGGAAGATGAAATCACCTCCCGCATTGTTTCTTGGTGCCGCTGCCTCGCCCTTTGCGTCTGAACCACATTTCCAGGCCCTCCGGGAACAGAAAAAAGTCAATGCGGGGGCGCAGTTCTTCCAGACCAACGTGATCTTCGACCCCCAAGGACTGGAAACCTGGCTGGAAGCACTGTATAAAAGGGATGTGCTGAACAAGGTTTACATCCTGGCCGGGGTGATCCCCATCCGCAGCAAGCGGATGGCGCATTACCTGCACGACACGATCCCCGGGGTCAGGGTCCCGGAATGGATTCTGAACCGTTTCGAAGAAACCCGGGAAGATGACTGGGAAGAACTGGGTGTGGAGATCGCGCTGGATCTCATTGAACAGATCAGAACAAAACAGGGCATCCACGGGTTGCATCTGATGTCGGTGGGATGGGAGGCAATTGTGCCCCGCATCATCGGGGAAGCAGGGCTTATTCCGTCACCCTGAAAGTACCCGTCACCATCTCAACCCCCAGTTCCCTGCTCCGTTCGCCGGGTGATGCATTCCCCACATGCACCCTGTATGTCCCGGGAACGACCACGGGATTTCCACCCTCATCGAACTGTACCAGGTCCTCCCTGTCCAGTTCAAAGGTGACCCCGGCCGTTGAACCGGCCTGCAGCGAGACCCGCCTGAAATCCCTCAGCGACCAGCGGGGCTGTTCAATCCGGCCTTCAGGAGTAGAAACATAGAGCTGGACCACCTCCTCGGCATCCGTCTCCCCCCTGTTTTCTACCTTCACCGAAACCTGCAGGGTTTCCCGGGAGGAGATCTCTTCCGCACCCATGACCAGCTCCCCGATACCGAATTCCGTGTAGGAAAGGCCGTATCCGAAAGGGTACAGCGGTTTGGAGGTCATGTACCTGTAGGTGCGGCCCTTCATGGAATAGTCCTCGAATGCCGGGAGCTGGTCGGCCGATACCGGAAAGGTGACGGGCAGTTTGCCGGAGGGTGCCCGCTTTCCGAAGATCACATCTGCCACGGCATTGCCCCCCTCCTGTCCCGGGTACCACACCCAGAGGATGGCATCGGCCAGTTCTTCCACCTCCGGCATGGTGATGGGACTTCCCCCTGTCATCACCACGATCAGCGGATTATCATTGGCAGCCCTGATCTCCTTCAGAAATGCAAGCTGGCTGGGGGGAAGGTTCAGATCTAACCGGTCTCCCTTGGAAGGAGATGCAATGGAAGCCCCCTCCTCTCCTTCCAGAAGTCCCGAAATACCCATCACGGCAATCGTGGCATCCGCCCTCTCAACGTCCCCGAGGGTATAGTTCATGGGATTGAGGTTTTCCCTGTAGGCAAGGACCCCGTACCTGTAATTCATTGTGGTCCCTGCACTCACCCTGGAGGTGATCCCCTCCAGGATATTCACCAGGGAACCGCTCATTCCGTAATAATTACCGAGCAGCACTTCACCGGTATTGGCCTGGGGACCCGTTACGAAGAGGAATCTGATCTCCGGGTCAAGGGGCAGCACGTGACCTTCGTTCTTCAATAAAACAAGTGACTTGACTGCAGATTCATATGCCAGTTCCAGATGCGATTCACTGTTGATGATGCTTTCATCCACATCATTGTAGGGATTCATTTCCGGCGGATCGAACAAGCCCAGCTCAAACCGGGTGATAAACAGTGTGGCAAACCGTTCATCGATGGTCTCCCCGGTGACCAGCCCCTGTTTCAGGGCTTCCCCCAAAAACGGATAGGTATCCCCGCAATTGAGGCTCACTCCCATATTCAGGGCAAGCGCGGCCGATTCAGCAGGGGTATCCGTTACCCCGTGATCCCTGTAGATGTCCTGCAGCGCCCAGCAGTCACTCAGGATATGTCCCTTAAAATTCCAGCGATCCATGAGAATTTCCCGCAGCAGCAGCCGGCTCGCACAGGCAGGCTCGCCATTCACCCGGTTATAGGCCCCCATGACCGCTTCCACGTTTGCTTCCGTTACCAGCGCCTTGAATGCGGGCAAATAGGTTTCGTGAAGATCCTTCATGCCGACAACCGCGTCAAATTCATGCCGAATGGCTTCGGGACCCGAATGCACTGCATAATGCTTTGCACATGCCCCTGTCTTCAGGTATTTCGGATGATCGCCCTGCAATCCTCTGACACAGGCTGTCCCCAGCCGGGACGTGAGGAAGGGATCTTCCCCATAGGTCTCCATTCCCCTGCCCCATCTGGGATCCCTGAAAATGTTGATGTTGGGGGTCCAGAAGGTAAGTCCGGCATACCGTCCCCGGTTCCCGATTTCCTGCGACATCCTGAACTTCGCCCTGGCTTCATCTGAAATGGCACTGAACACCCTGTATATCAAATCTTCATCGAAGGTAGCCGCCAGGCCGATGGTCTGGGGAAATACCGTGGCCCTGCCGTTGCGGGCCACCCCGTGAAGTGCCTCGTTCCACCAGTTGTACTGCGGGATACCGAGCCGTTCGACAGCCGGTGCATCATACACCAGCTGGCCGATCTTCTCTTCTGTGGTCATCTCATCCATCAGCATGGATAATCTTTCTTCAAAAGAGATGGCAGGATCGTACCAGGGGTAATCGTACCCATTGTTTTCCCCTGCACTTTTTTGATGGCCGCACCCGGTGAGGGCCACCAGGGAGAAGAGCATGACCAGGTACCTGATCAGGAACAGATGCTTCATGTCTTATGCGTCTATATTGGCGTATTTTGCATGCTTTTCAATGAATTCCCTCCGCGGGGGCACCTCATCTCCCATGAGCATGGAGAAGATCCGGTCTGCCTCCGCGGCGCTGTCAATGGAAACCTGTCTCAGCGTTCGGCTTTCCGGGTTCATGGTGGTTTCCCACAGCTGTTCGGCATTCATCTCACCGAGCCCTTTGTAACGCTGGATCGTGATACCGGCTTCCTTGCCGCCCCCCACTTCCCTGACGAACGCTTCCCGCTGCTCTTCGGTCCAGCAGTACCGCTCAATCTTTCCTTTTCTCATCAGGTACAGGGGCGGTGTGGCGATATAGAGGTGCCCGTTTTTGATCAGTTCGTTCATGTACCTGAAAAAGAAGGTCATGATCAGGGTTGCGATGTGTGACCCGTCCACATCCGCATCGGTCATGATGATCACTTTGTGATAACGCAGTCCGGAAAGGTCCAGCGCCTTGCTGTCCTCCTCCGTTCCGACTTTAACTCCCAGGGCGGTAAAAATATTCTTGATCTCCTCGTTTTCAAAGATCTTGTGCGCCATGGCCTTTTCCACGTTGAGGATCTTTCCCCGCAGCGGCATGATTGCCTGGAAGGTCCTGTCACGCCCCTGTTTGGCTGTTCCGCCCGCCGAGTCGCCCTCCACCAGGAAGATCTCACTCAACGCGGGATCCTTGATGGAGCAGTCGGCCAGTTTGCCCGGCAATCCGGCACCCGAGAGGACGTTCTTGCGCTGGACCAGCTCCCTTGCTTTCCTGGCGGCGTGCCGTGCCTGTGCGGCAAGGATCACCTTGGATACGATCTGGCGCGCATCCTTGGGATGCTCTTCCAGGTAATTGGCCAGTTCCGAGCTGACCGCCTGGTCCACCACACCCATGATATCCGAATTCCCTAGCTTCGTCTTTGTCTGTCCCTCAAACTGCGGCTCCGCCACCTTCACCGAGATGATGGCAGTCAGTCCTTCCCTGAAATCATCTCCGTTAATGTCAAATTTCAGTTTGGACAGCATGCCCGACTTATCCGCATAATTCTTCAGGGTCCTGGTAAGCCCCCTGCGGAATCCGCTGAGATGGGTTCCCCCTTCAATGGTGTTGATGTTGTTCACATAGGAATGGATATTTTCTGAAAAAGAAGTGTTGTACTGGAGCGCAATCTCCACCGGTACCCCGTTCTTTTCCGTCTCCATGTATATGATCTCCTCGATCAGCTTTTCCCTGGTGGCATCCAGGTATGCAACAAACTCCTTGAGTCCCTCCTCGGAATAAAAATGGTCCTTGCGGAATCCGTTCCGGTCGCGGCTGCCTTCACCCTCACGGTCGCCATTCCCGTTCCCGTTCTCCTCCACTTCTCTCAGGTCCCGGATGCTCAGGTAGATCCCCTTATTCAGGAAAGCCAGCTCCCTGAGTCTCGAAGCCAGGATCTCATACTTGAATTCGGTCATGGTGAAGATGGATTTGTCTGGTCTGAAGGTGACGATGGTTCCCGTCTTGTCTGTGGTACCCACCACCTCCACAGGTGAGGTAGGCTTCCCCCGTTCATAGGTCTGCACATAGATCTTTCCATCCCGGTGCACCTCGGCCCTGAGCGTCTCCGAAAGGGCATTTACACAGGAGACGCCCACACCGTGCAGGCCTCCCGACACCTTGTATGATTCCTTGTCAAATTTGCCTCCCGCATGCAGTACGGTCATGACCACCTCCAGTGCGGACCTTCCCTCTTTTTCATGTATGTCAATGGGGATCCCCCTCCCGTCGTCCACCACGGTCACCGAATTATCCTCATTGATGGTTAAATCGATCCTGGTGCAATGCCCGGCAAGGGCTTCGTCTATGGAATTATCCACCACTTCGTATACCAGGTGATGCAAGCCTTTTTCGCTCACATCCCCGATGAACATGGCGGGTCTTTTACGCACTGCTTCAAGTCCTTCCAGTACCTGGATGCTTTCCGCCGAATAATCCTTTCGCAGTCGTGCGCCACTTTCCTCTGTCTTAAATGCCTCACTCATTGTTTTCTCTCCTCATTCATTTTGTTAAACAACACATCCTGGCTGTCTCAAAAAGCCATATTCATGATCCTTAAAAAACCTTTGAAATCGGCCCGGTTTCAGAATCCTTTTCCGGGTGCCTTACCCGCCCTGCAGAATTACCGTGAAATAAACTGTTTAAACAACTATTAATCAGATATATAATAACCAAAGGCCGTTTTCTCAATGGTTCTGCTAAATTTAGCAAAAAATATTGGTATTCCCATATGTGAAATACTTGAGAACCAGATAAGTTATTAACATTTTGCGGCTTAATTCTTTGTACCGAAATCAAGTTTGTGGGAAACCTCCCTTATCACCCTTCCCGCGAGACGCGAGCGGTATTTCTCCATAAATTCCCTTACAGCATCCGGATCCCTTTTTGAAAGTTCGCGAAGTGCCCATGAGAGGGCCTTCTGGATCATCTCATGGTGATCACCAACCACATGCTCACAAACCCGCAGGGTCCGCTCTGTGTCCCCGGTCCCACCCCTTGATTTCAGGTTCAGCGCGACCGTGGAAACCACCCCGAGCCTCCTTTGCCAGTGATCATCCGATCCCAGCAGCCTGGTGACCTGTATGTCTTTTACCACGCCCTTCCTCCAGAGCACACCCACGATCCCCACCCCGAAACTGTCTACCGAACCCCAGTTGTCCAGATGTTTTCCCAGCTCCTGCAGGTCCCCCGCCGTCACCGATGCGAGTATCCTTCTATTTCTGGCGATCAGGTCATAGGCCAGGCCCTGGCACTCAAAAATGCCTGTGGCCACAAGGGCCTTGCTGAGTGCGATCCATTCCCGCCCGTTCCAGTCACCGTACCTTTGCTTCAGTGCCCGGCTCATCGCCCTGAGTTGGGGGACAGGGACACCCAGCACGCGCATGGAGGTGGGTGCATAATATACTGATTTTGCTGCCCTTTCAGGACGCCCCATCTTCTCCAGCGCATCCACAATATCTTCTGCAGCAGCCTGGATCTTCAGGTCCTTTTCCATCAATAATAATAAAATAATTGAATTACTAAATATAATATATTTTATGACCTATTTCTATAGATATGCACTATTTAATTTATATCACTTGCAACATCAGAGATCCCCGGAAACAAAGAACTGTTCCAGGCCTTTTACAAATTTACCCAGGCTGGGCATCTTTTCCGCCAGTCCGTGCGTGAAGTAGTGCAGGTCCAGTTTATTGACCACCGCGTACAGCCGGTCCCGTTTCTTCGTGTAGTCATGTCCAACCAGCCGGTAGATCGCTTTCATGTCCTGCGACGGACAATCCCTCTCCTCCATGTTCCCGGTGGCCGGATTAAAACCGAGGTGCTTCTCGATGAAGGCAGGGGTGAGCCTTTTGGATACTTTCTTGAGGTGTTTGTGTTCCCCCAGGAACCAGGCCTCTATCTCCATAATAGCCAGATAAATGTGAGTGAAGGCCTTTTTCTGCGGAAGCTTGTAGTTCAGTCCCCGGAGCAGCTTCCCCACCTCCTCCCTGCTGAAATTGGGATACACATCCCTCAGCCCGATCACCATGTTGTACCCGTTGGAAACCAGCTTTTCCCGGTGCGCCAGCAAGTACCCTTTCACGTTGCTTTCACCCCCGCAATCATAAATCAGCACATAATAATCCGTGAAGTTGTCAACATGTGCTGCCTTCATCACGGTGAATGACATCCTGACATTGTGACCGCCCGTGATCTTCACGGTCTGCACCGCGATCCTGTGTTTGTCCATCACGGAGTCGAGCAGGCGCCTGACCAGGATCTGCTCGGTAAGACCTTCTACAAAAATGGCAAGCTTCCTCATTCTTCCGGTTCCCCGTCTTTTTCATCCTCCAGGTCAGCATCCCTGAAACCGGATTTGAAAAATTCGCTCGCATAAAAATCGAAATTATTGAGCCCCGTATATTTAAATTCCTCAAAGATCTCCCTGGAATTCTCGTAATTGAACAGGCTGATCTTGTTCCCTTCACGCTGAAGCACCGCCCAGTTCTTGATATCCACCGCATTCATGATGAAGGAGTCATTGGTGGACATGATCAGCTGGATGGAAGATTGTGCTGCCTTTTCGATCAGGAGCTGCACCAGCTGGGTGGCACGCTTGAAATCCAGGCCCTCCCCGATATCATCGATGATCACCAGTCCCTCCCTCCCGCACAGCATGTAATAGTTGAGCTGGACGAGTACGGAGAAGGCCCTGAACATGCCCTGGGAAATGTCCCGCTGGGTGACCTGTTTTTCCAGTCCCGTCTCGGTCACATACACCGCATACCTGTCCTCGCTGCTCTTGCTGAACGGCTCCGAAAAACGGATGATTCCAAAATCCTCCAGCTCGTAATCAATCTCCTTCATATCCTTCAGCACCAGCTCCTTGAATGTGTCATTCCGGGAGGTGGCGACCGATACGATGGGCACCAGTGAATTCCTTGTCACGCCCAGGTCAAGCTCCTTTTCCTCAAAGGAAGATTTCAGGGCATACCGGTTTTTTCCCAGTTCACCGCTGAAATCAAACCTCCGCATGTTGATGGCCCAGTCATGCAGCCGCTCAATGAAAGGATGCTGGAGCCGGTCCCTCTTGGCATAACACGCCAGCTGTTCATGGGGGATCCCGAAATCCAGGAAAATGGATCCGGGTGTGGCCTCATACTTGATCCTCCCCTTCCCTTCATCCCCCCTGTCCAGCACCAGCTCATCATTCACATACATCCGTTCCAGGTGGACGGTATCCAGATCGTATTCCAGCTGGTACCGCATCTCATTATCCCCGTTGCGGAAAAGCACCCTGTATGTAACCGGTCCCCCGGCACTGGTCCCCTTCCCCAGCAGCATCCCCACCAGATCCGAAAGCGCATTCAGTGTCCTGGTCTTGCCGCTGGCATTCTTGCCCACCACCAGGTTGATCTCCCCGAGGCTCACCTGATCGATCAGCCATTCGATTTTTTTTCCTGCATTTTCACGGAAGGAGAATTGACGGAGGTACATGGTGGAAGGAGTTAGATGAGTTAGTGAGTTAGATGGGTTAGGTTTGTTAGAGTTGTTAGAGTTGTTAGAGTTGTTAGAGTTGTTAGAGTTGTTAGATAAGGTAATAAAGTTAGTTTTTTTGGCTGATTTTATAAGGAGAAAGCGCATTAAATGGGAAAAAGATGGATTTAAGCAGATTTAGAATCATTGAGATTTCGGACAGGCTTTCTGATGATATCTGGGATGAGGTCCAGCAGTGGAACCGGTTTGATCAGGACACCATCGGAAAACAGCTTGCGAGGGCGGCAGATTCTGTCTCGGCAAACCTGAGCGAGGCATACGGCAGGTATACATTTCCTGACAGGAAGCGGTTTTCATATATTGCCAGGGGGTCTCTGTGTGAAACACTGAATTGGATCGGAAAAGCGACAAGGAGGAATTTGCTGGATACAAAACTCGGTGATGAATTACTACATCCGAAGTCTTGACCGAAACCCGACCAACACTTCCTGATCCCTTCCTGATCCCTTCCTGAGCCCTTCCTGAGCCCTTTCTAACTCCCCTAACTCATCTAACCCCGAAGGGATCATAGCACATACGTTAACCCCAGCATGATCCTGAACCGGTATGATGGATACTGGTTATAGATGTAGTACTTCTGGGCGGCCAGGTTGTTGATGCGGGCCCAGAAGGAGAGCAGGTTGCTGTAGCGGTACTCCACGCCCAGGTTGGCGTCCACCGTGAGCGGCAGTTTGCCCGGTTCTTCTCCGGGCCCGAAGACCTTGTAATAGCGGGGACCGATGGCGAAAATACCGCTGTTGAACAAAATTTTATCGCTCATGTTATAGCGCACCTGGAGGGAGAGGTCGAAATCCGGGTGGTGCCAGGGATGATCCTCCCTGACCATCAGGTAACTGTAGTAGTTCCCCTTCAGGAAGATCTTCCACGGATCGGAGGGCCTGATGGTGAATTCCCCGTGCACATTGACCATGGTCAGGTCGTCGTAGATGACCCTGAACTGGTTCTTCAGCTCACTGCTGGTGTCATTCACGAAATAGTGCTGGTTGTCAATGATGGAATAGCTTCCCTTCAGGTTCCAGGCCAGCGCATCCGAAAAGCGGCCCTTGAGACCGGCATAGGCAATCAGCTTGTGGTTAACGGGCTCGATGGCAAGTCCCGGCACCACATATGGGTTCTCCTCCACGGTTTTCCGCAGGCTGTAGGACTCCAGGTACCCATCCACACCGAAGTAGGGAACGATCACCTCCCTGACGATGTTGAACTGGAAGGTGGCCCTGGGATAAAAATGGGGTGTGAACACCCCGCCGGTGATCTCGGAATAGATATTCACCCCTGCCGTGAATCTCCATTCGGCTGAGCCTTTTGCCAACGTCGGCTTGAGGCGGATGATGGCCTGGTTCCCCACAAGTGTGTCCCAGGATGCATCATGGTTGTAATATTCAAATCCCGCATCGCCTGCGATATCAATGGCCCTCAGGCTTTTGTCGAAGGTGAAATCAAACGTGCCCGCGTGCTCGGCCAGGTCGAACCGGTGGGTGAAATAGTGGTATCCGAGACCGGTGTTATAATTGAAATGCAGGGAATCCGCATGCATGGAGTGCAACCCGATCCCTCCTGCCGCGGTGAAGTAAGGATGCAACGCATCCTCCCTGGCGAGCACCGTATCCAGATCCGGATCAACCCCGTAATGCACATATGAATTGTAACTGGCCCCGGCTTTGTATTCAAATACCGCATTCCGAAGAAACCTGTTGCCGAAAACCTCCCCCATGTTCTCGTTAAAACCTGCTGCGGCCTTCAGTTTTTCGGGCTCCGTATCCAGCTTCACCTTCCCGTTCATGGAATGGTGCTTCAGGTTCAGGCCGAATGTCCCCCTGCGTGACCTGAGCTGACTGATATTCAGCTCGGCCAGCGGAGTCAGGTAATTCCCCAGTCCCATGGTAAGCTGGCTCTTGTAAAGCTTCTTCAAAGGAGCCTGCACCATTCTGGCGGCGTTGATGGGTTCCACCCTGAACTCACTCTCATAGCGTTTCGGGAAAAGCTGGTAGGTGAAACCGGGCGACTCGAAGGCCACCTCTTCATCCAGACTGGGAAGAAGCTGGATCTTTTCGGCACCCGACAGGGTGGGCGTGTAAGGTTTCACCACCCGGACCTCCTCCTGCTGGCCGCTCAGGCTGAGCGGGACCAGGACACTGATGGCTGCAATCAGCAGCACGGAAAGGAAATATTTCATATGCATCTGGTTCATACTGGCTTTACCGGGGATTCTCCGGCCCCGGAACGATATCGCTTTCAGCCTGTTCTGTCAGGGCTGCTTTCCTCTGTTTTGCATTTGCGATGATCCCGTCATCGGGAATGGTGTAATAATCGATCAGGCTCTGCAGTGAATTGATCGCCGAGAATTCGTCGCCTTTGGCAAGGTAGATATCCGACAGGGTAAGAAATGCCATACCCATCCAGTACTGGTGGGGTGTGTTCATCTCTATGAATTCGTAAACCTCCTCTTCCGCCTCATCCATTTCGCCCCTTTCGTAAAGGATCTCGATGATCCGGTACTTGGATTCCGCACCCTCCCGGCTGTTGACTTCATGGGCCACCTTTCTGAAATGATCATAGGCGAAATCCATCTCATTGAGCGCGTAGAACGACTTGGCAATGCAGAAGTTGGCTTCCCTCCGGATCTCCTCCTGAAGCTTGTCGAGTGCAAGCACTTCCCGGGCCGCCTCGATGGCACTGCCATGCTCGCCCAGCTCAAAGTAGCAGCGCATCAGGCCGATCCGTGCATCCTGGATGTTGTTCTTCTTTTCGGCCACCTCGAGCATGGTCAGGTAATTCTCAATGGCCCTGTGATAGTTCTGCTGCCCGAAATTGATCTTTGCCGCGGCTTCCAGGGCAGGTTCGGTGAACATGTTCCTGGAATGGCCGATGATGTAATCCAGTGACTCCAGGGCTTCCTCGTTCTGCTGCAGTTTCAGCTGGCAGTCCGCCTTGTAGTAATGGGCGTTGAGAAGGAACCTTCCCCGGGGAAAAGCGTCCAGGTAATCCTTGAACGCACGCACCGTCGCTTCACAGTTGCCCCGCATGTACACCATTTCGGCTGCCGTATAGGTGAGGGAGTCCTGCTCCCGCCTGGTGATGTCCCTTCCGAGCCTGTTCACGAATGTGAGGTATCCGTCCACATTGTCCCTCCGGACATAGATGTTCTTGATGCTGGTCAGGGCATTGTCCGCCTCCGGGGTTCCCGGGTAGGTGGTCGCCACCTGTTCGTAATACTCCAGTGCCCTCTCATAATCTCCCTGGTTGTAAAAGATCAGTCCCATCTGGTTCATGGCCTTGCTGGCATAGCTTGAATTGGGATGGCTGTTCAGCAGTCTCTGGTAATATTGCTGGGCCCTAACCGGATCATTCAGGGTCACATAGCTCCTTCCGATCTCAAACAGGGCATCATCCACGAAATTGGACTCCGGAAGCTCCCTGGTCAGCCTGGTAAGCACCTCCACTTTCTCCTGGGGCCTGTCCAGCAAACCCAGGGTGAATCCTTTCTGGAACATGGCATAATCGGTGTCCGCCTGTCCCGAGCCGATGGACTGGTCATAATACTCCATGGCCTGCACGTAGCTCTTATTCACGAAATAACAATCGGCCACCCGGTTGTATGCATCCGACAGGGTGGGTGCCTTCCGGTCCTGCTCCAGTCTGATGTACCGGTTGAACCATGTCACTGCATCGTCATAGTCAGCCTCATCAAAAAAGATGTATCCCATGCTGTAGTGGCACAACGGATACTCTTCCTGCCTCGAGGCGCTCCCGTCACTCAAAAATTCCCCGTAGTAAACCTGTGCCGTCCCGGGATCGCCGGACCGGTATGCCGCCTCTCCCAGCCAGTAGTAAGTCCGCGCTGCGATCACAGGATCATACCGGGCATATTTCAGGGATTTCTCAAAGACCTCGACCGCTTCGGTGAACCGGAGGTTCTTATACAGCTCCAGTCCCCTGTAAAATGCCACCTTCTGATAGGCCTTTTCGATCTCAGGACCTTTCTCGCGGATCTTTTCCAGTGAAACAAGCGCCATGCTGTAGTTGCGCGTGCTCAGGTAAGCGTTCACCAGGTAATTATAAGCCTCATCGGTGTTGTCGGCTGCCGGGTATAGCCGGATGTATTCCTCGAATGCCCTGATCGCCTCATTGAACGGGTTGTAGGACAGTTCATAGGTGACCTTGGCATAATTGAACATGGCATCCTGCTGTATGCGCAGGTCGAAATCCATCTTTGCCGCCTGTGAAAAGGCAATGCGCGCCTTGTTCTTGTCTCCCAGGTGCAGGTAGCAATCCGCCAGGTGGTACAGAGCGCTCTGGGCGATTTCCGTCCTCCGGTAGCTGATCTGTTCGAAAAGCTCCCGGGCCCTGTCGTATTCCCCGCTCATGTAGTAGGCAAATGCCAGCTGGTAACGGTCATGGATGGTGGTTCCCCCGCTGTTTTCCCGGTAAGTCTCCAGGTACGGGATCGCCTCCTCATACGCTTCCAGCATGAAATATGATTCCCCGATGATCTTTGCCATCTCCCCCAGCCTTTTTTCGGAAACCCCCTCCATCAGCGGTGGGGCGAACCGGATGACCTCATCATATTTTTTCTGCATGTAGAGGATCTGGGCAATGTAATAGGGGGCAATGTTGGAAAAGAGCGGATCATCCACGATCCTCCGGAATCCCATCAGGGCAGTCTCGTAATTCCCTTCGGTGTAATGGATGTGTGAATAATAATAGGTGGCCGGGGCGGTGTAGGATGACTCCACATCCAGGATTTCATAGAAATGGACCCTGGCCTGCTCGAAATCGTTCCGCTGGTAATAGGCGAAACCCTTCTTGAAATGGTACTCGGACAGTTCGCTGCGGTTCAGTGCGAACCTGTCCACCCGGTCGTACCAGTAGATGCATCTGGCCCAGCTGTTCTTGTCATAAAAATAATCGGCCAGCCGGAAAGCTGCTTCATCCACGTGGGGACTCTCGGGATATTCGGAAATGAACGAAAAGACCAGGTGTTCGGAATCATCGTTGCGCAGCTCTACAGCGCACATGGCCAGGTAGAAAGCAGCTTCTGAACGGACCTCCGACCGGGATCCTTCCGTGCTTTCAAGCAGTTTTTCGAAAACATGCCTGGCCGCACCGTATTTCTCCTTTTCATAAAGCCCGAGTCCCTCCAGGTAGGTATTATCACCGTACTGGTAGATGGCGTTTTTCTGACCCGAAGCACAGATGGCAGAGGTGATCATGATGAAGGGAAGGACAACCTTGATGGAATGGATCATATGCATTGGATTGACCTGTCAAAATTACGAATAATCCCCGCGGCTCTCGCGGATACGGTTCTTTTTAATTAACAGCAGGATGTTAATTTTAGTATAATTATAATTCTTATTTTAGCCGGATAATTAAAGGATTTTATGCCCCTGGACAACATCATTACGCTTGAAAATGCGGTGATCAGCATCAACGACCACCTGGTCCTTTCCGATGTGAACCTGCATGTCACGAAACGGGAGTTCGTTTATGTGATCGGCAGGGTCGGAAGCGGCAAAACCAGCCTGATCAGGACCATCAATGCAGAATATCCGCTGCATGAGGGACATGGAGTGGTGGCGGGTTTCCAGCTTGAAAAGATCAGGAGGAAGGAGATCCCCTATCTGAGGCGAAAACTCGGGATCGTGTTCCAGGATTTTCAGCTGCTGACCGACCGCACGGTGGAAGGGAACCTGGAGTTTGCACTGAAGGCCACCGGCTGGAAGAATAAAGGGGAGATCAGGGACAGGATCGCCGAAGTGCTGGAAAAGGTGAACCTGGGATACAAGGGTTATAAAATGCCCCACCAGCTGTCGGGGGGTGAACAGCAGCGGGTGGTCATCGCCCGGGCCCTGCTGAACGATCCGGAGGTCATCCTGGCAGACGAACCTACCGGGAACCTTGATCCCGCCACCTCGGATGAGATCATGAAGATCCTGCTGGCCATTTCAGAGAGCGGACGCGCCGTGATGATGGCCACCCACAACTACAACCTGCTGAAGCGCTTTCCATCGCGGACGCTCAAATGCGAGGATGGCCGGCTCGAAGCCGCCAATTTGAGCGAAACCGACATCGACCGCCTGATCCGCAACGAATAATCCGGGATCGTTGGATCTGAAAACATATACCCTTGAAGAACTGGCATCCTATGCCGGATCGACCCGTTACGGCAGTTCAGGCACCTTCCCCCTGAGTCCCCTCCGCCTGGCCTCATATCTCCACAATCCCAGGGCTGAAAGAACCGATCATGTGCTTTTTGAGATGTACGACGGGAACAGACTGGTGGCATTCCGCACGCTGCTTCCCGACCTGTTCCGCGATCATACAGGACATTCCCACCGGTTTGCCTGGCTGAGCGGAAATTACGTGGATCCCGGTTTCAGGAGGCAGGGCATCTCCACGAAGCTGTTCCTGGCAGCCGAGGAGTGCTGGGAGGGAAAACTGCTGTATACCAATTATGCACCGGCCTCCAGGGCGGTTTATGACCGGACCGGCAGGTTCAGGCTGCTGAAGGAGCGAAAAGGGAAAAGATTCTATCTGCGGGCCGCCTCCCGGGAACTGATGTCGTGGAAAGGCCTGCCGGGATCCCTGCCGGGAATTGCGGACCGGATCATCAACCAGGTCCATGACAGAATGCTTGAACGTTTTCAACCGGAAAAAAAGACCACCTGTTCGGTGGAGGAGATGGTTACACCTGATCCGGAGGTCGGGTTGCTCATCGGAAGGCTGCAGGAAAATTCACTTTTTTGCAGGGACATGGAGGTGTTTCAATGGATCCTCCGTTATCCGTGGGTAACAGACCGTGATGCGGCTCCTGTCCCTTACCATTTTTCCCACAGGGCATCCCTTTTCAGGAACCGGCTGTTAAAATTCACCACACCCGGAACGGGAAAACCGGCTTTCCTCTGGATGATCATCCATAACAGGAAATTGACAGTACCCTATGCCCTGCGCGAAAACACTTCCATGGACCGGGACATGGCCGTCGAGATCCTCCGGAGCATGATCATCCACCGGTGCGCCTACACCACCATTCGCGAGCCATCTTTGGTGGAGCAGATGACGCGGTACAAAAAATGGTTCCTGCTTATCCGTAACATGCCCCAGCTGGTATTCGCCCATGAAAAAATTGCAGGGATGATCCCGGGCGACCGGGTGATGCACGACGGTGACGGGGATGTGGTATTCACCGGGTAATCAATATCTCAGCCGGTTCCTTCCCAGGGGCATCTTCAGCAGGTAATACAGGTACTCGGTTTTCAGCCGGCTCATGCCGCTCCCCGGCATGGACTCCATGGGGATTCTCTGGATGAACCGTCTGAATCCCGTCTGTTTCAGTCCCGCCGTACCGAACAATGCCCCGGCCACGTTTCCCTCGAGCAGATAGCGGATCACAGATCCGGGCACCCCTTCACTGGTAAAGGGGAAGGAAAACCAGGCGGTCCTGATCCCGAATCTGGCCTGCAAATCTTCCACACTGTCACGTACCTGCCGGACCATCTCATCCTGTTCCATATAAGCGAACTCCTCATGCTCCGCTCCATGGCCACCAATGGCAAAGCCCCATTCAAGCAGGTCCCGGATCTGACCGGTGGTCATGTAGACGGGCTGCTTTTCCATATAACGGTGAAAATCCACTCCCAGCTCAGATGCCAGCGGATCCAGCAGCGGGATGCGGGGACCTGCGACCATCTTAAGTGCACTGATCACCCGATCTTCAGGGACGACAAGGAATTCAGCAGCCTTTCTGCATGCCTCCCGGTCGGAACTGACCCGGTCCATCAGGATGCTGGCCCGGTACCTGAAAAAAAGGTCTTTGTTGTCAATAAAACGATTGTTCAGGAAGAAGATGGCCGGTATTCCTTTCTTTTTCAGAAGCGGGGCGATGACGGAGTGACATTCTGCCAGTCCGTCGTCAAAACTGAGGACCATCCGGGGCCGCATGTCTCCCTGAGTTGTATCTTCCAGGTAATCTTCCAGCTGCACCGGTTCGAACAGCCGGAGCAGGGATTCCAGGTCACTCTCGAACCGGGCCGGATCTCTGAACGGGTAGAGGTGACCGATGTGCGGAAGCGGCCGGTCGCTGACCACATGGTAGAAGGGAAAAATGGTCTTTTGTCCGGACAGGGCGATCATGGTTCTGAAAGGCATCCACCCGGCCGGCAGGGACAGGATTTTTCTGCGGGTATCAGGCATGTCTCCGCGCAGATTTTAAAGGAGCCGACAAACGGTTAAAACGAACGCGCTGGAAAACTTCAGGGTGAGCACCGAATCCTGAAAAGAAACGGGCCACGGACGGAATGCTTGAACCTTCGAAATCAAGGATCATACCGGAACCTGCATGATCCGCGATAAAAGCGTCCACTACTTTGAACATGCTCCGCCGTTGTTTTCCCCGTTCACTCGAAACGGCCACCAGGTATATGGCCCTGGTCCGGCTGTATCCGAAAAATGCGGCCGCATCCGGTTCTTCTCCCTCCATGGAACCGTAAATCATTCCGTCGCCGTTCGTTAAGATCGTCTTCAGCAGGCCCAGCAGCCAGCGGTAGGAAGCTTCGGGCCTCCTGAAGATATCATGTTTTTTCTTTAAGCTGACCAGTACCTCCGGATCAATGTCTTTCCGGACCCCTTCATCCAGCGCCAGTGCCCGCTGGATGTTTCGCCTGGTGTTACTGGCATAGGATTGTCTCAGGCTTTCATAGCCGGCTTGCAGGGTGAGCCGGTAGTTTTTGCGGTCGTCCACCACAAATGGTCCCTGCTCCCCGACCAGGTTCCCGCTGTTAAAATGCATGTGACCGAAAATGAACTTTTTCGGTACCCGGGCAAGCATGGCGGAAATGGTTACGGGATCTGTAAATTCCCTGCCGAACACGCCAAGCTGCTGTGTGTAAAAAGGCTGGTACAGATAGCTGATCCCGAATTTGCGCTTCCATACAAGCGGCATGATGAAGCGGTAATCATCCATGATCAGGGCGGACCAGTGCTCTGCGGCGGCATCCAGGTACCAGGAGTATGGATAGAGGGTTTCTGCGGAAGAATGGGTTATCACCTCATTCCACCGGTCATCGTCAATGTTTTTCCGGTCGACAAATTTGATCATCATATACTGCTACTTCGTAGCGTTAGTTGAGTTAGTTGAGTTAGTTGAGTTAGTTGAGTTAGGTTTGTAAGTCCCATTCCCTAACTTCTAACAATTTCGACTCCCGACTTTCAACTCCCGACTCTTGACTTTCGACTAAAGACTTTCGACTAAAGACTTTCGACTAAAGACTTTCGACTAACCTTACTACCGTAATCCCCGCCCCGCCCCGGTCCACATGTTCATCCCCGTACCACTCCACCATGTCCACCGTATGCAGGTACTCCCTGATCAGCTGGCGGAGGATCCCGTCGCCTTTTCCGTGGAGGATCCGGAGTTCTTTCGCGTTGACCATGATGGCCTCATCGATGAATGCCACCACCGCTTCCAGGGCTGCATCCGCCCTTTTGCCGCGCAGGTCAATATCGGGACGGAAATGGATCCGCCTGGACCCCACATCCCAGTCGCCCAGGTTCACGGCGGACTGACCGCGGACCCGCAGCTTTTCCGCTTCCCCGGCCCCGACCTTCTCCATCTGGTCCATTTTCACGTTGCTCTTGAGCATCCCGAATGCCACCACGGCCCCTTTTCCCCTGATTTCCAGCACCTCCCCCGCAGCTTCCTGTCCCACGATCCGGACCAGATCACCCTTGCGGATCTCCCTGTCCTCCTGCTCCCGCTGTTTCCGGCCCGTTGTCCGGGCCGCACGTTCCCTGATGTCGGGTCGTCTTCGTTCAAGCTCCGACGCCCGCTCCCGGATCTCTTCAATGCTTTTCTCCATCTTCTGTTCCTCCACTCCCCTCTCCTGCTCCAGCCGGCTCCTGAATTCCTCCAGTTCCTTCCTCACCTCCTTCGTACGCTCTTTTTCCGCTTCCGCCTCCCTGATCTCCCTGATGGTCTGTTCGATCTTCCGGTTGGCGCCGCCCAGCATCTGGTCGGCTTTTTCCCTGGCCTCTTTCACGATGGCTTTCCGCTGCCTGTCGCTCTCCTGAAGTTCCTTTTCATACCGGGCCATCAGCTCCTCCAGCTTTTTTTCGGACTGCCGGATCTTTTTCCGCTTGCTCTCCCAGTACTGCTTGTCCCTTAAAATTTCCCTGAGGTGTTTATCGAAATCGATGTGGTCCTGTCCGACCTTCCCGGAGGCTTTGGCCAGCACATCTTCCGGGAGACCGATCTTGCGGGCGATCTCGAAGGCGAAGGAACTGCCGGGCTTTCCCACCTGGAGCCGGTAGAGGGGCTCCATCTTCTGGTTGTCAAACAGCATGGCACCGTTCACGATCCCCTCGGCCGAGGTGGCGTAATGTTTCAGGTTGGTATAGTGGGTCGTCATGATCCCGTGGGTACCCGAATGGTTCAGCTCCTCCAGGATCGACTCGGCGATGGCCCCGCCCAGCATGGGCTCGGTGCCCGTTCCGAATTCATCGATCAGGATGAGCGTTCCCGGGGAGGCATTCCTGAGAAAATATTTCATATTCATCAGGTGGGAGCTGTAGGTGCTCAGATCGTTGTCGATGGACTGCTCGTCACCGATGTCGATGAAGATCCCACCGAAAAGGCCGAATACGGAATCCTCGCTGCATGGGACCAGGAGCCCGCACTGCAGCATGTACTGCAGGAGCCCGATGGTTTTCAGGCAGACGGATTTCCCGCCGGCATTGGGACCCGAGATGAGCAGGATCCGGTGCTTTCCCCCCATCCTGAAGGTGAGGGGCACCACCTCCCTTTTTTCTGCCTGGAATGCCAGCCACAACAGGGGATGCCTGGCATCCCGCCAGTCAAACACCGGTTCGTCCCTCACCTCCGGCAGCCGGGCTCCGATCCGCAATGCAAATAATGCCCTTGCCCTGATGAAATCAATTTCCGAAAGGAACTCCTGGGATTCCAGCAGCTCCGGAATGTATGGCCGGATATCATCGGTGAGCTGGCGCAGGATCCTGATGATTTCCCTCCGTTCCGCATACTCCAGTTCCCGGATCTCGTTGGACAGCTCCACCACTTCATCCGGTTCGATGAACACGGTCCTCCCGCTGGCCGACTCATCATGGATCATTCCCCTCAGCATTCTTTTGTTCGCGACGGTCACCGGGATCACGGGCCGGCCGTTCCGGAAGGTTGGAGCGGCATCCTGGTCCACCCATCCTTCCCGCTGCGCCCTGCCGAGCACCTGGTTCAGCTTTTTCGATACGGCTCCCTGCAGTTCCTGCTGGCTGCGCCTGATCCGGAGCAGTTCCTGGGAGGCATTGTCGCGGATGTTCCCGTGTTTGTTCAGGACCTTCTGGATCCGTTCGCTGACAAAGGGAAAGACTTTGACGGGCCGGCACAGGTCACCCAGGCAGGGATATTTTTCTTCTTCATCCGAACGGAAGAAGTGAAGAATGGCTTTGATGGAGTCCAGGGTCCGGGAAAGCGCGAACACCTCCTCGGCAAGCAGGTAGGTCCCTTCCACCTGCGCCTTGTTCAGTGGTTCCCTGTTGTCCATGAAGTGCTGGAGGGGAAACTCCTCTTCCTGCTGACAGATCTCCCTGAATTCGGCCGTCCGCTTCAGCTCCTGCTCCACATCCCCGAAAACGGTCATGAAACCCATGGCATCCACCCGCTCCTGTCCCGGCTCAAACAGGCAGTGGGACTTGATCAGTTCACGGATCCTGTCGAATTCAATTTTCTCCTCGAATTGCTTCGGATAGATCAAGACAATCAGCTTTACGCCAAAAGTAAGAAAAAGGAGCTAGACCACCTCGATCCATTCTCCCTTTGCGGCGGATGCAAAGATGGCGGTAAGGACCCGGGTGTTTGCCAGTCCATCCTCCAGGGGAACGGGTACCTCCGTATCTTCCAGGATCGCCCTGGAGAAGGCACCCCCCATCAGCCGGTACTGGTCCGCCACGGGAAAGGATTTGATCCGGATCTCGTCCAGCAGGATGCTTCCCCTGTCATGGGCAACAGTACAGGGACGGTCGCCTGGTGCGTTGAAGGGGATGTGCACTTCCAGATGCCCTTCGGTCCCGAAGAGATGCATCCGCTGGTAGGGAACCAGCTGCGTGCTGACAGCAAACTGGGCCTGGCCGGAAGGGAATTCCATGATCACGCTTCCCAGCCGGTCGGTCCCCATCTCCGGATCGAACTCCAGGAGGGCGATCACCCTGAGCGGCTCCTCTTCGAAAATATAGCGGGACATGGTCACCGGATAACAGCCGATGTCCAGGATCCCCCCTCCCCCCAGTTCCCGGATGTTCCTGATGTTGGAAGGGTCCGGATTGTGATAGCTGAACATTCCCTGGATAAGCCTCAGCCTCCCGATCTCCCCCTTTCTCACCCGCTCCCTGGTACCGGTCCACTGCGGATTTGACTTCACCATAAATGCCTCACCGGCCTTCACCCCGCAGCGGTCCCTTACCCGGATCATCTCTTCGGCCTCTTCCACAGTCATGGCCAGCGGTTTCTCGCAGAGCACATGCTTGCCCGCCTCCATGGCCTTCACGGTCCACTCCGCGTGCATGGTATTGGGGAGGGGATTGTACACCGCATCGATGGCAGGATCATCCAGGAGTTCTTCATATGAACCGTATGCCTTTTTGATCCCCAGCCGGACTGCTGTCTCTTCGGCGTTTGGCAGGGACCGGGAGGCGATGGCGGCCACCTCGCTGTATTGCCCGTTCTGCATGGCCGGGATCACATGTTCGATCCCGATCTTTGCCGTGCTGATGATACCCCATTGAATCTTTTCCATGGATGAAGCTCCCGATTGTTCCGGTCAAAATTAAAAAAAGCGTTAGTTTTATGTAGTCAATCATAAACAGAAATCCAGCAATGATACAAAGGAAAATACGCATGGGAATGGTGGGAGGCGGACCCGGTTCATTCATCGGTCGCGTCCATTACATGGCAGCCGTCATGGACGGACAGGCGGACCTGGTATGCGGCTCATTCAGTTCGGACCCTGCAAAATCGAAGATCACGGGAAAGGAATACTACCTGCCTGCCCACCGGGTGTATGACACTTTCCAGGAAATGATCAGGGAAGAAGCAAAACTGCCGGAAGGGGAACGGATGGACTTCCTCTCCATCGTCACCCCCAACCACCTCCATTTCCAGCCGGCCAAGCTGGCCATGGAAAATGGTTTTCACGTGGTGTGCGACAAGCCCCTGGCCCTGGACTCGGACGAGGCGGAAGTGATGGTGCGGATCAAGGAAGAGACGGGAATGCTGTTTGCCCTGACCCACACCTACTCCGGGTATCCCATGGTCAAGGAGGCCAGGGAGGTGGTGCGGAGCGGTGCGCTGGGAAAGATCAGGAAAGTGGTGGTGGAATACCCCCAGGGCTGGCTCAGCGAGCCCCTGGAGAAGACCGGCCATGTGCAGGCTTCCTGGCGGGGGGATCCGGAGAGGTCGGGGAAGACATGCTGTGTGGGAGATATCGGCACCCATGCGTTCCACCTGGCCGAATATGTGACGGAGATGAAGGTGACATCGCTGCTGGCCGATCTCAGCACGCTTGTCCCCGGACGGATCCTGGACGACGACGCCAATATGCTGCTCCATTTTGACACCGGGGCACGCGGTGTGCTCTATGCGAGTCAGATCTCCGCCGGGGAGGAGAATGCGATCAAACTGCGGGTGTACGGCGAAAAGGGAGGGCTTGAATGGAGCCAGATGGAGCCCAATACCCTGGTCATCCGCTGGCTGTACAAACCCATCGAGGTAAGGAGGACGGGCACCCCCTTTGTCAGTCCCCTCGCCACCTACAATACACGGGTACCCGCCGGTCATCCCGAAGGATACCTGGAAGCATTCGCCAACATCTACCGGAATGCGGTCAGCTGCATGAAGCACCTGATGGAGGGGACCGAGCCGCCCGATGCGGTGCTGGATTTCCCCACCATTTACGACGGACTCAGGGGCATGCATTTTGTGGATGCGGCCGTGGAAAGTTCAAAGACCAGATCCTGGATCCCACTGTAAATCAACACAACTAAACAGATGAGAAAACATTTTACAGTCATTCTGCTGCTCCTTGCCTGCGGAATGTTCGCCCAGGATTTTGACAGGGCCCTGATGGACAGCCTTTTTTCTCACATCGACATGCATGACCAGGGGATGGGCAGCATTTCCGTTTTCAGGGACGGGACGGAGGTGTACGGGAGGGCAACCGGATATGCCAGCCTGGAAGAAGGACTGAAAGCCGACCGGAATACGATCTACCGGGTGGGATCTGTATCCAAGATGTTCACCGCCACCATCATCATGAGGCTCATCGGGGAGGGGAAACTGACCCCGGACACTAAGCTGGGGGAATATTTTCCGGAAATCGGCAACGCGGACCGGATCACCGTGATGCACCTGCTGAGGCACCGGAGCGGGATCTTCAATTTCACCGATGCGGAAGATTACCATGAATGGATGGAGCAACCCGTCAGCAGGGAGGAGCTAGTCCGGCGGATCAGTGAATACGGAACCGTATTCGAACCCGGGGAGAAAGCAGAATACTCCAATTCCAATTATGTATTGCTCTCCCTCATTGCCGAGAAGACCGAAGGCAAAGATTTTCAGGATATCCTGGAGGAACATATCACGGGGCCCTGCGAACTGCGAAATACCCGCATGGGCGGTCGGATCAGCCCGGACGATCATGAAGCCCTGTCATACAGCCGGATCGGGGAGTGGAAAACTGCCACCGAAACCCACATGAGTGTTCCGCTGGGGGCCGGTGCCGTCGTTTCCACGCCGGCGGATTTGAACCGTTTCCTTCACTGCCTTTTCAGGGGGAACCTGGTTGCCCAGAGCACGCTGGATGAAATGATGCAGATGGAGGAGAATTTCGGGATCGGGATGCTCCGCTTCCCCTTTTACGGGAAAAGTGCCTACGGCCATACGGGCGGCATTGACGGGTTCCAGTCCGTCGTCGCCTTTTTTCCCGAAGAGAATATGTCCATTGCATATCTGTCGAACGGGGTGGTCATGTCCGTGAACGAGATCCTGATCGGCGCCCTGAGCATCTTTTTCGGAAGGGATTACGCCTTCCCGGTCTTTACGAAAGCCATTGATCTGGAGCCCGGAGCGCTGAAAAAATATACGGGTGTGTACAGCAGTCCGGATTTTCCGTTCGAGCTGTCCGTCACCATTCATGACGGCGTGCTTACAGGCCAGGCCACGGGCCAGCCTTCCTTCCCCCTGGAAGCATACGAGCCGCATAAATTCCGGTTCGACCAGGCGGGATTGAAGCTGGAATTCTTCCCCGGTGAAGACAAAATGATCCTGAGGCAGGCCGGGATGGAATTTACCCTGACCAGGGAACCGGTAAAGGAACAGGAACATATCGGTTACCAGAATCCCCCGCAGGAGATCCTGGAACTGGTGGATGTGCAGCCCCCTCCCTCGGTGCTCATGGACGGTGACCGGTCGCATCTGGTGTTGCTATACCGGGACGCTTTCAAATCAATTGAAGAATTGTCACGGGAGGAGATGAGGCTGGCAGGGCTGCGGATCGATCCCACAACAAACATCGGAAGCAGGGTCACCTATTACAACAATATCCGGATCAGGGACCTGGCGATGGAGGATCCGGAAGCGAAAGCGGTCAGAGGACTGCCCGGGAATCCCTGCCTGGCCAATTTCAGCTGGTCGCCCGATCAGAAAAAGATCGCATTCACGCATACTGCCCGGGATGGGGTGGAAGTGTGGGTGGTCGACCTGGCAGGTGCAACCGCAACCCGGCTCAGCGGAGCCGGGGCCAATGCGGCACTGGGGGATGCAATAAGCTGGTTCGGGGACAGTGAATCTTTGCTGGTGAAAATGGTCCCGGCTGAAAGGAAGCCCCTGATCGATGAAGAAAATGTGGTCCCGGCGGGACCTGTCATTTCAGTGAGTGAGGGGCAAAAGGCCCAGAACAGAACCTACCAGGACCTCCTCAAAAACAGGAACGACGAACACAACTTTGAACAGCTGGCCCTGTCCGAACTCTGGAAAGTATCAACTGCCGGAAACAGTGAACCCTGGCTCGGCACTGCCATGTATGATGAGATCAGTTTTTCGCCCGACGGAAATTACGTCATGATCAGTACGGTGGAAAAGCCGTTTTCCTACCTGGTGCCCTACAACCGTTTTCCTTCCAGGACAACCATTTACACTTCGGAGGGCGGTGTTGTGGAAACAGTTCTGGAGGTTCCCCTTCTGGAGGTCCTTCCAAAGGGATTCATGGCCGTCAAGAAAGGAAGAAGGAATCTCAGCTGGCGAAGTGACAGGCCATCGACCCTTGTTTTCGCGGAAGCTCTGGATGAAGGTGATCCGGAAATCCAGGCCGAGTTCCGGGATGCCGTGTTCCAGCTGGAAGCCCCCTTTAAAGGCGAGCCCAGGGAGATCCTTAAAACGGTCAACCGGTTCTCCGGGATCCGGTGGGGCAGTGACCGGCTGGCCATCGCTACCGACTACTGGTGGAACACAAGGAACACAAAAACCTACGTTTTCAATCCTTCGGATCCGTCGGCCGGCCCTGTGATCATTGACGACAGGAATTACCAGGACCGGTACAGCGATCCCGGCGATTTTGTCACCCGCATAAATGAATACGGAAGGGATGTCCTCGCCCTTGTTGGTAACAATGCTTTTCTGATCGGGTCCGGTTTTTCCCCGGAGGGACAGTTTCCCTTCCTGGATCTGATCAATCTGAAAAACCTGAAGAAAAAACGCCTCTACCGCTCTGAATACACAGACAAACTGGAAGATCTGAGGGACTACGATCCGGAGAAGGACCGGCTGCTGGTGCGGATCGAGTCGCCCGCCGAATACCCCAATTATTTCTTCCGGAACCTGAAACAGGATCGTCTGGAGCAGATCACATTTTTCGAGAATCCTTTCAAAAGTATCCGGGATGCCCGCAAGGAAGTGATCACATACCAGCGGGAAGACGGACTTGAACTGTCTGCCACACTGTATCTTCCACCGGATTATGACATCGACAAAAGGGAGAAACTTCCAATGATCCTGTGGGCCTATCCAACCGAATACAAGGATAGATCGAGCGCCGCACAGAACACGCAGAATCCGAACAGTTTCACCTACCCCTCCTGGTCTTCACCCATCCACTGGATCACCAGGGATTATGCGGTCCTGGATGATGCAGCTTTCCCCATTGTGGGTGAAGGGGATACGGAACCCAACGATTCCTTCCGCAAACAGCTTGTCGCCAATGCCGGGGCTGCGATCGACGCGGTGGATGCAATGGGATATATCGACCGGGAACGGGTGGGAGTGGGTGGACACAGCTACGGCGCCTTCATGGTGGCCAACCTGCTGTCGCATTCCGATCTTTTTGCAGCCGGTATAGCCAGAAGCGGTGCGTATAACAGAAGCCTCACCCCATTCGGTTTCCAGAGCGAGGAACGAACCTATTGGGAAGCCCCGGATGTGTACTACGGCATGTCCCCCTTCATGCATGCCGATAAAATGAAAACCCCGCTGTTGCTGATCCACGGGGAGGCTGACAACAACTCGGGGACCTACCCCATGCAGAGCACCCGCTATTTCAATGCACTGAAAGGATTGGGGGCCACTGTCAGGCTGGTGATCCTGCCGAAAGAAAGTCACAGCTACCGGGCGAAAGAGAGCATTCTTCACATGCTCTGGGAACAGGACCAATGGCTTGAGAAATATGTAAAAAGCCGGTAAATCTGCTTTAAATGCAATTTTCGTAACAAAAAATTAGCATTTTACGTAAGAATTATTAGCTTTGGTCAAAATATTACCCTTAGCCATGGATTTCAGCCAGACAGATTACGCCCTTGAGGCCAGGACCGGTATCCTCCAGAACATTCTGAGCGCCCTTCGCAAGGTATTTGTTTTTGATCCCGGACTGACCGCACAGCTGATGCTGACAATCCCCATCATTGCAGGGGGCATCGTCCTCCATCTGAATGCCGTACAGTGGCTGCTTGTCATTTTCGTCACCCTGCTTTTCCTGGTAGCCGGCATCTTCAGGACCGCCGCCATGCTGCAGATGCGTCAGGACAGCTCCATTACACCGTTCCATGCCACCAGGATCAGGCTGATGGGCAACTCCCTGGTGGTAATCACGGCAGGATTGTCGCTCTTTACCTACCTGCTGGTCTTCATTCCCAGGATCCTGGTAATGCTTTAAAGACAAAAGTGAATCTGGCCGGTTGAGGCAGCACCCGGTACTGGTTCAGCAGTGTAATGGCCGTTCCCCCCACTCCGCTCACCCGGTGATCCAGGTTCAGGATCACCCCTTTTGTCTTCTCCAGCTGGAAGGAGTAGAAAGCCCGGGTGAGGTTGTCCGTTGTGAACCTGTGCGCGCTGGCATTGAAGGGCTCCTCTCCGCGGACATGCAATCCCCTGCCCGCTGCATCGGTAAGTGAGATCCAGTGCACATCGGTCTTGTTCCCGTAATCCTGAGGGATGATGTAAGGTACGTAATCCTCATCCACCGTCCGGCTGTATTTTCCCATCCTGGCTCCGGTCTTCCGGTCGGGATAGGTCTCGAAGGGACCCCGGCCGAACCACTCCATATTCCTGAATTTTTCCTTCATCTCCAGCTGCAGGCCCAGTTTCGGCAGCCAGTGGGTCATCCTTCCCTGGGGCAGCACGTCCGTGGTAACTGAAATTTCCCCGTCTCCCAGGATGGTGTAGTGGTAGCGGACCTTGAAACCGGTGGTATAATTGTTGGCATGCACGTTCACCTCTGCAAAGACTTCCGCCCTTCCCTCTCCCTGCTCAACCACCCGGAATCCAACCAGGTCATGTACCAGCCGGTCCAGTCCGGTCGTGCGCCAGCCGTTGGCGATCTCCCTGCCCATTCCTTCGCTTGTTTCTCCGATATCCGTCCTCCCCGTCCCCCATTCATCCTGGTCATTGGCCAGCGGGGCGCGCCACACATTGAATCGTGGCCCCTTTCTGAAGAGTTCTTCACCGCTGACCTGCATGGATGCGATCAGTCCGTCTGTTTTTCCGATGGCACAGGTGAAACCCTCCCCCGCAAAGACCACCTGCCGGTCATCCTCGCTGATCTCAAGGGGTGCATATGCCCTGTGCTCCTGAGCTGTTTGCTCAGGCAGTTCAGTTCGGGGCAGCTCGAATTGTTCCCACGCCACTTCATGTCCCCGGGGTGCCCAGGCCTGGTCTTCAGCCAGGGTGAAAAGCACCAGCAGGTGGTGGCATGCTCCGGGGGACGCTACGGGGGGTTTGTAGGGTACCCGGATTACGTTCTTCCCGCCCGGTTCAAGCTCCACATCAAGACTTCCCTGCCGGATCACATCACCATCCGCGGTCAGCTCCCAGGAGCAGTCCAGCTCCTCCAGGTTCCTGAAATGATGGCGGTTGGTCACCTCCAGCAATCCCTCTTCAAGAGATACAGCCCTGATTCCCACGGGCTGGGGGGACTTTTTCAGCTGCCACAGCTCGGGTTGTACCGACCGGTCGGGCCATACCAGCCCGTATGTGCGCCCGGGCAGGCCGACGGACCAGAATTCCCCTTCGTCCCGGGTGGATTCGAAATCCAGCCAGAGCAGGGATTTTTCTTTCAGATCCGCGGCATCCGATTCAAGGTCCTGCAGCGGGACCGGCTCCCCGAAGATCCGCACCCGGTCGATGGTGGCATGGCTGAGGGGTCCCGTGTGGCTGTCCCCCATCGCCGTGCTTTTTCCGATGGCCACCCGTTCCGGTCCGTTGAGGATGTCACCCCTGCAAGCTCTGGTCCCGATGATCTTCCCGTCCACGTACAGTTCCATTTTCTGTCCGTCATAGATACCTGCCACTTGGTGCCAGCGGCCGACCCAGCCGGAAGGCAGCTTTCCTTTTAGGGCGGTCCTTTCCCGGGTATGCAGATAGAATTCAAGATGTCCCGAATCGGGTTGAATGATCCCATACTGGTGATCCCCCTTGGTCAGGTAATGTGCATAACCGTTGTAGGGTTCGGGCCTGATCCGGAAAGAGATCGTGATCGCGTCACCGGATATATCCAGTGAGGAGTCCCTGTAGACCTCCAGGAAATCGTCGTGCCCGCTCAGGTAAAGCGCATTCCCATGGTTTCCTGGGACCAGGTGTGCCCGGTTCATCAGCGCGCACAGGACATCACCGGGCGATTCGTCGGGTGTGGTCACCACCGGCTGGGTGATCCCGGGACTGATCCAGTCCCAGATGGCCCCGCCCGTCAGCCTGGGATACCGGCGGATCAGTTCCCAGTACTCATCCAGTCCGCCCAGGCTGTTCCCGGTTGCGGCAATATATTCATCCATGAATGAGGGCCTGGGGTCATCCGACAGAGCAAAGAGTTCCTCAAGAGCAAAGGGCTGAAGGTACCTGGGCCCCACGATGTCCTCGCATTTGATGGGATTTGTCTCCGGATCCTGGTCATTGTTCCCTCCGTACAACCATCCCGGGCGACTGGGATCGATCTTCTTTCCCTCTTCCATGACCGCGCAGATGTTGTCGCCCGGACCGCTTTCATTCCCTGCGCTCCAGATCACCACAGAAGGGTGGTTCCGGTCGCGGTACACCATCTTTCTCATCCGGTCCAGGTATTGTGCCCGCCATTCGGGCCGGTATGAGAGGTATGTGTAGGCATGGGCCTCGTCGCCCGTCTCATCCACGATGTAGATCCCCAGTTCATCGGCCAGGTCCAGATACTCCACGTTCGGGGGATAGTGGCTGGTCCGCACACAGTTGATATTGAACTGTTTCATCAGGACCAGATCCTTCTTCATGGTTTCCATGTCCATGGCATGACCCGTTCCGGGATGCAGCATATGGCTGTTGACCCCGTTAAATTTGATCCGGACCCCGTTGATCCAGATGGCCTGGTCCCTGATCTCCACCTCCCGGAATCCCACCCGACTGCTTAGAATTTCGGTGACCATTCCCCTTGCGTCAAGAAGTTCGAGGGTCAGGGTATACAGGTTCGGGTATTCGGCGGACCATTTTGCAGGCCCGCGGACCGGGATGGATTGAGCGATCCGGACGGTGGCCGTACCTTTTACGGGTGCTACGGGGATGGACACAGGTTCCTCGAGTACCCGCTTCCCTCCGGCATCGCGTAGCTGCACCCTCACCGAGTAGCCATCCCGGGTCCCTCCGCGGTAGCCGGTGACATCTGCCTCCAGCATTAGCAGCGCATGCTCATAAGCATCATCCAGGTGGGTGGTGATACAGAAATCACTGATGTGCACATCCGGGGTGGCCATCAGGTAGACGTCCCGGTAGATCCCCGACAGCCGCCAGGTATCCTGGTCCTCCAGGTAAGATCCGTCACAGAAGCGCAGCACCTGTACAGCGATGCTGTTTTCACCTTTTTTCAATAAAGCGGTAATATCATATTCGGCAGGTTCCATGCCTCCCTGGTTGTAACCCGCTTCTTTACCGTTGATCCACACATAGGAGGCCGACTGAACCCCTTCAAAATGAAGGAAGACCTGTTTACCCTCCCATGATGCTGGCAATTCAAAGGTCCTGTAATAGCATCCCACCGGATTGAAATCATCCGGCACATCAGGCGGCTCATTGGGGAAAGGCAATCCGATGTTGCGGAAAATAGGGTATCCGAATCCCTCCATCTGCCAGTTGGAGGGCACCCTGATGCTGTCCCATCCCGACCGGTCATACCCGGTCCGGAAAAAGCCGGCAGGTGCAAGGTCCGGATTCTCGGACCAGTTGAACGCCCATCTCCCGTTCAGCGAAAAATGGTTCGGGGATGATTTCCGCCGGCATTCCAGGGCCTGGTCCAGCCGGTCGTAAGGCATCAGGGTGGCATGGGGAGGCACCTGGTTCTTTTCAAACACCGCAGGATTTTCCCAGTCGGGATGCAGCTGAGAGAACAGAAAGCTCACAGGGTATGCTGTTGCCAGAAGGAAGAACACCGCTTTTTTCATGGTTTGGTCTTTATTACATGTCAGGGTTACTGCAAGAGTGAATCGGCCACATCGATGGCCAGCCTGTATTTCCCGAAGGGAGCACTCACCTGGATTCCGCTGGCCAGCGGCTTCACCGCATCCACCATCATCCTGGCGATCTCCAGCCCGGCTTTCATCTGGTCCTCCTTCGTATCATATTTGGCCATGTAGCTGACAACGGCATCGGGGACATACACACCGGGCACTTCATTCTTCATGAATTCCGCGTTGCGGAGACTGACCAGCGGCCAGATCCCGGCGATCAGGTAAAGCTTGCCGGGACCGGCTTTCTCAAGGAAGGTCTCCAGGGAAGGAATGTCGAACACTGGCTGGGTGATGACAAACTCGGCCCCGGCTTCCCGCTTGGCGCGCAACCGCTCTATCTCTTTTTCCGGATTGATGCTGTTGGGATCCAGTCCCACCCCGGTGAAGAATGCAGTGGGTTCACCGATCCGCTTCTCACCCACATCCATCCCGTGGTTCAGGTTGTTGATCAGGTGCACCAGTCCGACGGAATCGATATCGAACACGGCGGTTGCCTGGGGATAATCGCCGATCATGGGCGGATCGCCCGTAATGGCCAGAATATTCCTGATCCCCAGGGCTGCGGCACCCAGCAGATCGGATTGCATCCCCAGCAGGTTGCGGTCCCGGCAGGTATAGTGGATCACGGTTTCGATCCCCACCTGGTTCTGGATCAGCACGGCCAGCGAGAGCCCGGTCATCCGCGCCGATGCCCTGGGTCCGTCGGGGATGTTCACGGCATCCACCCCGTGGTCAAGCAGGAGCCTGGCTCCTTCGACCTGTTTGCTGATGTCCGTGCTCCTGGGAGGAACCATCTCCACCAGCACTACCTTCTCTCCCGAGGTAAGCCTGGCGGCGAGCCTGGATTTTTTTTCCATCCTTACAGGCTCGGGCAACGGCTCTCCGGTCACCGGTCTCAGTCCGATCTTCAGGGAGTGCTGGACCCGGGTCTGTTTCATGGCCAGGGCGTCGGCCATCAACCTGATATGTTCGGGGGTTGTCCCGCAGCAGCCACCCATCATCCGGACCCCCTTTTCAATAAATCTTTTGGTGAATATTTTGAAATATTCGGGGGTGCTCATGTAGATCATCCTGCCGTCCGTATACTGCGGCCTTCCCGCATTGGGCATGATGCAGACAGGTTTGCCGGAATGGTTGATCATCGTCTCCACAAAATCCAGCATGGGTTTGGGGCCCACGGTACAGTTCAGCCCCACCAGGGTGGCTTCGGATTTCGCCAGCCGGTAGGCGATGTCCCCGATATCCACCCCGTATCTTGTTTTGCCGTCCTCATTGACGGTCATCATGGCCGCCACAGGCAGGTCGCTTGCCCTCCTTACCGCGCGGATGGCCTGCTCCATCTCCCTGATATCCTGGAAGGTCTCCAGGATGAACAGATCCACTCCGCCTTCTGCCAGGATGCCGGCCTGCTCCGCATAGGCATCAAACACCTCCTCCAGTGTGGTATCCCCCCAGGGCTCGATCTCCACCCCCCCGGGTCCCATGGATCCCGCCACGTATGCCACCTCACCCGCCGCCTCCCGGGCGAGGGCCACCCCGGCAAGGTTGATCTCCCCTAGTTTTCCGGACAGGTTGTGGGCCCCCAGCTTGAAGCGGTTGGCCCCGTATGTATTGGTTTCAATGACCTTTGCACCGGCACGGACATAATCCTCGTGGATGGTCCGGATCAGATCGGGCCGTGAAAGGTTCAGTTCGTCATAACATTTGTCAATGAACACACCCTTCTGGTAGATCAGGGATCCCATGGCCCCGTCGAGCAGGACCAGGTTATCCTTCATGTATTCCTCGAATGGGATCATCATATGTCTGAAGTTGGTTTTCTGAAGGAATGGCTGCCTGCCATGCCAGAAAGCTCCACCACGATCTCCCCTGAATCACCGGGGAAATCGCTCCTGTCGAATTGTATCTCCAGCCGCTTCAGGTCGGGGATGTTTTTATCATACGAAAGGGGAGGCGGTGAGAGGGGAACCACATTGAACCTGAAAGGCACAGATGACCTGACAAGCAGGGAAAGCTGTTCCCCGTCCTGGGTGAGTACCAGCCGGTGGTCCTTCTCCTCCACCCTGGCCAGGGTTATCATCTGCCAGGAAAGGGTGCGGGTCCCGGGACTGAATGAGATTACGTCCCTTACCCGGAGTGTTTCACCGGACACTTCAGAGAAGCTGCGCAGAACCTTTCGTGCGGACCCGCCAAACACAGGGGTCAGGTCGAATGTTACCCGCGGGACATCCCCGTCCCGATCCATCCCGGTCATTGTCGCCCGTGCATCGGCCAGGTGCATCTCCCCGTTCAGCGTCAGCGTGCTGTGGCCGAAATTGTTCTTGGTGAGCAGGCTCCACCTGCGGGAATCCTGTGCCTGGTTCCAGAGTTCGTTTCCCATGATCTGTTCCAGCTCATTATAATTCTGATTTCCCGGATCCACTGACCAGCGTACGCCGTTCAGTTCAAAGACGAAAGAACCGGCATCCATGTTCCCGTGGTTGTCCGCCGCCCTGCCCCCCTTTGCGGCCAGGAAGAAAGCATCCTTACCCCCTTCGGGATCACGCAGGATGCAAACGGGTTCGTCACCCCGTCCGGTCCACACCTCAGCGGGAACGAATGTGGCATTGTCTGCCTGGTCCAGTAGAGCGGAATGGAGCAAATAAAGGCTGAAGAAGCGGTGATGAAGCACCTGGTCAGGCTGCTCCAACTCCTTCGATAGCAATGCAGCATATGCATCCATGTCCGTTTCAATGCCCACGTTCGCTGCAAACCATGAGAGCAGTCCATGGTGTGAAAGCGACAGGTACCCTTCCAGTCCGGCATCGAAATAATTGAAATATTGCCCGGAAGGTCCGGCCAGTACCCGGCTGAAGGTGGCGCTCTCCTTCAGTCCCGGAGCAGCGCCGAACCCGAAGTCGGTCCCCAGCGCAGAACGGAAGGCAGAGATGGCGGCGGTCAGGTAATCGGTGGCATAGAACCAGTAAGAGGGGCCTTCGGGATACACCCCGTCGGGTGCATAAGGTGCCAGTCCCAGCGGAATCTTTTCCACGGCCCTGTGAAGGATCGCGGCAGCCAGTCCGGGCTCCTCCTCAAACACTGCCAGCGCCGCCAGGGAGAGTCCCCCGTGACACACCAGGTTCCAGTTGTGGTGCACATCCACCCAGAAATGATCCCCTGCGCCGGGCATGCCCGGCTTGAGGGCTTTCTCCACAAGTGATGCGCGTGCCAGACTGTCCAGTTCAGGAGGAAACCATTCACCGGCCCAGTCCACCGCCAGCGCGACAGCCGTGGCCATTTCCGCCACATCCAGGAAATGGGAAGGATTCCAGTCAGGGAACATGCAAACCGCCTCCATCTCCTGTTCCAGCCTTTGCATATAACGTGCATCCTGTTTCATCCGGTATACCAGGGCCAGCGTGGTCATTCTGCGGATGGCTTCCCTGGATACCCCCAGGAGTCTGCGGCCTGTTTTGGAATAGGTAAGCGGCTCCGTTTCGAGCATGGATGCTGCAACCTGTTCCAGTAAATAATATCCGTTCCGGGTGAGCGGATCCCTCTGTATCCCTTCCCGGAGCCGGGTTTCCAACTCCGGGGTCAGGATCAGCCTGGGAGCGGAATCCCGCAGATGCTCCATGATCCATTCCGGGGTGACCGGGTTTTTAAATCCGGACATATGGAGATCCGCAAAATCCAGGTACTGTTCCCAGTCATACACGGTCAGGTCATGGTCACCCGACCGAATATGGTATCCTGTCTTCCCGCTCCATACCGGATGGTCCGTGGCGGGCAGGACTGTCTCTTCCATCTGCTTTTCTCCGTAAAGCGAATACACCTCTCCTGCATGATACAGGGAAAGATACTCCCCCGGGGGATCCGCCCAGTCATCATTCTCTGAACTGGCCACATAGAGGGGCCGCGGAGCGATCAGGGCCAGCAGCATGTGCTGGTCCACCGGCAGGGCTTCTTCCCTGCCATTGTATGCGTGGAACCTTGCAGCGAACCAGTGCGGGAAAGTGGTGTTGATGTCGGCGACCCTCTCCCCGAAAGCCCTCCTGGAGAGGGCCGCTCCGCCGCAGCCCGAATTGTTGGAGATCACCAGGGAAAACCTGTCATCCTGTGCGCCGGCCCACAGGGCAGCCTTCCCCAGGCGGGAATGACCGATCACCGCCACCCGGCCGGGATCCACTGCCGGGTCGGTCTCCAGGTAATCCATGGCCGCCGAAAGTCCCCGGGCCCAGGCTGCAATGGCCCCCCAGTCGGCCGAATCCCTCCCGGCCGGTTCCGGTCCCAGGATGGCATGGATCCCGTTCCTGAACCCGTCATCAAAGTCAGGATCGATATCATGGTAACACATGGTGGCCAGTCCGTACCCGCGGGAAAGGATCATTTCCAACGGCCAGCGGTGGGCCCTGACGCCCCTGGATTCAGGGGTGGCACGGTTCTCAGTGATCCCGAACGCCTTATTGTTCTCCATCCAGCTACCCATGATCCGGATGCCCTCATCAGGATGGATGCTGTGGTTCCCGTAGAAGTTCAGCCCCAGGAAAACAGGCACCGGTCCGGAACGCGCTGCCGGTAGATACAGGAGCAGGCCCATGGTGAGGGTGTCCCCGTCAAGGCTGACCACCACATCCACCTCCTTCCTCACAGCCAGGCCACCCAGGGCGTTCTTTGCGGGCACTGCCTCCTCGAAATGAATCTCCGCTTCCCTGTCCGGCACCCTTCCGTACACGTGGTCCCTGAACAGTTCCAGGATCTCTTTTCTGCGGATCCTTTCCCAGTCTTCAGCTGATTCCACGGGGATCCCGTCAGAGGTGACCAGAAGATCGGGAAGCGGGGCAATGAGCGGATCGGTGGCTCCGGATCCGCTCCGGTACCAGCCGGTAAGGCTTAATATACCGGTGAGGACGAACAGGACCCGGATGGCAGTTCCCGGTCCGCCCGGGGGGAAAATGTGTCGCATTTGATTATCTTGCTATTCCCCACTAAAATTACAATCCTTAACTTCACCGCAAAAAGAAATTGGGTAAAAAACTGGTTTTCCTTCTGATTGTCCTCGTAATCCTTGGAATGGAGCTGTATGCTTCCAGGGGGCTCCGGAATTTGTTTCACATCCATCCGGGGAATGTGTTCACTTTCAATATTATATACTGGGGGCTTACCCTGCTGATGATCGCTGCCCTGGTCTGGGCAGGCCTGACTTTCCGGAACCAGCGCGAACCGGAGGTTTTCCGCAGGATCACCCTGGTGCTGGGGATCTTCCTCATGTATTTTCTCCCCAAACTCATCTTCAACCTGTTTCAGATGGCAGGCGACCTGTCCGCCGGGATCGTATGGCTGGTCCACCGGGAGGCCGGTACGGACCGGATCCGAAGTTTTTTTCTCATTCCGGGAGCCGTCGCGGGAATCCTGCTGCTGGCCGGATTCGCCATGGGCATGATCCGGGGGGTAACGAACATTAAAATCGTCCGGGAAGAGATCGGGCTCCCGGACCTTCCCGCTCCTTTTTCAGGGGTCCGTATCGTGCAGGTCAGCGATTTCCACCTTGCCGGTTTCCATCACCGACCGGACCACATCAAAAGAGTGGTGGAGCAGGTGAACGGGCTCACGCCTGACCTGATCCTGTTTACGGGCGACATGGTCCATAATTTCGCCGAAGAGATGGATCCATTCATGGAGATGCTGAAGTCGCTGAAAGCGCCGCTGGGAAAGTATGCCATCCTGGGCAACCACGATTACGGAGCCTATTACAGCTGGCATTCGGAAGCAGAGAAGGCGGCCAACCTGGAGAAAGTGAAATCACAGATCAGGGAGACAGGATTTGACCTGCTCCTGGACGAACACCGGACCCTCGCCCTGGATGGGGCAGCCATCGAACTGGTGGGGGTGGAAAACTGGGGGAAGGCACCCATGCCGCAGGAAGGCGATCTGGAGAGGGCGATGGCGGGAACGGATCCTTCGGCGGTGAAGATCCTGCTGTCCCATGATCCGCACCATTGGTTCCTGCATGTCCGGGGAAAGAAGGACATTCCCCTGACCCTGGCGGGGCATACCCACGGTTTCCAGTTCGGGTTCGAGATCGGGAAATTCAAATGGAGCCCCTCGGCCTGGATGTACGACCACTGGGCCGGACTGCTGAAGGAAAATGGCCAGCAGCTGTATGTGAACCGGGGGATCGGATATACCGGTTTCCCCGGCAGGGTGGGCATCCGTCCCGAGATCACCCTGATCACACTGGTGCAGGAAAAACCCTGATCCGCCGGAATGATCCCTTAAACGGATCTTTGACCCGAGAGGAGGCGCAGGAGTTTCTCCGGGGCCCTGACGGGCCGGTTGGTTTTCATGTCCAGAAAGACGAGTACCACCCTGGCCATATGCACCTCTTTTCCCGCTTCATTGAAGATCCGGTGCTCAAATTCCATCCTTGCCCCCGGGATCCGGTGCACGGTGGTTTCGATGGTGACCAGTTCGTCGTACCGGATCACCCCCCTGTACCTGGACTCCACGGAATAAACGGGCATCCTGATCCCCTCCTCTTCCAACGACCTGTAGGGCATACCCATCTCACGGATCATCTCGGTACGGCCGATTTCATAGAGCCGGGCGTAGTGCCCGTAGTACACCACCCCCATCTGGTCCGTATCCCCGTAGGTCACCCTGTATGTGGTCCTGTGCGTAAGCGGTAACATCAGTTATCTATATCTTCCAGCTTCAGCAGGAACGCATACTCCATGGCGGTTTCCCGGTACCTTTCGAACCTGCCGGACGCGCCCCCGTGCCCGGTGTCCATGTTGCAGTAAAGGAGCAGGAGGTTGTCGCCCGTTTTCATGTCCCTCAGTTTTGCCACCCACTTGGCAGGCTCCCAGTACTGTACCTGGCTGTCGTGCAGACCGGTGGTGACCAGCATATTCGGATAATCCTGCGCCTCCACATTGTCGTAGGGCGAGTAACTCAGCATGTACCGGTAGTATGCTTCCTGGTTGGGATTGCCCCATTCGTCATACTCCGACGTGGTCAGGGGGATGTCATCATCCAGCATGGTGGTCACCACATCCACGAAGGGGACCGCGGCGATCACCCCGTTGAACAGGTCAGGCCTGAGGTTGATCACCGCACCTATGAGCAGTCCCCCGGCACTCCCGCCCATGGCGTAGAGGTGCTCCGGGGCGGTGTAATTCTCCTTGATGAGATGTTCGGCGCAATGAATGAAATCGGTGAAGGTATTCATCTTTTTCAGCAGTTTCCCGTCCTCGTACCAGGGCCGTCCGTACACCTGGCTGCCCCTGATGTGGGCCATGGCGAAGACAAAGCCCCTGTCAAGCAACGACAGCCGGGATGAATTGAATCCGGGATCCTGTGTGATCCCGTAGGAACCGTATCCGTAAAGCAGGGTGGGATTGCTCCCGTTGCGCACCATTCCTTTCCGGGACACGATGCTCATGGGGATCTTTTTCCCGTCGCCGGCCGTGGCGTAGATCCTCTTTGCCTCGTAATTGGAAGGGTCGAAATCCCCGAGCACTTCCTGCTGCTTCATCAGGGTTTTCTCCCGGGTATCCATGTTGTAATCATATGTGGAAACCGGTGTGGTCATAGAGGAATAGGCATACCTGAGCAACCCGGTGTCAAATTCAGGGTTCACGGAGATGCCGGCTGTGTAGACCTCCTCACCCATGTCCACGTAATATTCGGAACCGTCCTCCCAGCGGATCACCCGAAGGTTGATCAGCCCTTCCTTCCGCTCCTCCACCACCAGGTAATCCCTGAAAAGCTCGATCCCCTCCAGGAACACCTCTTCGCGGTGACCGATCACCTCTTCCCAGTACTCCTTCCCGGTCCGCTCCACCGGCGTTTTCATGAGTCTGAAATTGACAGCATCCAGGTTGGTGACAATGTAGAAATGGTCCCCGAAATGTTCCACACTGTATTCCAGTCCCCGTTCCCTGGGATGGATCACCCTGAATTCCCCGCCGGGCTCATCTGCAGGCATGACCCTGCACTCGCTGGTAAGGGTGCTGGAGCTGCCGATGACGATGTACATCTTCGATTTGGACTTCGTCACGTAGGTGCCGAAGGTGTCGTCGGTCTCCTCGTAGACCATCACATCAGCAGAAGCGTCCGTTCCCATCATGTGGCGGAAAATGGCATGGCTACGGAGGGTCAGGTCATCTTTTTTGGTGTAGAACAATGTTTTGCTGTCGTTTGCCCAGACGGCCCGGCCGGTGGTCACCGGGATCTCATCTGCAAGCATCTCGCCGGTCTCCAGGTCTTTGATTCGGATGGTATATTTCCTGCGGCTCACGGTGTCGATCCCCATGGCAGCATACCGGTTATCGGGACTCACACTGATTCCCGACACCTGGAAATAGTCATGCCCTTCCGCCATCTCGTTCACATCGGCCATGACCTCCTCACCGGCTTCCAGGGTTCCCTTTTTTCTGCAGAAAACGGGATATTCCTTCCCTTCCACATACCGCACGTAATAATAGTAGCCGTTGTCCATGTAGGGCACACTTTCGTCCTCCTGTTTGATCCGTCCCACCATCTCCTCGTAGAGTTTTTCCTCAAGCGCTTCTGTGTCCTTCATCACCGCTTCCCTGTATGCGTTTTCGGCTTCCAGGTATGCGATCACTTCGGGATTGTCGCGCTCCCTCAGCCAGTAATAGGGATCCACACGGGTATCCCCGTGGATGGTGAGTTCTCTGGGTCTTTTGTCTGCGATCGGTGGTTCCATTTGATCAGTTCTGTTGCAGGATTGCATGCTCATGAGGGTCAGCAGGCCCGTCAGAGGGAAGATGACCGGCAAAGCAGCGGTGATGATTTTCATGGGTGTTTTTTTAAAGATGCGAAAATAGCGATAATTCTTGCAAATGCACCCGATTCAGGAAGGAAAGTAACGGGTCACATCGCCCACGATCTCCAGTCCGGCATGCAGTCCCTTTCCACTGAACAGGACCGTCCCCCTGTGATCTAAAAGTTCCAGGGTGAGGGATGATACGATGCTCTCGGTGATCTCCCTGTCCATCGATCCGTGCCGGGGCGCTTTCAGAACCCCCCCTTCCTTTCTCTCCACACGCACTTTCAGCCTGTTCCTGCGGTTGGCCATCTCCACCAGTACTTCCCTGTCGCGCACCCCTATCCTGCTGATCAAGGAGCGGTTCCAGGTGGCAAAGCGGTATACCTTACCGTTCAGCATGAGGAAGGAAAGGAATCCGGGGAAAAAGCTTTTGCGCCAGGGGATCCTGGCCACCGACAGCATGAAGGAAGCCTGGTCGTTTTCCCGGAAATGGTTGGACTGCATCCAGATCCAGTCCGACGGCATGGACCGGCCCCAGTCCTTTTCGATATATCCCTTTCCCCCGTCAAAGGAGATCTCCTTCCCGTTGACCCTCAGGGTGCCGCCAAGCCTGTGCTGCATGGAGACCACCCCGTGGTAGCATTCCATAAAGGGGACGTAGCTGTACCAGCCCATGATGCCCGGGGCCAGAAGCCTGAACGGAAAGGGATGCACTCCCCCGATACGCAGTGCTCCTTCCATTCTCAGATCCCCGGCATCCAGATCCAGCCTGAGCCCTTCCAGGCTGAATGCATTGGGACCGATGCTCACCGAGAATCTGTTCTTCGTGAAGCTGAAGGCCTGAAGGTCATAGCGCCGGTACCAGGTTTGCCCGCTGTTGGCATGGATCACCTGCACAAAACTGTGCGGGTCATCCGAATAGGAAACGCCAGGAATGACCGACCAGATCCGGTCTCCCCCTGCATCCACCAGCTTGAAATACCAACCTTCGAAATAGCCGGCCGGGTTCTTTCTTCCCTGGTATACGGCCGGGCGGAATATCCGGGGGACAGAAGGTATTGTTCGCATCAGGATAATAACAAAGCTCCGGCCGGGAAGTTTATTTTCCCGGTTTCCCCATGTCTTTCATGGAGAGCTGGATGCGGTTGCGCTGGACATCCACCTCCAGGACCTTTACCCGGACATGCTGGTGGATCTTCACGATGTCGTTGGGATCTTTTACGAACCGGTCGGCCAGCTGGGAGATGTGCACCAGTCCGTCCTGCTTCACCCCCACATCCACGAAAGCCCCGAAGCGGGTGATGTTGGTCACGATCCCGGGAAGTTCCATCCCGGGCTTCAAATCCTCGATCGTGAACACGTTCTGGTCGAATTCAAACACCTCCACCTGCTGCCTGGGATCCCGTCCCGGTTTCTCCAGTTCGTCGCGGATGTCCCGCAGGGTGGGGAGTCCCACCTCCCCTGCCACATAATTTTCCAGCCCGATCTTTGAGACAAGTTGCCCGTTGCCCACCAGCTCGGCCAGTCCCACACCCAGGTCGGCCGCCATGCGCTCCACAATGTGGTAGCTTTCCGGGTGGACCGCCGAATTGTCCAGCGGATGCACACCCCCCCCGATCCTGAGGAACCCGGCACACTGCTCGAACGCCTTGGCACCCATGCGGGGGACCTTCTTCAGCTGCTCCCTGGAAGTGAATCCTCCCATCTCCTGCCTGGTTTCCACCACATTCTGCGCCAGCACCGGTCCCAGTCCCGACACATAGGTCAGCAGGTGCTTGCTGGCGGTGTTCACGTTCACCCCCACCAGGTTCACACAGCTTTCCACCACCTGGTCCAGACTCTCCTTCAGGCTGTGCTGGTCCACATCATGCTGGTACTGTCCCACCCCGATGGATTTGGGATCGATCTTCACCAGTTCGGCCAGCGGATCCATCAGCCTCCGCCCGATGGACACAGCCCCCCGGACCGTCACATCGTAATCGGGGAACTCGTCCCTGGCGATCTTCGAAGCGGAATAGATGGAGGCCCCGGACTCGTTCACCACGTATACTTCCACATCGTGCGGGAACCTGAGCAGCCGGATGAAACGCTCGGTCTCCCTGCTGGCGGTCCCGTTCCCGATGGCGATGGCCTGGATCTTATACTGCTGGATCAGGGAGCTCACCTTGCGGGTGGCCCCTGCCCGGTCTGCCTGGGGAGGATGCGGGTAGATGGTCTCATTGTGCACCAGGTTCCCCTGTTCGTCCAGGCACACCAGCTTGCAGCCCGTCCTGTAGCCCGGATCGATGGCCAGCACCCGTTTCTGTCCCAGCGGCGGGGCCAGCAGAAGCTGCCTCAGGTTGGTGGCAAATACACCAATGGCTTCCCGGTCCGCTTTCTCCTTGAAAAGTGATTTGAATTCATTCTCCATGGAAGGCTGCATGAGCCTTTTGTATGCATCCCTGACCGCTTCGGCCACCTGACGGCCCGCTTCCCCTTCTCCCCTGACGAACTGCGCTTCCAGGTCCGCGACCACCTTTCCGGAAGCCGGTTCCACCGTCAGTTTCAGGAACCCTTCCGCTTCTCCCCTCCGCATGGCAAGGATCCGGTGCCCCGGGCATCTTTTCAACGGTTCGCTGAATTCGAAGTAGTCGCTGAACTTGGAACCCTCCTCTTCCTTTCCCTTGACCACCCTGGAGGAGATCACCGCTTCCCGGCTGAAATGGTGGCGCACCGTCTTCCTGGCCCGCTGGTTCTCGTTCACCCATTCGGCCACAATGTCCCGCGCCCCCTGCAGCGCATCTTCCGGCGATTCCACCTCTTCGCTGAGAAACCGGGAAGCTGCCTCCTGCAGATCTTTTTCCTGCTGCCGCATCAGGATCTTCGCCAGGGGTTCCAGCCCCCTGTCCCGCGCCACCGTGGCCCGGGTCTTCTTCTTGGGCTTGTAAGGCAGGTACAGGTCCTCCAGGATCACCGGATCCAGGCAGGTTTCGATCTTTTCCTTCAGTTCGCCGGTCAGGTTCCCCTGTTCCCCGATGGTCTTCAGGATGTACTGTCTCCGTTTTTCCAGTTCCTTCAGCTTGTTCAGCTCGTCCCGGATCCCGGTGATCTTCACCTCGTCCAGGCTTCCTGTATGTTCCTTGCGGTACCGGCTGATGAAGGGGATGGTGGCCCCTTCTTCCAGCAGTTCGATGGTGTTTTTCACCTGCACCAGGCCGATCCCGGTGCGCCGGGCGATGATTTCTTCAAAAACGATCATGGAACAGATTTAATACCTTTCGTAATACCAGTAGTCTTCAAACTCCGGTATAAAGGTAGTGATTGTGTACTGATCCGTGGAATAACCCCCGAAGAAGCCGGTCCCCGATTCGATGTTGCTGTACACGATCACCGGCACCGCCAGGTAGTTGTCCCGCGTCTCATAATGCTTTTGCCTGGATTTCAGGTACCTGTAATACGACTCGGAGATGGAATGGAGCCGGAAGGAGATCCTGGCCGAATCGGCTGAACCCAGATATTGGGCATATGTAAAAAGACGAACGGAGTATCTCTTCCCGTCGATCAGCTGGTCGGAAAAGAGGATCCCGTCCTGTGTGGTCGCTTCCACGATCAGATCCCTGGATCCCACCGAAACCCGGTCGGTGTACCTGATGATCCTGGTCAGCTGGTAAGTGGTATCGTTGACGTAATAGTGCCATTCCCCGTTGTGGTAGAGGGAATCCACATACACGACCGTCGTGTCGTACCACTCTGTCCGGGAAAGGTCCCCCTCCACATCCACCATGTAGTAATTCCCTGTGCCCGGCGGATCATCAATGGTCAGGTCCACCTGCATCACCTTCATGGACTCACTGTAATATGGGGTGCTGGTTTCTTCAACGACCGTAAATGTATCCAGGGCGGCGATCTTCACCGGTTCGGGGATCTCACAGCTGGAAGTGACCGCCGGATAGCCCGGGCATTCCACTTCGATGGCGTAACGCTCACCGGCGGAAGCCCTGATGCTGCCGGAGCGGTACACCGCATTCCCGGAATAGCTGAGGCGCTCCAGCATGTCGCCCCCCCTGTAAAGCCTCACCTCGGCGTTCTCAAGGGGAACCAGGGGTGCATTGTCCAGGATGTGCCGGGTGCGGGACACCTGCAGGGACACGATCGAATCACTGCCGAGGGCGCCGTTCACCACGATCATCCTGTCGGACTCTTCCAGTTAAATGAACAGTACGGATTCACAGGCCGGGACCGCCGCCAGGAGAACAGCCGCGAAAACCAGCCGGTACATTGTCTGATATATACGCCTGATATGCATGCTGTCAGAATTCAAAAGAGTAACTGATGGAGGGGATCAGCATGAAGATGCTCATTTGCTTCAGGGCCCTGTTCCCGTAGTTGTCATAGCCGAAGAAAAGGAAAAAGGGATTCTGGCGGTTAGAGGCATTGTAAAGTCCGAAGCTCCAGGTCTGCCTCCCCCATTTTGTTTCCCTGTGCCGGTTAACGGCCACATCCAGGCGGTGGTAAGCCGGCTCCCTGTATGCATTCTTCCCTTTGTAATACTGGATCTCCTGGTAATAGTAATAGGAGAAAGGGTACATGGAGCCATCCTCAAAGTAATAATCACCGGGTGCATACCTGGATACAGCCAGGGTCCTGGCCTTACCGGTGCCGTATACCCAGGTGGCGCTCAGGTCCGTCTCCTCATTCACGCGGAACATTAGCACGACGGATACATCATGTCTCCGGTCATATGTATAGGGATAGGGGTCGCCGTTGTTCAGGTTTTCGAACTGCAGGTCCACTTTTGATAGGGTATATCCCACCCATCCCCGGATCCTCCCCAAATCTTTCCGGGCAAGGAACTCCATGCCGTAGGAAAGTCCGGTGCCGCCCCGCTCGATCTTATCCTCCCAGTCCACCCCGAACTCGAAAAAACTGGATCCTTCCGAATAATCGATCAGTCCGCTCATTGTCTTGTAAAATCCTTCCAGGGTGAAATACCAGCTGTCGTTCAGGTTATAGGCAAGCCCGAGGGCCGACTGGTAGGAACTCTGGGGAGGCGTCCGGTCGGTGGCCGGCACCCATATGTCGGTGGGCAGTCCGATCGTGCTGTTGGTGAGCAGGTGGATGTACTGGTCCATGCGTGAAAAGGCAGCCTTCAGAGAAAGGTCCGGCGTGATCAGCAACCGGCCCGTGAAACGGGGCTGGAGGGAATGATAGAACTCACCCCTGACAGCGAATGCCGAATAGTGGAGCCCCACATTGGCCCGGATCCTGGATCCCAGCTGGAAGTTGTCCTCACCGTACAGATAGAATTCATGGGCATTGACCGGATCGGAATTAAACTCCAGCCGGAGGGTGTCGTCGGTGGACTCCAGGGTCTCGATCCCGGGGGAAAAAATATGGTACAGGTATTTGGCCCCGAACCGCAGTGTATGGGCCGTGGAGGGCCGGTAGTCAAAATCGGCCATACCACCCAGGTCTTCGATCCCGGAATAATAGTCGTATGAAAATCCCAGGTCGTATTTCCCGTTGACCAGCATCCGGGTCTCGTCAAAGGTATCGAACCTGTAGTTGCTGTAGATCAGCGATGCATTGCTGAACAGCTTGTTCCCGTAAACATGGTTCCACCTCAGCGCAGTAGTCAAATTCCCCCAGTACAGCCCCGACTCGGACCTGGTCTGGTAGGAGGTGTCATCGTCGATCCGGTTCTCTTCGTTATCGATATAGAGGCGGTCGCGTCCGTGGTAAAGGCTCAGGTAAATGCGGTCGAATTCGGAGAACTTGTGGTTGATCTTGGCATTCACGTCATAGAAATAATAGCCCGTCATCCCTTCCACCCCGTTGGCCTTGTTCACCGCCCGGATGATCGGGCGTGCCAGGATATCCAGGTAAGTCCTCCGGGCGGAAAGGAGAAATGAGGTCTTGTCGCGGATGATGGGCCCTTCCACTGTCAGCTTGGACGCGATGAGCCCCACCGAGCCCGAACCTTTCACCTCCTTCATATTGCCTTCCTTCAGCCTGATATCCAGAACCGAGGAAAGGCGTCCCCCGTAATGGGCCGGAAAACCGCCCTTGGTGAGCGTGATGCTGGATATGGCATCCGGATTGAATACGGAGAAGAACCCGAACAGGTGGTTTGCATTGTAGATGGGCACCCCGTCCAGCAGGAAAAGGTTCTGGTCGGGCCCCCCTCCCCGCACGTAGATCCCGCTGGTTCCCTCGGTGCCCGACTGCACCCCCGGCATCAGCTGAATGGTCTTGATCACATCGGCCTCACCCATGAACATTGGAATGGTCCTGATCTCTTTCACGGGGATGTGCACGGTGCTCATCTGAACATCCTGCACAATGTCCCGCGGCCGGTTGGTTGTCACCACCACCTCCTCCAGCTCCAGGGATGGCTCCAGGTGGATGTTCATGTTCAGGTTTGCCCCCAGCCTGATGGTCTCGCTGAAGGTGGAATACCCCACGTAGGATGCCAGCAGCCGGATCTCCCCTGCCGGAACCGAGAGGCTGAAAAAACCGTACTCATTTGTAGAGGTTCCTTTCCCCCTGATGGAGTCATACACCGAGGCGGCGATCAGCCGTTCACCCGTGGCGTTGTCCTGCACATACCCGCTGAGGGTGTACTTCTGACCTGCCAGGTTGATTGTCAGTATGAAAAGCAGCAAACCGGATAGAAACGGAAATCTGTGCATGGCCACATGGCTCTGAAAAGGATCAAAGATAACAATTCATCCCGTTTTGAGAACGGATGTTTGATCCTTCTGGTATAAGAGGGACCTGCGGATGGATCGGTTGCGCGGACCGGAATGGTGGTGATCCGGCATAAAAGATTATTTTTGTGGAAAACGATCCGGCATGAGCAAGCACATGATCTTCCCCTCCATCCTGACAGCCGATTTTTTGCACCTGGCCGAAGAAATCCATATGGTGAACCGTTCGGAAGCAGACATGCTGCACCTGGATATCATGGACGGGGTCTATGTGCCCAATCTCACCATCGGGTTCCCCGTGATCCGGCAGATCAAATCGGTATCGGAGAAACCGCTGGATGTGCACCTGATGATCGTGGATCCGGACCGCTACCTGGAAGCCTACCGGGATGCCGGTGCCGACTGGGTGACCGTGCACTACGAAACCTGCACCCATCTGCACCGCACCATCCAGCGGATCAGGGAGCTGGGCATGCAGCCGGCCGTATCGCTGAATCCCCATACCGATGTTTCTTTGCTGGAGCCTGTGCTCGGCGACCTGAACATGGTGCTGGTCATGACCGTGAACCCGGGATTCGGCGGACAAACCTTCATAGAGGCATCCTGGGACAAGATCCGCAAACTGAGGAAAATGATCGATGACAGGGACCTGGATACACTGATCCAGGTGGACGGCGGGGTTACCGGTGAGAACATCGGGGAACTGATCGGTGCCGGGGTGGATGTATTCGTGGTGGGGAACACCATCTTTTCGTCGGATGATCCTCCCGGGATGATCTCCACACTGAAAAATGCCACCTGACCTATTTCCCTTCCAGGTAATCCGCCAGGTACCCGAATTGTTCCGTGAGTGAACCGTCCTCTGCAATGGTGGCCCGCTCCAGCATCCCGCCTGCTTCCTGTCCCAGCAGTTCCGGGATTACGTGTGCCGTCAGTGCTTCCCCGAAATCTTCCGAGGCGTCCCGCGGAAGCTCCCCCGGCAGGTTGTCCACCGCCATCACGGTAATGGCTTCCGGTTGAAACGGCAACGTCTCTTTGCCTGTGAAAGGATCGTACCCGTAAAACGGTTCTGCGATGGTGGAGGCCCGGATGGTGGAGGCGATGGGACCGCCGATGTCACAGCTGATATCGGCGATGATGCGAATGGGGATCACCGGGTTCTTCAGATCCCCCCGGGTCAGCAGCAGCGGGGAGCGCGGATCCCAGAAGTGGCAGGCCATGTACAGGTCCGTCCTCTCCGCGTAGGGAATAAAATTGTTCACGTACTGCCCGGGGTGGGCCACGAAATGGTCAAAATCGAAAGGTTTTCCTTCCCCGTGGCGGGTATAGTGCCATGGATCCAGCCGGGTGCAGACCGCATGGTTGAATTCCCTGCTCAGGTAATCCGGGGGGTCCGCCTGTACGATCCCCGCCGCATCCAGGATCTCCGTGGCTCCCCCTGCCACCCTTCCTCCGCCGGTGACCGCGATGCGGACATTTCCCGGATCCACCCGATCCAGTTGAGATTTCAGGTGAGCCAGATCCCTGCATCGGTGGGCCGGAACCAGTTCATACCGTCCCGACCGCAGGCCGAGTGCCCGCAATCCGTTGTAGGCACCCACCACCCCGGCCCAGCGTCCGAACGCCACCACCCGGGTCCGGTCCGACCCTGTCAGGTATTCATAGTCGATGAGCCTGATCTTTTTCCGTACGATGGTCTGCAGCAATTTCCTGTTATGTGATTGTTCTTTTGCCGTATGGGAAAAGAACAGGTAGGTCTTCCGGTCAAGCAGTGTGTCGGTCCTGACTTCCTTGACACCCATCAGGATGCTGCACCCCGACAAATCCTCCGTCACCCGGACGCCCTGCGTGGCGTACTCTTCATCAGTAAAGCAGCGGTGCGGGGAGGGCTGCACCCGGATCTCCAGACCGGGGTACTCTTCGGTCAGCTTCCGGCACTGGACGGGAGTCAGCGGAACCCTCCTGTCAAGGGGTACCTTTGTTTCACGAATGATCCCGATCTCTATTCCTGCATCTATCATGCTATTTAAGCGGGAAGGCAATGATGGTCTGCCATTTGGAAGGATCCTGCTCGCTCATGGGATCGGTCAGATAGAGCTCAAAAGCCTCCCCGGTGGTTTCCAGTCCGTTTGCCTGCACATATTCATCCAGTTCCATGTAGGAACTCATGAATTCCTCGTAGGGACCTGTGTGTATGGCCTGCACCACCCTCATGTCCCCGTAGGTTTTCGGTTCCACTTCTCCGGCTTTCCGGCCGCCTCCCGTAACGGGGATCCCGGCCAGGTAATTGGAGAACCCGGTGGCCTCATCGAAATCCAGGTAATGGGCAAAAGGCGGTCCGGCCACCTGCAGCTGCTGGTTCTGGATTTCTGCCATGATCAGACCGTAGAGCCTTTCCATTTCCTGCCCGATGGTCTCCATGGTCCCGCTCCCCCTGGCTGTCATGGTCGTGACGGGCTCGACGGTCTCGATGGTGATCTTTCCCAGGTAGCTCAGCGGGGGAGGATTTTCCTCCAGGTAGACCTTCAGGTTCTCCAGTCCGGTTTCAAAGCTCTTCCGCATGAACGATTTTCCGATCAGCATCCTGAGCCGGCCGAAGGGATAGCTCGTTTCCTCGGCAAAGGACCAGTTGATGCTGGTCCCCTCCCCTGCCGGTTCAAAGGTCCATTCGACCACACCCGGGGTTTCAATTTCCCCGAACCAGATGGATGATTTGATGTATTCATTCTCCACCACGGACTGTACTTCCATTTTGCCTGTTCCGATCATCTCCCCGTCCCAGCTGTAGGTGGACCCGACGTACCCGGGGACGGGCCGGATGACCACCTTGGTGGTGGTATCCATGGTGACCCAGGGATCCCACTGATCCCTGTTTTCATAGGAAGCAACGAACGGAAATATTTGTGAGGGCTTCAGCGCAATCTCGGTCCCTGCGCTTACTTCGGTGGTAGCGGGGACAAACAGCGGAACGATCAGCATGGCTGCAACCAGGATGCCGATAATGATCAGAATAATCTTCAGGGCTTTCATAAATCCTTGAATTTGGTTGGTTTATCAGGGTAACAAAATTAAGAAACCATCCAATACGGGTCAATAGCCGGGACCGATCAGTCCGGCAGCCGCCCTCCGGTCCGGTTTGAAAGAAGGATTCCGGGGGAATTCCCTCACCGTCACGATCCTTTTGGGACGCGCATGCCCCGGGAGTTTTTTCCGGAGCATCTCCTCCCACTGCCCGGCCGGGGCAGGATGGCCGCCTGTCTCCACCAGCAGGACGATCCGTTGTCCCAGTCCGGGGTCCTCTTCGGGCAGGACGAGGCAGGGTCTATTCAGCCACTCTCCGATGCGCTGCTCCAGAACCTCCGGGACCACCTTGATGCCTCCGCTTTTGAAGACATGATCGATCCGCCCCATCCACCGGAATCCCTTTCCGTCCCGGCCGATCTCCACCAGGTCGCCCGTCACCACCTCACCATCGGTGACACCCGGTACCTGCACCACCAGGCAGCCCCTCCGGTCCCTCCGGATCCGCACGCCTTCCATCAGCCTGAAGTGGCTGTCCGGGTTGCTGCCGTTGACCCGCCGCAACGCAAAGTGGGAATATGTTTCCGACATGGCGAAAGATTCATAGATGGCCGGCTTCTCCAGTTTCTCCAGCTCCCTGAGAAGCGCAGGATGCACCTCCCCTCCGCCGATGAGCAGCTGATCCAGCAGGGACAGCGGATCCCCGCCCTGCACCGATTCGTGCACCTGGAGCGGAACCATGGAACCGAACCGGAAAGATTGGGACATCCCTCTCAACGGGCGTGATGCGGGTTCCGCTGTCACCAGGCGGAGTCCCCCGCTCAGCGCCCGGACCACCATCATCTTTCCGGCAATGTACCGGACAGGCAGGCAGAGGAGGACTGGATCGCCGGGTTGCAGCCGGAAAAAGTCCAGTGTCATTTCTGCGCTGCGGATCATCGCCGAGCGCTTCAGGCTGAGTTTCGCGGGTTCACCCGTGGTACCGCTGGTTCTCTGGATGATCGCCTCCCCGCCCTCGTCCAGGAACATGCGGATAAAAGCGAAGAGGTCCCTCCGCCATTCCGGTACCGCCTGGTCCACTGACAGAGCCTCCGCGCGGGATCGCAGCGCTTTCAGGGAAAACGCACTGTCATCGATCAGGAATGGCTCCGGAAGGTTCATCGGGGGCATTTCACATTTCATGTTCATCGACGGGAGACAGGTCCCATTCCCGCTCAGGCCTGTACCAGAGCCTGTCGCCTGCAGTCTCCAGCGGGGACGGAATGTTGTTGCGGTAGATCCTGCCGGTGCCGAGTCCCTGCACTGTTGCAGTCTCCAGGGCCGCAACCCACTGGGCGATGGCATTCAGGCCGACACTGGATTCGAGGGCGGAAGTAACCCACCATCCGGCATGCAGCTCCCCGGCCAGCCGGATCCATTCCCGGGCCACACTGAAACCTCCCAGAAGACCCGGCTTCAGTACGATGTAAGCTGGCCTTACGGCTTCGATCATGTGCCTTCCGGCACTGGCCGGATCCAGGCCCAACAACTCCTCGTCCAGGGCCACCGGGATCGCCGCCCCGGCACAGAGCGCCGCCATGGCTTCCGTCTGCCCTGCTCCGATAGGCTGTTCGATGGAATGGATCTGGAATTTGGAGAATCCGGCCATTTTTCCGGCAGCTTCCTCCGGGCTCCAGGCTCCGTTGGCATCCAGCCGTATTTCCAGATCGCGCCATGTAAATTCGCTGCGTATATGGTCCAGCACTTCCATTTCTTCCTCCATTTCAAGCGCCCCCACCTTCAGCTTCAGAACCCTGTAACCGTCCTGCAACTTCTCCCTGATCTGTTCCAGCATGAAATCCCTGTCACCCATCCAGATGAGCCCGTTGATGGGAATCCCGGTCCGCCCCCCTGTAAAATCCGACGGAAACAGCACCCTGCTACCGTTCCTGTCCAGGTCGAGCAGTGCCGTCTCCAGGGCGAAACGAATTCCCGGGGCCGTGGAGAACGGCCGGCGCGGATCCAGCTCTCCGCGGCTGATCAGCCTGCAGACATGGTGGATCTGTCTTTCCAGTTCTTCCGCTCCCTCCGCACCCAGGCCCGGAATGTAGGAGACCTCCCCGATCCCGGTCACATCCCCCTGCCGCAGCCTGATAAACCAGCTCTGCTTCGTCCGGAGGATCCCGCGGGAAGTCCCCGCAGGCCATTTGAAATCAAGAGAGTATGGAGTGAATGATGCCTGCACTGTTCAGAGAATGAGTCCGATTCCGAATGAAAGAGAAAACAGCAGGGTGGCAACTGCCAGTTTTTTCAGTTCGGCATTCAGCTCCACGGGGACCGTGTTGGTCAGTACTTTCTGAACGTCAGATGCGAGAAGGGGCAGGGGCAACAGGAACATCAGCTGGAGAAAGGAATCAAAATTGATGACCGTATATGTGATTCCCAGAAGAAATGCCGTGAACAGCAGTCCCACGTGGTACACTTTGGCCCATGTGATCCCCATGCGCACAACCAGGGTCTGTTTCCCGTTGAGCTCGTCATTTTCCCGGTCCCTCATGTTGTTCAGGTTCAACACACCCACACTGAGCAATCCGATGGATGATGCGGGAAGCAGGATGGCGGGATGGAAGGTGCGGGTATGCAGGAAATAGGTTCCCGCCACCCCAAGGATCCCGAAATAGATGAAAACCATGATGTCCCCGAAACCCAGGTAGCCGTAAGGCTTTTTACCGATGGTATATTTCACCGCCGCATAGATGGCTGAAAAGCCAAGCAGGAAGAACACCGCATACAGCAACAGGTGGTCCCTTCCCAGTCCCGACCAGATCAGCATCGAACCTGAAATCAGGCTCAGGATCACAAAGAGGGTGATCATCCACCGCATCTCCCTCAGGGTCACCAGGCCGGTCTGGGTCACCCGCAGTGGACCGAGCCGCTGGCTGTTGTCGGTTCCCTTCCTGGCATCACCGTAGTCATTGGCCAGATTCGACAGTATCTGCAGGAAGAGGGTGGTACAGGTTCCAAAGATGAACACCCCCCATTTGAACCTTCCTTCCTCAAATGCAAGAAAGGACCCCAGGATGGTGGCAGACAGGGCCAGGGGAAGGGTGCGCAGGCGGAACGCCCTGATCCATATGGAAAACTTGTTCATGTCAGTGTCATTTAACAACCGCCCGGCGTGATTGGTTCAGGGAAGCCCCGGGAACCTGTCCCAGTCGGGTTTCCTTTTCTCCAGGAAAGCTTCCTTGCCCTCCCGCGCTTCGTCGGTCATGTAGTACAGCATGGTGGCATTTCCCGCCAACTCCTGGATCCCGGCCTGACCGTCCAGCTCGGCATTGAGACCCGCCTTGATCATGCGCAGGGCAACCGGACTGTGCTGCATGATCTTTTTGCACCATTCCACCGTGGTGTCCTCCAGCTGTTCAATGGGCACCACCTTGTTCACCATCCCCATTTCCATGGCTTGCGCAGCCGTGTACTGTTCACACAGGAACCAGATCTCCCTGGCTTTCTTCTGTCCCACGTGCCGTGCCAGGTAAGAGGAACCGAATCCCGCATCGAAGCTGCCCACACGCGGCCCCGTCTGCCCGAACCTGGCATTTTCCGAAGCAATGGTGAGGTCACAGACCACATGCAGCACATGTCCCCCCCCGATGGCATAGCCGTTGACCATGGCAATGACCGGTTTGGGAAGACTCCGGATCTGCCGCTGCACATCCAGGATGTTGAGCCTGGGCACCCCGTCCTTTCCCACGTAACCTGCAAAGCTTTTCACATGCTGGTCACCTCCGCTGCAGAAGGCCTTATCCCCCTCCCCGGTAAGGATCACCACCCGGACTTCCTGCATCTCCCTGCACGCCACGAGAGCCTCGCTCATCTCCCGTGTGGTGTCAGGGGTAAACGCGTTGTGGACGCGGGGACGATTGATGGTGATCTTTGCAATGCCTTCAAAAAAATCGAACTTTATCTCTTCAAACTCCCTGATGGTCTTCCAGTTTCTTTTCTCCATAGGATGAATGGTGATGGTTCAGAAACGACTTAAAGATACGACTATTTTCGCTGCCCGAGGTGTCAGCCTCCAGGACATTGATGCCGGAGTCCGGTGCCAGGAGAAGATTCAGTTTTTCTTCCAGCTCGTCCAGCCCGTCAGCCTTCAGATGTTCCCTTCCGAACGAGCGGCTCAGCAGTTCCAGGGAGACCGGATGGCGGGTTACGGAATATTCCTCGAAAAACGGCATGCGATCGGGTCCCTCAAGCAGCCGGAAGATCCCTCCTCCCCCGTCGTTCACCACCACGATCTTCAGGTTCGCCGGAAAATCCTTGTTCCAGAGCGCATTGGAATCATACACAAAGGACAGATCTCCCACCAGCAGCAGGTGTTGCCCGGCAGATACCATGGCTGCCCCCACGGCTGTGGAGACCACACCGTCGATCCCCGACGTGCCCCGGTTGGAGAAGTACTGCAGGTCCTTTCGCATGGGCAGCAGCTGGGAATACCGGATCACGGAACTGTTCCCCAGGTGGAGGACCGTCCCTGCCGGCAGGGAGGACATCGTCCGGTGAATCACAGCCAGGTTGCTGAACGGCGTCCTTTCCAGAAAATCAACTGCCTGGGCGAGCGCTTTTCCCTCCAGCCTTTTCCATGCCTCCGGATATCCACCGAAGCGTCCGTCTTCTTCGTCGTCTGTTCTTTTGGCCGACCCCTCCAGTGTTTCCAGAAGTGTACGCAATCCTCCTTCCGGATCATTCTCCAGGAGCACGATCTCACCGGGAGGATGGGCTTTCAGAAAGAGTTTCATCCGTTTCGAGACCACCTGTCCCCCGAACACCACCAACCGCTCCGGGGTCAGCTCCTTAAGCTCCTTTTCGCCCGCCGCGTTCAGCAGCAGTTCCGGATTGGCGATGAACCGGTCTGACGGCAGGTTGGCGATGTTTTCCGCCACCACCACAGTCCCGTATTTCCTGGCCATGGATTCCAGGAGAGCGGGAATCTCCCCGCCATGTCTGCCCGCGCCTGCCAGCACGAGCAGCCTGGTACCGGAAGAAATCCGCTTCCACCGGTTCCGGCTGCTCTTTTTCACAGGGTGGTTTTTTCCCTGTTTGGGAAGGTTCTCGCCGGAAGGGGGCTGGTTCTCGCGGGGAGGGGGCAGCGGTTCATACAGCGGCTCCTCAAGCGGCACATTGAAGTGGACCGGCCCTTCGGGGAAGGAGCACGCCTCCCGGACCAGGGTCTGCACGTGCCCGCCTATTTCCTGCAACTGTCCCTCGTTTCCGGCCCCTGCCGGGAACTGGAAGAATCCCTTTGAATTCCTGATGAACGGCTCCTGCTGGTCGATGACCTGGTTGTCGAACTGGGGAACGGATTCGCGGGGACGGTCGGCTGTGACCAGTACCAGCGGGACATGCTGGAAATGTGCTTCCGCCGCGGCGGGGGCAAGATTGAGGACCGCCGTTCCAGAGGTGGTGACAACCGCCACGGGCTCCTGCAGCTGCCTTGCCATGCCCAGGGCCACATAGCCTGCTGAGCGTTCATCAACGATGCTGTGGCAACGGAAGGACGGATCCGATGTGAATAGCTGGATCAGGGGCGCATTGCGGCTTCCGGGGCATATGATCACATGGTGGATCTTCTGTCCCGCGAGGACAGGGGCCAGATCAGCGATATGTTGGTTGCGCTTCATGTAAGGGAGCCAGGTCCCTGATGTAGATGCGGAGGATCTTCAGAAGCGATTCCGCTTTCCAGCGGGTTTCATCCCACTCGGCCTGCGGATCGGAGTCCAGGGTGATGCCCCCGCCCGTGTACAGTGCAAGATAACCCGGTGTGATTTTCATACATCTCAGGTTCACAAACAGATCAATGTCCCCTTCCCGGCTGACAGGACCCAGAAAACCGGTATAATAACCGCGGTTGTGCGGTTCCAGCTCACGGAGGAAGGAGACGGCTTCCTCCCTTGGCTGTCCTGCCACAGCCGGTGTTGGATGCAGTGAGTCCACGAACTCCCACAGGCGGGATGCGATCCTGTCGAAATTGAAGCTGAAGTCGGTGCAGAGGTGCAACAGGCTGCCGGTTTTCTTCACATAAGGAGAACCCACCCGGTAGTCGCCGATCCGGAAACTCCTGAGTACATCGTGGATGTAACGGGTCACATACTCCTGTTCCAGGACCTCCTTGGCGGTCCACCGGTTCACATCCATGTACTTTTCCGCATAGGGCACGGTGCCTGCCAGGGAGACCGTGGAGATTTTCCCGTTCATCCGCCTGAGCAACGGTTCCGGTGAAGCGCCCATCCAGAATTGTCCGCAGCTTTTGAAAAGATACACAAAGGCCTCGGGATATTTTTTGCACAGGGTCCTGAACATCCTGGGAATAATGGATACATAATTCCCTTCGATGGTCCTGATCCGCGAAAGCACCGCTTTCTGGAAGGCGCCTTTCGAGATACTGGCTTTGATGGATCCCACCTGATCCAAGTAGGCTTCCCGTCCGGTCACCACCGGCGGGTTCTCTTCCCTGAGAGAAGATCCGCACCCCTCCATCCCGGAGAGCCGGTTTACTATGGACGATTCAATTGAATCTCCCTCAATCACCAAATCGGGACGCACCAGAACGCAGCTGTCGCCGTTCCCCGTATCGAACGGCGCCATGAGAAATCCGTCCATGCTGGAGATCTCCCGGACCGCATTCCACTGCACATGGTCGGCCGAGGTCTGGATATAGGTGGTGGATTGGTCCTGCCCGGGGAGGCGGAAGGTGACAAAAGGGATGTTTCCGGAGATGCAGATGTCGTGGATCCTGGTCAGATATTCGCTCATGTTTCTTACGCTCAGCTAATCCGCCTCCTGTTTGATGGGTTTGATACTATTAGTAACACGGCTGATGGAAATAAGTTGCCCTTTCTCATCCCTAATTTCCACGTCCCAGATATGTTTAAAATCACTTTTCGACAGGATCGAGGCCCTTGCCACCAGCTTCCCCTCCTTTGCAGGAGAAAGGTGCTGTGTGTATACCACCGATCCGTACACGCTGAATTTTTCCGGGTCCACCTGAAGTACCGAACCCACGCTTCCCACCGATTCTGCCAGGGAGATGAGGGCACCGCCGTGCACCACACCCAGGGGCTGGTGGTGTTCGGAGGTGATCTGCATAACCGCTTCCACCGCGGTATCGGAAAACGCGGTGAACTCGATGTGAAGCAGGTCCATAAAGGAACCTCTGCAGGTCCGGTTCAACTCGTCGATGGTCATTATCTCATTCTTCCGTCAAAGATACACATTTTTCAGTCCCTTTTTTCCGACACCACCAGCATCACCGAACCCAGGAAGAGCGGCTTGCCTCTGAGCACCCCGAATCCCGCTTTCTCCAGGATCCCGCCCATCTCATCGATTGTATAGTAATTCTTGGATGATTCCGACAGGTAGCGGTAGGCGGCCAGGTTCCCTGAAAGCAATCCTCCCAGGAGGGGTAGGATCAGTTTGAGGTAAAGGGTATTGGCCTGCCGCCAGATGGCATTCCCGGGGCGGCCGCTTTCCAGAATGACCAGCCGTCCGCCCGGTTTCAGCACCCGTCTTATTTCTGACAGATGCTGACCGGCACGTGAGTTTTTATACAGCAGGTTCCTGATCCCGAAGGTGATCCCCACGGCATCGAAGGAATCGTTTGGGAAAGGCATGCCGGCAGCATCCCCTTCCACGAATGAAAGGGAGCGGATCCCGGACCGTTCTGCCAGTCCCCCGCTCTTCCTCCTGGCCAGCCCGAGCATGGAGGCGCTGAAATCGAATCCTGTCAGCTCGAGCGGATCTTCTGCCTGCCGGGCCAGTTCGATCAGGAAATCACCCGTGCCGGTACAGAGGTCCAGGATCCGGAGAGGCCGTGCGAGCAGGCATTCGGTCGCTGCTTTTCTCCTCCAGGCCCTGTCCCTGCCGAATGTGAAGACCCGGTTCACAAGGTCGTACCGTGCATGGATCTTGCTGTAAAAATCGTGCAGCGGATGGTCTTGATGGTGATCCATGAATGTACCCGGAAACTCAGTCATGCGTTTGTCCGGGACCCGTAAAGACAAACTCCAGTCCGTCCATATACCCGATGATGGCATTGGAATCATGGGTCTTGTCCGGTTTCACGCTGAACTCCCAGATCAGCGAGTCGGGCGCATCGCTCTCAAGTTTCAGAGCGAAGTTCTTGGTAGCCTCCGTCACCAGCTCCTCCCCTCCCAGGCTCATGTAAAACCGGGTCTCATTGCCGGAAATCTTATCGAACATCGTCTCCGGATCGAAGACCTGGTCCAGGAAACGAAAAACCGGACTGGTGGCCAGGTAGGCGTCGAAAAGCTCCGGCTCCTCGAGCATCACATAGATGGTGAAGAAACCAAGGAAGGAGTGGCCCCAGATGATCTTCATCCCGATGTTGAACCGGGATTCCAGGAAAGGGAAGAGCTCCTCTTTGTAAAAAGCGATCATCTTCTCCGCCCTGCCGCTGTTGGGTACCCGTTCCATATAGGGTGCATAATCCAGGTTCCTGTCCACATTGGGGATCCCCACCACGATACATGAGGGGATCAGCTTCTGCCAGTTCATCAGTTCGGTGGCACTGGCAAATGCCTTGAATGAAGCCTCCCCGTCCAGGAGAATCACCAGGGGGAAAGGCTGCGAGCTGTCGTAATCCACCGGAAGGTGAATGAATAATCTCCGCTCCTGATCCAGGTGCTCCGACCGGATGGAAGTGATAAATCCCGTTTTGACATAGACAGAATCAGGCAACTGCTGGGCCCGGGCAGTAGATGCCAGGACAGCGATCGATACAACCAGGAAAAACAACTTTTTCATCTGCCAAATATAACCATATTCCGGTTTGTTACCAGTACCGTCCGTTTCCGAACCTGGGATTGACGATGTTGTTGTAAATGGAACCGAACGTGTAGGTCAGGCCGATCTCCCCTCCCACACTGTAATCGGTCTCCAGCTCGGTAAGATGTAACAATATATCGGCCTCCGAAAGATCCCCCTTCCTCAAAGTGAGCTGGTCATGGATCCGTGCAACCCTCCCCTCGATGCTAAGGGAAAGCCCCTTCAGCAAACGAATGGAAATATCCCCGCCGAGTTCGATCCTGTTCTTGCTGAAATCATGAAAATAATTGGACCCTTCCAGAGAAACATTGATGGAACCCCACTTTTCAACCACCTGGTAAGCGATCTGGAGCTGATGCAGCCACAGCGTTTCCCGGATCCTGTCAAAAATCGTGGTGTCATGGTACACATTGTATGCACCTCCCACTCCGTACAGGATCCTCAGCTGCCGGTGGGTCGACCTGGAATAGGGGAAAACATTATACTCCACCGATGGAAAGAAATCCACCCCGAAATTCAAATTGGAATAGGTGGATGAGACCAGGTCGGTGCGCAAACCGGCTGACCAGTGCTCCCCCAGACTTTTCACCACCAGCACATCAAGGCCCGAATAGGTGCTTTCAGTGGTATACAGGGTATCTTCATACATGTACCTGGTCCGTGAAAAGTGGTAATCAAAATCAAATTCCATCTTCCACTTGTGGGTGATCCTTACCGCAGATGCCGAGTTGCGGAGGAAAAATCTTTTCAATGATTCTTCAATGTCAAAATTGGGTTCCGCTTCGATCTCGAACACCCAGTTGTTCCAGCGGTCAACCACTTCCTGCTGAACCATGTTTTCGGTATGACCGATCTTCACCTCACTGTACAGGGGGGTCCTTGCCACGTAACGCATGAGCCCCATCTTTATCATCTGGGTCCGCCAGGTCCGGATATAGTCCTCCGAGTCATCAGGCCTGCATGCGTAGACCAGGGTGTCATTGATCCCCCGGTAATCGTCCTGACCCTGAAAGATGAAAGTGTATTTCCTGCCCCCGCTTCCGGTGTTTTCACCGGTTTCAAGAATATACACCTGCGCCTCCTTCACATCCCTCACATAATTCACATAGGGGATCTGTTCGCGGATGTAGTTGATGTCACAGCGGTCACAGTCGATGAACACCTTTACCGCATTTTCCCTGCCTGTGATTTCGCCTTCTTCCTGTTGCTGACCCCACAGCCACATCCCTTGCATAAAGAGCAAAAGGAGGAGGATGCAGGTCGGCATGACACATTTGTTCATTTCTGTTACATATTTGATTATGAGCATATTAAGTTCAGAGTCCGTTCGCAGTACGTCTGCTTATATTGTTTGACTTAATAACTGAAAGACCGTTTAATCCGGATTGGTTCGTCTCACCAGGTAATAGAGGGGCACTCCCGCCGTGATGACCCCCAGGGCGATCCCCGATTCGACAGGACGCTCCAGGAAGGTGAGGAAAAGGATGGAGAGGGAGGCAGCAATGAACAGGATCTGCAGGAACGGGTAGCCCGGCATCTTCAGCACGGAGAGCCCTTTCATCCTCAGCCTGAATACACCGATCACGCAGAGCACGGGGAACACACCCAGGGAGAAGCCCAGCAGGGTCAGGATCTGGTCGAAAGTCCCCGAGACGACAAAGACCACCGCCAGCAGGCTCTGCGCGATGATGGAAAAGCCGGGTACGTTGAACCGGTTCACACGTCCGGCCGCCCTGAAAAAGTGGCCTGCCCCGGACATGGCGAAATAGACCCTCGGCCCGATGATCATGTAGGCGCTGATGGAAGAGAGCAGGATCAGGGCGATGAAAGCCGAGAAGAAGCGGTCGGCCGTTATGCCGAACATCTTACTTGCCGCCAGTCCCCCGACAGAAATGACACCGCTCATCTCACCGGCCGGGATGGCATAGATGAAGAGGGCATTCAGCGCCAGGTAGATGAAGGTCACCACCAGGGTTCCCGTGATCAGCGAACGGGGAATGTTCCTTCCGGGCTCCCGGATCTCTGATCCCACATAGGTGGAAGCATTCCACCCGCTGTAGGAGAACATGATGAGGATCAGGGCCCACCCGGCCGATCTGAACCGGGTGTGCGGGGGACTGCCACTGATTTGTTGGGTGAAATGCTCCATGCTGCCGTCCCCGGCGAGGAATCCCGCAAACAGGAATCCCGTGATCAGCAGGATCTTGATCATGGTGAGGACATTCTGAAAACGGGCACCTGACCTGAGACCGAGCGAATGGATCAGTGTGAAGAGGAGAATGATCCCCAGGGCGATCGCCTTCTTCAGAAGGAGGGGGTCTTCCGCAATGCCTCCCGGGGGAACGGCCCGGACCAGGTACTCACTGAATGCCAGTGAAGAGGCTGCGACAGGTGCGGAAAATCCCACCACAAATGAAACCCACCCGCTGAGGAAACCCGGCAACGGAGAAAAAAGCCTGGAGAGGAATATATACTCTCCGCCTGCCTCGGGGTACCTGGCTCCCAGCTCAGCGTAGCTCATCGCACCGCATAATGCGAGGATCCCCCCGGCCAGCCAGAGGACCAGCATCAGCAGCGGATCATACAACCGGGTGATCAATAGACCGGAGGTGGTGAAGATCCCCGCCCCGATCATGTTGGCAACCACGATGTTCGTAAGGGAATAGTATCCCAGCGCCCTTTTCAGGCCCCCTTCCCCCTTCCCCATATGTTTT
>JAXGMU010000003.1:0-10672 GCA_040768485.1 Bacteroidales bacterium
CGCTTGCCGATGGCTGAATGGGATGACAGGGAGATCATCGAGGGGATCAGCACCCCGGGAAGGGAGGAGACGGCATTCAACCAGCTGGTGCAGAAATACCAGGAGAAGCTCTACTGGCATATCCGGAAGATCGTCATTGACCATGAGGACGCGGACGATGTGCTGCAGAACACCTTTATCAAGATCTGGAGATCCATGTCCGATTTCCGGTCCGACTCCAGGCTGTATACCTGGCTCTACCGGATCGCCACCAACGAAGCCCTGTCGTTTCTGAAGCAGAAGAAAAGAAGGCGCACAACCCCCATCGAGGAGGTGGAGCATACGGTGGGGGGACAGCTGGAGAGCGATCCCTGGTTTGACGGGGATGAGATCCAGCTGAAACTGCAGCAGGCGATCCTGAAACTGCCCGAGAAACAACGGCTGGTTTTTAACATGAAATATTTCGACGGAATGAAATATGATGAGATGGCAGAGGTCCTGAAAACCTCGGTGGGGGCGCTGAAAGCCTCGTACCACCATGCGGTCAGGAAGATCGAAGCCATGCTGGATAAACATTAAACCTTTACCTTTCATAAGAGTCTAACGAATAACTGGATAGCAAGATGTCAGAAAAACAAAACAGCGCATTGGAAAAGGATGAAAGGCTGAAAAGCAATCCTTTCAGGGTGCCGGAAGGTTATTTTGAAACCTTTGCCGGCAGGCTTCAGCAGCGGATCCGGGAGGAAGAGGCCGCACGGGTTCCCGTGCGCCGCCTGCGGAGTCCCGACCGGCTGAGGATCGCCATTGCGGCAGCGGTGATCATGCTTGCACTGGTGACCTACCCCCTGATCCGGGTGATTACCTCCGATGAATCCCGGATCTCCGATTATCCGACCCTCTCACTGCTGGAAAACATGGACCTGTCCGACGCGGACCTCTACCTCCTGGAACTGATGGGGAATGCCACGGTTGACGAGGAGGAAGAGTACCTGGAGCAGGCCATCCAGCACCTGGCACTGAACGAGGTGGAACTTGACCTGATCACCGAATAAGTAAAAAGAAACAGGACCATGAAGACAATACAGACGAAAACACTGACCACCCTGATCCTCTTGTGCATGCCCCTGTGGATCACCTCCCTACGGGCCCAGACCGATGAGCAGATCGAACGGTTCAAGCAGGAGATGGAATCTTATTATAACGAGCAGCTGTCCCTTACCCCGTCCGAACAGGGGAAGTTCTGGCCCATCTACAATGATTTCTACAACCGCAAACTGCGGCTGGATGAGGATGAGCGGAACATGTACAGGTACTGCCACAGCAACGTCCAGAACATGACCGACCAGGAGATCACCCAGGCACTGGACAAGATCATGCAGGTAAAGGACGACAAGCACGCGCTGCAGAAGGAATTCCACGAGAAGTTCATGAAAATCCTTCCCCCGAAAAAAGTACTGCTGCTGTACAAGGTGGAAAGGGATTTCAGGATGCATCTGATCCGGCAGCTCAGGAAACGCGGGGAAGGTAATGACGGCAGAAGAGGCGGGGGCAGCAACATGGGTCCCGGACCGGGAGCGGACCGCGGCATCGACCTGGCGCCGGGAGCGGACCGCGGCATCGACCGGGTGCCGGCTCCGGGTATGGGCTAGATCCCTTCGGGCAGACCGGGCTCCACCTCGCGCAGGAACTGCACGCTGGCTTCCATATCCCCGAACATCACCTTGTCCTCATCCACAAAGGGAACCTTTTCGCGGTACGCCTTCACAAATCCTTCAAGGAAGGGGCTGGTTTTTGCCGGCCGCCGGAATTCCAGGGCCTGGGCGGCATTATAAAGCTCGATGGCCAGGATCCGCTCCAGGTTGAGCATCACCCCGTATGCCTTGATGGCCGCATTGGCCCCCATGCTCACATGGTCCTCCTGACCCTGTGATGATTCAATGGAATCGACCGAGGACGGGGTGCAGAGCTGCTTGTTGTGGCTTACCATGGAGGCAGCGGTATACTGGGGGATCATGAACCCTGAATTGAGTCCCGGATTGGCCACCAGAAAGGGAGGCAATCCCCTGCTGCCCGACAGCAGCTGGTAGGTCCGCCGTTCCGAGATGTTCCCCATCTCACTCATGGCAATGGCCAGGTTGTCCAGGGCGAGGGCCAGCGGCTGACCGTGGAAATTCCCCGCAGAGATGATCATTTCCTCGTCCGGGAAGATGGTGGGATTGTCGGTGACCGAGTTGATCTCCCGCTGGAAAACATAGGCCACGTAATTGATGGAATCCCTGGATGCACCGTGCACCTGGGGGATGCACCTGAAGGAATAGGGATCCTGGATGTGTTCCTTCGGACGGTTGATCAGTTCGCTCCCCTCCAGGATCCACCGGATGCGGGCGGCTGTCCCGATCTGCCCCTGGTGGGGCCTGATCAGCTGGACCAGTTCATGGAAAGGTTCGATCCGCCCGTCAAAGGCATCCAGGGAGAGGGCCCCGATGATGTCTGCCAGCCTGGAAAGCTTGAATACCCGGAGACAGAGATACACTCCGTATGCGCTCATGAACTGGGTGCCGTTAAGCAGTGCCAGTCCCTCCTTGCTCTGCAGCTCGATGGGTTCCCAGCCCATTTCGGACAGCACCCCCGCGGCCTTCGTCCGCTTTCCCTTCATATACACGTCCCCCATGCCCAGCAACGGAAGGCTCAGGTGCGCCAGCGGCGCCAGGTCGCCCGAGGCCCCCAGTGACCCGTATGTGTACACCACCGGAAGGATGTCATGGTTGTACATGTCCACCAGGCGTCGGACCGTCTTCAGCTGCACCCCGGAATTGCCGTAGGAAAGCGACTGCACCTTCAGCAGAAGCATGAGCCTGGTGATCTCCGCGGGTACCTCCTCCCCCATTCCGCATGCGTGGGACATCACCAGGTTCTTCTGAAGCAATCCCAGCTGATCGCGGGGGATCACCGTATTGCATAGGGAACCGAAACCGGTGTTGATCCCGTACAGGACCTCACCGCCGCTGTCCAGTCGCCGGTCCAGGTATTCCCTGCATTTGTTGATTTTTTCGATGACCTCGCCGGAGAGGTCTATTTTCTGCCGCCGGGAAATGATCCGGGAGATCTTCTCCCAGCCGATCTCTTCCGTGGTGACCAGATGCACGTTTTTCATGTTGTCCGGAAAATCTTCAGATTTGTAGCCTGAATTACAGAAAAAAAACCGACAAGTCGCGGGAAGCACGGATGTTATTGGACAGCCAGCCTGCGTACCAGTGCATCGGGATCAAGCCGCTCCTGGCTCCCCGATGCCATCTCCTTCAGCGTGACCACACCCTCCCGGAGCTCCTCCTCGCCCATCAGGGCCACGAACGGAATGTTCCTGGCATTGGCGTAACTCATTTGTTTTTTCATCCGCACCGGATCGGGATACAGCTCGGAGGGGATGCCCTCCTGCCTGAGGCGGCCGAGGACCGGGAAAACGTGCATGGCCTCCCTTTCCCCGAAATTGACGAACAGGACCCGTGTATCCATGGTGGCCTGTGCCGGGAAGCGGTCCAGCTGCTCCAGCACATCGTAGATCCGGTCCGCCCCGAAGGAGATCCCCACCCCGGAAACCCCTTCCAGTCCGAATATCCCCGTCAAATCGTCATACCTCCCTCCCCCGCAGATGCTTCCCATCTTCACTTCGTTGGAGACCACCTCGAAGATGGTGCCCGTATAGTAGTTCAGTCCCCTTGCCAGGGTCATGTCGAAGACCACCTCCGCCTTTGGGGGATCGGCTTCCAGGTAATCCAGGAGCCGGTTCATTTCCTCCAGTCCCCCCTTCCCTGCGGCAGATCCTTCCAGGTAGCCTTTCAGAAAATCCAGTTTCTCCCTGTTGCTTCCCTTCCTGGTCAGCAGCGGCTGCAGCTTCTCCAGGGATGCGGCCCCCACTCCCTTCTCCGCGAGCTCTTCCATCACCCCTTTCATTCCCACCTTCTCCAGCTTGTCAATGGAGACCGTGATCTCCGTCATCCGGCCCGCTTCGCCCATCACCTCCACCACCCCCGCAAGCACCCTGCGGTTGTTCACCCTGATCACCGTTTTCATCCCGAGCGCCGCGAACACATCGTCCATGATGCACACCAGCTCATATTCGTTCAGCAGCGAATCACTGCCGATCACGTCCACATCACACTGGTAAAACTCCCTGTACCGTCCTCTCTGGGGACGGTCGGCCCTCCAGACGGGCTGGATCTGGTACCGCCTGAAAGGGAAAAGGATCTCTCCCCTGTGCTGCACCACGAAACGGGCAAAGGGTACCGTAAGGTCATAGCGAAGGCCTTTCCCGGAGATCATGTTGCCGAGCCTCCCGGCCGGTGCGGAAACCAGCTCCTCCCGCGCAATCCCGCTCCTGAAATCGCCCGAGTTCAGGATCCGGAACAGGAGCTTGTCTCCTTCTTCCCCGTATTTCCCCATCAGGGAAGAAAGGTTCTCCATGGCCGGGGTTTCGATGGGAAGGTATCCGTAGGTGGTGAAGATCTTCCGGATGGTGTCGAAAATGAAATTCCTCCTGGTCATTTCCAGGGGTGTGAAATCGCGTGTGCCTTTTGGAATGGATGGTTTATCGGCCATTGAACTGAATCCTCCTATTGAATGGCTTTTGCCAGTTTTTTAAAATCGCTTTCGAGAAATGCATCGGGATTCTTTTCACTGGCTCTGTGGTAATCGAAGTAGTAAAATTTTGCATCAGCCGCTCCGATCAGGATCTTGTAGACCCTTGCCTCCTGCTGCCTTCCCTCGGGACCCACCTTGTGCAGGAACACGGCATCCTGATCCCCTTTCATGATCAGGTTCCTGATCTCTTCCCGCTCCACAACCTTTACCGGAAGGGGATACACGGCCCCGATCTTTGCCCCGGAAGAGACCTCCCGGGCAAGCTCCTCCTTCACAAAATAAAGGGTTTTGCCCCGGATATCCGCCATGTTGTCATTGTAATGTTTGAACACATTCTGGGAGACCATCTCCGGATGTTCTGTGATCAGCCGGATATGGTCCTGCATGAACCGGATCATGGTACCCAGTTTATAGGAATAATGGTCCTCATCCACACCGTAATAGCCGAGCGGGAGGTTGGTGATGTCCTTCATCTCATCCAGCTTCTCGTGATCCCCTCCGAGGGAAAGGCACAGGAAGAGATACCGGGCATTGGTCTTATCCTTTTCAAATGAAACGGCCGCCGTATAGAGGAAAGTCCCGTTCTTGTCCCTGCTTTTCTCCCCGAAATCCCTGAAATTGATGAATTCATAGTCGGTGATGTTCCAGTATTTGTTGATGGCATCCTGGATCTCAAAGTTGTACTCCGAGATGGGATTGTCGTGCAGGACCACATAGGTGGTGGTGGTGTAAAAATGCTGCAGGTCCTCCGGTGTGGGCAGGTATTCCCGCTGGGCATGCAGGGAAAGGGAAAACCACACGGTCAGGCACAGGAAAGCGGTCGATTTCTTCCGGTTCATCAGATCAGGGATTCTATGTTGATTATTAAAAGATTCAATCGGCGGGGAAATAGAGCGGGTTCCTCTCATTGAACCGCCTGATGAAGACAAATTTCATCTGTTTCTTCTTCCGGTTCCGCAATGCGCTGTATTCATCATACAGCTCCGGGTCCTTCATGAGCAGCACTTCCACGGACTCAATTTCATATTCCATCACCTTGCCTGTCTCAAAATCAAGAAGGTACTGCCTGAGCTCCGTGCTTGCGTAGTTGGACCTGGGATTCATATAACGGTTGTAGTAATAGGAGTTGTAATAGTAGGGATTGTAGTAATACGGATCGTAGTAGCGCGGATTGTAGGTGGTGATGGATGCCACAAAGTGTGAAATGCCGCCCACATAACTGATCCTGTGAAAGGACGAGCCCACGTTGATGTACAATGCTCCGTTCCTTCCGTACCCCCAGATCTTCTCTGTCTGCATCACTTTTCTCACCCCGTTCTCATCGTAGATGGTGATCTCCTTGCCGGAGGTGACCTTGTCGTAGAAATCCCTGTCGAACAGGTCCACATCGGACACGATACGAGCCGGGGGAATGGGCTGGTTTTGCTTCACCATTTCAAAATTGGCGTAGATCCCGTCGCGGAATTCGAAGTCGGTCGTGTACGCCACCATGTCCCGCTCCCCTTTAACCTGGTCATCCCGGGCGGCCTGTTCACCGGTTTCCCGGGCGGCCTGTTCACCGGTTTCCCGGGTGGCCTGTTCTCCGGGTTCCTGGGCAGCCTGTTCACCGGTTTCCCGGGCAGCCTGTTCCCCGGGTTCCTGGGCAACCAGTCCCCCTGCCAACAGCAGCAACGCCATCAAACCTGATATCCTCCTGAACGTTCCCATAACTCCTCCTCGGTTCAAAATTACTAACTTCTATCTTCTTATGATACAAAAATAAAGCCAATATTCTTTAACGATGTGCAAAAATTCTCTTACTTTGTCCTGAAAGCCATTATCTGTCGGATCCATGTTCCCCGGTCTCCTGCAACGAATTATTTCGTACGGAATCAATGATCAGAAGGAGGAATTCCTGGCAAACCGGATCAGGAGGATCAACCTGTACCACCTGATCCTTGTCATCCTCCTGTCCATCTCATTCCTGTGGCTCATCATTACCGGTGCCACCAGGCCCGCGTTGCTGACCGGGGCCTTCCTGCTGGTGGCTTTTGCCATCTTTTTCGTAGTGCCTCCTGCCAGGTATGCCGATCTGAACAGCATGCTGATACTGGGACTCACCGGTGTGCTGTTCCTGACAGGATACCTGTTCGACGTGGGGATCGCGGGACCGCTGACCATGTCCCTTTACCTGCTCTTCCCGCTGGCCGCGGTGAGCATCAACGGCCGCCACGGAATTCTGGTCCCCGTTTTCCTGGGGATCCTGACCCTGCCGGTGAACTTTCTTTCGGTATTCGGGCGGGCCATTCACCTGAATGCCTATAATACGGTGGTGTTTTTCTCCCTCTACACGCTGATGATCCTGATCTCCATTTTCGTGGAACGCTCCAACCGGAAACTGGTGGCCGGTTTGAAGGAGTCCAGGAACCTTTACGAGACGCAGGTGTACCAGAAGGACGACTTCATCTCCAAGCTGTCCCACCGGCTCCGGACCTCCCTGAGCAACATCACCCTGATCAATCACCTGGTGCACGACAGCAGGCTCTCCTCTGAACAGAAGGAACTGATGGAAACGCTCAGGGCCTCCACCAACAACCTGATCGAGGATGTGAACAATATTGTTGAAATCGCCTCGCCGGGGATCATTGATTTCAAAAAGAGCATCATCTCATTTGACCTGGACCGGGTGCTGGATGAGGCGGTCAGGATCCTTAAATCCGACCAGACATTCAAGGAGAAGGTGACTGTGGAGCGCACCGACTCAATCAGGCACTTTCTGATCGGTGATCCAAGTCTGCTGCGAAACCTGGTAGTAAACCTGATCAAAGGACTGAGCATTTACAAGAACAGCCGCGCCCCCGTCATGGTCGTCATCGAGAACCTGCGTGAAACCCCCAGCCAGGTGCGGCTGGAGTTCAGTTTTTCGGTGGAATCGGACCTGGGTGAGGATCTGGTGATCTATATGAACACCCTGAAGCGAGGGAACGCCCCCGCAAGCTCACACCTGGCCACCGCATACAACCTGCTGCTGGAAAGCGAAAGCGGGATCTCTGCCATCGATACGGTCCACCATGCCACCCTGTCATTCTTCCTGGACTTCACCAAAGACCCGACCCGGGTGGTAATGGAGCCCGAGGCCGGGAAAGAAGCAGTCGGGGAGGCCCGGAAACCCCTGGCATTGAAAGAGGCAAGAATTCTCCTGGTGGAGGACAATGAAATCAACCAGAAGATCGTATTGCTCAGTCTCTCCAGCAGGGTCAAACAGATTGAAGTGGCCGCCAACGGTGAGATCGCGCTGCAAATGCACGACCAGAACCAGTACGATCTGATATTGATGGACATCCAGATGCCTGTGATGGACGGGCTGACCGCAACAAAAAAGATCCGGGAGATCGAATCCAAAGGCGACACCCACGTTCCCATCATTGCGATCACCGCGTATGCCCTGACGGGGGACCGGGACAGCTGTCTCGCTGCGGGCGCGGACGACTACCTGAGCAAACCCTTTCAGGCGGAGGAACTGATCAAAAAAATGAAGGACCTGCTGGGGCGCTGAGGCTTCTACTCCTGCAGGGTTCCCTTTTTTGCGGATTTTAATTCCCTGGATTTCATGGCGATCTTTTCCAGCATCTCGGTGGTCACCGACCTGGGCCTTTCGATGGGGTAACCCAGTGCCCTGTCCCAGATGAGGTTCGCGGTGATCCCGATGGCCCTCCCGATGCCGAACAGGACGGTATAGAATTCATATTCGGTGATGCCGTAATGCCAGTTGATCACACCAGACTGGGCATCCACGTTGGGCCACGGATTCTTGGCCTTCCCCTGCTCTTTGAGGATCGGGGGCACCACCTTGTACAGCATGTCCACATACTGGAACAGCAAATCGTCCTTCATATGTTTCAGGCAGAATTCCCGTTGCAGGGTATACCTCGGGTCGGTCTTCCTGAGCACCGCGTGTCCGTAACCGGGAACCACCTGTCCGGCGTTGAGGGTGTCCCAGACGAACTGTTTCATCTCCTCTTCCGTGGGGACCTGTCCGTTCATTTTCTCCATCAAATCCTGCAGCCAGCGGAGCACTTCCTGGTTGGCCAGTCCGTGCAACGGACCCGCGAGTCCGTTTATCATGGCAGAAATGGCAAGGTACATGTCTGAGAGTGAGCTGCCCACCAGGTGTCCGGCATGGGCACTCACATTCCCACCCTCATGGTCGGCATGCAGGATGAAGTTCATTCTCGCCACATCATCGTAAGGCTTGGGAATACCCATCATATGTGCAAAATTGGCACCCATGTCCAGGTTGGGATTGGCCTGGATCCTTTTTCCGTCCCTGTATAGTTTGGCATAGATGTACGCGGCGATCTCAGGCAGTTTGGCCAGCAGGTTCAGGGAATCCTCAAATGTGGGATCCCAGTAATCCAGTTTGTTGATCCCGCCCTGGTATTTCTTATGGAAAAAGGACTCCCGCTGCATGGTCAGGATCGCTGCCGAAAAGATGGCCATGGGCGGGGAGAAGGTCGGAAACGCGTCAATCACCTCGTATACATAACGGGGCAGGATACGGCGTTTGCGGAATTCATCTTCCAGGTCCGCCACCTCCTTCTCAGTGGGTATATCGCCGGTGAGAAGCAGAAAATAAAGTCCTTCCACATAGGGCATCTCGGCACCGGATGCTTTGGGAAGCTTCTCAAATACTTCCGGCAGGGTATACCCGCGGTAACGGATCCCTTCATAGGGATCAAGAAAGGAAATGTCGGTCACCAGACTTTTCAGGCCCCGCATGCCCCCCAGGACATGCCCGATGGTCACCTGGTCCACGACCACATCACGGTAGTCACTGAGGAGTTTCTGGGTTCTGGGCCTCCATTCCTCGATCTTCTGCTGTAATCTTTCTTTGAGTATCGACATCACATTCAGGTTTACATAACAGGTTTACATAACAGGTTTACATTCAGGTTTATATGACAGGTTTACATAACAGGTTTACATTCAGGTTTATATGACAGGTTTGCATGACAGGTTTACATTACGAAAATTCTACCAGATGGTAGTCCCCAAGCGTTGCTCTTTTACGCAGGCTGCATGAGTTCGTTAAGATACCATTTATAACCTGATCCCGCAATAACGCATTCCCCGCAAATCGACAGTTCCGCGATCAATTTATATTTCCGGTGCTGCCGGAATGCATTCCCCGGAAATTAAAAGTTCAGCGGTCAACCTGTAATTCCGATCCTGCGGAAGAACACGCCGGGTATTTCAATAACCCTGTCCGGGTCCATTTTGTTCAAAACAGCTGCCTTCTCTTTCGAACCCGGGAAGTCTCAGGTGGACCTTCTTTTTTTTTTTGGATGGTCATAGGGTATTTCGTGGCCTGCTTGATGGGTGCTGGAATTTCGGTAGAAGCGGTGTTCTTTTGCGCTCATTTTGGAAGTCCCGCTGGGGGTGTCCGTTTACACCAGATCACGGAGTCACAATTTTATGACTTTTGAACATTTGTGTTAGTTTCCCGAACCTGGGGTACTCTTTGCGGATCCTTGTATTTATCTGATATACTGACTTATATAAAAATTAATGTACGATGGACAGATATTAGAAAACTCACAACATTAAGTAAAAGTAACAGTTTAATGACTTCGTGAAACCATGAAAACGGATATGCCCTTTTTCTCACTCGAACAGCTCGATACAGATTTAAAAATTGAACAGGATTGGTTATTTGAAAGGATCCTGGGTGAACTGAATGCCCAAAGGCACATAATTCTTGCAGCGGACAGGGTGCAGGGAGTGCATGAATATGCGCGCGAGCTTGGATTTCAACTGGTTGAAAAAAATTCAGATATCTGTCTTTGCCACGTGAATATTTCATCGGCACGCTCGACAGATTCATTCCTTCAGCTATTTAAATCAACACTTTCAAACAAATTTCCAGAGGTAACCGCCCGGTTGAAACCTTACTACAGCGACCTGGATCCGATGAAGCTGCCAGGATTGATCGCAAAAAAAAAGAAAGTCAGGATCGCCATTTTTATGGCCAATGCCCATCTTCTCTTCCGTTTCATGGACCCTCAGCCTTTCCTCA
>JAXGMU010000003.1:10682-47908 GCA_040768485.1 Bacteroidales bacterium
AAAATGAAAATAAAACTGATCAGGCAGAAGAACTGTATCTTCTGTCTCTACGGAAACAATACCCAGAACTTCATGAAGGTGGTCCGTCATCCTGGCCCGCTGGCAGGTTTGGGCAGGGTATTCGTTCTGAAGCACGATCCGTTGAACTACAGGTCAGCCAGCGTCAGAAAACTCTTTCATGACCATCAGAAAAATATCGGATACCAAACCTCTTCCTACCTGTCCGCTCTTGTGGACAATCATCCATTCTACCTGAAACTACTGGCATGGCATACTTTAATGCGGACACACCATACCTGTACAGATGAGATTGTTAAAAAGGCAATGACCGACCTGCTCCGTCACTATGACTATGGCTTTGTCAGGGTGGTAGATAGCTTGACTCCCATGCAGTTAAGTTTTCTGGAAGCCCTCATAGATGAACACAGACAGCTGTATTCCAGATCCGTAAGGGAGAAATACGATCTGGGATCAACCGGCAATGTTGCCAGGATCAAACAGAGTCTGATCCAAAAAGAGATCATTTATCCCGGGAAAAGGGTCAGTTGTTTTGTTGATCCCATTTTCAGAGAATGGCTTCAGAGGCGATATTTCGGCAGACCTGTATTCGGAAGCCCTTTGGGTTTCGGCTTTGGGGAGTAAGGCGAAAGGCGATGGGTGAAGGGTGATGGGTGAAGGGTGAAGGGTGAAGGGCGATGGGCCAGGGGTGAGAGGCGAGTGGCCAGGGGCGAGCGGCGAGGGGTCAGGGGCGAGAGGCGAGGGACGCGGGGCGAGGGAGCCTGCAGCTATTCAGCTGGAAGCCGCAACAGCTGCTGCTCTGGATGCGGCCACCGCGGCGACCATCGCAGCATGTGTCTCCTGAATGGCATGACTCACTCCCCGGGAAATGTCATCTGTCTTCATCATCTCCCTGATTCTGCGCCTGCAGGCTTTTCTTTCCTGCCGATCCCGGCAGATCAGGCTGTACAGACCACATGCATCGATGACAGCCAGGATCAACGATTTTTCATCACTGACCGGTTTAGGATGAAAGAGTTGATCACGTATTTCATAAATGATCTGTTTGCGGGTATCCGGGCGCATCAGCTTACTTCTGCAGTAGTTAAAAACCAGGAATTTTTTATGCTCCAGTCTGATCATTTTCTTGCTTTCAAGCCCCCCCTGAATTTCTCGTATGTATCTCCTGCTCTTCCTTGAAAGTCTCATGATCCAAGTTCTTACCCGCCTGGTTCTTGCAGATCCCCGGATCTGGTCCAGAAGCTGACTGTGTGCATCGGACAGGCCGGTATCAGTGCTCTTCATGATCAACCTTCCGTTCTCAACATCGATTGCGCCATCATGCAACAGGTCAAGCAGGATCGCTCCGATGAATCCCGCATCTCTTCCCCGGAACGGGAAGATAAAACGGCTCTTTTCGGGATGCTGGATCAATAACAGAAATTTCTCAGCTGTATTCATGGCCTCATCAGAGATCAGTAAACAGCTTAATTTACGGATTATTTCCGATATGCTGCCATTTTGGTGCGACCAGGGTTCCCGGACATACCAGGCCCACTTTTCCGCCATTCGCTCATGCAGAGCGGTATAGTATTTGTTTAAATGTCGCTGTATCTGCGGGGATTAATCCATTTTCAAATATTGCATGAAAGGCAAAGCATTCGAATGAATCACTCATTTCAACTTGTAATGAAGCTGGACCAGTCCGGTTTCAAATCCCTTCACCGAAACCAGTTCAAGGTCCTGTTCCGGCTGTCCTTCTTTAAAAAGCCTGGTTCCTTCACCGACCAGCACCGGCACGATGGAAACAATGAACTCATCAATGAGTGTATGCTTCATCAGTTCATGGATCACTTCAGCTCCACCGTCACAGAATATATGTTTGCCCTGTTGATGTTTGAGCTCCTCTACAAGTTCTTTCAGGAGACCAGTGTAAAAAGTTATGTTCCCCTGTTCAGCTCTCGCTGTTCTGGTGATCACATAGGTCTTTTTATCGGCATGCGGAAATTTGTCCACCCGTGCCATGACCCAGTCGTAGGTCTTTCTGCCCAGAATAACCGTATCTATTCTTGAGATAAAGTCATGGTAACAATAATCTTCACCTTCCTGATCCACACGGTCAAGAAAATCCAGGTTGCCGCCCGGTTTAGCAATGTACCCATCCAGTGAGCAGGCGATGTAAATGAATAGTTTTCTGCGTTCCATCCTGTAAATAAGAATATCAGCCCAAAACGGGGATGATCCTGCTAACCTGCGCCGTCGTATGCTGCCTTCATCCAGCCGATCACTTCCCGGTCAATGTCATCTGTGCCGGACACATTGATCTTATGTGAACACATGGCATTTTTTGAATGGATCGCTTCCAGTTTTCCCCCGGGCTCCCGCCCCTTCAGGTTCAGTTCGATCTCGAACCTTGTTTTTGTAGCGGGCCGCAGGATGGCGAACTGCTTTTTCCGTCTCAGGCTCACGTAGGCAATCTTGGGAGCGATCTGGACATCACTTCCGAATTTTTCAATTTCCCGGATCAGTTGATCGTAAACCGGCTTAAAGTGTTCCTTGCCCTGGTACTGCCTGGCAATTAAATCCTCCTGATTCTCAGCCGAACCAGCATCGGAACCTTTTGCTTTCAGCGCGACCAGGTTCGCAAATCCGTGGGTAAAATGATGCTGCTCTTTCAGAAATTTGATGATCTGACCGTATTTCTCAAGGTTCTCTTTTTTAAAAATGACAATCCACTCTTCAAGTGTCTTACCTGTGTTTTTCTGAAGATTGTCCACCATTGTCTGTTCTGCTTTTTCCATAGGTATTTCAGTTTATAATTGGTGCACTCAGGCAGCTTTGAAAGACGGGATTATCAGGACGGAGATATTTGACTGACTTTTTGCTGGGGTGGGTTTTCCTGGTTGTTCCGTCCGCAGACGACACCGGGTATTCACCGGTATTTCCCGTCCATGCGGTGTAAATGGTCTGCCTCCATTATTCAGATCCTATGCAAACCGGATTGCAACGCTTCCTTTCTTGTTGCCTTCTTCCACATAGCGGTGGGCTTCAGCTGCCTGCTCCAAAGGAAACGTCTGATCCACGATCGTTTTGAGTTTTCCTGCTTCGATCAGGTCCCGGACCACAATCAGGTCACCGACACTGCCAGGAGCAAAGGCACAAACCACTTTTTTACCCGATGGTCCGCCTGTAATCCTGGTCCCCATCATCTGAAGAAACTGTTTCAGCTTGAAGCTGGCCAGCAGGTACCGTCCGTTTGGTTTCAGTATCCTTTTACACCGGGTGAAGGAACTCTTCCCCAACACATCAAAAACAAGATCGTAGGTTTCGGCCTGCTGCGTGAAATCTTCCCGGGTGTAATCGATCACCTTATCGGCTCCCAGTGATTTAACATACCCTGTCCTGCGGGTGCTGCACACACCGGTCACTTCAGCTTTAAAATGATGTTTGAGCAACTGGACTGCGGCAGAACCGATTGACCCGCTGGCTCCGTTTACCAGGACCTTATTTCCCGGTTGCAGGTTCCCTTTTTCCCTGAGCAAATAGATGGCCATAATGGCACCCATGGGAATGGTCGCAGCCTCCTCGTGTCTTATCTTATCGGGTTTTACGGCAAGCACTCCATTCTCAGGGATACAAAAATACTCTGCGTATGCACCCATTTTCTGTCCCAGGTAACCGAATACCGGATCTCCTTCCCGAAACTTCGTGACAACTTTCCCGGTTGCTTCAACCACACCACTGAACTCACTCCCCAGGATTTTCCTTTTAGGCTTCCGCAAACCGAAATCCAGGCGTGCCATTAAAAGAAAGAGCGATGGCATGTGGAAATCGCGGGAGGAGATATCCCGCACCTTGCGGGCCAGCAGATCACCAAAATTAACAGAGGAGGCGTGTACCCTGACAAGTAGTTCATTTTCACCGGGAACCGGTTTCTCCAGTTCTGCCGTATGAAGCACTTCAGGAGGACCGTAGGAATCGTATACAATTGCTTTCAAATCTCAGATGCTTTCCATAGGTAACACCTGACATCCCGGAAAGTTTATTCCCGGGGATCGCTGGGAGAAGATCCCGGTATGATCGCAAAGCAATCTGGGTGCGCGGTGGGTGCTCACGATCAGTATATATCACGGAGCTGGTTTATTAAAAAAAGATATTCAGCAGAATAGCATATTGATTCCGGTGTATCCGGGGGTCCCGGACTCTTCCGGAAAAGGAAAATGACCTGATGCACATTCCCCATCACGCCCGATGACCGATTTCATCCTGGCGCAGTGATAAAAATTATCTGGATAAAAAAAGTCCATCGCTGATAAATTATTCATGAAGGTACATGATCACGGTCAATCGTGTGCTCTCAAAAGGAAATGAAACCTGCAGGATGAAAACAGGACAGGGCCGCTCCTGACGAAGCGGCCCTGTCGAATTATTCTGTGTTACCTACCCGGGAGGCCTGTCCCGGCAGCTTGGGGAACCGATCCGCCAGTCATCCCGGTAGCTTGGGGGAACCGACCTGCCAGCCATCCCGGTAGCTTGGGGAACCGGCTCGCCAGTCATCCCGGTGGTTTGTGCAACCGGCTCGCCAATCCCGATTCATGGGGATCGCCGGTTCTCAGTACCCGTAGATGGCCGTGTCGCCCAGTTCCTCTTCGATGCGGAGCAACTGGTTGTACTTTGCGATCCGGTCGGAACGGCTCATGGATCCGGTTTTAATCTGACCTGAATTCACAGCCACGGCAATATCTGCAATGGTGGAATCCTCGGTCTCGCCCGAACGGTGCGAAATGACCGTTGTGAATCCTGCCCTGTGCGCCATCTCGATGGCATTCAGTGTCTCCGTCAGGGTTCCGATCTGGTTCACCTTCACCAGGATGGAATTGGCACATTTGAGCTCGATCCCTTTGGACAGGTACTCCACGTTGGTTACAAAGATATCGTCACCCACCAGCTGGATCTTGTCGCCCAATCTTTTAGCCTGGACCACCCAACCGTCCCAGTCTCCTTCGTCCATTCCGTCCTCGATGGAGTCGATGGGAAATTTCTTCACCAGCTGAGCCAGGTATTCGGCCTGCTCTTCGGCGTTGCGCTTTGCACCTTTGGGACCTTCAAATTTGGTGTAGTCATATACACCGTTCACATAAAACTCCGATGCAGCACAGTCCAGCGCTATGGTGATGTCCTTTCCGGCTTTGTAACCTGCTTTCTCAATGGCTTTCAGGATGGAATCCAGTGCATCCTCGGTTCCCTCCAGCTTGGGGGCAAAACCACCCTCGTCACCCACTGCGGTGCTCAGCCCGCGTTCTTTCAAAACTTTTTTCAGTGCATGAAACACTTCTGCACCCATCCTCAATCCCTCTCGGAAATTTTTCGCGCCCACGGGGCGGATCATAAACTCCTGGAATGCAATGGGAGCGTCAGAATGGGATCCTCCGTTAATAATATTCATCATGGGAACGGGAACATGTTTTGCATTGGTGCCCCCGATGTACCTGTAAAGCGGCATATCATGGTACATGGCCGCCGCTTTGGCCACTGCCAGGGATACTCCCAGCATGGCATTGGCGCCCAGCTTGCTTTTGTTCTTGGTTCCGTCCAGGGCGATCATCTTCTGATCAACGGCCACCTGTTCCAGCGCATCCATCCCGATCAGCTCTCCTGCGATCACCTTGTTCACATTTTCGACGGCTTTCAGAACGCCTTTCCCCAGGTAACGCTGTTTGTCGCCATCCCTGAGTTCCAGGGCTTCGTTCTCCCCTGTGGATGCTCCGGAAGGTACTGCCGCACGGCCCACAAAACCGCTGGCCAGCGTAACTTCAACCTCGATGGTCGGATTTCCCCTTGAGTCAAGGATTTCACGTGCATGAATATCTACGATTTGTCCCATGATGTAAGATTTTTGTATTAAGCGTCTTTTTTATTTTCCTTTTCTTCATCCGGCTGATCATCCTCTTTCTTTTCTCCGGTTTCGTCCGAAGCGATCTGACCGGCTTCGGCGGTGGCTTCGGTGGTGGCTTCGGCAGAAGACTTGGCCTCATCGGCTTCGGCGGATTCGGGGGATTCGGGAGATTCGGGGGATTCGGCGGAGGCCTCAACGTCGGTGGCGGCAGGTTCGGTGGCGGCGGGGGATTCGGCGGAGGCCTTGGTCTCATCGGCTTCGGCTACCTCGGATTCGGCTGCGTCCTCGGCTGCGGGTTCGGCTTCGGCTGCGGCAGCGGGTTCGGCTTCGGCTGCGGCAGCGGGTTCGGCTGCGGGTTCGGCTGCGGCGGCGGGTTCGGCTTTACTCTCGGCCGATTTTCCACGGCTTCCCCTTCTCCTGCGAGAAGTCTTCTTTGTGGCATCCTTTTCCGCCAGCATGGTGGGATTGTAATCCACCAGTTCCATCATGCACATGTCGGCATTGTCTCCCTGCCTGGCACCGGTCCTGATGATCCGGGTGTATCCTCCGGGACGCTCGCCCACCTTCACGGCCACCTCACGAAACAGCTCTGATACCGCTTCCTTATCCTGAAGGTAGCTGAACACCACCCGGCGCGAATGTGTAGAGTCTTCCCTGGACCTGGTGATCAGGGGCTCGATGTATCTCTTCAGCGCTTTCGCCTTGGCCGTGGTGGTAAAGATCCGCTTGTGCTTGATCAGGGATGAAGCCATGTTGGATAGCATGGCATTCCGGTGTGCGCTCTTCCTCGAAAGATGGTTAAAACTCTTCTTATGTCTCATTTCAATTAATCCTTGTCCAGTTTGTACTTGGTTGTATCCATGCCGAAGGTCAGGTTCATGTTGGTCAGCAGTTCCTCCAGTTCAGTCAGTGATTTCTTACCAAAGTTCCTGAATTTCAGCAAATCGTTCTTGTTGAATTTGACCAGGTCACCAAGGGTTTCCACCTCGGCGGCTTTCAGACAGTTCAGTGCCCTTACCGAAAGGTCCAGATCGACCAGCTTGGCTTTCAGCAGTTGTCTCATATGAAGCACCTCTTCGTCGAACTCCTCGTTGGCAAACTTCTCATCGGTATCGATGGTGATCTTTTCATCCGAGAAGAGCATGAAGTGGTATATCAGGATCTTGGCTGCCTCTTTCAGGGCATCCTTCGGATGGATGGAACCGTCGGTGGTGATCTCCAGGATCAGTTTCTCGTAGTCGGTTTTCTGCTCCACACGGTAATTCTCAACCTCGTACCGAACGTTCTTAATGGGAGTATAAATGGAGTCCACCGCGATCAGTCCGAATTCCGCTTCCACAGGTTTATTCTCCTCCGCGGGAACATAACCCCGTCCCTTGTTGATGGAGATCTCCATCTGGAGCTTCACATCAGTCTCCATGTGACAGATCACCAGCTCTGGATTCAGTACTTTGAACCCGCTGAGGAACCGCTGGAGATCCCCTGCCTTGAACTCATCCTGCCCGGTGAGGGTGACAACGATCTTCTCATCGTTCACATCCTCGATCTGCTTCTTAAACCGGATCTGTTTCAGATTCAGGATGATCTCTGTGAGGTCCTCGATCACCCCGGTGATGGTGGAGAACTCGTGTTCCACCCCGTCGATCTTGATGCTGGTGATGGCATACCCTTCCAGAGAAGAGAGCAGGATCCGCCTGAGGGCATTTCCCACCGTGATGCCATAACCCGGCTCAAGCGGACGAAACTCAAATTTTCCATACCTGTCATCAGCTTCAAGCATGATGACCTTATCGGGTTTTTGAAAAGCTAAAATGGCCATAGTATGTGTGTGTGGTTTTTTATTTTGAATATAGTTCGACGATCAGCTGTTCTTTGATGTTCTCTGGGATCTCCTCACGTTCCGGCCGGTTCAGGAACTTTCCGGTCATGGTTGCCTCATCCCATTCGAGCCAGGCTGAAGAACCATACCTGGCAGTGGTAAGTGAGTCACTGATCACCTCCAATGTTTTTGAACGTTCCCGCACACCCACGATATCCCCCGGTTTAAGGGTATAGGAAGGAATGCTGACCACCTCGCCGTTCACGGTGATATGCCTGTGGGTGACGAGCTGGCGGGCACCAGCCCTGGTGGGTGAGATCCCCAGCCGGTAGACCACGTTGTCCAGCCTGGATTCAAGCAGCTGAAGCAATACCTCCCCGGTGATCCCTTTGCTGCGGGATGCCTTATCGAACAGGTTCTTAAACTGTCTCTCCAGAACACCGTATGTATATTTGGCCTTCTGCTTCTCTTTCAACTGAATACCGTATTCGGAAGCTTTGCGCCTCCTCCTGTCGTTGCCATGCATTCCCGGGGGATAATTTTTCTTCTCGAAAGATTTGTCCACCCCGAAAATGGGTTCTGAGAATTTACGGGCGATCTTGGTTCTTGGACCTCTGTACCTTGCCATTTATCTGCGTTTGTTTTTTCTGCGTTTGTTTTTATCGTTCATGTTTCCCCCCGCAACCTTCCGCGGGGATCATTTTTCCGGGCTTACGGCGGGGGGCCGGATTCACAGAACCGGATCCACAGGACCGGATCAACAGGACCGGTCCGTCCGTCGCCCGACCGGTATTATACCCTTCGTCTTTTGGGCGGACGGCATCCGTTGTGGGGAAGCGGTGTCACATCCACAATCTCGGTCACTTCAATGCCCGAGGCATGGATGTTTCGGATGGCCGATTCCCTTCCAGCCCCCGGTCCCTTCACAAATACCTTCACTTTCCTCAATCCGAGGTCATAGGCTACCTTTGAACAGTTCTGGGCTGCCATCTGTGCCGCGTAGGGGGTGTTCTTCTTGGAACCCTTGAATCCCATCTTTCCTGACGAGGCCCAGGAAATCACCTGTCCCTGGTTGTTGGTCAGCGAAATGATGATGTTGTTGAAGGAGGCATGGATATGTGCCTGCCCTGTCGGTTCAACCCTGACTGTCCGTTTCCTTGACGATCCTGTTCTCTTAGCCATAAACTACTGGTTTACTCTTATTTGGTTGCTTTCTTTTTGTTTGCCACGGTTTTTCTTCTCCCCTTGCGGGTCCGTGCATTGTTCTTGGTGCTCTGTCCCCGGACAGGAAGGCCAATGCGGTGACGGATGCCCCGGTATGAGCCAATGTCCATCAGACGCTTGATGTTCAGCTGAACGGAGGACCTGAGCTCTCCCTCCACCTTGTAATTCTCGTTCACCACTTTCCTGATGGCCGAGATCTGGTCATCGGTCCAGTCCTTCACCTTGACGTTGCGGTCCACGCCCGCGCTGTCGAGGATGTGCTGTGCGGAACTGCGGCCAATTCCGTAAATGTACGTGAGACCCACTTCGCCTCTTTTGTTCCTGGGCAGATCGACACCCACAATTCTTGCCATAAAGCCAATTATTTATTGTTCGATAACAAAATCCTATCCCTGGCGCTGTTTGAACCTGGGATTTTTCTTATTAATCACATATAAGCGTCCCTTCCTCCTGACAATCTTGCAGTCGGCGCTGCGCTTTTTTACAGATGCTCTGACTTTCATATCGTTTATATATTATCGTAACTCAACTATTTTCCTGACTCTTAACCCTAACTTTCTAACATTCGCGAAGCGAATAAACTGCCTTCCCGAAGCGGATCCGCTACTTATAGCGGAAAGATATCCTTCCCTTGGTCAAATCATACGGCGACATTTCCACTTTGACCCTGTCGCCCGGGAGCAATTTAATGTAATGCATTCTCATTTTCCCCGAGATGTGAGCGGTAATGACATGGCCATTCTCCAGCTCCACCCGGAACATTGCATTGGACAGTGCTTCTGTAATCACTCCGTCCTGTTCAATGGATGGTTGTTTTGCCATTAACTTATATCTTTATTAATCACCTCTTCTATGTAAGCGAAGGAGGACAACACGTCCGCCTTCCCCTTGTCAATTGCCACCGCCATTTCAAAATGGGCGGAGGGAAGATCATCCGCTGCGCGGATGGTCCAGCCGTCGGGTTCCTGGGTGATCTGCCTGCGTCCCATGTTGATCATGGGTTCGATGCAGATCACCATGCCCTTCCGCAACCTGGGTCCGGTCCCCCGTCTCCCGTAATTGGGCACCTCGGGGGGTTCGTGCATGCTGCGTCCCAGTCCGTGTCCCACCATCTCCCTGACCACGCTGAACCCGTTCTTCTCGGCATGCTGCTGCACGGCATACCCGATGTCGCCGGTCCGTTTCCCGTCCACCGCCTGTGCGATACCGATCACGAGACACTCACGGGTGGTTTTGAGCAGCCTGCGGACATCCTCGCTGATCCCGTCCACCCCGAAACTGAAGGCGCTGTCGCCGTAAAATCCGTCCAGAAGCACCCCGCAATCCACCGAGATCAAATCACCTTCTTTCAGGATCACCTTTGGGGAGGGTATTCCGTGAACCACCTGGGAATTGACCGACGTGCAAAGCGTCCCGGGATATCCCTGGTATCCCAGAAACCCGGGAACCGCCCCGTGGTCCCTGATGAAGGTTTCCGCCACCCGGTCGAGCTCCCCGGTGGAAATTCCGGGCCTGATATGCTTCGCCACCTCGGCCAGCGTCCTGGAGACAAGCAGGTTGCTCCGGCGCATCAGTTCAATCTCCTCAGGTGTCTTGACAATAATCATCAAAGAACGTGCCTTAAATGGCAGCCACGCTGCCTGCCCTGCCCTTGATCCTCCCCGAACGCGTCAGCCCGTCATAATGCCTCATGAGCAGGTGACTTTCGATCTGCTGCAGGGTGTCCAGGATCACTCCCACCATGATCAGCAGGGAGGTTCCGCCGTAAAACTGGGCGAAGCTCTGGTTCACCCCGGCCATCATGGCAAATGCGGGCAAAATGGCCACAAAAGCCAGGAAGAAGGATCCGGGCAGTGTGATCCTGGACATGATCGTATCCAGGAACTCGGCGGTCTTCCTCCCCGGTTTAACGCCCGGTATGAATCCGCCGTTCTTTTTCATATCCTCGGCCATCTGGGTCGGGTTGACCGTGATGGCCGTATAGAAATAGGTAAAGAGAACGATCAGCATCGCACTGGTAAAGTTGTACCAGAATCCCACCGGATTAGAGAACACGGCTGCGAATCCGGATGCGGCATCAGCCCTGGCAAACCCGGCCACGGTGATGGGGATGAACATGAACGCCTGGGCGAAGATGATCGGCATCACACCGGCGGCATTCACCTTCAGGGGAATGTACTGTCGGACCCCTCCGTATTGCTTGTTCCCCACGATCCGCTTGGCATACTGTACCGGGATCCTCCGGGTGCCCTGCACGAGCAGGATGGTCCCCATGAAGATCACGAACAGGATCAGGATCTCCACAAGAAAGGCGACCAGTCCCCCGCCCTGCTGCTCCAGCCTGGAAAGGAATTCCAGTCCCAGTGCCTGCGGCATCCGGGCAATGATCCCGATCATGATGATCAGCGAGATCCCGTTCCCGATCCCCTTGTCCGTGATCCGCTCGCCCAGCCACATGATGAACATGGTGCCCGCGGTGAGGATGATCATGGCCGCAACGCGGGAAAAGTTGGGGGAGAAAGCTTCGGCCGGAAGCTGGTACCTCAGACTTGTGATGTAGCTGAGTCCCTGCGGGATCAGAATGGCCACAGTCAGGTACCTTGTGATCTGGTTCATCTTCCTCCGTCCGCTCTCCCCTTCCTTCTGCAGTTTCTGGAAATAGGGTACCGCGATGGTCAGCAGCTGGACCACGATGGAGGCAGAGATGTATGGCATGATCCCCAGCCCGAAAATGGACGCCCTGGAGAAAGCCCCGCCGGTGAACAGGTTGAACAGGTCCAGGATCCCCGAACCCGGGGTGCTGCGGTTGGCCATGTCCGAAATGATCACCGGATTGATCCCCGGCAGTACGATGTGGGTCCCCAGCCTGTATATCAGGATAATCCCCAGGGTATAAAGGATCCTTGCCCTCAGGTCCTCGATCTTCCAGATATTCTTTAATGTCTCTATAAACTTTCTCATAAGTCTACGGGTTCATTCAGATGATTTCTGCTGTTCCTTCCAGTGCTTCAATGGCCTGTTTTGCGTTTTTGGAGAATGCATGGGCCTTCACGACCAGCTTGTTCTTGAGTTCTCCGTTGCCCAGTATCTTCACGCGGCTGTTCTTCTGCACGAGTCCGGCTTCGATCAGTGTTTCCACCGTGATCTCGGAAAGTTTCTTCCGGTCGCTCAGCTCCTGCAACGTACTCACATTGATCCCTTTATACTCTTTCCGGTTGATGTTTGTGAAACCGAATTTGGGAACCCTGCGCTGCAGCGGCATCTGTCCGCCCTCGAAACCGGCCTTCCGCGAATATCCCGAACGGGACTTCTGTCCCTTGTGTCCACGGGTGGATGTGCCCCCGTATCCGGAACCCTGACCGCGTCCGATCCGCTTCCGTTTTTTGGTGGAGCCTTCTGCCGGTTTTAGTTTGCTTAAATCCATAACGTCGCTCTGTATATCGTTGTTTTTACTTGGTCTCTTCCACCTGCACCAGGTGTGATACCTTTTTCACCATTCCCAGGACCTGGGGTGTTGCCTCCACTTCCACGGTCTGGTTCATCCTTTTAATGCCCAGCGCCTCAAGGGTCCTTTTCTGCCGTTCGGTGTGCTTGATCGCACTTTTCACCTGAGTCACTCTGATCTTTCCCATAGTTCCGCGTTTTAACCGTTAAAGACCTTGTCGAGTTTCACACTCCGGTGCTGCGCCACCGTATTGGCATCCCTCAGCTCGAGCAGTGCGTTGAAGGTGGCTTTCACCAGGTTGTGGGGATTGGACGAGCCCTTGCTCTTGGCCAGCACATCCTTGATCCCGACACTCTCCAGCACCGCACGCATGGCACCCCCGGCTTTCACCCCGGTACCGCTCGATGCGGGCTTGATGAAAACCGTTGCCCCGCCGTACTTCCCGTACTGCTCATGGGGGATGGTCCCCCGGGAAATGGGTACCTTGATCAGCTTTTTCTTTGCATCCTCCACCCCTTTGGCAATGGCGGTGGTCACCTCGCTGGCCTTCCCGAGCCCGTGTCCCACGATCCCGTCCTCGTTCCCGACCACCACAATGGCGGAGAAGCTGAATGTCCGGCCTCCCTTGGTGACCTTGGTAACCCGCTGAATGCTCACAAGCCGGTCCTTCAGTTCAAGGTCGGTGGTTTTAACTTTTCTGATTCCTGTCGACATAATCTTATTTACATTTTAAGTCCGCCTTCCCTGGCAGCATCCGCCAGGCTTTTCACCCTGCCATGGTAGAGGTACCCGCCCCGGTCAAACACCACGTTGGATATCCCCTTTTCTTTTGCCTTTTCAGCAATCCGCTTTCCGACCAGCCTGGCCTGTTCGGTCTTGCTGGCTTTCTGGCCGGCAATCTCTTTCTCCTTCGATGAGGCAGCCACCAGGGTGTTCCCGGTCACATCATCCACCAGCTGGACGTATATCTGTTTGTTACTCCGATACACGCTCATCCTGGGCCGCTCAACATTGCCGGAGATCCTCTTGCGGATCCGGTACCTGATGCGCTGACGCCGGTCTTGCTTCGTTAATGTCATGGTATAACTCTTATCTTTGTTTTAACTCTTATATGTTGGTTTTAACTCTTTCCTAACTTCCTAACTTTTCTAACTGTTCTAACTTTCTATCTCCTCCGTGTTAGTCGAGTTAGTTGAGTTAGTTGAGTTAGCTGTGTTAGACAACCTGCCTCCATTAACTCCATTAACTCATCTAACTCCTTCCTACACACTCGCAGATTTACCTGCTTTCCTCCGCACCTGCTCTCCCACGAACCGGATCCCTTTCCCCTTGTAGGGTTCCGGGGGACGGATCGAGCGGATCTTGGCCGCCACCTGGCCGATCAGCTGCTTGTCCACGCTTTTTAGTGTGATGATGGGATTGGAACGCCTTTCGGTCCTGGCCTCCACGGTCACTTCCGGAGGCATCTCGAAGATCACATCGTGGGACAGGCCGACGCTGATGACAAGCCTGTTCCCCTTTGTCTCGGCCCTGTATCCCACACCCACCAGTTCCTGCTGGATGGTGAATCCCTCCGACACCCCTTTCACCATGTTGTACACCAGCGAACGGCTGAGTCCGTGCATGGCCTTCTGCTCCCTGGTTTCCTCGCTCCGCGAGATGACCAGGTTCCCGTCCTCCTGTTTCAGGGTCAGGTTTTTGTCCACCTGCTGTTTGAGCTCACCCAGGGGACCCTTGACGGTCACCATGTTGTTTTTGTCCACATCCACTGTGACTCCCTGGGGGATGCTGACCGGTAAAATTCCTATCCTTGACATCTGTTTCTCCTTTTCCTTTAATAAACATAGCAAAGCACCTCACCGCCGATGTTCAGGCTCCTGGCTTCCTTGTCCGTCATCACACCCTGTGACGTGGAAAGGATGGCCACACCGAGTCCGTTCAGAACCCTGGGGAGATGGTCCTTGTCCACATACTTCCGCAGCCCGGGTCTGCTTATCCGCTGAATGTGCTTGATGGCCGGGGTTTTGGTTTCCGGATTGTATTTCAGGGCGATCTTGATATTGCCCTGGGGACCATCCTCCTCGAACTTGTAATTGAGGATATAACCCTTCTCGAACAAAATCCGGGTGATGTTCTTCTTCACGCTGGACCCAGGGATATCCACCACCTTGTGACCTGCCATCACGGCATTTCTGATGCGGGTAAGATAATCTGCAATGGGATCTGTCATATTTCTCTTATTTAAAATCTTTTGTCATTGATTACCAGCTGGCTTTTTTGATTCCCGGGATCAATCCCTCCGAAGCCATTTCACGGAAAGTGATCCTGCTGATCCCGAACTGGCGCATGTATCCCTTCGGACGACCCGTCAGCTTGCAGCGGTTGTGCAACCGGATGGGATTTGAATTCCTGGGAAGCCGGCTCAGCCCCACATAATCTCCCTCGGCTTTCAGTCGTGCCCTTTTTTCGGCATACTTTTCCACCATTTTCTGGCGCTTTACCTCACGGGCTTTCATTGATTCTTTGGCCATATTTCTCTATTTTTTATCCGTTTTGAAAGGGATCCCGAATTCCTTCAGAAGGGCGGTCCCCTCTTCGTCGGTCTCCGCGGTTGTCACAAAAGTGATCTCCAGTCCCATGATCTTGCTGATCTTGTCGATGTCAATCTCGGGAAAGATGATCTGTTCCGTAACACCCATTGTATAGTTCCCCTTTCCGTCAAACTTGGAACTAACTCCGTTGAAGTCGCGGATCCTGGGAAGCGCCACATGGATCAGCCGCTCAAGGAATTCATACATTCTTTCACGGCGAAGGGTCACCTTTACCCCGATGGGCATCCCCCTTCTCAGCTTGAAGTTGGAGATGTCCTTTTTGGACAGCGTCTGTACGGCTTTCTGACCCGCGATCAGCGAAAGTTCCTCCTGTGCCGTCTCGATCAGTTTCTTGTCAGCGATGGCCTGACCCACACCCTGGTTGAGAACGATCTTCTGAAGGCGCGGAGCCTGCATGGGTGAGGTGTAACCAAACTGCTTGGTCAGGGACGGAATGATCTCCTCCCGGTACTTTTTTTCCAGCGTAGGTGTGTATTTCTTCTCCATGTTACCTGATCTCTTCACCTGATTTTTTTGCATATCTGACTAATTTATTCCTGCTGTCGGACTTCCTGCCGACCCTGGTCGCTCCCCCGCCGGAAGGATCCACCAGGTTGAGATTGGAAATGTGGATGGAGGATTCCTGCCTGGTGATCCCGCCCTGGGGATTCTTGGCATTGGGCTTGGTATGCCTGGATACCATGTTCACTCCTTCCACGATGGCCCGCTTCTTGTCACGGTCCACGCTCAGGACCCTGCCTTTCTGTCCCTTGTATTCGCCGGTAATCACGATTACCTGGTCTCCTTTCCTGATATGGGTTTTTTTCTGCATCTCCCTGGTCATTTAAGTTTACAGCACCTCCGGTGCGAGTGAAACGATCTTCATGTACTTGTCCCGCAGCTCCCTGGCCACCGGTCCGAAGATACGGGTGCCCCGCATTTCGTCCAGGTTGTTGAGCAGCACCACCGCGTTGTCGTCAAACCGGATGTAGGAACCATCCACCCGCCTGATCTCCTTTTTTGTCCGCACCACCACCGCTTTGGAGACGGTTCCCTTTTTCACTTCTCCCGAGGGGATGGCGCTTTTCACACTGACCACAATCTTGTCGCCGATGGTCGCATAACGCTTGCGCGTACCGCCGAGCACGCGGATGCAAAGGACCTCCTTGGCTCCACTGTTATCTGCGACGGACAGTCTACTCTCTTGCTGTATCATGATTACTTCGCTCTTTCAATGATTTCCACCAGACGCCACCGCTTATTCTTGCTCAGCGGCCTGGTTTCGCTGATCCTGACCGTATCCCCCACGTTGCATGTGTTCTCCTCGTCATGGGCCATGAACTTCGTGGTCTTGTTGACGAATTTCCCGTAGATGGGGTGTTTCACCTTCCGTTTGACCGCAATCACGATGGATTTTTCCATGCTGTTGCTTACCACCACTCCGATGCGTTCGCGCCTGGTTTTTGTCCTGTTTTCCATTTTACTTATCACTTTCAGATTGCGGATTCGACTGCCTGGCCCTTTTTTCTGTCTTCAGCCGGGCAATGTTCCTGCGGGTTTCAACGATCTTCTGAGGATTATCCAGCGGAGAAACCGCATGGTTCATGCGAAGCCTGACCAGCATGGTCTCTTCGTTCTCCAGCCGTTCTTCCAGGTCCTTCTCTGTCAATTCTCTGATTTCTGAACTCTTCATGGTCTGATATCTTTCCGGATTTTTTTACTCCTCCACATAATCCCTGCGCACCACGATCTTGGTGGTGATGGGAAATTTCTGCGCACCCAGCTGAAGGGCTTCCCTGGCTACATTGATGGGAACCCCTTCCACTTCAAAGAGGATCCTGCCGGGGGTGACGGGACATACGAACCCTTCCGGAGCGCCTTTCCCCTTTCCCATACGCACTTCAGCGGGCTTCTTTGTAATGGGCTTGTCGGGGAAAATCCGGATCCAGAGCTGCCCTTCCCTTTTCATGTGGCGGGTAATGGCCTGCCTGGCCGCTTCGATCTGGCGACCCGTGATCCATGCATTTTCCAGTGCCTTCATTCCAAAGGATCCGAATGCGAGCTGGTTTCCGCGCTGGGCATTGCCCTTCATGCGCCCCTTCTGCATTCTCCGGTATTTGGTCTTTTTCGGTTGTAACATGACTGCTGCAATTCTTGAATGATACTATACGTTCCTTCCCTTTTTTCGCATGCCCCCCTTGGGTTTCACATTGGAAGCCCCGATGTTGGGTGAGAGGTCCCTCTTCCCGAAGATCTCGCCGTTGCAGATCCATACCTTGATCCCGATCACTCCCACCTTGGTGCGGGCCTCGGCTACGGCATAGTCGATGTCTGCGCGGAGGGTGTGCAACGGGATCCTCCCGTCTTTGTATGTCTCCGAACGGGCCATCTCCGCACCGCCCAGACGTCCGCTGATGAGCACCTTGATCCCCTCGGCTCCCATGCGCATGGTGGAGGCGATGGCCATTTTGATGGCTCTCCGGTAGGAGATCTTCCCTTCCACCTGGCGGGCGATGTTGTTGGCGACGATGGTGGCGTCCAGCTCGGGCCGTTTTACCTCATAGATGTTGATCTGCACCTCTTTTTTGGTGATCTTCTTCAGCTCTTCCTTCAGCTTGTCAACTTCCTGTCCGCCCTTGCCGATGATGATCCCCGGGCGTGCGGTGTTCACCGTTACGGTGATGAGCTTAAGGGTGCGCTCGATGATGATCTTGGAGATGCTGGCCTTGGCCAGCCTGGCGTTCAGGTATTCCCTGATCCTGTTGTCCTCAACCAGTTTGGCCGAGTAGTCCTTTCCACCAAACCAGTTTGAATCCCATCCCTTGATGATCCCCAGGCGGTTTCCTATCGGATTAACTTTTTGTCCCATCTATGCAATATTTTCTTGTTCAATTTCCTGTGCTTCTGCTTCCTGGCGGCTGTCAACCACGATGGTCACATGATTGGACCTTTTCCTGATCCTGTGTGCCCTTCCCTGGGGTGCAGGCTGGATCCTTTTCAGGGTCCTTGACTGTCCCACATAGGCTTCCTTCACATACAGGTCGCTGTCCTCGATCCTGGCGCCTTCATTCTTCACCTGCCAGTTGGAAATGGCCGACATCAGTAATTTCTCAACTTTGCCCGAAGCTTCCTTGGAGCTGTATTTCAGCACATCCAGTGCCTTGTTCACCTCCATGCCCCGGATCATATCCACCACCAGTTTCATTTTCCGCGGGGAGGTGGGACAGTTCCTCAGAACGGCATAGTATTTATTCTGCCTTTCCTCCTTGATCTGATTTGCTCTGTTTCGTTTTCTTGCACCCATTTTTCCCAGGTTTACATATTATCTCTGCTTGCCGCCGTGACCCCTGAAGATCCGGGTCGGCGCGAATTCTCCCAGCTTGTGCCCCACCATGTTCTCTGTGATGTACACCGGGATGAATTTGTTCCCGTTATGAACCGCAATGGTATGGCCCACGAAATCAGGAGAGATCATTGACCGTCTGGACCAGGTCTTGATCACGGATTTCTTTCCCGAATCGTTCATTTCCACAATGCGCTTCTCCAGCTTAAAATCAATAAATGGTCCCTTTTTCAGCGAACGGCTCATGGTCTGTTACTTTTTAGATTTCCTTTTCTCAACAATGTATCGGTTCGAATATTTTTTCTTGGGACGGGTCTTGTACCCTTTGGCCGGAAGTCCGGTCCTGGACCTGGGGTGTCCGCCCGAGGCACGTCCTTCCCCTCCTCCCATGGGATGATCCACCGGGTTCATGGCCACGCCGCGTGTGCGCGGACGGCGGCCGAGCCACCTGGAGCGGCCCGCTTTCCCTGATTTCTCAAGGCCATTGTCGGAATTGGACACGACCCCCACCGTTGCACGGCAGCTGGTCAGGACCATCCTGGACTCCCCGCTGGGAAGTTTGATGATGGCATACTTGCCATCCCTGGAGGTGAGCGTTCCGTATGAACCTGCGCTTCTGGCCAGAACACCTCCCTTACCGGGCTTCAGCTCAATGTTGTGCACATCGGTCCCCAGTGGAATATTGGCCAGCTGCATGCAGTTCCCGCGCTCGGGTGCCACACTGTCGCCCGATATGACCATCTGTCCCGCCTGAAGTCCATCCGGGGCCAGGATATACCGCTTCTCGCCGTCGGCATACACCACCAGGGCGATCCTTGAAGAGCGGTTGGGATCATACTCGATGCTCCTGACCTTCCCTTCCATGTTGTCCTTGTCCCGCCTGAAGTCGATCTCGCGGTACCTTCTCTTGTGCCCTCCACCCAGGTAACGGACGGTCATCCTTCCGCTGCTGTTCCTGCCGCCGCTTTTTTTCATGGGCTTCAGAAGGGTTTTCTCAGGTTTTGCACCAGGGGTGATGTCATCGAAAGCTGAAATCTCCTTGAATCGCTGTCCCGGCGTAACCGGTTTATATTTCTTAAGTGACATAACTGGTTATATGTTGCTGTAAAAATCAATTGTTTCGCCTTCGGCCAGGGTGACCACCGCCTTTTTGTATGCCGTGGTCCTTCCCACCGAAATGCCAGATTTGGTGTAGCGCTGCTTCCGCTTGCCCGGATACCGCATGGTGTTCACTTCCGAGACCTTCACATTGTAAAGATCCTCCACCGCCTTTTTAATCTCCAGCTTGTTGGCCCGCCTGTCCACCACAAAACCGTACCTGTTCATGTCCTCCCCCTGGGCGGTCATTTTCTCGGTAACGATCGGTTTAATAAGTATATTCATCTTCTTGTAGGTTCAAAATTCCTTCATCCCTTCTTCTGCAGAACATCCAGCGAACTCTCCACGAACAACAAAGCTGATGCGTTCATTATTTCGTATGTGTTTAATTCTGAGAGAGTTAGAACCTTAGAATTCCGCAAATTTCGAGACGACAAATATAAGTTTTTATTTCGTTCATTGATGACAAACAGGGACTTTTTGCCGTCGATCTTCAGATTTTTCTGAATATCAGCAAAGTCACGGGTTTTCGGAGCTTCGAGGGTAAAATCTTCCACCACCATCAGCTGGTTGTTCCGGGCTTTGTAGGTGAGGGCCGATTTGCGGGCAAGCTCTTTCACCTTGCGGTTCACCTTTCCCTCGTAGGTCCTGGGCCGGGGACCGAAAATACGTCCGCCTCCCCTGAAGATCGGGTTCTTAATGTCCCCGAAACGGGCCGTGCCGGTCCCTTTCTGCCGCTTGATCTTTTTCGTGCTCCCGGCAATCTCGCCGCGTTCCCTGGTCTTGCTGGTACCCTGGCGCCTGTTGGCCATGTACTGTTTCACATCCAGGTAGATGGCATGATCGTTGGGCTCAATGCCGAAGATCTCCTCGTTCAGCTTCACCTTTTTCCCGGTATTCTCTCCGGATATCTTGACTACTTCCAGTTCCATTACTTCTCAATTATTAGATATGAACCATTGGACCCGGGAACAGATCCTTTCAGAATCAGCAGGTTGCTTTCGGGAACGATCCGCATCACCCGCAGGTTCAGGATCTTCACCTTCTTATTGCCGGTCTGTCCGGCCATCCTCATTCCCTTCAGCACCCTGGAGGGGTAGGAGGATGCGCCCAGGGACCCCGGAGCACGCTGGCGGTTGTGCTGTCCGTGGGTGGAGTCGTTCACGCCACGAAAGTTGTGCCGCTTGACCACTCCCTGGAATCCCTTTCCCTTGGAGATCCCCGAAACATCGAGCCAGGTGTCGTCGTGAAAATAGTCCACGGTGATCACGTCACCCGGTTTCCAGTCCTTCACAAAGCCCTTCAGTTCGATTACCTTCTTTTTCGGGGTGGCATTGGCCCTGGCAAAGTGTCCCTGCTCGGCTTTGGGGGTATTCTTCACTTTTTTATCGTCAAAAGCCAGCTGAACGGCTGCATAGCCGTCACTTTCAACGGTCTTCACCTGCGTGACCGTGCACGGTCCCGCCTGAATCACGGTACAGGGAATGTTCTTGCCATCCTTATCGAAGATGGAGGTCATTCCTATTTTCTTACCTATTAATCCCGGCATCTTGTTCAGTTTTTCCTTTGTTAGACTTTAATTTCTACTTCAACCCCGCTGGGCAGCTCAAGCTTCATGAGCGCATCAATGGTCTTTGGCGTGGAGCTGTAAATGTCCAGCAGCCTCTTGAATGAGCTCAGCTGGAACTGTTCCCTTGATTTCTTGTTGACAAAGGGGGATCTGAGTACCGTATACACCCTTTTGTGCGTGGGAAGCGGTACCGGTCCGCTCACCACCGCACCTGTCGACTTCACCGTCTTCACGATCTTCTCGGCTGATTTGTCAACCAGGTTGTGATCATAAGACTTCAATTTGATTCTGATCTTCTGACTCATTGTCGTTAAATTATATCAAACTTTTTCCTGTTACCTTTTCAAGGACCTCCCTGGCAAGTTCCTCCGGCATGGCCTCATAATGGCTGAATTCCATTGTCGAACTGGCCCTGCCCGAAGAGAGCGTGCGCAAAACGGTCACATACCCGAACTGTTCGGCCAGGGGCACCTTGGCCTTGATCACCCGCGCCCCGGCTTTGGAATCCATTCCCTCCACCTGTCCCCTCCGCTTGTTCAGATCGGAAATCACGTCACCCATGTATTCTTCCGGGGTGACCACCTCCACCGACATGACGGGCTCCATCATCACGGGCTTTGCTTTGGCCGAAGCTTTCTTGAATGCATGCCTGGCCGCGATTTCGAATGACAGCTGGTCCGAATCCACCGCATGGAAGGATCCGTCCACCAGCCGCACCTTCAGGCTGTCCACCGGGAATCCCGCCAGGGGTCCGTTGAACATGGCACCTGTAAAACCTTTTTCCACCGAGGGGATATACTCCCTGGGGATGTTCCCGCCCCTTACCTCGTTGATGAACTGCAGCCCCTTGAAGTTGTCTTCGGCAGGGCCGACATAGACTTCGATATCCGCAAATTTTCCGCGACCCCCCGTCTGCTTCTTGAACACTTCCCTGTGATGCACCTCCGCGGTGAGCGCCTCCTTGTAGTTCACCTGGGGTGTCCCCACGTTGCACTCCACTTTGAATTCGCGCTTGAGCCTGTCCAGCAGGATCTCCAGGTGCAGCTCGCCCATCCCGTTGATAAGCGTCTGTCCGGATTCAGGATCGGTGCGTACCTGGAATGTGGGATCCTCTTCTGCCAGTTTGTTCAGTGCCATCCCCAGCCTGTCAATGTCGGCCTGGGTTTTGGGTTCGATGGCCACCCCGATCACCGGTTCCGGAAATTCGATGGATTCCAGGATCATGGGTTTGTTCACCGTGGTGATCGTGTCGCCCGTGGCCAGCTCTTTCAGTCCCACAACCGCGCAGATATCCCCTGCGCCGATCTCCTTTTTCGGGTTCTGTTTATTGGCATGCATCTGGTAGATGCGGGTGATCCGTTCTTTCTTCTCCGTGCGGTTGTTCAGGACCATCACCCCCTCCTGCAGTTTGCCGGAGTAAACCCTCACATAGGCCAGGCGGCCCACGAACGGATCCGTGGCAATCTTGAACACCAGTCCGGCCAGCGGTTCGTTCTCATCGGGTTCCCTGGTAATTTCCTTCTCGGTCCTGGGATCCACCCCGTGTACCGCACCGATGTCGATGGGACTGGGAAGCAGGCATGAGATGGCATCCAGCAGGCGCTGGATCCCTTTGTTTTTAAAGGCCGATCCACAGAGCACGGGCACGATTTCCATGTTGATGGTGGCCCTGCGGGCATACTCCATGAACTCTTCCACGGAAATGGAGTGGCGGTCCTCCAGGAACTTATTCAGCAGCTCGTCGTCCGATACACAGACCGCTTCGACCAGCTTCTCCCTCCATTCCTCCACGGTCTCCTCCAGCTCTTCGGGAATGTCACAGTATTCGTACTTCATTCCCAGGGTCTCGTCCTCCTTCCAGACAATGGCCCTGCGTTCGATCAGGTCCACGATCCCCTTGAAATTCTCCTCGGCACCGAAGGGGATCTGCATGGGCACCGGGTTGGCTTTAAGCTTGTCCCTGATCTCCTGCACCACGCGGAAGAAATCGGCACCCACCCTGTCCATCTTGTTCACGAAGGCCAGGCGGGGGACCCTGTACTTGTCGGCCTGGCGCCAGACGGTCTCCGACTGCGGTTCCACTCCTCCCACGGCACAAAAGATGGCCACGGCCCCGTCCAGCACACGCAGCGAACGCTCCACCTCCACAGTGAAATCCACATGCCCCGGAGTATCAATGATATTGATCTTGTACTCCTGGTCATTGTGCTTCCAGAAAGTGGTGGTTGCTGCGGATGTAATGGTGATTCCCCGCTCCTGCTCCTGGACCATCCAGTCCATCGCAGCGGCTCCGTCATGGACCTCACCGATGCGGTGGGTGATCCCCGTATAGAACAGAATGCGTTCTGTGGTGGTGGTCTTCCCGGCATCGATGTGCGCCATGATCCCAATGTTCCTTGTATTTTTAAGTCCCGGGCTCATAAGTGCCGCACACTTACCTTGCTGTAAATGCTATCTCAAATAATGTGTTAGAACCTGTACGTATCAAAACCTGAAATGGGCGAAGGCTTTGTTGGCTTCGGCCATCCGGTGCATGTCTTCTTTTTTCTTAAAAGCAGCTCCTTCATTGTTGTAGGCTGCCATGACCTCTGCCGCCAGTTTCTGTCCCATGGTCTTTCCGGGACGCTTCCGGGAGAAGAGGATCATGTTCTTCATGGAGATGGAGACCTTCCTGTCGGCCCTGACCTCCATGGGGACCTGGAATGTGGCACCACCCACGCGCCGGCTCTTCACTTCCACCTGCGGGGTGATGTTGTCCAGGGCCTGCTTGAATATCTCAAGTGCCGGCTTCCCTTCGTTCTTCATCTTCTCCTCCACAATGTCCATGGCTTCGTAGAAGATGCTGTATGCCTGGCTCTTCTTGCCGTTCAGCATCAGGTTGTTCACGAACCTGGTGACATAGGGATCCCTGTACCTTGGATCCGGCAGCAGGATTCGTTTCTTGGGTTTGGTCTTCCTCATTTTTAATCTACGCTATATTATAAGGTGCACTTTCGACTTTCGACTCTCAACTTTCGACTCCCGACTACCTTTTCTTGGGTCGTTTGGTGCCATACTTGCTCCGCCTCTGGGTCCTCCCCTCCACTCCGGACGTATCCAGGGCACCGCGAATCAGGTGGTACCTGACACCGGGCAGGTCCTTCACCCTTCCGCCGCGGATCAGAACGATGGAGTGTTCCTGCAGGTTGTGTCCCTCCCCGGGGATATAGGCGTTCACCTCTTTCTGGTTCGTGAGCCTGACCCTGGCCACCTTGCGCATGGCGGAGTTGGGCTTCTTCGGGGTGGTGGTGTATACGCGCACGCACACACCGCGCCTCTGGGGACATGAATCCAGTGCAGGAGCCTTGCTTTTGTCGTTCAGTTTGCTCCGGCCTTTCCGGACCAGTTGTTGTATTGTCGGCATACAGACTTGATAGTTATATAAATAGACACTCGTTATTTTCGGCTTGCAAAGGTATTCTTTTTTTTGAAAAAACAAGAATTATCGAGGAATATATTTAGGTACTAAAATTTTATTACTTTTGCATCACCTCAAGTGGGCTTTGTAACCAGATCTTATTGTATAATCAATTGAATATCAATATTTAAATCCTGATGAGAACATATAAGACCAACCAGATCAAAAACATTGTCCTGCTCGGTAATTCCGGGTCGGGAAAAACCACCCTTGCCGAGGCCATGCTCTTTGAAGGCGGGGTCATTGACAGAAGAGGTGATGTGGAGCATAAGAATACAGTGAGCGATTTTCATCCCATCGAACATGAGAACCAGACGAGCATGTTCTCCAGTGTCATGTACACCGAGTACAACGATCACAAGATCAACATCCTGGATTGCTCGGGTGCCGATGATTTCGTGGGGGGGACGGTCTCCAGCCTACATGTGGCAGATGCAGGGGTGCTTCTGGTGAACGCCCAGAGCGGGGTGGAAACGGGTACGGAGATCCACGGCAGGTGGCTTGACAGGCTTCATAAGCCAGCGATCATTGTGATCAACAAATGCGACCACGATACTGCCCATTACGAAAAGGCCATTGAATCCATCAGGGACAGCTTCGGAAACAATGTGGTCCTGGCCCAGTATCCGGTCAACGCGGGACCGGGATTCGATTCCATCGTGGACATCATCCAGATGAAGCTGTACAAGTTTCCCAAAGAGGGCGGCAAGCCGGAGATCACAGAGATCCCGGAAGCGGAAATGAAGCAGGCCGAAGACCTCAGGAACGAATTGATCGAAAAAGCGGCCGAAAACGATGAAGCGCTCATGGAGCTCTTTTTCGAGAACGATACACTCACCGAAGAGGAAATGCGTTCGGGGATCACCGCGGGGATCATCTCCCGGGGAATGTTCCCGGTATTCTGTCTCTCGGCCAGAAAGAACATGGGCGTGGGCCGTTTCATGGAGTTCATCACCAACGTGGCCCCTTCAGCGGACCAGATGCCCCCCGCAGTCACCAGGGACGGAGATGAAGTAAAGTGTGATGCGACCGGACCGGTGGCGTTGTTCGTTTTCAAGGAATCGGTGGAATCCCATATCGGGGAGATCAATTTCTTCAAGGTGATGTCGGGGGAACTGAAGGAAGGCATGGACCTGAACAACAACAACACCCGCAACAAGGAACGTTTCTCCCAGATCTTCTGCGCACTGGGAAAGAACAGGACCAAGGTATCCTCGCTCTCCGCAGGCGACATCGGCTGTACGGTGAAGCTGAAGGGGACCAAGACAAACCATACCCTGACCGCTCCATCCGTATCCCACACCTTCCCCCCGGTCCCCTTCCCGGAACCCAAGTACCGCACTGCCATCAAGCCGGTGAGCGAGGGAGACGAGGAGAAGCTGGGAGAAGCCCTGAGCAGGATCCACCAGGAAGATCCCACTGTAAAGGTGGAATACAGCAAGGAACTCCGGCAGATCATTCTGTCAGGACAGGGAGAGTACCACCTGAACATCGTCAAATGGCAGCTGGACAACATCTACAAGGTGGAGACCACCTTCGTTCCTCCCAGGATCCCTTACCGGGAGACCATCACCCGGGCCGCCCAGTCCGATTACAGGCACAAGAAGCAGTCCGGCGGCGCAGGCCAGTTCGGCGAGGTGCACATGATCGTCGAGCCTTATGCAGAGGGGACCGAACCGAAGGGATCCTTCAAACTGGAAGGGAAGGAATACAAACTCTCCAACCGCGGTGCGGACCTGCACAACCTGTCATGGGGTGGCAAGCTGGAATTTGTGAACTGCATCGTGGGAGGATCCATTGACGGCCGCTTTTTACCGGCCATCCTGAAAGGGATCATGGAAAAAATGGAGGAGGGCCCCCTCACGGGTTCCTATGCCCGCGACATCCGCGTCTATGTGTACGACGGGAAGATGCACCCGGTGGACTCCAATGAGATCTCCTTCATGCTCGCCGGACGGAACGCGTTCAGCAAGGCATTCAAGCAGGCCGGGCCCAAGATCATGGAACCGGTTTACGAAGTGGAAGTGCTGGTCCCCTCCGACAGGATGGGAGATGTGATGAGCGATCTGCAGGGCCGCAGGGCCATTGTCCAGGGCATGTCCAGCGAGAAGGGATTCGAGAAGATCACCGCCAAGGTACCCCTTGCGGAAATGAACAAGTACTCCACCGCGCTGAGCTCCCTCACCGCGGGCCGCGCCATGTACAGCATGAAGTTCGACGGCTATGTGCAGGTGCCGGGGGAGATTCAGGAAGAACTGCTGAAGGCCTACGAAGCCGAACAGGAGGAGGAGTAAGCCGTCTTTCGGATTACCATATTAATTTCTTCCGCAGCATACGATATCGCTGCTGAACCTGCTGCTTCGCACCAGCTTAGGCAGCGATGATCGCATCTGCTTCAGGCAACGCAACGGGGGTATCCTTCAGACTGTATTCCTCCTGTTCGAATCATTGCACTGGTAAAGTGGCTGCTGAACCTGCTGCTTCGTACCAGCTTAGGCAGCGTCTCAACCCTTCCGGGACCGGTCACCACCGCTACGAACCTCCCTTCGGTCCGGCCCGTCAGGCGGCTCGTTCCCGGTCCCGATCAGGGTCTGGCAGATCTGCCATGTACACATGACGCATTCTCCCGGACAGATCCCGGAGGGGGGACACTATGTCACGGAGCCCGTGGAGCTTCATGGTCCCGACCCGGGATCCGTTCAGAAACCAGGACGATACGGATGGTTCAGAACCGGGTATTACAAAAAAAGGGGATACCCGTTTTGCGATTTCACGAAGTGAGTGATTTGTTACTTTTGCACAATTTTGTGAGTTTTTATCCATGCACCTATTCCTTCTCTTGTTTCATAAAACCTTATCTATGAATTGGATGCGAGTATGTGACACGAGTATTCGGGAATCAGGAAAGTCACAATCAAGTATAAAAGTCATAAAAGTGTGACTTCCTGTTTTGCCTGAAAGGGATACGGTCTTTTCTTCCTCTTTTAGAGATCACTCTGGCAGCGTTTTGCGCACGACAACCCATTCAGTTGGTCTTCGTTCGTCCGGCTCAGCCACAGGCAACATGGTGTTTCCGTTGAGACCGGTCATGCAGACCGGACGGGTGATTATTTCCGGAGCTCCCGGAGCTTCGTTTCCAGTTGTTCGCCCCGCAGACCCTTTGCCAGAATGATCCCGTCGCCGTCCAGCAGGAAGTTCATGGGGATGGCCATCACACCGTACATGGCCGCCGGCACCGACCTGGACCCCCTCAGATCGCTCACATGGGATTCCCAGATCAATCCGTCTTTTTCAATGGCATTCACCCAGTCCTCCTTCCGGCTGTCCAGGGAAACGCCGTAGATGGTGAATCCGGATCCGTTCAAAAATTCTTCGTCCCTGTATTTTTTGTAGATCCTGACCAGGTCGGGATTTTCCAGTCTGCAGGGAGAGCACCACGCAGCCCAGAAATCCACCAGCACCATCTTCCCCCGGAGGGAGGTGAGGGAGATCTTCTCCCCTTCGGGCGATTCGAATACCAGTTCCGGTGCCCTGTCGCCGATATCAATCCCCACCTCCGCCTGACCGTTGTTCACGGCAGCTGACCCGGCCTCCTGCTGACTGCCCGGCCGGGGTCCGCAGGAAACCAGCATGAGTGAAATGAGGAGTGCCTGTACGATGAAACCGGGATGGCGCTGAACATGGCCGGAATGTTGAGTAAGGCCGTAAAGGCGCTGATTGAGGCCGGAATGTTGAGTGAGGCCGGAATGTTGAGTGAGGCCGGAATGTTGAGTGAGACCGGAAGGCTGGGTGAGCTTCGTGAATGTTCGATTGATGTGGTGCATATAGGTTTTTTTCTGATCCTGTTAGAAAGGGCCCCTGCTGTCCTGATGCTTCACTGCTGAAAATTCCCGGTGTTCTTCTGCAGGTGTCAGGGAGCCCGCTGTGTCATTCCTCCCGGAGAATGGATGCGCCCAGCTGGTTCAGCCGGCCGTCAATATTTTCATACCCGCGGTCGATCTGCTCAATATTGTTGATGATGCTGGTCCCCTCGGCCGACATGGCGGCAATGAGCAGGGCCACCCCGGCCCGAATATCGGGGGAGGACATGGTGGTGGCCCTGAGCCTGATGGCATGGTCCAGTCCGATGACCGTGGCCCGGTGGGGATCGCACAGGATGATCTGTGCTCCCATGTCAATGAGCTTGTCCACGAAAAACAGCCTGCTCTCGAACATCTTCTGGTGAATGAGCACGCTTCCCCTGGCCTGGGTGGCCACCACCAGGATAACGCTCAGCAGATCGGGGGTGAGTCCCGGCCAGGGCGCATCGGCAATGGTCATGATGGCTCCGTCGATGAATGTCTCAATGGCATAATGATCCTGGGAAGGAACCCGCAGATCATCTCCCTTTTTCTCGATCCGGATCCCCAGCCGCCGGAACGAGTCGGGGATGATCCCCAGCTGTTCGTGGCATACGTTCTTGATGGTGAGCTCTGAACAGGTCATGGCCGCCATGCCCACAAAGCTGCCCACCTCGATCATATCGGGAAGGACCGTGTGGTCGGTCCCCCGAAGCTCCTCAACCCCTTCGATGGTGAGCAGGTTGGAGCCGATCCCCGAGATCTTTGCTCCCATGCGGACCAGCATATTGCAGAGCTGCTGAATGTATGGTTCACATGCTGCGTTGTATATGGTGGTGGTTCCCGAGGCGAGTACACCGGCCATGATGATGTTGGCCGTACCGGTGACGGATGCCTCATCCAGCAGCATATAGGTCCCCCGGAGCCGGGATGCGTTCACCCGGTAAAGGTTCTGTGCGTGTTCAAATTCAAAGGTGGCTCCCAGCGACTGGAGTCCGGTGAAGTGCGTGTCCAGGCGCCGCCGGCCGATCTTATCCCCTCCCGGCCTGGGGATTACCGCCTTCCCGTACCTGGCGAGCAGGGGTCCGATGATCATGACCGATCCCCGGAGAGCGGTGGACTGTCTCCGGAATGATTCCGTATCCAGGTAATCAAGATTGATCCCGGCGGCCCGGAACCGGTAGGTGTTCCCCGGGAGTTTCTCCACCTCCACGCCCAGGTCTTCCAGTAATTTGATGAGCATCAGCACATCCTGGATCAGCGGAAGGTTGTGGATGGTGACGGGCATCGGGGTGAGCAGGGTGGCACACAGCACCTGGAGGGCTTCATTCTTTGCCCCCTGCGGGGTGATCTCGCCCTGCAGGCGATGCCCTCCCTCAATGATGAACCTTCCCATGGATCAGGACTGCTGTTTCTTCTTCCCTCCTACCTTCTTTTTACGGCTTTTTGCAAGGATTTCACGCGTTTCGGGGAGCTTCAGATCACCGCTGATCTCCAGTTTGCCACCGGAAAGGGATTTCAGGTCCATGAAGATCTCCTCGTCGCTTACCGCCTCGCGGTTCCAGGTGAGGTACGACTTTTTCATGTGGTTGGCGATCATCCGGACCAGGTCCTCCTTCTCCTCTCCCGGTTCCATCTCCACGGCCTTATCGATCATCATCACGATGGACCGCCCATAGTGCTTGTAACGGATGGAATGCTGGTTGTAGGGAACCTTGTTCGGTTTCTGTTCCAGGGCCCCCTTCTCCGGCAATTCATAGGGAGAGTCAATATCTAGCTCGAAATTAGAAATGATGGCCAGGTGGTCCCACAGCTTGTGTTTGAAATCACTCACATCCCGGAGGTGGGGATTCAGGTTTCCCATGACGGCAATGACCGTACGGGCTGCCCGGTTCCGCTCCTCGCGGTCCTCAATGGTCTTCAGATGGTTGACCATCTTCTGAATATTCCGGCCGTATTCGGGCAGGATGAGCCTGTCCCGGCTTGTATTATAATCGTATTCGTTGGACATGAATTGTTTTTTACAAAAGTAGCTATTTTTTTTGGATGGCTGCTACCGGATGCTAATCCAACACCCTGAGTTTCGCAAATTTCAGCAAAAGCTGTTTTTTTCCGATGGGGAAACTGACCGTGGCTTTGGCGCTGGAGACCTCCCCCTCGATGGCCGTGACCTCCCCGATCCCGAAACGGGGATGTTCCACCCTGGTGCCCACTTTGATCTGATTTGTATCGGAGGGATTGAAATCCTTCGCAACCTGGTCCATATTCACCAGTTTTCTTCCTCCCACACTGACCTGGCCGGGTGCCTTCCCCCGCTGCATGATCTTCCTGTAGCTTTCGGGAACGAATTTTTCCCGTTCACCGGCCTCATCCTTCCCCGCTCCTCCCGGGTGGCGCAGGGGATGGAATCCGGCGGGCAGCTCCACGAACTCAGGGGCAATCTCCCTGATGAACCTGCTGGGCGAGCAGAATTGCTGGATCCCCCACCTGTACCTGGTGGCAGCATAGGTGATCATGGCAGACTGGGCAGCCCGGGTGAGGGCCACATAAAAGAGCCGGCGCTCCTCCTCCAGTTCATTGGGGTTGTCCACGCTCATCTGGGACGGGAACAGCTCCTCCTCCACCCCGGCAATCACCAGGTGTTTGAATTCCAGCCCCTTGGCCGAATGAATGGTCATGATGCTCACCCTGTTGGGATTCTCGTCCTTTTCCAGGTCGGCATCGGTCATCAGGGTGACCTCCTGCAGGAAATCGGCCAGGGTCATCTCCCGCTCGTTTTCCGGATTATCCGTAAAATCCCTGATCCCGTTCAGCAGCTCCTCCACGTTCTCGTACCTGCTCACGTTCTCGGGGGTCTGATCCGACTTCAGGTCATCCAGGATCCCCGTTTCCTTCAGGATGGTATAGGCCATGTCGAAGGCCTCCATCCGGTTCAGCTGCTCCTGGAACCCCCTGATCAGATCGGTGAATCCCTTCAGCTTTCCCAGCGTACCCCTGTTGAAACCCAGGTTCACCTGGTCCAGGTGGGTCAGAACGGTCCAGATCCCGGTGTTCAGCTTGCCCGCATAGGTTTCCAGCCTGTCCACCGTAGTCTTTCCGATCCCCCGCAGCGGGTAATTGATCACCCGTTTGAGGGATTCGTCATCCCGCGGGTTCACCGTGATCCGGAAGTAGGCCAGCAGATCCTTGATCTCCTTGCGCTGGTAAAAAGAAAGGGATCCGAAAACCTTGTAGGGAATGTTCATCCGGCGGAAGCTTTCCTCAAAGATCCTGGACTGGGCATTGGTCCTGTAAAGCACCGCAAAATCATTGTATTCCAGCTGCATCCTGAACCGCAGATCCGAAATGTGACTGGCCACGATGAACCCTTCCTCCCGGTCGTCTGCCGCCCGCACCACCCGGATCTGTTCCCCCTTTTCCCGGTCGGAATAAACCTCCTTGGAGATCTGCTTCCGGTTCTTCCGGATCACGCTGTTGGCAGCCTTCACGATGGTCTGGGTGGACCGGTAGTTGCGCTCCAGCTTGAAAAGCCTGTAATCGGGGTAATCGTTCTTGAAGTTAAGTATGTTCTCGATCCTGGCCCCCCGGAAGGAGTAAATGCTCTGGGCATCGTCACCCACCACACAGATGTTCCGGTGTACCTCGGAAAGCTTTTTGATGATCAGGTACTGGGAAAAGTTTGTGTCCTGGTACTCATCCACCAGAATGTAATCGAATGTCTCCCTGTACCGGTCCAGGATCTCCGGATGGTCCCTGAAAAGCAGGTTGGTCTGCAGGAGCAGGTCATCGAAATCCATGGCCCCGAAATGCTTGCACCGCTTCACGTAGCGATCGTAGATCTCCCCGATCCGGGGCCTCCTGGACACCTGGTCCCTCACCTGCATCTCCCCGCTGTTCAGGTACACATCGGGAGTGACCATGTTGTTCTTGGCCCAGGAGATCCTCCCGAACACCTCGGCCGGCTTGTAGATCTTCTCGTCCAGGTTGAATTCCCGGATGATGGTCTTCACCAGGCTGCGGGAATCGATGGTGTCGTATATGGTGTAATCGGACGGAAATCCGATCGCTTCGGCTTCACGGCGGAGGATCCTGGCAAAGAGGGAGTGGAATGTGCCCATCCAGAGGCGGCGGGCCAGGTCCGGGGTGACCAGCCCGGCGATGCGCTCCTTCATCTCGCCGGCGGCCTTGTTGGTGAAGGTCAGGGCCAGGATCCTGGAAGGCGGGATCCCCAGGGAAAGCAGATAGGCGATCCGGTAGGTGAGCACCCGGGTCTTGCCCGACCCGGCACCGGCAATCACCAGCGCCGGTCCCCTGTGATTCACCACCGCCTCCTGCTGTGCCTCGTTCAGATCCTTTTTGATCTCCTCCACTGCATACCTCTTTTAATTGGCCGACTAAGATACTAACAGTTCATGGATTATCCGCCCGTGAAATCGACGGCTTTTCCATAAATTATTGCACAATAAACCTTAAAATTGCATTTTTATCCGTTTATAGTGTAAACAGGAAAAATGTCGCAACGCGGACCGGTACACCATCCAGGCAGAAGGGGCAGCAAAGCCGGCAACCAGGCTGGCAGCAAAGCCGGCAGCCAGGCAGGCAGCAAAGCCGGCAGCCAGGCAGGCAGCAAAGCTGGCAGCCAGGCAGGTGTCCAGGCAGGCAGCAAAGCCGGCAGCCAGTCGAGCAGCAGGACAGAAAGCATGACAGGTGTCCAGGCAAGCCGCAGCACAGGCAGCAGGGCAGGCAGGCAGTCGGGCCGCACCACGCGGTTCATCCGGATCTTTGCCGCGGTGATGTTCCTCACGGGCAGCATGCCGCCGGTCGCGGGACAGATCACCTCTCCCCCGGCCGATTACAGGGACAGCCTCATGTACCCGGTCCGGCCCCTGAAGGACCCGCTTTTTGTCTTCTACCAGACCCACGGGGCATTCATTCCGGGGAGCCTGACCGCCACCCATCCCCTTCCGGGGACCTATGATTTTCAGTGGAGCCGTTACAATCCCGCCCTCCCCGGTTTCGACGCGCCCTTCCGCAGCGATGCCGGCCGCAGCACTTCCACCGTTTCCGGGCTGGAGGACGGAGGATACCGGGTACGGATCACCGACGGATCTGCCGTGGATACAACCATGATCGCATGGGTGATGCTGGACAACCTGGTTACCGTGACGGACAAAAATTCGCTGGGGAAGGTCAGGCCTTCCAACTATACCTGTGACTACCTGGTGATCGGCGGTTCGGTGCAGACCGATACGTTCACCTATTACGATCCCGTGAGCCATGAAGCCGTGCCCCTGCGGATCGATTTCCGGTTCAGGTGGACCTCAGACAACGAAGGGCTGCGGATCCCCAACGATTCCACCATCCTGGGCCCCAACATCACCTACCTGCCCCCGGTGAAGGATACCTGGTACATCCTCACCGCCACCGACAACCTGGGCATGGTGGATGTGGACTCGGTGCTGTACGAGTCGATCCAGACCCGGGCAGATTTCACCGTAACGTATTATGACAAGGTCACCGGGGAGTATGATTCCACCCTGACCGGTGCCTGGAGCAAGGATGCCGGTAGCCTGGATGCGCCGCTGACCGTCCGTTTTATCAATGAATCGGAGAACGGCGCCTCCTTTGAATGGGTGTTCCTGGATACCCTCGGGGGGATCAGGGAAAGCGAGATCACTTACGCGGTGGATGAAACGCCGGAGTTCATTTACGAACAGGCCGACGAATACTATTACCCCTACCTGGTCAGCACCAGCGAAGAGGAATGCACCGATACCTTCCGGCTCGAACAGGCGATCTATGTGGAGCCTTCCGACCTGATGATCCCCAATGTGTTCACTCCCAACGGGGACGGAGACAATGATGTCTTTGAATTCAAACACCAGTCCCTCAAATCCTGCAGGGTGACCATCGTGGACCGGACGGGGAAGGTGGTCTACAAGAAAAAGATCGACGATATCTACCAGTGGGAAGGATGGAACGGGAACCTGCACGACAGCGACAGGCAGGCGCCCGAGGGACAGTATTACTTCGTGGTGGAGGCAACGGGATACGACGGGAAGGATTACAGCGATCCCACCATCATTGAGAACTGGAAGACGAACAGGGGCAACCGGGACAACCAGCCGGGTACTTCCGGCTCGCAGAACCAGGAACAGGTATCGGGCAACCTCTACACGGGATGGCTGTATTTGTTCCGGTACAAAGGAGCCTACTGAGGTGAAGCGGCTCCGGATCATCATCATTGCCTTCATCCTCCTTGCGGCGGGCATGTTCATCTTCCTGACTGCCGGAACGGATCCGCAGACACTCCTGTTCGACCGGATCCCCGCCACGGGCCGGGAACACACCGGACTGATCCTGGTGATCAGTGCCCTGATCCTGCTCAGCACCCTGGCAGGCCTGCCGGTCTTCTACCTGTCCCTCGCCCTGGGTTTCCTGCTCAGGTTCACCCCGGCCATGCTGATCTGCTGGGGAGTGAACCTGGTCTCGGTGATGGCCACCTTCTACATGGTCCGCTTTGCATTCTCCTCATCCTTCACGGAACGAACCGGCAGGAAAAAGCTGATCCGCCGCATCAACAAACGCATCCACAGGTACGGTCCCTGGACGGTGGTGTTCAGCAGGTCCATCTACATCATCCCCACCAACATCATCAATTTCAGTTTCCCGCTGAGCAGCATCTCCCCGCCGGTCTACCTGCTGGGAACGGCACTCGGGCTGATCCCCGAATGCCTGATCAACGTGCTCACCGGCTACCTGATCAAACACGAGGTGATCCTGCTCTCCTCGCCTGAACCCAGGATGTGGCAGGCGCTGGTGATCGGCGGATTCATCCTCCTGTTCGCAATGGTCTTCATCCTGCTGAGGATCAGGCAGCACCGCAGGAAGAAATTCAGGAAGCTGAAGGTGATCCCATATGAAGGCTAGTGGTCATCGAGCCAGCCGGCAAGCAACTCCCAGACCAGCTCTGCGGCTTCATCACCCATCCATATATCGGCGTGACCATACTCAATGGCACGATCCACCCCCTTGCTGACGATGTGGTGGGTGATGTCGCCGGCGGCAGTCAGGCTGGTGGTATAAACCCCGTAACTGCCCACGCCGCCCTCCGCACCGATGTAAAGGATGGGAATACGGATCTCGCCCAGGTGATCGTCAATACCCACATCTTCCTCGTTACAGGCACAGGCACAGGCATCATACAGGTGCAGCAGGGGCATGTGGGGATTCAGGTTGACGCCCAGCCGGACAAACCGGTCCGGGTCCGAATACAGGAACCCCTCCTCCATGGTGCCTCCGAAATAATGCCAGAAAGGGGTGTCCGGGTTTTCCGGGGGACTGAATCCGGCTATCATGAATGCCTGGTAATTGGTCACCCCCATGCCGTCGAACGGGGGGATGGCCGACGGGTCATCCGGGGCGGTAAGGGCCAGGTTGGCCATGTACATCATCCCGATCCCGTCAGTGAAGTTGAACGTCCCCCCTTCAAGCGCGGCTTTCAGGCCGGCCGCTGCGGTGCAGGAATTCTGCCTCCACTGCTCATTCTCCGCAACGGGTTCGTATTTCATGAACCCTTCCACCGGGACGATCCCGCTGATATTCCGCAAGACAGGCTCCATCTGGGTCTCCATGCCCGCTGCAGCGTAAACAAGGTTGGCTGTGCAGCAGTAACCCAGCAGGTTCATTCGGTCATATCCCTGGCCCGTCATTCCCCGGATCAGCCGTGCCACGCGCATCCCGGCCATGGTATGCTCCACATCCCGCTCCATCCCCCAGCCTTCCATGAAGGCAAAATCTTCGGTTTCAAGGGGCAGCAGTGTCCAGGCCAGATCGATGGCCCACACATCCATTTTTTTCGACGCCAGGAAGAAGGGGGAGGAAGTCTGCTCGTTGATCTCTTCCGCACCCACCCTGAGGTAGATATCATCGAAGTCCTGGATCGCGGCGTGGACCATGAACACGTTCCCCTTGGTCCGCAACGGTTCATAGGGCTTCCGCTCTTTTACGACCCGGTGGATCATCACCCGGTCAAAGGGTTCGTCGCTCACATCCACCTCGAAGCTGTAGTGGGCAATCCCGTCACCCAGCTCCTCCCGCTTCAGATTCAGTGCCGCTCCCCTTTTCATCTGGCTGGATCCCAGGGGGAGGATCCGCATGCCCGGATCACTGAAACCGCTGAACTGGATGTTGAAGATCTGCACATTCTGGCTGCCGCCGGTCCGTTCAAATCCGTTTTTTTCACCACCCGGATTCTCCAGGATGACCGTCTCACCGTCCTCTCCGGGAAGACCGATGATCTGGATATCGGAAACGGTCAGCTTCACGGCTTCGCGGTATATTCCCGGCTCAATGTAGATCACGTCACCTGCAACGGCAGCGTCCACCGCATTCTGGATGGAGCCTCCCTTCTGAACGATGATCATGTTCGATCCCAGGTCGAATTGTTTGACGAGGTCGACCCACAGGGGCGACTGTACAGCGGAAGCCGCAGTCATGCTGGGAGTTCCTTCTGCCTGCAAGCCGCAGCACAGGAAGGTCACTGCCCCGAAAAGGCAATAGATTCTGTTTGTTCTCATCAGGTTAGGTTTAGGTTCAGTGGATGATCAGGGAAAACAATTTACGAAATTTGAATGAATGGTGACATTTTGTCAAAGATTCTTTCGTGGCTCAATATTTGACCTAAGGAGGCAGTATGTCGGAACTTTAATATTGTAATGCGAAATGGTGAAAAAGTCTGAAAAACCTGAAGAGCTTGAAAAACAGCAAGATAAAACCAGCGAAACAGAAGAGAATGTGACCGGGGAACAGGCTTCGGGTGAAGCCGGGGAAGAAACGGACCTGGAAACGGAGGAGGAGGAACAGGCGGAAGAGGTTAAAAAAGAACCCACCCCGGAAGAAAAACTGGCAGAATTGCAGGATAAATACCTCCGGCTTTCTGCCGAAT
>JAXGMU010000003.1:47918-145807 GCA_040768485.1 Bacteroidales bacterium
TTTGACAATTACAGGAAAAGAACCCTGAGAGAAAAGATCGATCTCCAGAAAAGTGCCAGTGCGGAGCTCCTGAAGGCACTCCTTCCGGTGGCCGACGATTTCGACCGGGCCCTGCAGTCGGTGGATGAGGCAAAGGATATAAAGGCAGTCAAGGAGGGGCTCAGGCTCATTGCGGGAAAGTTTCAGACATTCCTCAACCAGCATGGTGTGAAAGAGATCGATGCGAAGAACAAGGCTTTTGACACCGACCTGCACGAAGCGATCACACAGATTCCCGCTCCGGAAAAGAAACTGAAGGGCAAGGTGGTGGACGTGATACAGAAAGGCTATTTTCTGAACGACAAGGTACTGCGGTATTCAAAAGTGGTTATCGGGGAATAAGAGACCAGGATCCATGGCAAAAAGAGATTATTATGACGTACTGGAGGTGTCCCGGGACGCGTCACAGGATGAGATTAAAAAAGCTTACCGGAAACAGGCGCTGAAATATCATCCTGACAAGAATCCGGGGGACAAAAGTGCGGAGGAGCACTTTAAAAAAGCAGCCGAGGCCTACGAGGTGTTGCGTGATCCGGACAAGCGCAGCAAATACGACCGTTACGGGCATGCTGCCTTTGAAAATGCCGGTGCAGGCGGATTCGGCGGCGGAATGACCATGGAAGACATTTTTTCCCAGTTCGGGGATATTTTCAGCGGGTTCGGTGACTTTGGCTTCGGTGGATTCGGGGGCTCCTCCAGGCGGGGAGGCGGGGTGGTCAGAGGATCCAATCTCCGGGTGAAGGTGAAGCTGAACCTGAAGGAGGTCGTCAACGGGGTGGAGAAAAAGATCAAGGTCAAAAAATATGTGGCCTGTGAAAGCTGCAATGGCACCGGGGCAAAGGACGGCACCGCCATGACCACCTGCAGCACCTGTCACGGCAGCGGTCACGTGACCCGGGTGACCAATACCTTCCTGGGACAGATGCAGACCTCAAGCACCTGTCCCACCTGCGGCGGCGACGGCCAGGTGATCCGGGACAAATGTGAGGCATGTTACGGGGAAGGGATCGTGAAACATGAGGAGGTGATCAAGATCAGCATTCCCGCCGGTGTGGCCGAAGGCATGCAGGTGAAGGTCAGCGGGAAAGGGAATGCGGCCCGCAGGGGCGGCATCAACGGCGATCTGCTGGTGATCATCCATGAAGAAAAGCACCCGCACCTGATCAGGGAGGGCAATGACCTGATCCACAACCTTTATCTCAGCATCCCCCAGGCCGCACTGGGCGACACGGTGGAGATCCCCACGGTGGACGGGAAAGCCAAGATCAAGATCGATTCGGGGACACAGCCGGGAAGGATCCTCCGGCTGAAGGGAAAAGGGGTGCCGGAAGTGAACGGGTACGGCCGGGGCGACCTCCTGGTCCATATCAATGTCTGGATCCCGAAAAACCTGGACAAGGAGGAGCAGAAGCTGTTTGAAAAAATGAAGCAATCAGATAACTTTACCCCCAGGCCGGAAAAATCCGAGGGTGGGTTTTTCAGCCGGATGAAGAACTTTTTCGACCAATGAGTATTCTTTCCGTCAGGGATGTGGTGAAGGACTTCAGCGGGCACAGGGCCCTGGACCGGGTCTCCATGGAAGTCCCCCTCGCCAGCATTTACGGATTGCTGGGGCCCAACGGAGCAGGAAAGACCACCCTGCTCAGGATCATCAACCAGATTACCGCACCGGACGAGGGATCCATCCTTTTCGAGGGACATCCCATCGGCAGGGACGACACGGCAAAGATCGGTTACCTGCCCGAGGAACGGGGTCTCTACAAGAAAATGAAGGTGGGCGAGCAGGCCATGTACCTGGCCCGGCTCAAGGGAATGTCCAAACAGGATGCCGGGAGGAAGTTGAAAACCTGGTTCGAGAAATTCGAGATGCGCGGCTGGTGGAACAAAAAGGTGGAGGAGCTTTCCAAAGGCATGGCCCAGAAGGTGCAGTTCATCACCACGGTGATCCATGAGCCCGGTCTGCTGATCTTCGACGAGCCGTTCAGCGGATTCGACCCCATTAACGTCAACCTGTTGAAGCAGGAGATCCTGCAGATGAGGCAAAACGGGGCGACCATCATCTTTTCGACCCATAACATGGCCTCCGTGGAGGAACTGTGCGACCACATCACCCTGATCAACGAAGCAGAGACAATCCTGGAGGGAGAGATCAATGCCATCCGGGAACAATACCGGACCAGCAGGTACCGGGTGACCTTTGCAGGGGATCCGGAGAAGCTTTCCCGCGGACTGCATAAACGTTTCGAACTCGAAAAGACAGAACAGAACGGAGCGGGACAGCAGGCGATCATCCGGATCCCGGAGGGGGACGGATCCGGGGACCTGATCAGGAACCTGCTGGAAATTACCGAGATCAGGGCGTTTCACGAAGTGCTTCCCGGCATGAACGACATATTCATACAGGCTGTGACCGAACATGAGTAAAACATCGCTGATCATCAAAAGGGAGTACCTGACCAGGATCAGGAAAAAATCCTTTATCATCATGTCCATCCTGGGGCCCTTTATCTTCGCCGCATATGTGCTCATCCCCATGTATTTTGCCACCCTGGAGGACAAGGAGGAAAAGACCGTGGTGGTCATCGACGAATCGACCCTCTTCACAGAATACACTCCGGAAGGACCTCAATGCGCACTGCCCGGGACCGAATACCTGAAATTCATAGTCATCGAGGGAGTTCCCCTGGAAACCTACCAGGCAGGATTCGACGAAACGGGTTATTATGCGGTGCTGTTCATTCCCCACAACATCCTTGCATCCGAATCATCCATCCTGTACTCCACCCGGCAGATCAGCATTGACGTGACCAACCACATCAGATCGGCCATGGAAGAGGAGATCGAGCACCTGAAACTTGCCACCCACGACATCCACAACATCGAGGAGATCCTGCAGGAGGTGGAGACCAGCATCAATGTGCGGAACATCAAGTGGACCAGGGAAGGGGAAGCCGAGGAAAGCAATACGGGGGTGGTGATGGGTGTGGGGTACCTGGGCGGACTGCTGACCTTTTTCTTCATCTTTTTCTTCGGTTCGCAGGTGATGCGCGGGGTCATCGAGGAAAAATCCAGCCGGATCATCGAGGTGATCGTCAGTTCCGTGCGGCCGTTCCAGCTGATGACGGGCAAGATCATCGGGGTGGGACTCACAGGGCTCACCCAGTTTTTCATCTGGATCGTGTTCTCGCTGATCCTCATCGCGGGGATCGGGACCGCGTTCTTCCCCGAGCTCACCAGGACACCCACCGAACAGGTGGTGGCATCGGATTTGTTCAATCAGGGCGCGGGAAATCCCGTGGAAGGCATCTCCTCAGGAGGTGGGGACGCCACAGGTGATGAAGCCGGAGAGGCAACCGGAGCAGCGGAGGCTGAAAGAGAAATGGGGATGGCCAGAGAAGTATTAAACTCACTGAAGTCGATCGATCCGGTGGTGATGATCCTTTCCTTTATTTTCTACTTCGTATTCGGATACCTGCTGTATGCCGCCATGTTCGCGGTAATCGGCTCGGCGGCGGACAACGAGACGGATACCCAGCAGCTGATGTGGCCGGTGATCCTGCCGCTTATCCTGGCCATCTATGTGATGATCAGCGCCATTAACAATCCTGACGGCTCCCTTGCCTTCTGGTTCAGCCTGATCCCGTTCACGTCGCCGGTGGTGATGATGGTCAGGATCCCCTTCGGAGTGCCCTGGTGGCAGGTGGGACTTTCTGCATCCCTGCTGGTGGCCACATTCCTGGGCATGACCTGGGTGGCCGGCAAGGTCTACCGCACCGGGATCCTCATGTACGGAAAGAAAATCACCTACCGTGAGATCTGGAAATGGTTGCGTTATTCTTCGTAACTTTTCCCAAAATTATCCGTTCAATCATGACGGAGCCCGACTCTCGACTAACGACTCTCGACTAACGACTCTCGACTTTATGACTCTCGACTAACGACTTTCGACTCTCGACTAACGACTAACGACTTTCGACTCTCGACTACATGACTATTGCAATACTGGACTTCGGAACCAACACCTTCAACCTGCTCATCGCCGTACGGAAGGAACGCAGCTTTGAGATCCTCCACTCAAGCAAACAGCCCGTGAAGCTGGGACGCGGCGGAATCCAGACCAACCGCATAACCCCCGATGCATTCGAGCGGGGTTTCATCGCCATCCAGAACCACCTGGAAACCATCAGGGAATACCAGGTGGATGAGATCCGTGCCTTTGCCACGTCGGCCATCCGGAACGCCAGCAACGGGAACCAGTTCGTGGATGCTGTGAAGCAGCGGTTCGGGATCAGGGTGCGGGTGATCCCCGGGGACAGGGAAGCGGAGCTGATCTACAAGGGCGTGCGCCAGGCCGTTCCGCTCACCGAAGAAAGGGTGCTCATCCTGGATATCGGAGGAGGGAGCAACGAATTCATCCTGTGTAACCGGGAAGGGATCATATGGAAAAGGAGTTTTGAGATCGGAATGGCCCGGGTGCTGGAGCTCTTCAATCTGTCGGATCCCATCACCACGGAAGAGATCCGGGCGGTTGAATCCTATTACCTGGAAGCGCTCGGTCCCCTGCTGGAAGTGGTTAAGAAAGCAAAGCCCGAACGGCTCATCGGAGCCTCCGGTTCGTTCGATACGTTCTATTCCCTTATCAGGCATCAGAAGGAAGAGGCAGAGGATGGCCTCAACGGACGGGAGATCTCCATGGAAGATTACGAAAAGCTCCACAGACAACTGCTGACCTCCACCCTCCAGGAACGGAAATCCATGCCCGGGATGGAACCAGTCCGCGTGGAAATGATTGTGTCCGCCTCAATTTTTGTTAGTTTTGTGATCAGGTTATGCCACATCAGGCACCTGCACCAGTCCGCCTTCGCCCTGAAAGAAGGTGTGATGGCCGAACTGGTGGGACTCTAACAATCGGTACATGGCACACATCCTGGTCATCGACGACGAGAAAAGCATCCGGAACACCCTCAAGGAGATCCTGGAATACGAGAAATTCACGGTGGATCTGGCCGAACACGGGGCCGGGGGACTGGAGCTGTATAAGAAGAACAGCTACGACATCGTGCTCTGCGACATCAAGATGCCCGAAATGGACGGGCTGGAGGTGCTGGAGAAGATTTTCCAGGAGGAGGGAGATGCCCAGGTGATCATGATCTCCGGTCACGGCAACATCGACAACGCGGTGGAAGCCATCAAGAAAGGGGCATATGATTTCATCGAAAAACCGCTGGACCTGAACCGGCTCCTGATCACCATCCGCAATGCGCTGGACAAATCGAACCTGATCACCGAGACCAGGGTGCTCAAAAGAAAAGTGGGCAGGACCAACGAGATGGTGGGTGAATCCGCAGCCATCAAAAAGGTGAAGGAGATGGTGGACCGGGTGGCCCCCACCGACGCCAGGGTGCTGATCACGGGGGACAACGGGACCGGCAAGGAACTGGTGGCCCGGTCGCTCCACGAAAAAAGCGCCCGGGCGGAAGGCCCGTTTGTGGAGGTGAACTGCGCCGCGATCCCCTCGGAGCTGATCGAGAGCGAACTGTTCGGCCATGAGAAAGGGGCTTTCACCTCGGCCATCAAGCAGCGAAAGGGAAAGTTCGAGCAGGCCGACGGGGGGACCATCTTCCTGGATGAGATCGGGGATATGAGCCTGTCGGCCCAGTCCAAGGTGCTCCGGGCCCTGCAGGAGAACAAGATCAACCGGGTGGGAAGCGACAAGGACATCCATGTGAATGTGCGGGTGCTGGCGGCCACCAACAAGAACCTGAAGGAAGAGATCGACAGGAACACCTTCCGGGAGGACCTCTACCACCGGCTGAGCGTGATCCTGATCCACGTGCCCTCGCTCAACGATCGCCTGGAGGACATTCCCCTGCTGGCCGAGCACTTCAACCAGGTGATCTGCGAGGAGTACGGCACCCAGCCCAGGATGATCAAAGAGGATGCCATCAAGGAGCTGCAGAAGATCAGGTGGACCGGCAACATCCGGGAGTTCCGCAACGTGCTGGAGCGGCTGATCATCCTCTGCGACAAGGAGATCACCGGAAAGGACGTGGCCAGCTATGCGATGCCCATTTCCAGGTGATAGGGATTGCCGTATCAGCGGTGGTCAAAGGCCGGCCTTCATTCCTCTTTCGCAACCCGTCTGACGGATCAATCAGCCCGGTATCTTCAGGACTGATCCTTTTTGTGTTCCTCCTCCCCGGTTCGTTGTTGAATGAAATAATGGGGACGCCTTTTTGTTTCATGAAAGATCCGGGCCAGGTATTCCCCGACAATTCCCATTATCAGCAACTGAACACCTCCCAGGATCAGGATGGTCACCAGCAGGGAGGTCCATCCCGGGTTGGTCCTGCCCAGGAAATACATGACGATGGCATACACCAGGTAGACCAGTCCCGAGAAAAGCACAACCAGTCCGAATACCGCACTGATCCTGAGTGGTTTTGAAGAAAAGGAGGTGATCCCGTCCAGGGCAAAATGCCTCATCTTCCTGAAAGAATATTTGGAAGTCCCGGAGATCCTGCGGGGTGCCCGGTACTCCAGGGTGGCCTGCCTGAATCCCATCCAGCCGATGATCCCCCTGGTGAACCGGTCATGCTCTTCCATGGAGAGGAAAGCATCGAGCGCTTTCCGGTTCATGATCCTGAAATCGGCTGCGGATGGTTCGATCCTGACATCGGAAAGTGCATTGAAAAGGCGGTAAAACCATCGGGAGGAAGCTTTTTTCACCACCCCAGTCCCCTCCGTCTCCAGCCTGATTGTATTGACGATGTCATAGCCTTCGGACATTTTGCCGATCAGGTCCGGGATCAGGGAAGCCGGGTGCTGTCCGTCCGCATCCATGATCACCACCCGGTCGCCCCGGGCTTCGTGCAGACCTGCATACAGGGCCACCTGGTGTCCGAAATTCCTGGACAGCCGGATGCCTTTTACCCGCGGATCCTGTCCGGACAGCTCCTCGATGACGGCAAAGGTGCCGTCACTGCTGCCATCATCCACAAAGACCACCTCCAGACCGTTCACATCTTCCGGAACAGATTCCATGATATCCCGGTACACGTGCCGGAGATTTCCTTCTTCATTATAGCAGGGAAGTATAATACTGAGCATGCCGGCCTGGTTTGAAGCGAATTTATGAAATATCGTTTAGCCTGATGCGGATTTTATCATCAAATTATCTCATTCCGGATGGAGGACACGGTTGTTCACCCTGCTCAGTGTATCTTCCCGGAGCAGATGCGTGCATCCTTCCGGTCGCACCAGGACCCGGTCCACCACCATTTCCCCTTTTGTGACAACCTTGTTCCGCATGGTGATCCTGATGGTGGTATTAGGCCGTTCCACATGGACCGGGTACTCGATCAGTCCCCGGGAACCCTCCCTCAGCACCATCTGCCTGAAAAAATCGGTGTACAGGTACCGATACCTGGAACCGTCCTCCGCATACAGCTCCGTCCAGAAATTGGTCCTTGGCCAGAGGTCACGGTCCGCGCCTTCAAACCAGAAGGAGACTAAAACGTTTCCGCTGTCCGGGACAACCGCCTCGAAAAAGGTGACCGGACGTTTGAATTCACCGCTGAAAACACCCCCCTCCAGAGAGGAGAAATCCTCATACACGATCTTTTGCGAACAATCGGAGGAGGTATCCGCTGCAAGCGACATTAACTCCGATCTTCTGTCCCTTGTCAGACTCCTGATGCTGTCCGTTTCCAGGGTGTAAATGCGGAGGTTTTCGTTCTCATCCACCTGCTCCGCCTTGCTGATCAGTCCCTTCTCATATGGTGTGAGCCCGCCTTTTTTATGCACGATCAGCAGATAGGGTTTCTGATTGGGAAGTCCCCGGAGCAGCGGATAATCATGGTAAGGCTCCAGCACAAGGTCCAGGTTCATCAGTGTCTGCGAGATGGAAGTCCTGCTGAGCATGACCGCATTCAGGGGGAGACCTGTCCGGATTGCTGCGGCATAGGCATCCTTCTGGACTGGAGAAGTGGCCCCGATCCAGTAAGTCTCTGAACCCACATGAAAGTAAGGCAACGGGAAAATAGCCTGGTAATTGTCGAAATCATGCCGGTCGTACCAGGCATCTTCCGGCAGGGAATAGCGGTCCGAGAACCATTTTGCCGGATTGTTATACATACGGGGATAGTGCCGGATATTCCAGAATGCCTCATACCCGGCAAACAGCAGAACCGCTGCCAGGAATACGGTCCTGAGAGTGGTCCTGTTCCTGCTGAACCACCTCCAGAGGTACCAGAACGAGGTAATGGCCATCACGTAGTAGAACGGGAACACGAACCTTCCCACGGCCCGGAGCTGACGGAACGGTCCGGTGTAATTCAGCAGTCTTTCCCAGCTGGGGGAGAATGGCAGTCCCAGTGCGACCAGCAGTCCCAGCACCGATGCCCAGAACAGGATGTTCCAGCCCTGGTGTCCGGTAACCGCAAGGGCATTCCAGCCTCTTCCTTTGAAGAGCCTGATAAAGACCGATAAAACAATGATGGCCGCCACCACCGTACCCAGCAATCCCACGTAAGCTTTCATCCTGACCGGTCCGCCCGGGTCGTACCATCTGCCGTGGGGAAATCCCAGAGGCAGGAACACTGCATCCAGCCTGACCCGGCTCGGGTAAAAACCCCAGGGATAGGCGGTGCGGTCCACCCCCGGATCATGCATTCCAGTGAAGATCATATAAGCCGCAAAGGGGATGATAAACTGGATGAGCAGATGGGATACTAAAAAACCGGGCTTCCCGAACTTCTCTTTGTCATGGATCGGCAGGAATATCCAGTAAGGGACCCAGAGGATCAGGATGAACGCTGTAATGTAAAGTTGTTTTGCACCGAAAAAGATCACCAGGATCCCGAAGATAACTGAAATGAGGTAACCGGGCTTTCTGTAAAACCTGAGCAGCAGGTAGAGGATGACCGGGATCACGTAGGCATAGGCCAGGTTATAGTGCCCGCCCAGTCTTTCCCACTGGTTGGACAGAATGATGATGATCACCGATGCCGGGACGGATAACCACCAGTCCGCCCCCAGCTCTATGAAAATCAGGTATATGAACAGCGAGGCGATCACGAACGATAGCAAGATCAGGATGTTGCTGATCCCCAGCGCCACATCGGAGAGGTCCCATCCGGCATCTTTGAGGAGCTTCAGGCAGTTGGTCAGGACCACCTGGTTGCCCGTAAAGAACACCGATTCGCCAAAGGGGTAATTCATGGAACCGGTATGCCAGTAGACCGAATCGTGCTTGATGTGGTAAACGGTCCCGAAGGTACTCTTGATCCCGTCCCCTCCGCTGGCAAATGAAACCTGGTTGGCATTCAGGATGATCCTGTGGAAAAGGGCGAACAGGATCACTGCCGTGAGAAAAACCGTCATGAGGGCTCCGGATTTTTTCATGGCCGTTTTTTCTTAAGCGGGTATCCTACAGTATGCATGATCAGTTGAAGACAAAAAGGAAAACATACAAACCTACATAAAATATTATATTATTTTTGAATCAATTTCATATCCTGATCCCGAACCATGGCCAGTAAAATAAGCTCCATCGTGATCCCTGCCTACAACGAAAAGGATGTTATCGGCGGTTTCCTGGAACGGATCGAACAGGCGGGATTGCACCAACGGTATGAGATCCTGGTAGTGGATGACGGATCCGATGACGGGACGGATGAGATCATCGGGCAGTACCCGGTCAAACTTATAAGGCACCGGGTGAACAAAGGGTACGGAGCCGCGCTGAAGACCGGGATCCGGTCTGCCACCGGAGAAAGGGTGATCATCATGGACAGCGACGGACAGCATGATCCGCGGTATGTGGATACAGTAAATGAGATGCTTGACAAACATGACCTGGTCATCGGTGAGAGAAGTGCCGCTTCCCGCCAGCTGAGGCGGCGGAAAGCCGGAAAGCGCCTGGTCAGGTGGATCGGGGAGTTCCTTGTGGAGCAGAAACTGCCCGATTACAACTCGGGATACCGGGGTTTCAGAAAAGAGATCATCGCCGGGATGCTGCACATGATGCCCAACGGATTTTCCTTCTCTACCACTTCCACGCTGGCTTTCCTGAAAGAGGGATACGACGTGGGGACCCTGGAGATTGACGTAAGCGAACGGGCGGGAAGGAAGAGCAATGTGAAGGCGGTCAGGGATGGTTCCAAGACCATATTGTTGCTTTTCAGGATCATCATGCTGTTCAATCCGCTGAAGGTTTTCTTCCCTGCCAGCGTGATCAGTTTCCTTGCCGGGCTTGTTTTCGGGATTGCAGGATATGTTTTTTATGGCCGTTTTTCCAACGGGGCCATCGTACTGACCATCCTGGGGATGTTCCTCTTTTTCATCGGACTCGTGGCAGACCAGATCGCCATCATGAACAGGAGGACGCCATAGCATGAAACATCCGGTTCCGGTGAATCATTGGGAAGATCGGGATGTGGAAGCCCACTGGGATGCGGTCGCTTCCATCTATGTGGAGGAAAATGAGCGGGTGAAGGAGACCCACGACCAGCGCTTCAGGGAAGCGGTGAGTTACCTCCGGCTGAAAAACGGGATTACCGTCTTGAACATCACCAGCAGGGACGGAGAAGCCACCGATTACATCCTCCGGGAGTGTCCCGGCTGCAGCGTGCTCAATGCCGAGATATCCGCCGGACTGATGGAGGTGGCCACCGGGATCAGGCCGGGGATCAGGCAGAAAAAGATTGAGACTTACTCAAGCCTGCCTTTTCGCAACGGGGAATTTGACCGGGTGCTCTCCCTGGAAACCCTGGAGCATGCGGCCGAACCGCTGGAATTCCTGAAAGAGCTCCACCGCGTGTCCGCCCCGGATGCCATCCTGGTCCTCAGCTGTCCCCCCGCCACCAGCGAAATCCCCTACCGCATCTATTCGCTGCTGTTCGGCGGACACGGAGAAGGGCCGCATCGTTTCCCCCCTTCCCGGCGGGTAAAAAAAATGTTTTCCCTTACGGGATGGGACCTGATCCATCACCGGGGCACCATCCTTTTTCCGTTCGGGCCTGACTGGTTCCAGAAATGGGGGGAAAAAGTGATCGGGCGGTTTCAGCACACCTGGGTATCAGAACTGGGAATCCGGCAATTCTATGTCTGCAACAAAAAGTAAAATACTGCTCCTCCGGGTCATGCGATCCGAACTATGCAACCGCTGCGGGAGCTGCGTGGGGTTGTCGGGGGACAGGATCCGGTTCGGGGACAGGGAAGGGAAATACCTCCCGGAGATCCGCGAAGAATTGAGCGATGCGGAATATGACAGGATCTGGAACGCATGTACGGGCGGCCGGTTCGATTTTCCGGCCATGCGGAAGCAAATTTTCGGGGATACGCCCGGGGTTCATCTATACATGGGCCCTTACCGGGAACTCTGCATCGGACATGCGACAGATCCGGAACTCCGGGAAGCAGGCGCCAGCGGAGGCATCCTTTCCGCCATCCTCATCTACCTGCTGGAGAAGGGGCGTATCGACGGGGCGGTGGTTACCCGCATGTCGCGCGACAAACCCTGGCTGACGGAGCCGTTCATCGCCACTTCCCGGGAAGCAATCCTGGAAGGGGCACAGAGCAAATACATCATCACCTCGGTGAATGAGATCCTGGGCACCATTGCTGAATTTGACGGGAATCTGGCCTATGTGGGATTGCCGGGACAGGTGCAGTCCGTCCGGAAACTGCAGCAGGCAGGCGATCCATCGGTAAAAAACATCAAATACATTTTCGGGCCCTTCTACGGAAACACCCTCCATTTCTCCTCAGTCAGGAGCTTCCTCAGGTCCCACGGCGAGAAGGACCATACCCGAATCCGCAAGCTTTACTTCAGGTACGGAGAGTGGCCGGGAAATATGCGGGTGGAAATGGACTCAGGCAGGGTCATCGAACTGAAGAAATTCCATGCCAACTACCTGATCCCTTTCCAGATCGTGAGGAACAGCCTCTACTGCACCGATTTCACCAACGAATTCACCGATATTTCCGGGGGAGATGCCTGGGCCCCGGTATACGAGGAGCGGGGCAAAGGATTCTCGCTGGTCATTGCCAGAAGCGTTGCCGGCCGGGAGTTGCTGAAGGAAATGGAAAAGGAAGGCTGGCTCGACCTTACACCGGTTACCGAACAGGAATGCATCGACATGCATTCACACGGGTACGATTTCAAGAAAAGGGGGGCATTTATCCGGATCCGTTTCAGAAAACTCCTGGGAAAGAATATCCCCGATTACGGATACGAGCTCAAAGGCTTTCCATTCAGCCGCTTCCTGATGGAACTGGTGATCAGTGCCCTGTTCCTTGTGCTGGGAACCGGACCGGCCAGGTGGATGGTGGAAAGGTTCTCCCCGGAATTCATCGGCAGATTGTTTGAACGTTCAAGGACCAGGTGGAAACGTTCCACCCGCCGGATCAAAAGAAATGAACTGGGCTGACATGAACAAGGGTATCCGAAAATGGATCTTCTGGCTGCTGCACCTGACGGGATTTGTACTTCTCTACTTCGTGGTGCGGGACCTGGAATGGGACCGGTTCCTGCAGGTGCTGAAAACGTTCCCTCTGTGGAAATACCTCACCGGACTGGCATTTCTGTGTGTGGTGTATGCCCTGAAGTCGCTCCGGTGGCATCTGCTGAACCGGTCCTTCGGGATCAGCACCTCCTGGAGCATGGCCCTGCTGTTTTACCTGTCCGCCGGCTTCCTCAGCGTGATCACCCCGGGCAGGCTCGGGGAGTTCTCCAAGATCTATTTCCTGAAAAGACAATATGGGACGGATCTGACGTCGGGGACCTCCTCTGTGGTCCTGGACCGGATCTGGGATGTGCTGGTACTGAGCTTTGCCGCAGGTGTCTCCGTCCTCCTCCTCTGGTCAGCTCCCGATCTGAACAAATGGGCCGTGCTGGCAGCCGTGCTGCTTTTTACGGCTTCCCTCCTGGTGGTGCTCGTCCCCGCGGTCATCTTCATCCCCGTGCTGTTCATAAGCAGGCGGTTTCCCTCCCTGCACATGAGGCTGGATGAAGTGTTCCGGCTCTGGAAACGAAACAGGTTCACCAATTTCATTCCCTCCCTGGCCATTTCTGCAGCGGCATTCCTCCTGCTGGCTTTCATCCCGTTCCTGTTCTCACATCAAACACCCTTCCCCGTTGAATATGCCGCCGGGATCGGTTCTATCTCCATCTCCAACATCCTGTCCTTCATCCCCGTAACCATTGCAGGATTCGGAACACGGGAACTTGTATTCGCAGCGGTGTGGGACCTGCAGGCATACCCCAAGGAAGTGGCCCTCTCGGTCTCCACCGCCTACTTCATGGTGACGTACCTGGGATCGCTGGTGATCGGGGGAATGATATACCTGCTGAATTTAAAGAAGCTCTATCGTCCCCGTGAGATCAGGAGCTTCAGCACGGAAGCGGGGGACCCATCCTGATCAAGGAGGGGATATCCAAGACAATTTTTCCCTATTAATCTGCTGAATTGATGGGTGGACCTGTAATTAGAACTTCGGGGAACCGAAGCGCAGTGAGGCTCGACATAGTCAATCCGCATTTCAGGAATAGATATTTTTTATCTGATTATTAACTTTTTTGATGTTGATTTGGATAAAAAATATCTATTAAGGGATATTTTTTATCCGAGAATACACCTAAAAAGTATAGTAATCGGATAATTTATATCACTGCACCCCTATGACAAGAAGTTTTCAAGAGATGTGAGCTATGAAAAGTGTCAAATGTGCAGAAAAGTGAAAAGGTAGTCAATCTTTGAGTTTCTGATTTTGGGGAACTGGCATTAGGGCGGGGATACATGATTAGCCCGGGGACACTCGCTCAACCGGGAGACACTTTCTGGTCATACACCCGCTCCACCACCATTTCCAGGGCCTCCGCATAGGGGATCTCCTCCCTGGATGCGTGTTTGCGGATCTCCTTCACCAGTTTTTTGTCCGATTCGACCTCCCTGCGCACGCTGTCCATGGCGGAGGATGGTTCCATGTTCCTGAGGGCTTCATGATCATCCCCGGTGTAATATTCGTAGTAGATCCCTTTCCTGGCAAGTTCGGCATCGGGAATGGCCAGCATTTGCCAGGAACTTCCGTCCCCCCTGAAAGCCAGGAAATTCAGCCAGTAAGCCTCCTTTGTCATCCCCGTATGGTGGATCACTCCCCTGTTGTACTGGAAAGTCTGGTACTGGTTCATGTACAACAGGAACAACAATGCCAGTCCCGCCGTAACAGTTACACCCCTCCTGGCCTTCACCGCCGCCTCCACCAGCGCTGCCAGCGGGATGGCCATGATCCCGTATATGTCCACAAATGAGCGCAGACCAAAACTGCCACCGTTCCACCAGGACCACCAGCTGGCCTGGAGGTAGACCTGCAGGATGAGGTACAGGAGAATGGCCAGCCATCCCTGCCTGCAACTTTTCCCCATGAAAAATATCCCTGCCGTGGCAACTAGCATCACCGGTGTATAGAGGTACCATCCCTTCCGGTAACTGAAAAGCACGTCAATGATGTGGGGTGAGCCGAAATAGAAACTGCTCCCGGAAGGTCCGTACGAGTTGAACAGAAAGGAACCGGTCACCGTTTTCCAGTAGACCATCTGGGGGATCCAGGGGAGGATGAAGCAGCCAACCATCATGGCCACCTGGGGCCATTTCAAGAAAAGGAACCTGATCCTGTCCCTGAAAGAAGACCATCCGGTGACTCCCCACAAAAGAATCAACACACCTGTGATCACATTGGTCGGGCGCACCAGCACGATCATGCCGTAGACCAGTCCGATCCAGACGGCATTTTTTGCCACCGGTTTTTCGAACCAGCGGATCACCAGGAAAAGGAACAGAGTGATCAGGGTAAAGTTGTAGGCATGCGACATGGGTCCCTCATGGACCGTGTAAAAGAACAGGTTTGTTCCCAGTGCCACCAGGACCAGGGTCACCGCTGTGGCAACCGGCGAAAAATACCTGAGCAGGATCTTCCGGAGGAGCAGGAGACCGATCATCACGTAAAACAGGCTGGAGAGGACCAGGAAGAGCTGGTAGATGGAGCCGTACCCGTCCCTCGCCTCCCCGAAAAGCGGAGCCAGGGCGTGGGCGGTGAAGAAAAACGGACTGTAGAGGATGGAGAGCCCCATGGACGTCTGGATCAGTTTGCTGCCATTCTCCAGCTCAAAGAACCAGAATTTGTTATCGTTCACAAATCCTTCCGGGGGATCATCCAGGAATTCCAGAGTCACATCTCCGTAAATAAAGGTGGCAGGCAGGTAAGCATAATAGGAAATCACATCCCATTTGATCACCCCGCGTTCATTGGGTTTGGACCGGGTCCAGTGGTGGTAGGCGAACATGGTCACCAGCATGGCGGCCAGGATCACCATCAGTGCCAGGCCTGGGAGGGAGCTTTCTTTAAGGGGCAAAATTTTCCGTTTCATTTAATGCAGGGGCTGTATTTTAATGAGGGACTGTTGCCATGGCCGGATACAAAATTAACAAAAGATCAAAACTGGAAATAGATAAAGGGCTGGAGGTCGGCCGACCAGGACTGGTAGATGATGAAGACCATCGCCGCGGCGATGAGGGCCTTGGCCCAGACCGGGATGCGGATGTACCAGTTCAGCAGGGCCAGCTTCCACCGTTCGGGCACCCAGTGGATGAAATAACCCAGTGCCATCACCGCAAAGACCAGCCGGTAGCTCCACAGCACCTGCGGGATGATCTCCGCATGAAAGGAATGGGTCACCTGGTGGATGAGCTGGCTTGCCTTTTCCATGGATTCGGAGCGGAACCAGATGCGGGTGAAGGTGATGAAATTGAACGTGAGGAAGATCTTCCACAGGGTAGCCGCCCAGTGTGTGCTGTGCTCGTAGGGACTGATCTTCTGCCACAGTTTGTACACCACGATCCCCAGTCCGTTGATCCCGCCCCACACTACGAAGTGCCAGCTGGCCCCGTGCCAGAGCCCCCCCAGCAGCATGGTGATCATCAAATTCACATCGGTCATGACCCTCCCTTTGCGGTTCCCCCCCAGGGGAATGTAGAGGTAATCCCTGAGCCAGGAGGAGAGCGAGATGTGCCACCGTTTCCAGAAATTGCCCACATTGGTGGCCTTGTAGGGGGCATTGAAATTCTTGGGAAGCCGGAACCCCAGCAACAGGGCCACCCCGATGGCGATATCGGTGTACCCCGAGAAATCCACGTACACCTGGAGCGAATAGCCGTAGAGGGCCATCAGGTTCTCGAAGCCCGAAAATCCGAGGGGATCGGCAAAGACCCGGTCGATGAAATTGACCGCAATGTAGTCCCCGATGAAGATTTTCTTGAAGAGTCCCTTGAGGATCATGAACAGGGCATACCCGAACTCCTCCCGGGTGAGGTGGTAGCGTTTGTAGAGCTGGGGGATGAACTGGGCGGCCCGCACGATGGGTCCGGCCACCAGCTGGGGGAAGAAGGAGACATAGAACCCGAAGTCCAGGATGTGCCTCACCGGATCCACCTTCCCCCGGTAGATATCCACCGTATATGAAATGGTCTGGAAGGTGTAAAAGGATATGCCCACTGGCAGCAGGATGACTGAGGTGTCGAAATGGGTGCCGGTGAGGGTGTTGGACCAGAGCGCCAGGTGGTTTACGATCTGCAGGTCCAGGTCGAACAGGTTGTTGACCGTATTGACGAACAGGTACGTGTACTTGAAGTAGGAGAGCATGAAGAGGTTCACCACCACGCTCATGACCACCCCGAATTTCTTCCACCCCTGTTTGCGGGAATAGTGGATCAGGTTCCCCAGGTAAAAATCCGATACGGTGGAAAAGACAAGGATCAGGAAGAAGAGTCCCGAGGTCTTCCAGTAAAAAAACAGGCTTGCCGCAAACAGGAAGGCATTCCGCACCGCCCGCTCTTTGTAGATGATGGAATAGATGAGAAGGACCACGAAATAAAAGATCCAGAAGTAGAGCTGGGTAAAGAGCAGGGGCCGGTCAGGGTTGAAAAGGAATATGTCGGGGAGGATCCGGGTCAAGGTTTCAGTGGTCGTTGAAGTATTTGTTGTAATCGAGCATCAGGGCGTTATAGAACATTTCCGCCACCAGGTTCGCACCCAGCGGGGTGAAATGGATGTAATCGGTTTTTGCCAGTGGCGGGTCAGCCTGCACGAAGGAGGGCATCGAATTGAGGCCGCCCATTGCTTCATAAAGGTCCCAGAAAGCGTACCCGGATTGAAGGGCGGCTGACCTGAGTGCGTCCCTCACCGGCTCCACGGCAGGATAGGTGGTGAGCTGTCCCCTTTCCTTGAAGGACATGTCCGACGGTCCGATCACGATCACCGGCACATCCGGACAGAGTGACCCGATGAACCGGAGCTCCCGGCGGAAGGCGCGCCTGTAATAATCCACATCGGTGATGAAGGGGACCACGTTGCCCCCGAACTGGAGGATCAGCAGTCCGGGAGAGAGGTCTTCCAGCATGTCCTTCAGCTGGTCACGGTCCATCTTACTGAAAACCAGTCCCGACGATCCCCTCATGGCAATGTTGTCCACCTGCAGGCCGCTGTCCGTCTCAAATGAGATCCCGTAGATCCTCCCTCCCTGCGGAAACCCGGTCCACAGTCCCAACTCCTTCATCGCCGTACCCATGTTCAGCTCCGCCGCATGGTAGCCCGCGGGCAGTTTGGTAAAGGTCTCAAAGATGGTATCGTTCACCCGGAATACCAGGGAGGCATTGTCCGCCTCCGAGTGGAAGAAGACCCGCACCCGGTCGCACTGTCCCGTCCTCCTGCCGGTGTTGAAGGTGAAATAGAGCGACGGCATCTCCTCCTCTTCGGGCACCGATGCAAACGCAGCCATGGCACCGTAGCAGCTGTGACTGACGGAAGGATCGCGTTTCCCGAAAAAAGTGTGGCGCTGCCACTCCCCCGTCTGTTGCTGCCGGTAGGCAAGGTGGCGGTCGTAAATGGGAACCGCCGGCACCAGTCCCGTCCCCGATCCCCCGAAATGCTGCTGCAGGCGGAACCTGATCAGCGCGGTCATCCGGTCATTCTCGATCTGTGAATCCCCGTAGTGGAGGATCCGGGTGCGGCGGACGGTCCCCTTCCTCAGCCCGTCCAGCTTCCGGTAGAACGGGACCAGCACATCTTCCTTCCCCTCGGCAAACTGCAGCATGTACACCGCATGCACCAGGCTGTCCGCATTGACAGGGCGGACGGGCTTTACAACAGATGCTTCTTTCTGGTTCGGGGTTGTACCCGCCGGGGAAGAAGTCACAGGGGCGGTGCCTGCCTTCGAAGGCTTTTCCCGGGTGATGTCCCCCGGAGGCGTATCGGGCTGGAAAGAACCCGGGGAGGCGTCCGGGGAGGATCTGTAGGAGGAGGATGGGCTCGTCGGGATCGTCTTCACCGAATCCGGCGTGGTGAACATGCCGGGGGTCACCAGCGGGTCGAAAACCGGATCTGTTTCCGGATCCTCTGTCACCGACGAGGCCGACAGCAACTCCTCCACACCGGAGCGCATGAAACCGTCATCACTCCGGAAGAGTTCCGTTACGGAAAAGAACCGGATCCTGAGATTGTCCGTGAGGCGGATCCCCTCCCCCGGCAACGCAAGGGCGATGACCAGAAGCAACAGCCCCACCGCTGCAAAGAATATGAGGATCCTGAATGGCCGCATTGCTCATCCTTTCCGCTTGATCCGGATGACCTGGCCGGGTTTTATTTTTGACTGGTTGGTGATGTTGTTGAGCCTGGCAAGATCGGTCTCCGTCACCCCCGGATAATTCCTGGCGATGTCCCACAGGGTATCCCCGCTCTTCACCACGTAAGTGATGTACTCCCCGTCCCCTCCCGCAGGGGATCCGCCTCCCGGGTTTCCCCCGGTGGATGATCCGGAACTTCCGGCCTCAACCCCTGCCCCGGATCCTGTCGCCTGAGGCGCCACATCCCGCCCGGCAAACCGCTGTTTTTCCTGAAAGCTCATCCGGTCCAGGTCCCGGTACCGGGAAGCGCTTCCTTTGGGCTTGTAGATGACCAGCTTCTGACCGGACCTGATCAAATTCCTGTGGATGTTGTTCCAGTAGCGAAGGTCGGAGGCCCGCACATCGTACCAGTCAGCGATAAATCCCACATTGTCGCCCGATTTCACTGTATAGGTAAGTTTATCGTACTGGTCCGAAGGAAGCTCCACCCTGTAGTTGGAGGCATAATGCAGGGGGGTGGCCACCAGCCTGCCCTGGTCAAAATAAACCGAATCCTTGTAGGCAAAGATGCTGTCCTGGTGATCAATGAAGCGGGCTGTCTGCTCCAGCGGGATCCTCACCGCATAGGGCTGCTTTGCAGTGGCGGGGATGATGTCGACCCGGTACTGCGGATTCAGGTCCCGCAGCTGCTGCACAGGGATCCCCAGCACCCCGGAGATCTGGGCAAGGTGCAGCTGTTCACGGACCATGATCGTGTCGGTGAACAGGGGCAGCTCCACCGGGATCCTGGAGAGCCGGTGTTCGGGATAATAATTCATGGCATAGGTGGCCGCGATGAAGGCCGGGACATAACCGCGGGTCTCCCTGGGCAGGAAATAGTAGATGTCCCAGAAGTTCCTTTTTCCCCCGGATCTCCTGATCGCTTTGTTCACATTGCCCGGTCCGCAGTTGTAAGCGGCCAGCGCCAGGGTCCAGTCGCCATACATCCCGTACAGGTCCGTCAAATACCGGGCGGCTGCCCGTGTGGAAGCGACCGGATCGCGCCGCTCATCCACCAGGGAGTTGATGGTGAGCCCGTAAAACTTTCCGGTTCCGTACATGAACTGCCAGGCACCGACCGCCCCAGCCCTTGAAATGGCCCTGGGATTCAGTGCCGATTCGATGACCGAGAGGTATTTGAGCTCATAGGGGACCTGATAATAATCGAAGATCTCCTCGAAGATGGGGAAATAATAATCAGCCAGTCCCAGCATCACCCGCATCTGCTCCCTCCGCTTTTTGGTGTACACATCAATGTAGTTCTTCACGATCCTGTTGAAAGTCAGATCGATCACCGAAGGGATCTCCGCCAGCCGCTGCATGTAGACCGAATCGGAGAAATCGGGAAGGAGCGCGTCCTCTCCCGGCAGGTACTCATCCACCGCATTTTCCAGCGACTGGTTCACGTACCAGAGGTTGAGCATGCTGTCCAGATTCTCCCCGATCCTCAGCTCCAGCTCACCCTCTGCAGGAAAGGTATCCGCAGGAAAAGTATCCGCAGGAAAGGTGTCCGCCGGAAACAGGGATTCTTCAGGCACAACGGCCGGTACCGGCGAAGGATCCTGAGCCCGGACAACCAGGGTACCGCTTGGTCCGGCGGTCATGATAAACAGGCAAATCCACAGTGGCATCTTACGGATTCCGGCTTTCTTCATCGTCTTATCTTCCTTTAAGTTCGAACCTGCATGCAAGCCCCAGCTGATGGACCGGAACACTCCCGGGTACCATCACGGGTTGCAGCGAGGGAGCGATGCGCAGGGAGAGGTTCTGATTCACATCCCAGCTGTACAGGTGGGCATCCACGTAGGCATCCAGCACCTGCAGCGCATAAACCGCCGCCAGCGCAATATAGCTAATTTCCATCCATCTTCGCCAGGTCCGCAGGTACCGTTCATTCAAATCATTCTGTTCCTCTGCATATGCCTGGCTGGCAATCCTATAATTTGTTGAATTGTAATTGATTGCATAGGCGGCTGCCCCCAGTCCCGCGTAAACAATGGGGATCTTGAAATATTTCCTGTTGTAGGCCTGGCCGAGGCCGGGGAGCACCAGGGCAAACATCATGGCCTTTGACGGGGAATGGGAAAAGTCAGGTTCTTCGGCCACCAGGGAGTCGGCCGTCAGCATTCCTGGCTGCATCACCCGGGGGACGGTGTCGAATTCCCGCCGGATGGTGTCCGCCTCCCGGTATACGGGGCTGAATTCGGGGCGGGCGGGTCCGGTTACCGGGGGTATCGTGTCAGATGACGGTGCGGGCGAAGCGGCCGGGGGTGCAACCGTGCCGGATGCAGGGGTAATCGTATCCGGTTGTAGGGCCATCGTACCTGCTGCCGGGGGGACCGTGTCGGATGTCAGGGGGAGCGGGTCTGATGCAGGGGGGATCGTGTCGGATGTCGGGGGGACCGGGCCGGGACCCTGGCCCCGTACCGGTAAAACAGCGATGGAAATGCAGAGAAGTGTCAGAAGGATCCTGTTCATTGAGCCGGTTTATCGAGTATACTCACAATACGCTGCAGGTCCTCATCCGATTTGAATGGAATAACGATTCGCCCTGCACCTTTATTGCTTCGTTTGAACTCGACCGTGGCTCCGAAATAATGAGACAGGTGTTCCCTCAGATCCTCATATGCCGGACGGGGACGGGGACCTTCCTGAACCGGTTCCGTTTCTGTTCGCTTGGTCTTCTGAACCAGGCTCTCGACCTTCCTGACCGAAAGGTCCTGCCTCAGGATCCTGTTGAAAATATCCAGCTGCAATCCTTTGTCTTCCAGACCCAGCAGGGCCCTGGCATGACCCATGGTGATCTTTTTCTCCCGGATGGCCGTCTGGATCTCCACAGGCAGATTCAGCAGCCTCAGGTAATTGGTGATCGTGGCCCGCTTCTTCCCCACCCTTTCACCCAGACCTTCCTGGGTGAGGCTGAACTCCTCGATAAGCCGCTGGTAGGAGATGGCCACCTCGATGGCGTCCAGGTCCTCCCGCTGGATGTTCTCCACCAGCGCCAGTTCCAGCATCCGGTCATCCCCCGCTTCCCGCACATAGGCAGGGATCCGCCTCAGTCCGGCCTTCCGTGCCGCCATCAGGCGCCGTTCCCCGGTGATCAGCTGGTAGGTGGAATCGGCGGCCCTTCTCACCGTGATGGGCTGGATGATCCCGTGTTCCTCCACCGACTGCACCAGTTCGTTGAGGGCTTCCTCGTCAAAGGTAGTGCGGGGCTGAAAGGGATTGGACGAGATGTTCTTGACGGGGATCTCGCTGACAGCCGATGGTGAATGGATCAGCTCCCTGTTGGAATCGTCCGGTGCTTCGATCAAAGCACCCAGTCCCCTGCCCAGTACGCTCTTCTTTGCCATAAGGATGTCAGATTAATCCATTACTTTTTCTTCCTGTTTCAGGCGGGTTTCCTCATTCTTCTGGAGGATTTCCCTGGCCAGGTTCAGGTAACTGACGGCCCCCCTTGATTCCGCATCATACAGGATGGCCGGCTTCCCGAAACTGGGTGCTTCCGTCAGCTTGATGTTCCGCTGGATGATCGTGTCGAACACCATCTGCTGGAAGTGCCTCCTCACCTCTTCGACCACCTGGTTGGAGAGCCGCAGCCTGGAATCGTACATGGTCAGCAGGAATCCTTCGATCTCCAGTTTCTTGTTCAGCCCGCGCTGGATGATGTTGATCGTATTGAGCAGCTTGCCCAGTCCCTCCAAAGCAAAATATTCACACTGGACCGGGATGATTACCGAATCGGCAGCTGTGAGCGCATTCACGGTAATCAGTCCCAGGGACGGGGAACAATCGATCAGGATGTAGTCGTAATCATCCCTGACCATGTTGATCACATTCCGGAGCATGTACTCCCGCTCGTTCATGTTCAGCATCTCAATCTCGGCCCCCACCAGGTCGATGTGCGAGGGGATCAGGTCCAGATCCTTGATCTCACTGTTCAGGATGATCTTCCTGGGATCGGCATCCTCGATCAGGCATTCATAGATGCTCGTCTTTACCTTTTTAATGTCGAATCCCGATCCGGATGTGGCATTGGCCTGCGGGTCCGCATCGATGATCAGCACCCTTCTTTCGAGCACAGCAAGACTGGCCCCCAGGTTGATCGCCGAAGTGGTCTTCCCAACACCTCCCTTTTGATTCGCTATCGCAATAACTTTACCCATCGGCCATTCTCTTTATTCTATTTTCAAATGGATTGAAAAAAACGGGGTTTAAATTTACTATTTTCGGGTAGCCCGCTATTTTCAGCATTTTTCTTATTGTAAACAAACGTTTTTCATTTATAAACACCTTATTAACATTTTTTTCATGATAACTCCGTAAGGTGGTTGCAACCTGAAAATTAAGCATGCATGCATACGGGTGGCGACCCATCAAAGATAAAACGAACGATCCTTTTTCCCAAAAAACGCAGTCAACGGGATTTTATGTATTTTTGTGCACTGGGTGTTGCAAGATCATGAACAGAACGAACTGGATCACCATTGTGAACTGTACCGCCGGGGGCGGGAAGACGGGGCGGGACTGGCCCCTGATCGAATCGTTGCTCAAAAAGCACGGGATCAGGTTTGAACCGTACCTGACCGGCCGGAGGCTGCATGCATCGATCATTGCCAGGAACAAGATCGAAGAGGGTTATTCCAAGATCATCGTGGTGGGGGGTGACGGCACCATGAACGAGGTGATCAACGGTGTTTTTGCACAGACCAGGATCCACACCACCGAGGTGATGCTGGGCATGATCTCCGTGGGGACGGGTAACGACTGGGCGCGCATGTTCAACATCCCGGCCGATTATGAGGAGGCAGTCCTGGCCATCAAAAAACAGAAGACCTTCATCCAGGATGCGGGAATGGTGCGTTACCTGAAGAACGGCAAGGAGTGGAAGCGCTATTTTGTCAACATCGCGGGGATGGGTTTCGGGGCGAAGGTGGTGGAGCGGGTCAACCGGATGAGGGACCGGGGAAGGCACGGGACAATGGTCTATTTCTACAATATTTTCTCCAGCCTGCTGGGTTACCGGTCCACCCCGGCCAGGATCTCCATCGACGGGCTCACCATCGACCGCAAGATCTTTCTGATGAATGTGGGCATCGGGAAGTACAACGGGGGAGGGATGATGCAGGTGCCCCATGCCATTGCCGACGACGGCCTGTACAGCATCACCCTGATCAGGAAAATGGGCAAGCTGAATGTGATCGCCAATCTCAAACGCCTGTACAACGGAAGCATTACGGAACATTCCAAGGTGGAGACCTATACCGCCCGCTCGGTTCAGATTGACGGGCCCGGAGTGTTGAAGATCGAAACCGACGGTGAATCACTGGGGACCGGACCCCTCCAGTTTCAGATCATTCCCAGGAGCGTCAGGGTGATTTCGGGGGAGATGACAGCCTGATCTCAAACAATTTAGGCCAGTATTTGCCGGTGACAAAGATGCGGTCGCCCGCCGGATCCCACGCGATCCCGTTGAGCACATCCGTCGTGGGCGTGCGGCTCGATGACGGCAGGATGCCTTTCAGATCGACGCGTCCCTCCACCTTTCCCGTGGCCGGATCGATGATTACGATCTCATCCGTATAATAACGGTTCGCCCAGATCTTTCCCCTGATGTACTCCAGCTCGTTCAGGCTTTCCGCCGGTCCCCTGTCATGGTATACCTCGATCTGGCGGTTGATAGTGAACATCTCCGGATCGAGGAAATAGATCACATTTGTGCCGTCGCTCATGATCAGCTCCTCCCCGTTGTTGGTCAGTCCCCATCCCTCCCGGTTCTGGTAATAGACCCGGCGGATCTCCTCGAAGCTCTCCCTGTCGTATACAAATCCCACCTGGGACCGGTAGGTGATCTGGTAGATCTGGTCGTCGAACACGGTGATCCCCTCCCCGAAAAAAGATTCATCCAGGTCCCTGACCTGCCTCACCTGGCCCGTCTCCAGCTCCACGCGCCTAAGGGAGGACCGGCCGTAATTGCCCGTTCCCTCGTACAGCCATCCCTTTGCGTACTGGATCCCCTGGGTGTAGGCCTCCGGATCATGGGGGTATTCCCGAACCACCGTGTACCCGTATTCCACGGGTTTCACATCCGAAAGGAGGGTGACCGGCTGACTGTGATTCTCGGTGCGTCCCCCGGCGATAAAAACCCTGGCACGGATTCCCGTCCTGCCCGGTGCCATCTCAGAGCTGGAAAGGGCTGCCTGTGTTTCCCCGGTCAGGGTTTTCTGCTTTGTTCCTCCCATGAAAAGCTGGATGGAGTCCACGCGGACCGTGTCGGGGACCTGGAGACGGACGGAGATCTCGCTACCGACGGGGAGCGACACAGGCTCGGATGGTTCAGCCAGGCGGGTTGACAGGGGTTGTGAGGGAGGGGTTTTCCGGTTGTCCGGAACCCCGTTCCCGGGTCCGCATCCATGCAAAACCAGCAGGAAGATGACGATCGTCAGGCTGTACAGCGTTCTCATGAAAGGTTCTCAGTGGCCGAATATCCGTTGCAGGAATGAACGTTTTTTCGGGATTCGCTTCAGTTCATCCTCCAGGGTAGGGTGCTCTCCCGGGTTGATCATCTGGTAGATCTCTCCCCAGCCCGGCAGTCCGCCGATGTTCCGGTCGTCGATGAAAATATCCGCTTCGATCTTCCTGCTGGAGGTCTCCTCGTCAAATTCCTCCTCCGGGTAACTCTTGTTCACCGCATAAAACTCCACTCCGTTCTGACGGCAGTATTCCACTGCTTCCTTCAGCTCCTTTCCCGCCCTGAATGTCCAGAGGATCAGCTGGTGTTTCTGTTTCTGGAGGGCACGCAGGGTATCGAAGGCAAAGAGGATCTCCTTGCCGATCTCGGGATATCTGTGTTCCACGATGGTTCCGTCAAAATCAACGGCAATTTTCAGGGGGCCTGATAACATATAACAACGGGTCTTTAATATTTTACGCCAGGTTGTGTCAGAAGCCTTCCCGGGTCAGGTACTGAACAAGTAACCATTATCGGAGACTTCCTGTTAACCTGTCCAAAAATATTAAAAATCACGTTAAAACAGGTCCTCCACCGAAAGATATCGCTCCCCGGTGTCATAATTGAAGGTGAGGATGACGGATCCCGGATCAACCGTCTCCAGCAGTCTGGCCACCGCTGCCAGTGATGCACCGGTGGAAATTCCCGCAAAGATGCCCTCCTCCCTGGCAGCCCGCCTGGCATAATCGTAGGCCTGCGCTTTTTCGACGGTGATGGTCCCGTCCAGCACCTTCCTGTCCAGGTTTTCAGGGAGGAACCCGGGTCCGATCCCCTGGATCCCGTGCGGTCCGGGTTCGCCTCCGCTGATCACGGGCGAGTCCGACGGCTCCACCGCATATACTTTGATCCCGGGCATTTTTTTCTTCAGGATCCTGCCCACACCTGAAATGTGTCCCCCGGTGCCCACGCCGGTGACCAGGTAGTCGATCCCGCCCGGGAAATCTTCCAGGATCTCCAGTGCGGTGGTGGTTGTATGGATGGCCGGATTGGAAGGATTGTCGAACTGGGAAGGGATCCATGCACCTTCGATCTCGGCGGCCAGCTCGGCCGCACGCGCCATGGCCCCCTTCATTCCTTTTTCACGCGGGGTCAGCTCGATCTCCGCGCCATAGGCCCTTAAGATGTTCCTGCGTTCCACGGACATGGACTCAGGCATCACCAGGATGATCCGGTAACCCTTTACGGCGGCCACCATGGCCAGTCCGATCCCCGTATTCCCGGAGGTCGGTTCGATGATGGTGCTGCCCTCTTTCAGGATCCCCTGTTCCTCCGCTTCCCTGACCATGGACAGCGCAATCCGGTCCTTGATGCTTCCGCCGGGATTGGTTCTTTCAAGCTTGATCCATACCTGCGCAGCCTCCGGGAACAGCCGCCTCAAATGCAGGTGGGGGGTGCGCCCGACGGACTCCAGAATGTTTTCAAGTTTCATGTGTTTGATTTTCTTCGAAAATGTGAAATTGTTTTCCTTACATACGTTCATATATCCACAAAACCCTAACCTCCTAACCTTCTAACCCCTAACCCATCTATTAAATCACAAAATTAATCGGTTCCCCCAGTTTCTTGCTGTCCCGCACCACCACCCTGTGCTGCCTGTACACCACCGAGTAGGGCAGGATGCTCTCGGTGATCCAGGTGTTGCCGCCCACCACCGTATCGTGCCCGATCACCGTATTCCCTCCCAGGATGGTGCTTCCGGCATAAATGATCACGTTGTCCTCGATGGTGGGATGCCTTTTGGTGTTGGCCATCTCCTTCTCCACGGTGAGGGCGCCCAGGGTAACGCCCTGGTAGATCTTCACGTTCTTTCCGATCACGGCCGTCTCGCCGATCACGATCCCCGTCCCGTGGTCGATGAAGAAAGGAGATTCGATGGTGGCACCCGGATGGATGTCGATCCCCGTCTTTCCGTGCACGTACTCCGACATGATCCTGGGGAGGAGCGGCACCTTCAGTTCATACAGGATGTGTGCGAGCCGGTGCACGGCAATGCTGCGGAAACCGGGGTAGCACAGGATGATCTCCTCCAGGCAGCATGAGGCCGGATCAAACCGGGTGATCATTTCCGCATCGGCCACAAGCCTGTCAAATACATCCGGAAGTTGCTGAAAAAAGGTATCCACCACTTCGCCGGGCGTCTTTTCCATTTTGTTCCGCAGGGGATAGAGCAGTTCCCGGAGCTTTACCGAGCAGCGTTCCAGCTCGATCTCGAGCTCCCCCTCTTCGGCGAACCTGTTCCTGCAGATGGGGAAGAGGGTGTGCATGAAAGTATCCACGAAATCGTAGGTCCCCTGGATACACGGGGTCTCCCTGCTGAAGCGGTTGTTGAAATCACTCAGCTTGCCTGCAAGAAGCGATGTTGATTTGCTCATCGGTATGATGATTTTGGGATGGCAGTTCCGGTGAATTTATCTGAATAACCTCCTTCTGAGCAAAATGTTCAGCAAGGATATGAGAATATAGCAGAGGACAACCAGCGTGAGCCCGGCAAGGCCCGTTAAAAGGAGGATGACGATCGCCACCAGGATCACCAGGTACCTGGCGATGTTCCCCCGCAGGGAGAAATGTTCGAATTTCAGCGAAAGCATGGGCACCGGCAGGATCAGGTAGAAAGCCATCAGGAGCATGATGCCCCACATGAAGAAAACATTCACCCCGTTGCCGTAAATGAGGCCTTCATTCATGAACTGCCAGAACAGACCGGTCCAGAACAGCGCATGCGCCGGGGTGGAGAGTCCCCTGAAATAGGCAGTCCCTCCCTCCTGCAGATTGAACCGGGCAAGCCGGATGGCCGAAAATACAGGCACGATCAAAACGGAACCCGTGATGATCCACTGAACCACCGGGGGGAGCGCATTGCCTTCCGGTGCAGGGACGGCAAAAAGATGCTTGAAAATGAGATATATGAAAGCGGCTGGCAGCACCCCGAAACTAACCATATCAGCCAGTGAATCAAGCTGTTTTCCTGTTTCACTGTAGGCCTTCAGCAGCCGGGCGGAGAGTCCGTCCAGAAAATCCAGCAGGGATGCCGCAAGCAACAGGTATACCCCCGCTTTCCATTGCCCTTCCAGGGTGAGCACAATGGCAGCTGTACCACAGGCTGCATTCAGCAGGGTAAGCAGGTTGGGCAGCCAGCGCTTCATGCTTCCCCTTCCTGCCCGGATGAGAACCGCCGGTCATAATATCTGAGCGCCCAGCGCACGACCAGGTAACTGACCAGGATCATGGCCGGCCAGGACAGGTAACCCAGGATTGCTCTGATGTATTCCATTCTTTCAGTTCATTAATAATGAGATCCTTCGATCATTTCCTTTTCGTCAATTTTTGTCCTGCTGAGAGACCTCCATGCAATGGCGATGTATGCCAGCACGAAGGGCACCAGGAGTGACACATAGCTCATCGCCACCAGGGTATAGTGACTCGAAGAGGCATTCCGGATGGTCAGCGAGCTTTGCAGATGGGTGGATGAGGGATAGAAGGCGGTATTGTTGAATCCGGCCAGCATGAAGAGGGAGAAGACCACCAGCACCGTCCCCGGTCCGGTCAGCCAGATGCCGTGGCTGCTCTGCCTGGTCAGCGACAAAACGATCCCCCCGACCACGCCTCCCACACCGGCCAGGAACATAACCAGCACAGGAGTCATCTCCAGCAGGTTATGCAGGTATTTACGGGGTTCCATAAAGACCTCACCGGTTTCGGGACGGACTGCGTACCCTTGCCTGAGCATGAGCCAGACGGCAAATACCAGAAAGAATACAAGAAAAGGGACGGCATTGTAAAGCAGGTGTTTCCTGGACCGCTGCAAGATCGCTTCATGATCGATGCTGTTCATAAAATATAGCAGTCCCAGCACCCGCGCCAGGAAAAAGACAGCCAGACCCAGGGAAAGGTTGAACGGGCTCAGGGCCGCTTCCAGTCCCCGCCACCTGGTCCCCCATGTAACACTGTTCATCTCATCCAGGGAAAACTGCGACCCCGAGAAGAAGGTGGCCACGGCAACCCCCACCAGGAAGGTCCCCACCAGCCCGTTGATGAGCAGGAAGGTTTCATAGGTCTTTTTTCCCAGAAAATTGCTGGCTTTGGTCCTGAACTCATAGGAGACCGCCTGGATCACAAAGGCAAAGAGGATCAGCATCCAGACCCAGTATGCCCCGCCGAAGCTGGTGGCATAGAAGAGGGGGAAGGAGGCGAAAAAAGCACCGCCGAAGGTGACCAGGGTGGTGAAGGTGGTTTCCCACTTCCTGCCCAGGATGTTGACGATGATGGTCCGTTCCAGCTCGGTTTTGCCGATCCGGAAAATAAAGGTCTGCCCTCCCTGGACAAAGAACAGGAAAACCAGAAAGGATCCCAGCAGGGATACGATGACAAACCAGTATTGCTGTAGTTCGAGAAGTGAAAGGTTTCCAAACATGGCTATTTTCCTCCAGGTCCTTTTTTGATTTGTGATACCATGATCCCGATCTCGGCAATGAAAAGGGCCGTAAATGTGACCAGGAAGATCCAGAAGGTCAGCTGGACCGCCCCCGGATTTAGGCGGGTCACGGCCGTCAGGGTGGGCATCAGCTCGTACACCACCCAGGGCTGCCGGCCCATTTCTGCCAGCACCCAGCCGGACTGGCTGGAGATCCAGGGAAGGGGAATGGTCAGCAGGGCTACCCAGAGCAGCCACTTCCGGCGCCCCCAGCGGTTCTTCAGACTGAGCCAGAGGACGAGGGAAGAGAGGATCAGGAAGTGGAGCCCCAGGATGACCATGATGTGGAAGGCATAAAAATTAATCTTCACATTGGGGATCAGCTCTTTGAGGGCCCTCCCCCTGTAATGGCCGTACCCGAAATGCTGGTAATACGCATCCATCCACACGGGATCGCTGAATTTCTCCTGCATGGCCTCATAGGTCACCTGGTCGCCCCTCTCCCCGGCTCGCTTCATCTCCCTGAGGGTCTGCAGCGCGACCGAGCCCCGCTCGATCTTCTCCTCGTAGGACATGAGCCCCTGCTCCTCATTCCCGTAAACCAGGTCGGTGATCCCGGGCACAAAACCGCTCGGGGTGAGAAACACCAGGTAGGAAAGTGCATTGGGGATCTCGATCTTGAAGATGAAATCTTCCCGGGGATTGGGGACCCCCGTGGTATCGGTGCGCATGGCACCGATGGCCACCAGCGGAGCATGGGTCTGTCCCTCGTAAAGCGCCTCCATGGCAGCAAACTTCATGGGCTGGTTCCTGGCGACGATCCTGGCAGAAGTATCCCCCGTGATGATGGTCATAAGGGCGGCGATCACCCCGAAAACCGAAGCGACGATGGTGCTTCTCTTTGCAAAGAGCACCTCCCTTTTCCTCAGAAGGAACCAGGCACTTACCCCGATCACGAACACAGAGGCCAGCAGGAAACTGGAGGTAACCGTGTGCATGAATTTATTTACCGCCATATCGGAGAAAAGCACATCCCAGAAGCTGGCCATTTCATTCCGGGCCGTCTCGGGATTGAAATGGGTCCCCACCGGTTTCTGCATCCAGGAGTTGGCCACCAGGATCCAGACGGCGGACAAATTGGCTCCGAAAGCGGTGAGCCATGAGGAGGCCAGGTGAAAACGCTTGCTTACCTTGTTCCACCCGAAGAACATCACGGCGATGAATGTGGATTCCAGGAAAAAGGCCATGATCCCCTCCACAGCCAGGGGAGCACCGAAAATATCCCCCACGAACCAGGAATAGTTGGACCAGTTGGTGCCGAATTCAAATTCCAGGATCAGTCCTGTGGATACCCCGATGGCAAAATTGATCCCGAAAAGCTTCATCCAGAATTTGGTGGTCTTCTTCCATTCCTCGCTGCCGGTCCGCACATAGATCGTGTGCATGAAGGCGACAATAAACGAAAGGCCCAGGGTCAGCGGGACAAAGATCCAGTGGAACATGGCCGTCAGGGCAAATTGTCCGCGGGACCAATCCACGAGGGACATATCAAAGGAATCAAGCATATGGTTAAGGATTGGTGATTTGCTCCAGCACATGGTCGCTGCGCTCCTCATCCGAGCTGAAATCCCGCTGAAGGATATCCGGGAAGAAGAAGAGCCGCAGGATGGCGAACATGATGAACAGCTTGACCAGGATGATCCCCCAGAGTTTCCTCCCCCAGGTCATGTTCCTGAATCCGTCGTAATAGAACCGGAACACCCTCTTTATCAGTGCTGGTCTGGCTTCATTCATGGTGATGTGGACGTATGGCAAAATTCGCTTTTCAAATTAAGAATTCTAATTGGTTTTGAATTTAAAAAAGTTATTTTTATTGTTTCTAAATAGAAATCTCCACCCAAAACCAAAGCGGATATTTGGCTGATTCATCTGATATTTGTGAAAGGAACGCGGATTTATTAGGGATGCGGATTTTTTTCGGTGTCAACAGATCATAACGCCTTTCACCTATGAAAAACTCCATGCTGACCCTCCTGATGTTACTGGTGATGGTACTGGTGATGGTCCCCGCCCGGGGACAGTCAGGGACCGAAACGGAAGTGGGGGTCATCGAGAAACTGGACCAGTATATCCCCCTGGATGTCAAACTGGCAGATGAGAACGGAGACACGGTGATCCTCGGGGACATCATCGACAAACCCACTGTCATCTCCTTTGTCTATTACCGATGCCCGGGGATCTGTTCCCCCCTGATGGACGGAATGGCCGACGTGATGGATGCAATGGACCTGGAGCTGGGAAAGGATTATCAGGCGCTGACCATCAGTTTCGACCACCGGGAAGGGACCCTGCTGGCCAGGCGGAAAAAGAACAATTACCTGAACCTGATGGAGAAGAAGGAACAGGCGGAGGAGGGGTGGCATTTTTTTACGGGCGACAGCGCAAGTGTGCGGAGATTGACCGGGGCCACCGGGTTCCGGTTCAAGCCCACGGGCAACGATTTCATCCATTCGGCCACACTGATCATCGTGGACCCTGAAGGGAAGATCACCCGGTATATGAACGGCATCTATTTCCTTCCTTTCGAACTGAAGATGTCGATTCTCGATGCGGCAAAGGGCAAATCGGGTCCCACCATCAACCGGGTGCTTCAGTATTGTTACTCCTACGATCCCGAGGGACAGCAATATGTGCTGAACATCACCAAGGTAGCGGGGACACTGATTATCTTTATGGGATTGATCCTGTTCCTGGTCCTCGTACTTGTCAGGAAAAGAAAAACAACACAGACAACATGACAGAAAACCCGGAACCAAAAACCTATAAATCTTTCCTGGAAGAGGATGGAGGAAGAAAGGGGATCTTTAAATGGATCCTTTCCACCGACCACAAGCGGATCGGGCTTCTTTACCTCTATTCCATGATGGCCTGGTTTGTCATCGGGGCCACCCTGGGGCTCCTGATGAAGCTGGAGCTGATCGCGCCCGGGGAAACAGTGATGGGACCCCAGGCCTATAACGCCACCTTTACGGTGCACGGGGTCATCATGATCTTCCTGATCGTGATCCCCGGACTGCCCGCCGTGTTCGGCAATTTCCTGCTCCCCATCCAGATCGGCGCCAGGGATGTGGCCTTCCCCAGGCTGAACCTGTTCTCCTGGTACATTTACGTGCTGGGCTCCATCCTGGTAATCGCTTCCCTTTTCGGGAACGGGCCGCCCGATACGGGGTGGACCTTCTACGCACCCTATAGCTTCAGGACGGGCACCAACATGCTTCCGGCGGCGCTGGGGGCATTTGTGCTGGGCTTTTCATCCATCCTCACCGGACTGAATTTTATTGTTACCATCCACCGGATGCGGGCACCGGGCATGACCTGGCTGAAGATGCCCCTATTTCCCTGGACACTTTACGGAACCGCCTGGATCCAGCTGCTGGCCACCCCCATTGTGGGGATCACCCTGCTCATGGTGGCCGGGGAGAGGATCCTGAACATCGGTTTCTTTGATCCGGCAAAGGGGGGCGATCCCCTGCTTTACCAGCACCTGTTCTGGATCTATTCCCACCCGGCCGTTTACATAATGATCCTGCCTGCCATGGGGGCCGTTTCGGAGATCATTCCCACCTTTGCAAGGAAGACCATCTTCGGGTACCGTGCCCTGGTGATCTCCACCCTGGCCATTGCCTTCGTGGGGTACTTTGTGTGGGGGCACCACATGTTCACGGCGGGGATGAGCGGAACCGCACTGTTTGCATTTTCCATCCTGACCTTCCTGGTGGCCATCCCCAGCGCGGTCAAGGTATTTAACTGGATTGCCACCATGCACAACGGATCCATCTTTACGGAGGTCCCCTTCCAGTGGGCCGCATCCTTCATCTTCGTCTTCATGGTGGGCGGGCTCACCGGACTGGTCCTGGGGGCCCTTGCGACCAACGTGCACGTGCATGACACCCATTTTGTGGTTGCCCATTTCCATTTCATCGTGTTCGGGGGAACCGGTTTCGCTTTTTTCGGGGCCATACATTACTGGTTCCCGAAGATCTTCGGACGGATGTACGACAAAAGCTGGGCACAGACAGGATGGATCATCTTCTTTCTGGGCTTCCTTACCCTGTACGGGCCCATGTTCTACCTGGGTATCAAAGGAATGCCGCGCAGGTATTTCGACTACCTGGAGGAATTTCACGGCGGCAACCTCATCTCATCACTGGGTGCGCTGGTGATGATCACGGGATTCGTGATCATCCTGATCAACCTGATCAAATCGGCCAGGAAAGGAGAAAAGGCTCCGGCGAATCCCTGGGGAGGCACCAACCTGGAATGGCAGATCCCCTCCCCCCCGCCTGTGGAGAATTTTGATGAGATCCCGGTTATCGACAAGGCAACCTATAAATTCGACTAAACTGCCGATCCATGTCTGAACCGACCGCTTTGCATCATCAACACAGGGACGACACCGCTTCCAAGCTGGGCATGTGGCTGTTCATTTTCACCGAACTGCTGCTTTTCGGCGGATTGTTCGTGGTCTATTCGGTCTACCGCTACCTGCATCCCCAGGCTTTCCACCTGGCCGCACAGGAACTGGACGTTTTCACGGGGACGCTCAACACGGTGATCCTGCTTGTCAGCAGCATGTCCATTGCCATGTCCGTTACTGCGATCCAGAAAAAGGACAAAAAATTGACCCTGGTCCTGATTGGCGTCACGCTGCTGCTCGCCCTGGTCTTTCTGGTGAATAAATACTTCGAATGGGGAAGCAAGATCAGCCACGGTCTCTATCCGGGTTCATCCCTGCTGGATGACCTGGGGCAGGGCGACACGCTCTTTTTCGGTCTCTATTTCTTCATGACCGGCCTGCACGCCCTCCACATCATCGTGGGGATGGTGGTGCTGGGATTTATGTTCGTCTTCGTTTGGAAGGACAGGATCACCCATGATCATTTCCAGCAGCTGGAGAATGGCGGACTCTACTGGCACCTGGTGGATGTCATCTGGATCTTCCTGTTCCCCCTGTTTTACCTGATCACTTAACCCCGGTCCCATGGCAGAAAACACACACCATATCGTTCCCTACCGCACCTACGCGCTGATCCTGCTGCTGCTGCTTGTCTTCACGGCCACTTCGGTGGCGGTCACCCAGATCGAGCTGACCCGGTGGTCCACCATGGTCGCCCTGCTGCTGGCCGGGATCAAGACCTCTCTGGTAATGGCCGTATTTATGCATTTGAAATTCGACAAACCCATCTTCAGGATCATGGCCATTTTGATCATCCTGCTGCTGATTGTGGTCATGGTGGTCACCTTCCTGGATTACTGGTTCAGATAAAACCTGACAATATGTATACCGTAGATCCACAGAATGCTTCCAATTTCGTTGCCGGTGTCGACATGACCTTCATGATCATCCTGGGGGTGTCCATCTTGTTACTGATTGGACTGACGGTGGTGATGGTCTATTTCATCGTCCGCTACCGGCGGGACCGGCACCCGGAAGCCGTCCAGAACGAGGGAAGCACCAGGCTGGAGATCATATGGACGGTGATTCCCCTGGGCCTGGTCATGGTGATGTTCTACTTCGGATGGATGGGATGGCGTCCCATGAAGAACCCCCCTGAAGAGGGACTGCGCGTGAAGGCCATTGCCCGGATGTGGAACTTCAACTTCCAGTACGAAAACGGCAAGGTGACCGACAGCCTGATTGTGCCCCTGGGAGAGCCGGTGATCCTGGACCTGGTGGCGATGGATGTGCTCCACAGCCTGTATATCCCGGCTTTCAGGGTCAAGGAGGACATGGTGCCCGGACAGGAAAAGGTGATGTGGTTTATACCGGGACAGGAAGGGGAATATGACCTGTTCTGTACCGAGTACTGCGGTCTGCAACATTCCTACATGTATACCGGGGTTAGGGTGATACCAAAGGAAAAATTCGATGCATGGCTGGCCGATACCACGGCTGCGGCTCCTGTTTCGGAAGCGGAAAGCGCCCCGGCCGACCGGGGATACCAGGTGCTGGTCCGCAACGGCTGCAATGCCTGTCACTCCTCGGACGGCACCCGGCTGGTGGGCCCCTCCTACCTGGGAGGATGGGGAGGCACCCGGGTGGTGGAAACTGACGGAGCGGAACGGGAGGTGGAGATTGACGAGGAATACATCCGAAAATCCATTTACGATCCCAATGCGGATATCGCCAAAGGATTCAACCGGGGAATGATGCTTTCCTACGAAGGGATGGTGAGCGAGGAGGAGATTGATCTGATCATCGCCTATCTGAAAGCACTGAATGAATAAGGAATCCCCCGGATCAACCCTCCAGGCCGTATTCAGGCTGGGGAAGGTGACCGTCTCCCTGCCTGTGGCCCTCACCGGTTTCCTCGGCTATTTCCTCTACCTGCCGGTCATCGACCGGAACATGCTCCTGACAGTGTCCGGCATCTTCTTCCTGGCCATGGGAGCGGGCGCCGTCAATCAGATCCAGGAGCGGAAAACCGATGCGTTGATGAAAAGGACCGCCGGGCGGCCCGTTCCCTCGGGGAAGATCCCGCTCCCCCATGCCATCTTTCTGGCCGCGGTGTTCACCCTTACCGGTTTCGTCCTGCTGCTGCTGACCGGTTCCCTTCCCGCCCTGGCCATCGGGCTGTTCACGATGCTCTGGTACAGCCTGGTCTACACCCCCCTGAAAAAACACACCGCTTTCGCGGTCTTTCCCGGCGCCCTCATCGGGGCACTTCCCCCGCTGATCGGGTGGACGGCCGCGGGAGGCGATCCGCGGGATATGCGGATCCTTTCGGTGGCTTTTCTGTTGTTCGTGGGACAGATGCCGCATTACTGGCTGTTGCTGCTGAAGGTGGGGAATGAGTTCAGGGAGGCCGGTCTCCCCGTGATCACCAGCCTGCTCCGGCCCCGGCAGATCAGGAACATCAGCTTCATATGGATGGCCGCCACCGGGGCCATCGTGCTGATGCTCCCGGCAACTCCCGTGATCCGGAACCGGCTCATCTCAGTGATCCTGATCCTGTTCACCCTGATCTTTCTCTACCGCATGTTCAGGCTCTCGTACCGGGGAGACCTCCTGGACCATTGGAAAAAGGCATTTAATACCGTAAATTTGTTTTACCTGATGATCATCCTGGTGCTGATCGCCGACCGCATCATCGGAACTTACATACAACGCTTCCCGTGAAAAGAAAATGAACCAATGATTTCAAATACACACCAAACTTCCATCAGATGAAAAAATTCAGTTCGCTTCTGCTTATCCCCCTGCTGGCCGCCTCCTGCATCCGTGTGGACCAGGCACCCGGTGAGGGCAGATGGGAAAACCCGCCTGACGACGGGGCCTTTATCCATATCACCAAAGGTGCGGATCATGCCCACGAGGTGCTGATGGGGCTGATGCTGGCTGATAAATTTTCCACCTCCCGCGACGTGCTTCTCTTTTTCGACATCAAGGGCATCGAGATGGCCGTCAAAGGAGCACCCAACCTGCAAATGGATCCGTTCGATCCCTCCGATGAGATCTTTGAACGGCTGGCAGACAGGCATGTGACCATCCTGGCCTGCCCGGCCTGCCTGGAAGCGGCCGGCTATGACGAGGGCGACCTGCGCAGGGGGGTCCGGCTGGCAGATAAAGATGATTTCTTCGATTTCACCGATGGTAGGATCCTTTCCATCGATTACTGATACATAATTTACTGTCGATATGAATAAAATACTGATGTTACTGATCGCCGCGGCCATGCTCGCAGGCTGCGGAGGCAACCCGAAAACGGAAGGCGAGGCCGGGGAAGAAACCATGGACACTCCTTCAATGGCGGCTGACTGGGTGGAGGTGGTCCTGGAGGTGGACGGCATGACCTGCGAGGGCTGTGAAAATGCCATCAAGGCCGGGGTGCAGAACCTGGAGGGGATCCGCTCGGTGGAATCCTCCCACCAGGAGGGCTGGACCCGTGTGGAGTATGATCAGAACCTCACCTCCCTGGAGGAGATCGAGGCAAAGATCACCGAAACCGGCTACCAGGTTAAGGGCGAAAAACCGGGTGCCTGAGAACGGTTTACATGTAACCTGCCACAGCGCGGGCTCCTGAGGCCGTTTCCTGCATAAATGCGGCACCGGCATGCTGCGTAACATTTATTTCTCCATCCGCGGCTTTCATGAATGGCGTAACTTGATGTACGATAACCTTTTGTTAACCTAAATCCCAACAAATGAAATCGACATCAAGAATCCTGTCGTTCCTGCTGCTTGCAGCGCTTCCATTCACTCTCTTCGCCCAGGGCCGGACGATCGTCGCGGCCTATATGAAGGTCTCCCAGGAAAATTACAATGACTACCCGGAAGTGGAACAGGCCTGGAAGAAATACCACCAGAAAGCCATCGAAGCCGGCATTCACAATGGCTGGCAGCTCTGGAGAAACATGCATGCAGGGATGGATGATCCCTACCAGTTCATCACACTGCAGTGGTACGATGATTACGAGCACGCCCTGGGTGAGAACACGCCCGAAGGATGGCTCGAGGGCACCTATACCAATGAAGAGTGGGAGGCCCTTTACAAAAAAACCCTTGACGCGCGCATATACGCCATTCAGGAAGTGGCCAACCTGGTGACCATGGTGGAGAATCCCCAATCCACCAGGTACATGGTAGTCGCCCGGGTGGATGCAAAACCAGGCATGGCAAAAGAGTATGAACAGATGGAAGACGAGATCTTCAGGATCTACCATGAAGAGCTGATCCGCAGAGGTGTCCTCTCCCACTGGGGGGTCTGGAACATCTACCCCTACAGGGAGGGACAGCACAGGTATACGATCGTGAACGGGTACAGCAATGCAAAGGACCTGGCCTCCCCCAAGCCCTGGATCGAACCGTCAGAACTGGGCCTGGATTATACCATGGATGAAATCATCGAACTGATCGGGAAGACCAGGGAGGATCTGGCCAGCGTGGAAGTCTGGGAATTTGTGGATGGCGTGTTCCCGGCGGAATAGAAACCTACACCCATAACGTATCGATTCTGAGACCAGGTTGGTTGTACGGCACGACCAAACCCCGGTTGTCCGGCACGACCAAACCCTGGTTGTACGGGAATTTCAGGACCGGGAATTGAGGGGCATTTCAGGACTGGCGCCCGTAATGCTATGCGCATGCAGGGATTTCAGCGCCGGGATGGACAAGTCCGAAAAATCCGAATCAACGCCAGGGAATAATTATTCATGAACTGAGAGGTTGTGTACATCCCTTATTCGTCACTGGCAGCTCTTAGCCGGATTTAAAAGGATGTTGACTGATATTTTATCTTCCCTCTCCTGTTTCGCTGAAAGAGCAACACTCCCATGGATCATGGTGCCTAAAAAGCCATGAAACATATCTTAAACTACCAGATCGTCTGTGGCTGCGATGAACTTTATTACAGATGTCACAATGTAAGCCGCCTCATCTTCCATAATCCCGGCGATGCACATGCTTTTCAATGTATGTTGTGCCTCTCCGGTGATCTGCAGGCCATCAGGCTTGGAGCCAGGATCCATAATAATCTTCATGGTAGTGAGATCTTTGACTTTTTTCCTGATCGATGTGTAGTGCCGAACGCTTTTCCGGTTTGTTGCGGAATCCATTCTCAGACAGGCGGTAATTCTCAGGCGGCCTTCGTTAATCGAAACGTTGAAATTATTGCGACCGGTGCTTATATGCAGTGTATTTCCGGCGAGCCAGAGCCATGAGTTCTTCGCAATTGCATTGAGTTCCTCCCTGATGCTGTGCATAACCTCTTTAATGTCTGCGGTTGGCTTACCGGCGATTGTCGCACCCTGAACCGTTTCACCCATTTTAATATACCTGTGATAGAATTCGAACAATTCTGTGTATTCGTTCCAGGTTTCAGTGGCATATCCAATTTCCAGGGAATTGATATCAGAGCTCAGCAGCAAATTCATGGAAGTCACAATGCCATTTTTTTCGTTCATGTAAAGCTTACAGTGCAGGTGAGGAATCTTCTGATATTCCAGTGCCAGTTGATCCAGATCACGATAGGTGTCTTTGTTCTCAGGATCGTCCCTGACATAGACTTCAGGGATAATATTCCTGGCTCTCAATCCATTAACCTTATTAATGAACTTATACCATTTGGAAATCTTCATATAGGGAGATACGATGATGACCCGTTCATCACTTTCATCGAGCAATGTCAGAATCCTGGCAGAAATCTCAGAAGGTTTAATCCATTTCATCTGTGTTCCATATTTTCATTTATTGAACTGATATTTAACTATCTACATACAACCTTTCAAAGTCCTTCCCCCGGAGTACCCCATCCCCTTACTGCCTCCGTGTTAAAGCTTTCATGCTCAGCTCCCTTTTGATGGCAGCATTTACCTGGGTTGACAGGGAAATAGATTCTCCTCGAAGCTTGCTACGAAAAACGTTCAGCCCGGCAGCCAATTCCCTCGCCGGGATCCAATTTTGCAGGATCTTTTCCTGGTATATGGTATTTAAGGGGCTGATGTCGGCTCCGGAGACGAAAAAATATTCACATGGAATATTTTTTATCCAGCCATTAACCATTTTAGTATGGATTGAGATAAAAAATATCTACTGGCAGATATTTTTTATCCAAAAAACATCAAATAAGTATAGCAATCAGATCATTTATATCCTATTCCAATGAAATGGACGATTATTAAGCACTTCTCGGGCAGAAATGTGTCCGGTTTTTCTTTTCAGGATGTAGCGGAGGAATTTCCGGAGAAGAATCCTATGCATCTGGCCAGGATACTTGCCAGAATGGTCAAGGCGGGAATGCTTCGCAGATTAACCTGGGATAAATATCACATTATTCCTTTGAATGCGAATCCGGAAACCTATGTGCCTAGTGGATTTCAGGTGGTTAAATACATGATGCAGAACAGGGAGTACTATGTGGGGTATGGTTCAGCCATGAAGATCCATGGGTTGACACTCCAAGGTGCATCGGTGGGGGACCACTCAGAGGCCGGGATGTCAGATCGATCGCCTGAAAAGAGTCGATCGCGCGAAAAGAGTCCATTGCCTGAAAGGGTATATGTGGTCACTCAAAAACAAGTGAAGCCAGCCATCCGGAGTTTCGGGCAAACTACCTGTCGATTCATTCAGCATAACGATGCCCGGTTTTTCGGTTTCAGCGACATGTGGATCAACCAGTTTGAGAAGGCGATGGTAAGCGATCTGGAGAAGACAATCGTAGATATTGCCACAAAACCAGGGTTTTGTGGAGGCATCTTTAAAGTTGGGAATGCCGTATTCAGGGCGCAAGAAAGGACAGATCACGATAAGCTGTTTTACTATTTCGCCAGGAACAGGAATAAATCCGCTAAAAAGAGATTCCTTTTCCTAACCGATTTGCTTGGTCTGAAATGGACTGCGGACCATGAAAGAATGATGGGAGAACTGGGATCCGGAATCTCCTTACTGGATCCGGTGGCACCCGAGCAGGGTAAAAATATAGGTAAATTTGGCTTGAAAATGAATGTGGATCCCATCTACATTAGGAAGGAAGTCCTTCAAAATCATATATCCTGATATACCCATCCCTGATTCAAGGATCGGTGATTGTGGCAGCCTGGATTTTCGGATCGGTTATTATGGCAGCCTGGATTTCCGGATCGGTGATTGTGGCAACCTGGTACGCTAGCTGCACCGATTGGCACGTTGCGAGAGAGTATCCAGCAAAGGGGTGTCTCGCGAAGGGGTGTCTCGCGAAGGAGTGTCTCGCGAAGGAGTGTCTCGCGAAGGAGTGTCTCGCGAAGGAGTGTCTCGCGAAGGAGTGCCCGCGAAAGGGGATCCGCTAAGGGGGGGCGCGAAAGAGTATCTCGCAAAAATGTATCCCCTGAGAAAGTACCATGCGAGAGTGGTTCCTGCCATAGTGGTTCCTGCCAGAGGGTATCCCTCAGCATGTTAGTTGTGAATTGACATTTACGGCTGCTTCTCAAAGCTGGGCTTCACCCTGTTTTCAGGTGTGGTGTGCCTGTGACTCCTCCAGGAACGGATGGTTCACAGGGTAGAGGTTTGCACGGCTCAGCATGTAGCTGGTAACCAGCATAAACAGTCCCGCGTACCCGATGAAGGTGCCGATCTCCTGGAACCCGAGTACCTGGTTGCCCACGGTGCTGGGAAAAATCTGGATGTACAGGTCGATGAACTGACCGGCGATCAGGAACGGGATAATGATCTTCAGCACTGTTTTGTTTCGGGCCAGGGCCAGGGGCATCAGCAGAACGAAGGGGAGGAACCAGTTGATGGCGATGTTCGCATAGAAGAAAAATCCCCACCCCTCACCCCTGATCCGGGGGATAAAGTAGGCGGTCTCCTCCGGGATGTTCCCGTACCAGATCAGCATGAACTCCGCAAACCAGAAATATCCCCAGATGATGCAGAGCATGAAAATGTAGCGGGAGAAATCGGCCAGGTGGCTTTTGTTCAGGAAAGGGAAATGACCCCGGCGGTTCATCAGCAGTACAATGAAGGCGATTACGATGGAAGCATGATGAAAGGCCGCCACAAAGTTTTTTACCGCGAAGATGGTGCTGTACCAGTGCGGATCGATGGACATAACCCAGTCGATCATGGCCAGGGAAAAGGTGATGATCACGACGAAGATAAAGATCCTGGCAAGGAGTTCTCCCCTGCGAAAAGGGCCCAGTCCCCCTTCCCGGTCCTCCTTCAGGGAGAGCCTGCGCATCAACACGGCCAGCAGGATCCAGAGCACAAAATAAACCACCATCCGGATGATCCAGAAAGGCAGGTTGAGAAAGGGCGCCTTGTGGGCCAGTAACGGATCATGGGCCACCGCATCCGCATGCGACCAGTGGTAGAGGGACCCGGTTCCGGGTATCATAAGAAGGAAGAGAAGGGCGGCCACCGGCAAAAATCCGCCCATGGCCTCAGGGACCCGGAGGAACCCGGCCGACCAGCCCGAATGGGTGACCCGCTGGATGGACAGGAACAGGAGGGCCCCCACCGAAAGGGAGACAAAATAGACATTGTTCAGGAGTACGTTGGCCCATCCCCGCCCGGGATCCTGAAGGAAACCGGCCAGCAGTGCGGCGATCCCCACCGCGATCATGACCAGGGTTCCCGCGACAAAGATGCCTGATAATTTGATCTTCTCTTCCATATGTGGTGTTTTATACCATCTACTGTTGCAGGTTTTCACGGATATGGAGAATGATCTTCCAGCGGTCCTCCGGACGGATCATACCCCCGTGTGCCCCCATGATCCCGTACCCGACGGTGATGGTGTGGTAGATCACTCCGTCTGCCAGTGACCTTGCCGTCTCACTGACCAGGCTGGCCGGGGGATAGGGATACCGCTGGCTGGTATAGAGATATCCCTGTCCGTCTCCCTGCTCCCCGTGGCATGACAGGCAGAAGTACCGGTATGCTTTCTCACCCTGTTCCAAAACGGCGGCGGTGGGTTCCAGGGGATTCACCAGCTCATTGCCCGCTGCTGCCCTGTCCTCCGTATTGTTTTCGTAATGAAAGGGGATCATCTCGCGGGGGACGGTCCCCTGAACGGGGACCCGCATGGTGAGGCTGTCACTGAAGTTCGGATTGGAGGTATAGGATTCATATGCCTGAGAATAATACATGTCGGGCATGTAATCCCATCCCGTACTTGAGCGTGTGCGGTCGCACGCGGCTGCCACCAGCCATAAAATAGCAATGGATAAGAGGGCAATTCTCATGGTTTCTGTCCGTTTTGCTTTTCTGTGATCTCGGATGCCCCTTTCTCCTTCATGATGGCGATGGCCCTCTCCTCGTCCACCTTGGTTTTGTCCAGCAGGATCACGAAACGGTCGTCGGTGGCCTTCGGATGAAAGACCGGCTTCTCATTGCCTGGCCACAATCCGGCCCTTACGGAAAAAGTGAAAAGACTGAGGATGGTGATACTGAAGATGGTCAGCACGATGGTGACCACCAGGAAGGAGGGGAAGGCATTGCTGGGTTTTCCTCCATAGTTGAGGGGCCAGTCGATAACCGCAGTGTAGAAGAGAAAGCCCAGCACGGCCAGAGCGGAGAAAAAGCCATAAAACCATCCCACAACGGTGATCCTGGATTTTTTGCCCTGCTTCTTCAACACTTCATGGACCGGAAAGGGCATAAACACATCCTCGATCTCGATCTTTTCCTCCTTCATTTTCCTGAAGGCCGCCAGCATCTCCTCCTCCCCGTTAAATACCCCCAGTATGTAGGTTGTATCCATATTATTATTTTTTATTGACTCTCGACATTAGACTTTCCACTTTAGTCTTTCGTGAGTAGTTGTTGGTCCTCATTCTTTGGTCCTCATTCTTTGGTCTTTTGACTTTCAACTTTCGACTCGTGACTTTCGACTTGATATTTGTTCACTGCCTTCACCTCGCTGATGGCAATCATGGGTATATACTTGAAGAACAGCAGCACTCCGAAAATGAAGATCCCCAGCGTACCCAGGTAGACCGCGATCTCCACAAAGGTGGGCGAGTAGCTTGCCCAGGCAGAGGGCAGGTAATCTTTGGCCAGGGAGGTGACCACGATGTTGAACCGCTCGAACCACATCCCAATGTTGATCAAAATGGAGATGATGAACAGAACCAAAATATTGCTCCGGATCTTTTTGAACCACATGAGCTGGGGAATGATGGCATTGCAGACGAACATGATCCAGAACTGGACGGTGTACTCGCCGGTGATCCTGTTGTGGAAGAATGTGAAGATCTCATACTCGTTCCCCGAATACCATGCCACAAAGATCTCCGTCAGGTAGGCGGTTCCCATGATCAGGGAAATGAAGATCAATATCTTGGCTACATTCTGCAGGTGCCGGTCCGTTACAAAGTCCTCCAGTTTGTAGATCCTCCGGAGAAGGATCATCAGGGTCATCACCATGGCGAATCCCGAAAAGATGGCTCCCACCACGAAATAGGGGGGGAAGATGGTGGTATGCCAGCCCGGCTCCACCGAAACCGCAAAGTCCGTGGCGACGATGGAGTGGACCGAAACCACCAGGACGGCTGCAATGCCCCCCAGGATATAGCTCAGTCCCTCGTACCTTTTCCACTCCCCTACCGATCCCCTCCATCCCATGGCCAGCCAGCCGTACACAACCCTCCTCACCTTCGATTTCGCATGGTCACGGATGGTAGCGAAATCGGGGATCATCCCCAGGTACCAGAAAGAGGCGGAAATAAGCAGGTAAGCCGAGATGGCTATGAAGTCCCAGAATAGCGGGGAATTGTAATTGACCCACAGCGGTCCCCTGGTGTTGGGATAGGGCAGGATGAAAAACGCGTCCCAGATCCGGCCCATGTGCAGCGCAGGGAAGATGGCTGCGCAACCCACCGCCACCACGGTCATAGCTTCAGCCGCCCGGTTGATGGAAGAGCGCCATTCCTGCCTGAGGATCAACAGGAAAATGGAGAAGGCAGTCCCCGCATGACCGATCCCGATCCACCACACGAAATTGATGATCGCCCATCCCCATCCCACCGTATTGTTCACACCCCACATGCCGATCCCGTTTGCGATGGTCACATAGATGGCCCAGAATCCCATGAGCATCATGACGGAGCTGATGCCGAGTCCCACCAGCCACCAGAATTTGGGGCGGGCATACAGGGGAGAGGTGATCTCGGTGGTGATCTTTCCCAGCGATTTGTTCCCCAGGATAAGGGGGCCTCTGATCTCTGTGTTGTACATTGATGCGTGGTTAATTGGTCATCATCCGTTTGATTGCGCACGTTTCAGTTTGTCATGCCCGGTGTACCCGGCGGATTCGGCCGTGTGTGTCCCGGCCGGATCTTCCGGATGCATTTCGGCGGGATTTGATGCAAGCGGTTCCGCCGAATTTGATGCAAGCGGTTCGGCCGGATCCGCAGCGTGTGTCTCGGACGGATCTGATGCATGGGGTTCGGACGGATCTGATGCATGGGGTTCCGCCGGATCTGGTGCGTGCTTCCCGGGTGACCTGTTCCTCACCTTTGTGAGGTATCCCACCGAAGGCAGCGTATGGAGCTGCTCCAGCAGGTGGTAATTCCTCTCTTCTTTTTTCAGGCGGCTGACCGCGGAGTCCCCGTCATTCATGTTCCCGAATACGAGGGCTCCGGCGGGACAGGACTGCACACAGGCCGGCTGCACCTCCCCGTCGGCCAGGGTCCGGTTCTCCAGCTTCGCCTCCAGCTTCTTTTCCTGGATGCGCTGCACGCAGAAGCTGCACTTCTCCACCACCCCCCGTTCCCTCACCGTCACATCCGGGTTCAGCACCAACCGGGACAGGTCGCTGTTCTGGTTGAAATCGAATCTGTCGTTCTTCACATACCTGAACCAGTTGAACCTGCGCACACGGTAGGGACAGTTGTTTATGCAGTACTTGGTCCCGATGCACCGCACATAGGCCACCTGGTTCAGGCCCTCGTTGCTGTGCATGGTGGCACTTACCGGGCAAACATTCTCACACGGGGCATTGTCGCAATGCTGACAGATGACGGGCTGGTGGAGCACGCCCGGATTTTCCGGCTCGCCGCTGTAATACCTGTCGATGCGCATCCAGTGCATGATCCGCCGGTTCCGCACCTCCTCCTTGCCCACCGTGGCCACATTGTTCTCGGCGATGCAGGCCACGATGCAGTTGTTGCAGCCGGTGCATTTGTTCAGATCCACCACCAGTCCCCAGTGGAATCCGTCAAACTTCACATCGGGGTAGAGCGTCTGGTGATGGGCTTCTGTCTCCACATGAAAGTGGTTCCCCGCATAGGGATCCTCCCTGTATTCCTCCAGGGTGGTTTCCCGAACGATGGGCCTTCCCTCCATGCTGTGGTGGGTCTGTGTGCGCGCCAGGGGATAGGTCTGTCCGGTTGCCTCCAGCCGGATCTGGCCGTTCGCATAAATGCGGCAGCCGTTCCTGCGGGTGACCCACCCGTATCCGCTGATCCCGATGTGCTCGCCCACCTTTCCCGCCCTGGTTCGTCCATATCCCAGCGCCAGGGAGACCGTCCCCCCGGCCTGACCCGGCTGTACCAGCACCGGGACCTCCACCCCGTCAAGCAGAACCACCATCTCGTCGTTCAATCCCATGTTTTCCGCATCTGCAGGAGACACTGCCAGGTAGTTGTCCCAGCACACCTTGGAGACCGGATCGGGAAGCTCCTGGAGCCAGGGATTGTTGGCATAGCGTCCGTCGTTCAGGGAGACGGGCCGGTTAAGGATCAGGGTAAGTTCCGATTCCGGCGGATCCAGTGATACCAGTGGCGGGGAGAATTCCGCCGTTGCCTGTGGCGGGGTAAAATCCAGTCTATCTGGCTTCGGATCCTTCTGGAAAAAACCGCGCTGCAGGGTTTGCGTCCACCACTCATCGAATCCCGCGGATCCGGAGGGAGCCAGGTTTTCCCTCCACCAGGACCTCACCAGTTCCTGGTAAGGCTGCCGTGAGCCCGCCCAGGTCAGCAGGGAATCCTGGAATGCCCTGGTGTCGAAAATGGGATGGATGCAGGGTTGCCGGAGACTGAAGGAAGCGGCGACCGGCTCGGCATCGCCCCATGCTTCCAGGTAGTGGTGGTCCGGACAGATCACCCGGCATGCTTCGGCTGTTTCGTTCAGGGATGTGCCCGCATAGACCGTGAATCCGGCCTTCTCCAGCGCATCCAGTCCCCCGAGGCTGTAGACCGGATTCACCTGTACCATGATCAGGTTGTCCACCTCACCCTGTTCCAGGGAGGAGACAAACTCTGAGAACCGGCGGTCATCTCCCTGGCCGAGACGGATGTCCCGCTCCATATGGAGGGTGTGGCCATAGTTCCCCAGCATGTGGTTGAGTCCCCCCACCAGCACCTGCACCTCCGGGTCATTGGAGCCGCTGACCACCAGCGACCGGCCCCTGTGATCCAGCAGCCCGGCGACGATCGCCTCCACATCGGTCACGCACGGAGGCGCCTGGACGGCAGGGAACCCGGTGGCCGCGGCCACCCTGTTGTATATTTCGGCCAGCATCAGCTGCATTTCGCGGGGAGTGACAGGGATGCGCTCATCGGCGTTGCTTCCGGTCAGTGAAAGCGCTGATTCCACCTGCACGTGCCTGGACATGCGGTTGCGGGTGCTGCTTACCTCCCGGGTGGAGGCATAATCCCTGGTGAATTCCACCGGCATGAGCCAGGTCCCCAGAAAATCCGCATCCAGCGACAGGATATAGTCGGCCCTGTCAAACCGGAGACCCGGGATAAGGGGACGGCCGAACAGGGTCCGGTGGGCCTCCCTGATGCCGGAGACGGAAACCTCGTCGTACTGGATCCACTGCGCCCCAGGGACTGCCTCCAGGAAGATGCGGATGGCCTCGCGGGCGGAGGGACTTATGATGGTGGGGGTGAGCAGCACCGTGCGTCCCCCCCCTGCCAGCCGCCGGGATACCAACCGGTCAGCCGCCTCCCAGGTGGCCGGCTCCCCGTCAATAACGGGCTGCCTGTAACGGGCATCGTCATAGAGGTTCAGGACCGACGCCTGGATGCGGGCACTGGTGCCGCCCCTGGAAACGGGTGATCCTTGGTTCCCTTCGATCTTGATGGGACGGCCGTCCCTAACCTTCACCAGGATACTGCCATATTCGGTACCGTCGTCAAATGTAGAGGCATAGTAGACGGATTTCCCGGGTGTGATCTCTTCGGGCTGAATGAGGTAGGGAATGGCTTTCTGGACCGGCTTTTCGCAGCTGCTCGCCACAGCGGCCGTGGCCACACTGAAGCCGAACAGCTTCAGGAAATCCCTCCGTGTAGCGGGCAGCTCCGCAACCCTGCTTTCCAGCATGTCAAGGACCGCATTCCGGTGTTCCCCCTCTGCCTTGCTTTCCGGAAAGGCGATTTTCCCGGTCCGGTATTCTTCAATGCTTCTCCAGTATTTTTCCATGGATTTCACCCGGTTTAATAATGACACTTGGAACACTCGGTCCCCCCGGTCATATCGGCGGTGACCCGGTCGATCTCACCTTTCTGCAACTGTTCGTGCAGCGCTTCGTAGATGGTGTAGAATGTTGCGTCGAAGGACTGGACCTCGGTGTCGCGGTGACAGTTCACACACCATCCCATGCTCAAATCGGATACCTGCCTGACGCGGTCCATTTCATCCACAGCCCCGTGGCAGGTGGCGCATTCGATCCCCGCAATCCGCACATGCTGGGCATGATGGAAGAACACATGATCCTGCAGGTTGTGCACCCGGATCCACTCGATGGGGACCCCGCCTTCGTATGATTCCACCACCATGTTGATCTGGTGCCTCCCCGAATGGGTCCCCTCCCGTACGATGGAGTGGCAGTTCCAGCAGACCTGTGAACCAGGGATCCCGGCCGACTTCCCGTGCGCTGCCGTGTGATGACAGTACATGCAATCGATCCGGTTTCCGGTCACGTGGACCGCATGAGAGAACTTAACCGGCTGGTCAGGCTCGTAGTTCTCCTGCCGTCCCAGTGCCGTGCCCGCCTCGTACAACAGCTTGATCTGCCAGCCCAGCGCCGCCACAAAGAGTACCAGCAGAATCACCCTCCTTTTCACCTTTTTCAGGAAGAAGAAATCCAGTATGACCCAGGTGAGCACCGCCCCCAGCAGCAGAAAAAGGAAGATCTTGTTGATCACGGGCTTCCTCTTGGCCAGTCCCTCTTCCTCCAGCTGATCCAGGTAAAGCTTGATCAGTTCTGTTTCGCTCTCCGTCAGGTTGAATGTTTGGTGCATGACCGACATGGTGCGGCCGGTGGGCTCGAGCACCGCCTTCCGGAACTCCTCCATGCTTCTGTCTTTATACCGGTGGGCGACTTCCCAGGCACTGGGGTTCCAGTTGAAGGTATCGATCTCAACCGAGTTGTGGCAGTCCGCACATGCCCTCTCCCCGAATTTTCCCTCCACCAGTCCGTAAAACAGCCGTTCCCCGCGCATCAGTCCCTCAGCCGAATGTTCCCGCTTGGGTTCCCCTTCCTCCGCATCCAGCGGCAGGAGGATGAAAAAAGAAAGAACCAGGACGATCAGGGAGCTGACTGCACGGACGTGGTTTGTCATGGATATTTCAGGTTAGCATTTGAACAGGCTTCAGGAGTGATGATACTAATTTAGAGTTATTGCTGAAAATTAGCAACAACCACCCACATTCAGAATAAAAACGCAGTGGATGTCAGTTATTTATACCTGGACTAAATAAGCGGTACGGAGGGCCTTTCAATTTGGCTGTGAAATATCCGGATCCCGCAATTTTGTTTAACTTGGGATCTTTATCGAAACCCTGCATGCAATCTCTTTTCTCCGAATACTTCCTCCCTGCCACGCTGGCCATCATTACCCTGGGGATGGGATTGTCGCTGACCGACCGGGATTTCAAAAACATCTTTGTCCAGCCCAAAGCGGTGATCACGGGCATCCTTTGCCAGATGTTGCTCTTGCCGCTGATCGCTTTCCTGATTGCGGGCCTTACTGATCTCGATCCTGTTTTTAAAGTGGGACTGGTACTCATTGCCGCCTGCCCGGGAGGTGCCACTTCCAACCTGATCACATACATTCTCAAGGGGAACGTGGCCCTTTCCATCTCCATGACGGCCATCAACAGCCTGATCACCCTGGTGACGATCCCACTGGTCGTGACCCTGGCGCTGAACCATTTCATCCACCAGGATGCGGAGATCCACCTGCCGGTGGGCGAAACGGTATTGAAAGTATTCCTGATCACGCTGGTCCCGGCCTACCTGGGGACCAGGATCCGGAAGCGGATGCCTGAATTTGCAGACCGGCTGGAGCAGCCCCTGCGGATCATCCTGCCCCTGCTGCTGGCCCTGATCTACCTGGGGGTGATCTTTCTGGACCAGGGGACGGAACTGACGACCATCAGGGATTCCGTCACCATTTTTCCCCATACGCTCCTCCTCAACCTCACGGCCATGCTGGCCGGACTCCTGGTGGCCATTGCACTGGGACTGAAAAAGATCAACCAGTTCACGATCACCATCGAGGTGGGGTTACAGAATTCGGCCCTGGCCATATTCGTGGCCACAAACCTCCTGAACAGCCAGTCCATGGCGCTGGTTCCCGTTGTGTACGGTTCATTCACCTTCTTCAGTACGCTGCTGTTCGCATGGGTGGTAAAAAAGATCACCATCAGGCGGAAGGCATCAAACTAGCATGAATGGAATCAGGTTGAAGCGTACAGGAATCCCTGCAGGAGGGAGCTGATCACCTACCGGAAAAGGTGGATGAACCCGGCCCTTTCATAGGGCCCGGCGGTACCGGTCTCCTCGATCACATAATAGTAGATGCCGGCCATCACGTCCGTCCCGCTGCTGTTTTTACCGTTCCAGTAAATGCGCGGCGACCTGGAGTAGAAGATCTGGGTCCCGCTCCTGGTGAAGATCCTGAAGGTGTACACCGTGGTCCCGTCGGTGGCCACTTCGAAATAGTCATTCACGCCGTCCCCGTTGGGTGTGAACACATTGGGCACATCCAGCTCCTGGCCGGTGGAATCGGTCGCCGCCTGAATGATCATTTCTGCGGGGTCCCAGGAAAGGGGGATGGAATCGGGAGGAGGATCTGCCTCCTGTCCGCTGATCACCGGAAGGAAGAGGCAGCTGATGAGCCACGCGGCAATGGATTTTCTGAGCATCATAATTTATCGGTCAGCTTCTGGACCACCCTAAAGTTATTAAAAAATTCCTTGGCAAATACCCTGATCACCGTATAGCTGGGGATGGCCAGGATCATACCCACTATACCGGCCAAACTGCCGGCCATCATGATCACGATAAAGATCTCAATGGGATGCGCATAGACGCTGGTCCCGAAAATGACCGGCTGGAACACCATGTTGTCCGTGAGCTGGGTGATGATGAATACGATGAGCATGTAACCCATCAGCGGCAGGAGCTGGGTGGTGAATTCCATGTCCAGGTGGGATGCCGCTCCCAGCAGGATCCCCAGTGCCGCACCGATCCACGGTCCCAGGTAGGGAATGATATTGAGCACGGCGGCCATCAGTCCGATCACCAGGCCGTGCCTGAACCCCACTCCCACGATGGTCATGCCGAGGGTGACAAGGGTCATGATCCCGGTCATCTGCAGCATGATGCCGATAAAGTAACGGCGCAGCAGGTGGACAATGGAGGAAATGGCATGCCGGAACGCCTCTTCCTTTTCCTTGGGCAGCAGGGTCACCACGTAACCCAGCAGCAGCCGTTCCTCCCGCAGCAGGAAGAAGGTGATGAACGAAATGGCAAAGATGGCCCAGGCAATGTTCCCAAGGATGGAGACCACGGTTGTTATGAGGTCCGTGATGACGTTGATACTCAGCAGGTCCCTCAGGCGTTTCTGCAGCGTCTCCCGCAGCGATTCATCCCCTCCCTCTCCCACGTTCAGCTCGCTGTACCAGGTCTCCACCCGCTGGATGGGATCTTCAAGCTGTGCGATGATCTTATTGGTATCCACGCGGGACAAATCCTGGGCTTCGCTCGCCACCAGCGGAATGAAAACCCGGAAAAAACCGAAGATGGCTCCCCAGATAACGATCAGAGTGACCAGGGCCCTGAGGGTGACCGGGATGCGCCATTTCCCGATCCGGATGCGACCGAGCAGCTGAACCAGGGGACGTCCGATCAGGGAGAGCACGGAGGCGATCAGCAGGTAGGCCACGATATTGGAGAACCGCCATACCAGGAACACAAGCACGGCAATGCCGGCGATCACCAGGAGCGTACGGGGCGTGAACCAGGATTTCATACGGTCACCGTTCTCTGTCGGTTGAACATCTGATCGTCGATTCCCCGTAAATATAGTGATTTATTGGTGACCCGGATGTTGATATGTTTTCCTTTTAATTTCTGGGGTGAATCGCTACTTTTGAATGCCGGTAAACCAAGGGAAATGAAGCAATATCTTGAACTGCTGGACCATGTGCTGGAACACGGATCCATGAAAAAGGACCGGACCGGCACCGGAACGCTGAGCATCTTCGGATACCAGATGCGGTTTGACCTTTCCGAAGGTTTTCCCCTGCTCACCACAAAAAAACTGCATGTCAGATCGATCCTCTATGAACTGCTGTGGTTCCTGAGGGGTGATACCAACACCAGGTTCCTGAACGAACACGGGGTGAAGATCTGGAACGACTGGGCGGATGAGAACGGAGAGCTGGGTCATATCTACGGATACCAGTGGAGAAGCTGGCCTGCGGCCGACGGCACCACCATTGACCAGGTGGCCATGGCGGTGGATTCCATCCGGAACGACGCCGACTCCAGGAGGCACGTCATCAGCGCCTGGAATGTGGCCGATCTGGGCCGGATGGCCCTGCCCCCCTGTCACATCCTGTTCCAGTTTTATGTGGCCGGCGGAAAACTCTCCTGCCAGCTTTACCAGCGAAGCGCGGATATCTTCCTGGGGGTTCCCTTCAACATCGCATCCTACTCCTTCCTGCTGATGATGATGGCCCAGGTAACAGACCTGCAGCCCGGCGAATTCATCCACACCCTGGGAGATGCACATATTTACCTGAACCACGTGGACCAGGTGAAAATGCAGCTCGGCCGGGAGCCGAGGCCCCTGCCCTCGGTGAAGCTGAATCCGGGGATCAGCTCCATCTTCGGTTTCAGCTACGAGGATTTCACCATCGAGCACTATGACCCGCATCCGCACATCAAAGGAGACATTTCCGTATGACAGACAACTGCAGGAAACGAAAGGATCAGCGGGAGGCCGTTCCGGCGGCGGACAGGAAGGTTGATCCGGCGGCGGACAGGAAGGTTGATCCGGCGGCGGACAGGGAAGTTGTTCCGGCGACGGACAGGGAGGAGATGGTCCGGAAAAACATCTCCGTCATCGCAGCCGTTGCGGATAACCGGGTCATCGGCATCGGCAACCGGCTGCCGTGGCACCTGTCCGGCGATCTGAAAAGGTTCAAACAGCTGACCACCGGTCATACGCTGATCATGGGCAGAAGGACTTTTCTCTCGCTGCCCTCCGGGCCCCTTCCAAACCGCCGGCATATCGTGATGACCACCAGGCCCGGGGCAGCCTTCGAAGGCTGCGAAACCGCCGGGTCGGTCCGGGAAGCACTGGCGCTGGCCGGTACGGAAGATGAATGTTTTGTGATCGGCGGGGGGAAGGTGTACGCCCGGTTCCTGCCGCTGGCGGGAAAGCTGTACCTGACCCGGGTCCACCGGGAATTTGAGGGGGACACATTTTTTCCGGAGATCGATTTCAGCCACTGGAAGGCGGTCCGTTCCGAACGGGTCGAGGCCGGTGATAAAAATGAATATGCACACACATTCACGGAATATGTGAGAATTTGAGCCCCGGGCGTTGTAACTTGTTGCTTAATTCACTATTTTTTCGACGAAAATCAAAACAGAACCGCATGAAAAAGCTTTTATTACCGATTGCCCTCCTATTGTTCCTGCCCCTATTCCTGTATGCGCAGCCGGACAGGATCGTGGGGATATGGCTCACCGAGGAAGGGACCTCGCAGGTGGAGATCTACGAATCGCCCGACGGGAAGTTCCAGGGGAAGATTGTCTGGCTGGACGAGCCAATGGAGAATGGCAAGCCCAAGGTAGATGATGAGAATCCGGATCCCAAACTGGCCCAGCGGCCCATCATGGGACTGCCCCTGGTGAAGAACTTCAAGTACAGTTCCAAAAAGAAGCAGTGGGTGGACGGGAGCATCTACGATCCCGACAACGGGAAAACCTACGACTGCTTTGCCTGGTTTGAGAAGGGCGACTACAACACCCTGTACCTGAAGGGTTACGTGATGGGGATCAGGGCCCTGGGCAGGTCCACCGTCTGGAAGCGGGAAAAGAAAAGGAGCTGAAACCGGGTGGGAATCCTGTCTGAAACCGGGCGGGAATCCTGTCTGAAGCCGGGCGGGAATCCTGTCTGAAGCCGGGCGGGAATTCTGCCTGAAAACGGGCGGGAATTCTGCCTGAAAACGGGCCGGAAAGATCCTGCCTGAAATCGACCGGAAACGGACACCTCCGTTCCACATCCGTTCACTTTTGTCATACCGGTCCCCCTGACCGGTTTTTCTTATATAGCTGACAAGAAATTCATTGCATGTTTTGGCACGCAATGTGTAATATTTCAGGTGAAAACAAATCTTACGTCCTTTTACATTTACCTTTCACACAACGGGTGATTCAGTAATTTTCTTTTTAGGTTTAAGTGGTTAGTGAAAAAAAGGGGCTTCTCCAGGCCCCTTTTTCTTTTTCCCTGCCCCTGCCTGTTACTCTTCCAGCAGATGGCGGATGGCCACATACTCGCTGAGGGCGATCCCCCTGGAGGCATCGGTCAGTTTGAAATAGTTCTTCATCAGCGGTTCGTCCCTCACGGTCCCCGCCCCGTACTCCAGCTGCCAGATATCGCCGGTGAATTCCAGGTGGTCAGCGATCTGGCTCCGGACAACCGGGTCTTTCACCAGTTCCCTGAGCAGGTCCCTGAATTCCAGTGCCTCCCTGGAGAATTCCCTGCCGTTTCCCTCTCTCCAGATCACCTCCCGCCCCGCACGCCGGTTGTCGATGGCCTCCAGATCCTCAACGGAGGCTCCGGTCTGACCCGTAAAAGCGGCCATCCCGTCCTGCATCACCTGGATCCGGGCCTGGAGCGAACGGGCCAGGTCATGGATCCGGAGAGCGGATGCGAGCCGATCCGGGCTGATGCTGTCACCCGCAATCTCCAGCAGCCGGGCGGTGCGCTCCTGAAGCAGTTCCGTATCGGATTCATATTTCACCGCCTCCCCCCGGTAGAGCTCCAAATTGTGCTTTGACATGTTCACATTGGCAAAGAGCGTGATGATGGCAATCCCCACCAGCAGCATCACCACATAGGGCAGGGCGACCTTCTGTTTTCCCGCCCGCTGGAAGGCATTGACCACGTAGAGCGGGACAAACCCGATAATGAGGAACCCGGCGCTGAGTAATATCACGGATCCGGCGCCCGGCCAGTGCATCATTTTGAAGAGGGCCCCGGCCAGCAACAGCGCCAGGGTCAGGTATCCCACCACGGGATAGACCGGATTCTTTCTCTCAGCCTGCTCCCTGTAACTGATACTGAAATAAAGCGGCAGGAACACCAGGACGATCAGTACAATGCCCACGGTAAGCAATATGCCGGCACCCGGCCAGTGCATCCGTTTGAAAAAAGCGCCGAGTATGGTGACCAGCGCGGAGGAAAGTCCGAAAACATACGTGAAATTTTTCATGTGTTGGAATTTTTTGTCCAGTGAAAGCAATGTCTGGTGCTGAACCTCGCGAAGCCTGTTTTCACCGATGGAATCGAGGACCCTGCCGTATGAAGATTCGAAATCCTCACCGTTTTGCATCCGCTCTTCCACCATGCAGCACACATGGTCCAGCACGTCATCCAGGAGCCTTCCGAAGGTCAGCCCGCGGCCGGCCAGATCGCTCCTGATCCGTTCGAGGTTGTCGTCAATGGCCGCTTCGATCATTTTCACGCAGGCGCCGGTGTGAGCACATGGGTCAGGGTATTCACAAAATCGAGGAATTCATCCACCTTCTGCTGCGTCCTGGACCTGCCAACCTCGGTCAGAGAGTAATACTTCCGGACCCGCCTGCCGATGTATTCCGTCTCGGTGGCGATGTGTCCGTCCGCCTCCAGTTTATGCAAAACCGGATAGAGTGCCCCGAATGTAAGCCTGATCTTCCCGGCGGAGAGCTCTTCCACCTTCTTGGTCATTTCATAGCCATACATTCGTCCGTTGTCTGCCAGCAACTTCAGAACGATCGTTCTCAGGGTCCCTTTCAAAAGATCATTTGATATCATGAAACAAATATATAACGATTTTATATATATGCAAATTATATATCGGAAAATCTTTTGTTAAAAAATGAATCCTTACCGGACTGTTCGCTTGTATTTATTCTTTTTTGTTCATATGTTTGAACATATGCCTCCCGCTTTCAGGATAATATCGGGAGGGGTCCGTATCGCATTCATTTTAAATCTTGTCCCTGTGGAAAAAAAACAATCCCTCAATGTCCTTCTGCCCGTATTCCTTTCCTTTTACGTCATGGGCTTCGTGGACCTGGTCGGCGTGGCCACCGCCTTTGTAAAAGACGATTTCGGCCTGTCGGATACGGTGGCACAGCTGCTGCCCACCATGGTTTTTCTCTGGTTTGCACTCATCTCCATTCCTACCGGCATTTTCCAGGACCGGAAGGGAAAAAAGTTCACCGTTATGCTGGGAATGGCCATCACGGGCCTGGGGGTGATCCTCCCGTTCATCCATTACAGTTACCTGACTGCGGTGCTGGGTTTCATGGTGCTGGGGATCGGCAACACGATCCTGCAGGTGTCGGCCAACCCGCTGCTGCTGGATGTATCCCCTAAAAAGAGCCAGGCCGCCAACCTGAGCCTCTCCCAGTTCGTGAAGGCCATCGCATCCATGCTGGGACCCGTGATCACGGCGGCGCTGGCAACATACACCGGTAACTGGAAGCTGGTCTTCCCCATCTATGCCGCCATTTCGCTCATTTCCATCTTCTGGCTCTACTCGGTCCGCGTGAGGGAACGGGAGCCGGAGAAGGAGTCGGCCACCTTCGGAAGCGTACTGGCCCTGTTCAGGATCCCGTTCGTGACGGTGATGATCCTCTGCACATTCCTGCTTGTGGGATTCGACGTGGGCATGAATTCAAACATCGCCATCTACCTGCAGAAACGGTTCCTGATCCCCGTCGAATCGGCGAGCCTGGGCATTTCCATCTATTTCTTCTCCCTGGTGATCGGGAGGTTCCTGGGCGGGGTGCTGCTGCGGACGATCAGCACTTCCCGGTTCATGGTCGCCAGCATCATCCTCACCTTCATCGGTCTGGCCGGAATCATCCTCTCAAACAACCTGGCACTGACCAGGGTGATGATCTTCGTGGCCGGACTGGGCTTTTCCAACACCTTCCCCATCGTTTTTGCCATCATCATTGACCGGTTGCCCAGGTATGCCAACGAGCTGTCGAGCCTGATCATCCTCTCCGTGGCCGGTGGAGCGGTCATTCCGCCCCTGATGGGACTGATCAGCGATACGCTGGGGGTGACCGCGAGCCTGTTCATGCTGGTGCTCTGCATGATTTACGTCACTTTTGCCACCTGGTATGCCATCCGTACCAAACCTGCCCCGTTGGATGAGAACCAGTCGCCCGATATTTAACCCGACATCTAAAAAAACCCGTTCAATTCATCAAACAAACCTCCCATGCACATGGATACGCAGAAAGATACCCGCATCATCATGACCCTGGATGCCGGCGGCACCAACCTGGTTTTTTCGGCCATCCGGGGGAACAAACAAATCGTACGGGACATTCATCACCCTTCCACCCCGGAAGACCTGGAGAAGATCCTGGAGACCCTGGTGAAGGGCTTCGAAGAGGTCTCAGGACAATTTCCCGGCAGCCCCTCGGCCATCAGCTTCGCCTTTCCGGGCCCGGCCGATTACCCGAAGGGGATCCTTGGCGATCTGCCCAATTTCAAAGCTTTTACGGGAGGTGTGGCACTGGGGCCCATGCTGGAGGATCATTTCGGGATCCCGGTGTACATCAACAACGACGGGAACCTGTTTGCTTACGGGGAGGCGCTGGCCGGATTCCTGCCGGATCTGAACAGGCGCCTCAGGGAAGCGGGAAGCCTGAAGCAGTACGACAGCCTCATCGGGTTCACACTGGGGACCGGCTTCGGGGCGGGGATCGTGCTGGAGAACAAGATGCTTGTGGGGAACAGCTCCTCCGGGTCCGAGATCCACAACACCCTGAACCCGTACCACCCCGAGTGGAATGCGGAGGAGAGCGTGAGCACCCGGGCCATCCGCCGTGTGTATGCCGAACTGTCAGGGATCTCTTTCGACGGATCGCCCATGCCCAGCGAGATCCACGAGATCGCAAAAGGAAAAAAGGAAGGCCATGCGCAAGCTGCCAGGGAGGCCTTTGTGCAGTTCGGGAGGGGACTGGGAGGCTCTATTGCCAATGCCATGTCGCTGATAGACAGCATCGTGGTACTCGGCGGGGGGATCACCGCTGCGTGGGACCTCTTTGCCCCGGCCATGTTCGCCGAGATCAACCGGGAATACAGGGATTTCAGGGGGAACCGGTTCCCCCGGCTTTCCTATAAATGCTACAACCTGGAGGATGAAGGCACATTTGAAGAATTCGTGCGGGGAAGGACCAGGGAGATCACCGTTCCCGGGAGCGGCCGGAAAATATCCTACGACGACCTGCCCAGGACAGGGGTGGGAAAATCCACCCTGGGGGCCAGCACCGCCATCGCCCTGGGAGCCTATGCCTTCGCGCTCATGCAACTCGACCAGAAAAACTGACCTGATGAAAAAATTCACCATCATCCTGCTTTCCATGGCAACCGTTTTCTCCTGCCACCGCTCCGGTCCCGCCACCGATCCGGTGCTGCAGCATGTCCCCCCGCTGGAGAGCGTCGGCGGCATCCGGGTATCGGCCGATACGGCCGATATGGAGCCTTCTGTCCGGAATTTCAGGGGACAGGCCCTGCTGAACAGGGACATGACCTCCGTCAGCTGGTTTGTTTCCGCTCCCTACAGCGGCGGTTACCACACCGGTACCCTGCGCATCAACGGGGAAACTCCCATGGTGTCCATGTTCCAATGGCTGCCTTCCAGGGCGGTCCGGGAAGGGGAAACGGACCGCTGGAAGATCCGCTCCACCGTGAAGATGGTCCCCGATGAAGATGCGGTGATGTGGGATGTGCGCATTACAAATGAAGCGGAAAAGGAGCGGGACCTGGAGCTGGAGCTGGACCTGATCGGATTTGTGAGCAAATACGGGGGCGACTGGCAGTGGTGGTACCCCTATCCCAAACTGGACGGACAAACCACGATCAGGGACGAGGAGGTGGAAAATGTGCGCCGGCACCTGGGGACGGGCAGGACCGAATCCACGGCGGTGGTGACCGAGCTGATCGACGGGAAGCCCACCCCGACCAGCATAACCGCCCGCTGGCCCTCGGACGAAGAGATCCTGCAGTCCTCCAAATACACGGCAGAAGGAAATGGCAGCACGCTCATTGTGAGTGACACCGAAACGGAGGCAGTGACCGGCTTCAGGCTCCTGCCCCCGCCCGTTTCCCTGGAGGTGAAACGAAGTGGGGGGACCGCCGCCTGGAAGGAGCGGATCGGGGCCGGGGAGACCTTCACGCTCCGGTATGTGATGACTTACGGCGGGGACAGCCAGACGGTCCGCGACCAGCTGGACCGGTGGGGTGGTGATTTCGATGCGGTGTTCCGGGAAGTGGACGCGGTGTGGGAAGAGCGGTGGCAGGCCATGTTCCGGCCGGACAACGAACTGCTCTCGGGCTGCTTCCCGGTGCTGGAGACCGCCGACGAAAAGGCCGAGAAGGTCTATTACACCGGTCCCCTCACCCTGCTCTACCTCCTGAACACGAACCTTCCGGAGCATGAAAAGGTGTTTTTGACGGGGGGACCCAGGTGGGGGGCATCCATCACCTTCTTCTGGGACATCACCGAGTGGTCCACCCTCTGGGCGGTGGTGGACCCCGCCATGATGAAGGAGCACCTTTCTTCCTGGATCCTGATCGATCCATCGAAACATTACGGGAAGGACAATTTCGGCGGCAAAGGTGTGGGCAACGGTTATTCGGCCAACTACTGGGCGCTGTTCCAGCTGATCCGCTCCTACGTGACCGTCTCGCGCGATTTCGGGTTCCTGGAAGAGACCATCGGGGACAAAACGGTCATGGAGCACCTGCATACCTATGCCCTCAACTGGAAGAACCTTGCCCCTTACGGACAGGAGGGATATGAGGCCGATGTATACCGGCTGGCCGACTTCGGGGATGACGAGTGGAACCTGCTGGAGTGCGTTCCCACCTACAAGCACATCGTGCCCTCGTTCAACGCGGGGTACGCATGGATGATGCGGGAGCTGGCCGGTCTGTACGACCACACCGGAAACAGCGCCCGGGCCGATTCCCTGCGGGAGGAGGCCGAAGGGATGATCCCCCGGATCCTTTCCCTTTATGCGGGGGAGGGGGTGTGGAACAGCCTCCATCCGGGGGGTAAAACCATCGAGGTGCGGCACTGCCTGGACTTCATGTTCATCGGCCGGTACATTCCGGGGGATGTACCGGAGCAGATCCGCAGTGAAATGATCGCATTTGCTTACGATGAACTGATCACGGACCTGTGGATGCGGGCCCAGTCTCTGAAAGACATTGCCGCCGATGTGTCCGACAGGCCGGACCACGGTCCGCTGGGGGCCTTCGACGGATGGCCGGCGGGGACCATGGATGCGCTCGTGCAGATGGGGTATCCCGACAGCGCACTGGAGTTCTACCATGCCATCGAGCCGGTCACTTACGAAGGCTGCTGGGCACAGGCCCACGAATTGTGGGGGGAGAACAAATACAAAAAGAACGCGCGGGTGCGCATCGCACAGCGCGGCTGGGGCAACCGGGAATCCTCCGGCGGGATCTCCATTTCCCAGGTGATGCTCAAGTGCTTCTTCGGCTTCTACCCGGATGTGGAAGGAAATCCGCTCCGGGAGAACATCCCTTCCGGATTTACGGGAAAACTGCATCACGTCCTTTACGGGGGCGAATATTACACGATCTCGGCGGAGAACGGAAAGGTGAACATGGAAAAAGAGAATTAAACCTGCTGTCATGACAAAGAAACAATCCGGGAAACATCGAAAAACAGCACCCCGCAGAAACCAGAAGCCGGGTCCGTGGCGAATGAGGATACCCTTACTGCTCCTGGCAATCGGCCTCTGCGCACCCTCCCTTCTCTCCCAGAAAAGATATGTGGACTGGGTGGATCCGCTGCTGGGCAGCCAGGATTCCCGGTGGATCATGTTCCCGGGACCGGCCCTGCCGTTTTCCATGGTCAAGCTCAGTCCCGACAACCAGGAGCTGGGCTGGAAAGCCGGCTATGATTATGCCATCGACAACATCGCCGGCTTCAGTCACCTCCACTCGTGGACCATGGCCGGGGTGCTCACCATGCCGGTCACCGGTCCCCTCCAGGTGGAACCCGGCACGGAAAGGCACCCGGAGAAAGGGTACCGGAGCCGGTTCGACCATGCCAGCGAAAAAGCCTCCCCGGGATATTACAGCGTGTTCCTGGACGATTACGGCGTGCAGGCGGAACTGACCTCCACCATGCGGACCGGTTTCCAGCGGTATACCTACCCCGAATGCGACACGGCCCGCATCCTGATCGATCTGCTGATCCCTTCCGAATACGGGTTCGAGATCTTTTACACGCAGATCAACCGGGTGTCGGACCGGGAGATCGAGGGGATCTCCTACCAGCAGAGCCTGCGGAAGGCGAACTACAATGAGTACATCCTGCATTTCGTGATGCGCTTCAGCAAACCTTTCGACTCCTTCAACGGGTGGGTGAAAGAGGATATCTTCAGGAATGCGGAGACGGTTTCTTCCGGATTCGGACACAAGGATGTGGGGGCCTTCGTGGAATTCAGCACCGCTGAAGGCGAGCAGGTGATGGTCCAGACCGGCATCTCGCTGGTTTCGGTGGAACAGGCGCGGAAAAATCTGGAAACGGAGCTGGATCCCTTCGGGTGGGATTTCGACGCGGTGAGGCATGCAGCCGAAGACACGTGGGAGGAGCTGCTGGGTAAGATCAGGGTGGAAGGGGGATCGGAAGCCGACAAGAAGAAATTCTATACGAACCTCTATCGGTCCTACGTGGGAAGGACCACCTGGAACGATGTGGACGGTAAGTATGTGGACATGTACGAGAAGGTCCGCCAGCTACCCGAAGGCACTCCGGCAATCTACGGAAGCGACGGGTTCTGGATCACCATCTGGAACCTGAACCAGCTCTGGCCGCTGATCACCCCGGAGATCACCAGCCGCTGGGTGAAGTCCTTCCTGGAAATATACGACCGGGGAGGGTGGCTCCCCAAGGGTCCCACCGGCATTGAATACTCAGGCATCATGGTGGCTTCCCACCAGATCGCTTTCATCGTCGGGGCGTACCAGAAAGGGATCCGGGACTTCGACGTGGAGAAGGCCTACGAGGCCTGCTACAAACTTCAGACACAGCCCGGCGGGCCCCACAAGGCCGGAGGCGTGGTGGGGAACCGGAACCTGGAGGAATATATGAAGTACGGGTATGTCCCCGAAGAATACGGACCGGTCTCCAATACCATGGAATATGCGTATGACGACTGGAGCGTGGGCCAGTTCGCCAGGGCACTGGGGAAGGAGAACGACTACAGGTACTTCACAAAAAGGTCCTTCAACTACAAAAATGTGTTCGATCCCGGGGTGGGCTACATCCGGCGCAGGCATGCGGACGGGAGCTGGGTGGACGGGTTCAGTCCCTTCGGACAGGTGACCTTCCTGGATGCCGGTTTTGTGGAGGGGAATGCCTGGCAGTTCACCTACTTCGTGCCCCATGACCTGGCGGGACTGATCCGGCTGATGGGCAGGGAGGAGTACAACGACCGGCTGGAGGAGGGCTTCGCCACTTCCAGTCCCCACAACTTCAACTCGGAGCACCTGGGCTCCAACAGCCTGGAGGGGATGGGGATATTGCCCGTGAACCACGGCAACCAGCCCAACATGCAGGCCGCCTACCTGTTCAACCACGGGGGGAAACCCTGGCTCACACAAAAATGGGTGCGGGAGATCATGGACCGGTTCTACGGGACGGGACCGCTGGACGGATGGCTGGGGGATGAGGACCAGGGACAGATGGGAGCCTGGTTCGTCATGAGCGCCATGGGCCTGTTCCAGATGGAGGGGGGCGCTTCGGTGGATCCGGTGTACGAACTGGGCAGTCCCCTCTTCGAGAAGGTCACCATCTCCCTGGATGAACGCTATTACCCGGGAAAGGAATTCGTCATCGAAGCAAAGAACGTATCGGCCGGGAACCGGTATATCCAGTCCGCCCGCCTGAACGGAACACCCCTCAACAAACCCTGGTTCTATCACAGGGAACTGGTGCAGGGAGGCAGCCTGGTGCTGCAAATGGGCTCCGAGCCGAATAAAAAATGGGGCAGCCGGCCGGAGGACGCCCCGCCCTCCCTGAGCATGCTCCTCTCGCCGGAGGAAAAGGGGGAGATCATGGCATTCGACAGGGATGCCGAGGCGCTGAACGAGTGGAACAGGGCGCTGAAAGCCTATTATTACCACCGCAAAGAACATTTCGAAAGTCTTCCTGACACCGATCACGAGATCATCTTCCTGGGGAACAGCATCACCGACAATGCCGAATGGGCTGAACTGTTCGGCAATCCCCGCATGAAGAACAGGGGGATCGGGGGAGACGACACCGGCGGGGTGCTGGGAAGGCTGGATGAGGTGGTGCGGTCCCGCCCCGACAAGATCTTTTTGATGATCGGGACCAACGACCTGTCCGCCGGCAAATCCGTGGAACAGATCATCGCCAATTACAGGCTGATCCTGCGCCGGATCAGGGAGGCATCCCCGGAGACCATGGTCTATATCCAGAGCGTTCTGCCCACCGAGGATGCGCTCCACACCACCCGGAAGAACAGGGACATCATGCAGATCAACAGGGAGCTGGAGGCGATCGCCGCGGAGGGGGGACTGGTCTACATCGACCTGTTCACCCCGCTGTCCACCCCGGAAAACAAGCTGAACATGGATTACAGCATCGACGGACTGCACCTGAACGGCGCCGGATACCTCCTGTGGAAAGAAATCATCAGCCCTTACGTGGAAGAGCGGGAGGTGGTTCCCGACAGTGCCTTCAGCGATCTGTTCCACCGCAGCGGGGAGGGATTCACCGGGGGGGACGGGACCTACTCGATCCCGCTTCCGGACGGACGCACTGCCTGGTTGTTCGGGGATACCTTTATCGGGGGAGTGGATCCGGAAAAAGGGACTCGGTTAAAACAGGACCCCATCTATATCCGGAACAGCCTGGTGGTGCAGGACGGAACGGAACTACAGACGATCTACCAGCGGCACAACGGCAAAAACGCCTCTTTTGTCATCCATCCCGGCGCCTTCAGGAAGGATGGCACCCTGAAGGAGGACTCCGTCTGGTTCTGGCCGGGGGACGGATATGCGGAGGATGGAACCCTCCGGATCTTTTTGAGCGCTTTCGACAGGACCGGAACGGGGATGTGGGATTTCAGGTGGACCGGGACACATGTGGCCAGTTTCAGCCTTCCGGACCTGGAACTGAAGGAGATCACAGCGATCCCGTATGGACTGCAGGCGGACGTGCACTTCGGCCACGCCCTCCTGGAGGATGAAAGCTACATTTACGTGTACGGTGCGGGTGGGGGAAAGCCCCATGCGGCCAGGTTCCCGCGGGGTGCCATTAATGCGCCCTGGGAATTTTTCGACGGACAGGGGTGGAGCGGTGATGCGTCCAGTGCAATGCCCATGGGGGATATCGACGGATCGGAGCAATTCAGCGTGTTCCGCCTGGGAGAGCGCTATGTGATGATCACCCAGATGGGCGGGATCAGCGATGAGATCTGCTCCTTCACCTCCGATACCCCTTACGGCCCCTGGAAAAACAGGCGGCTGATATACATAACCCCGGTCCCCGGTCCGAAGGAGAGACTGTTTACCTACAACGCCCTGGCCCATCCGCAGTTCACGGAAGATGGGATGCTGCTGGTTTCCTACAACATGAACAGTATGGAGCTGGAGGACCATTACAGGGATGCCGGGATCTACCGTCCCCGTTTTGTCAGGATCCCCCTGGAAATGATCGATCCGGATTTCCCGATCGTGCATAACCCGGAATGAATGCTGCTGCCATGAAAAAGTACACCATTGATCACAAAAGCCAGATCCCCCTCCACGCACAGGTGGAGTCGCTGCTCAGGGAAATGTCCGGGGAACAGGATTACAAAGAGGGAAAATTCCTGCCCAGCGAGGTGGAGCTGGCCAAACAGCTGGGCATCTCCCGGAACACCCTGCGCCAGGCAGCCAACAAGCTCGTTTACGAAGGGATCCTGCTGAGGAAGAAAGGGGTCGGCACGAAATTCGCCGATACCAGCGTGAACACCCGGCTGCGGAACTGGTCCTCCTTTTCCCAGGAGATGAAGGCCCTGGGTATTGAGATCAGGAACTACGAGATCAATGTTTCCTGGGTGTATCCGGACCATGAAGTAGCTCATTTTCTGGGAATCCCGGAAAACACAAAAATCCTGAAAATGGAACGCCTGCGGGGAACCCCCAGGGGGCCTTTTGTATACTTCATCTCCTATTTCCATCCCAGGATCGGGTTGACAGGCAAAGAAGATTTCAGCGGATCCCTTTATGATATCCTGGAAAACCAGTACTCCACCCTGGTGAAAGTGTCCAAGGAGCAGATCAGCGCCTGTGCGGCGGACAGGCTTCTGGCCGGGAAACTGCGGATGCGAGAGGGACAGCCCGTACTGAAACGCAAACGGCTGGTCTACGACCCCGGCCAGCGTCCCGTTGAATACAATGTGGGATATTACAGGGGTGACAGTTTCACCTATACCATCGAGAGCGAACGGGAGTTGTGAGCCGGTAAAAAAAAGCTATTTTTACAACACCCGTTCACCTCAAAGACGGCCACCCATGAAGATGTACCGGCTTATCATCTTTCCGACGACCGCATTCATCCTTCTTCTGGCCCTGTCCTGTACGAGCCGGACCGCGAAGGAATCTGAAAGCCGTCCTTTTACCTCCGGTACATTCATCCGTGAACAGATCGGGGACCAGCTGATGTTACTGGAGCAAAGCGACTCCCTGCCCAGGAGCCTGGATGAGGAAGGGCGGCTGGTGCTGGTGGAGAGCGGAGACTGGTGCAGCGGGTTTTACCCGGGATGCCTGTGGCAGATGTTCGAGATGACCGGGGACAAGCAATGGGAAATCCTTTCCCGGGAATACACCGAAAAGCTCGAGCAGCAGCAGTGGAACATTTCCGACCATGACATCGGGTTCCGGATCATGTGCAGTTACGGGAACGGGTACCGGCTGACGGGCGACAGCGCTTACCAAGATGTGATCATCCAGTCGGCCCGCTCCCTGATCACCCGGTACAACGATCAGGTGGGATGCATCCGGTCGTGGGACTGGAACCAGGATGTGTGGCAGTTCCCGGTGATCGTGGACAACATGATGAACCTGGAACTTTTGTTCGCGGCCACCCTGGAAACGGGCGACTCCATTTTTCACCGCATTGCCCGCCGGCATGCCCTCACCACCATGGAGCACCACTACAGGCCCGATCACAGTGCATACCACGTGGTGGATTTTGATCCCTCCTCGGGGGAGGTCCTGCTGCGGACCACCCACCAGGGGTATTCGGATGAATCTGCCTGGGCGCGGGGACAGGCGTGGGGACTCTACGGGTTTACGATGACCTACCGCTTCACGAAAGAAAAAAAGTTCCTGGAGCATGCAGAGAAGATCGCCTCCTTCATCCTCGGACATCCCCGCCTCCCGGAGGATCATGTCCCCTACTGGGATTACGACGCACCCGGGATCCCGGATGAACCCAGGGACGCCTCTGCAGCGGCCATCACCGCCTCGGCCCTGCTGGAGCTGGGCGGATATTCTCCGGAGGGCGACCGGTACCGGGATGCGGCCCTGAAGATCATGGAAAGCCTTTCCTCGGCCCCATACCTCTCTGCCAGGGGTGAAAACAAAGGTTTCCTGCTGGACCACAGCACCGGGAACCGGCCGGGAAATTCCGAGGTGGATGTCCCGATCATCTACGCGGATTACTACTTCCTGGAAGCTTTGAAAAGGGTGAACAGGAATCCCACCAGGAAAATGGCTGTTGTCCCGAAAACGATGGTCAGGTAAGTATGGAACCTGTACCCAAGTGCCTCTTCTGTGATCAGCAGGTCTGAAAGGCTCATCCAGAGGATAACCCCCACCCCGGCGATCACCCCCACAATGGCACCCACAGTATTTTTCCGCCGTGAGAACACCCCCAGGAGGAAAAGTCCCAGCATGCCCCCGCTGAAAATGGAGGCCAGCTTCCACCAGGCATCCAGGGCACTTTTCACATTGATCATGGCAATGGCGATCAGGATCCCGCACACGCTGATCACCGCGGAAGCAATGTATAGCACACGCATGGCTTCCCGATCGGAGGAGGTCCTCCTGAAGAAACGCTGGTAGTAATCGGTGAGGAATACGGTGGCCGAACTGTTGTAGCTGGTGGAGATGGTACTCATCCCGGCCGCGAAGATGGAAGCGATCAGAAGTCCGGTCACTCCCACCGGCAGCTCATGGACGATGAACCAGGGGAACACCCCGTCGCTCATGGCAGGATCCTGCAGCTCCGGGGGCAGCTGACCGGCAGCGGACCGGTAAAAGGAAAACAGTGCGGTGCCGATGAACATAAACAACAGTGAAACGGGGATGTACAGCATGCCCCCGCTGAAAGCCGATCTTTTTGCTTCCCTGTCAGATCTGGAGGCCAGGTACCGCTGCACATAATTCTGGTCAATCCCATAATTCTGGAGATTGATAAAGATCCCGTATACCAGCACCACCCAGAAGGTTGATTCGGAAAGGTCCGGTGAGAAACTTCCCAGGCTGAATTTCTGATGCTCCGCTGCGATCCGGAAAAGCTGACCGGGCCCTTCGTGCATGTTGAAAAGGAGGTATCCAGCGGATACAAGTGCCCCGGCGATCAGGATGATGGCCTGGATGGCATCGGTCCACATCACCGCCTGGATCCCTCCCAGGATGGAATAGATCATCACCACGATTCCGGTGACCACGATCACCACGGCCATGTCCCAGCCGAAAATGGAATGGATGGCAAGGGCCAGCAGGTAGAGGATGGTGCCAACCCGCATGAGCTGGGTGAGAAAATAACTGGTGGAAGCATAGACCCTTGCCCAGGGACCGAAGCGCTGTTCCAGGTAGGTGTATGCGGACGGACTGTTGATCCTGCGGTACAGCGGAACAAAGAGCCTGATGGCCACCACGGCTGCCAGGGGAAGGGAGAGACTGAAGACAAATGCATTCCAGTTGGTCTGGTAGGCGTTACCCGGCAGGGCCAGATAGGAGATACTGGAAACATACGTGGCAAAGATGGACATGGTCACCACCCACCCCGGGATGTTCCGGTTACCAAGGGTAAATGCCAGGGAAGTCCGGTTCTTTCGGAAAAAGGAACCCCCGAACAGCGTGATCCCGATCAGGTATGCGAAGAATATGACCAGGTCCAGGTTATGCATTGTTCACTGATTTTGTCAGCAGACTCATGGAGAAATGCCTATTGCAGCTGATCCGGATCAAGCACCACATGTTTTACCGACTCTCTCCTGAAGGTATAGGTGATATGCACCAGTCCGTCCGATGTCTGGATCACGGCAGGGTAAGAATATTCCCCCCGGGCCCGTTCCAGTGTCATGACGGGGATCCACGTGTTCCCGTCCTCCGACATAGCCACATTGAGCATGTTGCGTCCCGAGGGAAAAGGTCCTTCCCGGGTGGTGTGGTTGTACACCAGCAGCTGGCGGCCATCTTCCAGGGTCACCGCATCGGTGCCCGCATTGGGATTGGGCAGCGGGGTGGCGGTCATCCTGCTCCAGGTGCGTCCCCCGTCCTCCGACCAGCTCTGGGAGACCACCTGCTGCCTGGACCGGCAGAGCACCTGCATCATCCCGTCTTCGTAAAGAAGGATGCTGGGCTGAATGGCATCGAATTCCACTCCCCCGTGAATGGGCCCGATCACCTCCCATGTATTGCCGAGATCCCTGGTCAGCTCAAAATGCACCCGCCACTTCAGTCCTCCCTCTTCCTCCCTCTCCGTACTGGAGGGACACAAGATCGTTCCATCATTTATCTGCACAGGCTTGTTCTTTACCGGGCCCAGCAGGTGACCCAGCCTGCCCTCCCCCAGCTTCCGGGAAGGGGACCAGGAGATGCCCCCGTCTCCGGAAACCATCATCTCCCCCCACCAGTGCCGGGGGTCCGGTCCGACCTTGTAGAACAGGAGGAGCGGACCTTCCTTCACCTGGAAGAGCACGGGATTCCAGCAGGGATACAGGGTATCGTTCCTCATCCCCCGGGCCACCTCCACCGGATCTGTCCACCCATCATCCGTTTGCCGGGAGATCCAGATTCCCACATCCGGATGCTTCTCGTGTGTACCCCCGAACCACCCTGCCACGAGTCCCTCCGGTGTCTCGGCGATGGTGGAAGCATGGCACTGCGGGGTTGGCTTTTCGTCAAGCGCATAGATCAATTCACCGGTTACATATCCCTTCTCCCCGGGAAGTACTGGTTCAGGTATTATCATTTGTTCCGGTTGTTGGGTACATGACAAAAGCATCATCCATAACAGGCAATATGTCCGTATATGCTGTGTCACAATCATGCTGATCATATGCTCCCGGCTCACATGTGCTGTCAGATCCCCATTTTGTCAAATTCCGCTACCAGGTTTTGCATCATTCTCTTCTGTTCACCGGTGAGCGCGGGATATACGGGCATGGCCATCTGCTGGGAGCAGATCCCCCTGACCGACAGCACGTATTTGATGCCGATGATAAACTGCACGGGGGAACTGACAATCCTGTAGATCTCCCGCTGAATCCTGTGGATCCAGGCCTGCCATTTTTCCGCCTCTTCCGTTTCCTTACGGGTTACGGCCCCGTACAAACGGACATACAGTGCCGGGAACATGTTGGCCCCGCCACAGACTCCCCCGTTAAAGCCCAGCCTCAGGCATTTCCCCAGGAGTGTTTCATCACCCGTCAGCAGGGTGAAATCCTTCTCACCGCACTCCCTGAGCAGTCGGTGAATATAGATCAGGTCGCCCGAGCTCTCCTTGATCCCCCGGATGTTGTCATGACCGGACAACCTGGCCACCGTTTCGGGCTGAATGACCGTACCTGCATACTGCGGTACGTGATAGAGGTACAGGGGCAGGGAAACATGATCGGCAATTTGTTCAAAGTAAAGCGCCAGTTCCGTCTGGGTCATATCATAATAGAAAGGAGGGGCCGCCACCAGGGCATGGGCCCCCTCGCCGGCTGCAAAATCTGCAAGCTTCAGGGTCTCCATGTACGAAGCGGTGGTGACGTTGACCAGAAGCGGCAACCGTCCACCGGCTGACCGGATGGCTGCCCGGATGGCCTCCTGCCGGAGCTCCCTGGTCAGACTGGCAGACTCACCGGTAGACCCCAGCACAAAGATTCCCTGCACACCCCCGGCAATCACATGCTCGACCAGCCTGGCCATTGCCTCCCTGTCAAGCTCCAGGTCTGCATTCAGGGGTGTTACCAGTGGTGGAAGGATGCCGGAAATGTCAGGGATGCTCATTGGCTGCTGAAGGTTATAATATTTACATATTTTGCTTCGATCCCGGAATTTTCAATTTGATCTTCAATCTCACGTACCGGTTGTGCATGACTTCCATATGTGCGTCAAGCCTGTTGATGACAAACTTATAATCCGGCATGAGGATCAGGTCCACTTTTGAAATTGGAATCCGGTATCCCACCCCGGCATACACCCCGAATCCCGGTGAGATACGCCCTGACTCTGTGACCTGTCTACATCCTCCAATCATATTTCCGGGATTTTGGAAATCCGGTGAGTAACAGCACATTTCACCTGTATTGGTGGACTTGAAAGGGATATCCACAAATACCCCGCTTTCAAGCAGAAATTTTTTCCTGCTTCCAGGCCTGTACCTGAATCCGACGGGCAGAGAGATAAGATGCATTGAAATATCCCAGTCGGAAGACTGACACCAGCGGCCTTCCTCAAATTCATACTTGAATTGGCGGGTATAATTATACTCGATCCCGGTCAGCATACTGAAACGCTTATCAGAATTGTAAAAAAAGTTGACCCCAGCTCCGAACCCGCTGCGGTTCTCGGTATTATCATCGTAAAGGGTGGTCCGGTTCACAGATAGGAAATATTCCCCCGTCGGCCAGATGTTCTTATCCTGTGCAGACAAAAAGATGCCCCATAAAAACAGGCTGCAGAACAAAAGGGATCGGTGCATTCTTACGGTAATATCCCGATTGAACTTTATAAACCGCACAATCCGTCTTTCCTGCAAGTTAATAAAACCGGGAAATTAGCAGGAGACTGGAAATCATTACCCATCAAAAGCTGAAAAAAAAGGAGGGTGCCTGGCGCCCTCCTCTTTTTATACGGGTGGAAGATGGGATTCGAACCCACGACCCCTGGAACCACAATCCAGTGCTCTAACCAGCTGAGCTACATCCACCATTTGGGTGGGCAAATTTACAACTTTTTTGGGACAGCGTATATGATCCGGACCATTTTTGGTGGTGTTTTTTATTTGCCCGGGGTTCCGGCCTGCACCACCCCCCGGAAAAGCCTGTCGTACTGCTCCAGGACCACCGGTGCTCCGTATCTTTCCATGACAGCTGTGCGGATCTCTGCCGGGTCATAATCCGCCTCATTTTCCATCACCAGCTCCATCGCATCTGCCAGCTGTCCGGCCTGTTCCGTCTCCACCAGCAATCCGCTCCGGGGGGTGACAATATGGTCCGGTCCCCCCGACCGGGTGGCGATCAGAGGCAATCCCGCTGCCATCGCCTCGATGAGGACCGCTCCGAATGCCTCGTAGCGGCTGGGCAGCACAAAACAGTTCGCTCCCTGCAGCTCTTCCTGCATCCGTTCCCTGGATATCCGGCCCAGGAACTGCACCCGGTCGCCCACCCCCAGTTCAGCGGCAAGCTGCTCCAATTCCCGGAGCAGGGATCCCCGGCCGGCCAGCCTGACGGAAAATTCACGGCCAGAGCGGCCCTTCAGGATCCGGACAGCCTCCAGGAGCAGGTCCAGTCCCTTCACATGCTCCAGCCGTCCCGCCCAGATAAACACAAAGGGATCGCTCTTCCGGGGAGCGGACGGCGGCAAAAACATCTCTTCGCGGATCATGTTGGGGATTATGGTGGTTTTTTCTTCGATCCAGGGCATCAGGGTTTTCAGGCCGGTGAGCAGACTGGGGGAGACCAGCACCAGCCGGGCGCAGTCCCGGTAGGCTTTCTCAAAGAACGGCAGGTGAATGGGCTTCACCATCCGGCGCGCCTGCTCCGTGCTCCAGACAAAAAAACTCCGGTGCTCCACGATCACGTACGGGATCTTGTACCGCTCCCCGATCAATGATGCGGCGTACCCCGCCCAGGTGACGCTGTGCGCCAGGATCAGGCCGGGTTTTCCGGAGCGGGACGCATCCCTTTCGTAGATGCGGAGGGTCCGGCCGGCCCACCGCCGGATGTTGCGTTTCTCGTTGCCGGGCAGCTTCAGGGTCACGGCCCGGATGACCCGCAGTCCGCTTTCCTTCCGCTCGCGGGTACCGTGCAGGGCCGAGCGGCCGTCCCGCAGCAGTCGCCGCACCCCCACCAGCCGGTTCACCAGCACATCAACCTGCCAGCCCGTTCCGGCGATGGCCTCGCTGTGCTCTTTAAAAAAGTAGCCTCCGTCGGGGGGGTACCAGGATGGAATGATGAGGATGCGCGGCAGTGTTTCCAATCTCAGCGTTTTTTACGTGTGATCTCAAGGTGGTAGGTCTCGGCGGGCGGGGCAGGGAACTCGGGCGGACGGGAGGCATGTTCCTGTCCCGTGAACACGGCACACTTGGTGTGGGCCACATGGTAGATCCGGCCGCTCCGCTCCGCTCCCGCCCCGTCCAGGATCCCGGCCATCACCTCGAAACGGACCTTGTCCGGATGGAACCCGTAGTCGTGCCACACCACGATGGTCCGGTCGTGAACCAAATGCCTGAAGACGTTCTTCGTATCACTGACCACGCTGTCATGGTGGTGGTCCCCGTCAATGAAGACCAGGTCGAACGGCTGTCCAGCCGTGCTGAAGTCAAAATGCCTGGAGTCGCCCCGGTGCTGTGTCACGTTCTCCAGCTCCCGGGAAAACATCCCGTGCGACTGGATGGTCTGCTCGTGCATGCCCATTGTCCGCATCTCTTCGTCGGTCAGACAGAGGGTGTGGCAGGATGTGCACCGGGAAGCCATGACGGCCGTGCTCTCCCCCCGCCAGGTCCCGATCTCAAAATACCGGCAATTCCCGATCCCCTCGGCCAGGGTGGCCAGCAGCATCAGGTCCGTGGGCAGCGAGCCCCCGTCGAGGAAAGTCACGGGCTCCAGGGAAGCATGTTTCCTGTCCGTCAGCTGGTCCATCCCGATTACCGGCAGTCCCTCCGGCATCCCGTATTTTCCTGCCACGTACGACTGCCAGCTGTCCTCATCGGTCAGCACCCGGTTCAGCAGGACCGGTTTACGGAGGATCCACCACAGGGCTTTGAATGCTTTTCCGGGTTTACTCATTATCAGGAATTAAAGGGATCTCCGCCGGATGTTCCGGCAGGTTCTTTCTCACCAGCCTGAGGTACCACATCAGGCTGTACAAAAGCACCAGCGTGCTGGCCGCGGTATATAGCGCCAGTCCCAGATAGACACTCCCTGTCAGCACCCCCGCCGCCAGTCCCCCGAGCCTCCCCAGGAGCTTGAACCCGTCTATGCGCATGGCCACCTTCTGTTTCCGGTACATGTCAGGGATGAACGAGAGGGGCATCACCAGGCTCACCATGAAGATCCACGGCAGGATGATCTGCGCATAACGGCCCGCCTCGGTCCACTCCTCCCCGAACAGGAAGCCGAAGATGGCAGGGGCAAAGATCCCGGTGAGGAGAAAGGGGACCAGCAACACCTGGACGGTCCGCCGGATAAACAGCCGCACCTCCTGCAGGATGGGCCTTTCCCGGTGCTGCTTCTCCACGAAACGCTGGAACATCACCTGGTAAAAGGCATTGGCCACCAGGCTTACCGGACGGTACAGGATCATGTATCCGAAGGTGTAGAGACCGGCCACCGCCGTGGAAAAATAAGCGCTGAACATGAACACGGGCAGGGCCCCTGAAAAGTTGTTGATCAGTCCCTGCCACATGTTGTAACGGGGAAACAGGCTGTACTGTTTTGCCAGGCGTTTCATCTCCGGGAGACTGAGCCAGGAGGTCTTGCTGCGGCTGGTCCGCAGGTACGCGATGAAAAATACCATGAACCCGGCCAGCTGTCCGAACACCACCCCGAAGATGAGTCCCGCCGCCCCCGCGATCACCAGTCCGAGTCCCAGTTTCAGCAAAGAATTGCTCAGGCTCTGACCGATGTTCGCCCCGGCGATCAGCCGGTACCTCTTCTCCCTGTTGGAATAGTTCCTGAGACTCTGGAACAGTCCCACCAGCAGGGTGGAAAGGGGGACCAGGTACAGCCAGGGGGAGATCTCGCTGCTGCCCAGCCAGCGGCACAGCAGGTCGTTGAAGATAATGACGATCACCAGCAGGATGAGGCTGACCCCCGCGCTGATCAGTGCGGACAGTCCGAGCAGGTTGACGGATTCCCGGTCGCTTTTGGGCAGCAGGATGGCAAGTTCGTACTTGGCCGTGGAGAAGATGATGGTGATGTTCAGGATGTTCATGTAGAGCCCGAACACCCCGAAATCCTCCTCCGAGTAGATCCGGCTCAGTACCAGGTAGATGACCACCGAGAATGCCTGGGCCAGGGTGGTCCCGGAGATCAGGGTGGCCACATTCCTGAAAAATTCATTTCCCCAGATATTCTTCAGCGCCTGACGCATGATCAAATGTAGGAATTATGCTGCAAATCTGTCATGCTTTTCTCCACCCTGCCCTATGGCATATGTTTTGAAAGGTATATACGGCATAAAACCATATATTTGAAACGAAATTGAACGGATATGAGCGTGATGAGATCATCCAATCCTGCGATGACGGGAAGGATTTTTGAGCAGGTGAGCCGCGAAGCAGCCGGCACCGGGGTGATGTCGGTCAGGGGGACCATCAACAAGACGGGTCTGATGATGCTGCTGGTGATGGCCGCCGCGGCCTATACCTGGAACCAGGTGACAGGCGCCAGTCCCGGGAACGCGGGCATTTATGCCATCGGAGGCGCCATCGGGGGATTCATTGCGGCGCTGGTCACTATCTTCAGGCCCAGGTCGGCTCCCGTGAGCGCTCCCATCTACGCCATCCTGGAAGGGCTTTTCCTGGGTGCCATTACGGCCGTGATCAATACGGCCTATCCGGGGGTGGCATTTCAGGCCGTGCTGCTGACCATCGGGACGCTGTTCACCATGCTGTTCCTGTACCGGTCGGGCACCATCAGGGCCACACCCAGGTTCCGCCGGGGGGTCTTCATGGCCACGGGTGCGGTCTTTTTTGCCTACATCATCAGCTGGATCCTCAGCCTGTTAGGCGTTTCGGTGGGATTCATGCACTCCGGGGGCACGGCAGGGATCGTCATCAACCTGGTGATCATTGTCATTGCAGCGCTGAACCTGATCATGGACTTCGATTTCATTGAGAGGGGTGCGGAGATGGGTGCCCCGAAATTCATGGAATGGTACGGGGCATTCGGCCTGATGGTAACGCTGGTATGGCTGTATATAGAATTTTTGAGGTTGCTTGCAAGGATGGGGGGAAGGAGCTAGGAGTCGAGAGTCGTTAGTCAAAAGTCGAAAGTCGGGAGTCGGGAGTCGGGAGTCGAAAGTCGAAAGTCGAAAGTCGAAAGTCAGGAGTTAGGAAAAAGATACATGTCTGAGCTGGAGGAGTATTTCAGGCAATTCCGCGAGCGGATCGTAGGAATTGATGCGACCTTTGAATCTCCCTACGGGACCAAGCCCCTGCTGTATGCCGACTGGATCGCCAGCGGCAGGCTCTATGCCCCCATCGAAGAGAAGCTGGTGAAGACCTTCGGGCCTTACGTGGCCAATACGCACACCGAAACCACCCTGACCGGGACCCTGATGACACGGGCCTACCGGTATTCCCACGAATATATCAAGAAACACGTAAATGCAGGCCCCAATGATGTGATCATCACCGCCGGGAGCGGAATGACCTCGGTGATCAACAAACTGATGCGGATCCTGGGACTGCGCGGATGCGGGGGAATGGACGTGGATTGTCCGAAAAAGGGGGACCGTCCCGTGGTGTTCATCACCCATATGGAACATCATTCCAACCATACCTCCTGGTACGAAACCACGACCGATGTGGAAATGATCCGGCCGGACGGGGAACTGCTGGTGGACCTGGATGACCTGCGGAGGAAGCTTGAACAGTACAGGGACCGGACCTTCAAGATCGGCTCGTTCACGGCCTGCTCCAACGTGACCGGGGTGGAGACCCCGTACCGGCAGATGGCCAGGCTGATGCATGAATACGGGGGACTGGTCTTCATTGATTTTGCCGCCAGCGCTCCCTACATGGAGATGAACATGCACCCCGAAGATCCAATGGAAAAGCTGGATGCCATTTTCTTTTCGCCCCACAAGTTTCTCGGGGGACCGGGTTCATCGGGGGTGCTCATCTTCGACAGGTCCATCTACACGGCCGAGGTCCCCGACAACCCGGGAGGGGGGACGGTGGACTGGACCAATCCCTGGGGGAAATACAAATATGTGGATGATATCGAGGCACGAGAGGACGGGGGCACCCCGGGTTTCCTGCAGTCGATCAGGGCGGCCCTTGCAGTGGAGATCAAGGAGCAGATGGGGGTGGACCGCATCCTGAAGCGGGAGCAGGAACTGCTGCGGATCGCCCTGCCGGGACTGAGGGCAATCGATGGGATCAGGATCCTGGCCGATAACATGGACGACCGGCTGGGAGTGATCTCGTTCTATCATCCGGACATCCATTTCAACCTCTTTGTAAAGCTGCTGAACGACCGGTACGGGATCCAGACCAGGGGAGGATGCGCCTGCGCGGGCACCTATGGCCATTTCCTGCTGGAAGTGACCTACGACCGGTCGCAGGAGATCACCGAAAAGATCAGTCACGGCGATTTGTCCGAAAAACCCGGCTGGGTCAGGTGGTCCCTGCACCCGGTCATGAGCAACGAAGAAGTGGAATACACCCTCAGGGCGGTGAAGGAGATCACCCTCCATCACCGACAGTGGGCGGAGGATTACATCTACCTGCCGAGACGAAATGAATTTTTACACAGGGATCACCGGGAGCGGGGTCCCGAAGATGAAATCATGAAAGACTGGTTCAGGCTCTGACCGATGCGAATCATTCCTGTTGACACCCGAAAAACCGAGCGATCTTTTCTGGATTTTCCCAGGAAACTCTACCGGAATGATCCCAACCATGTAATGCCGTTTGACGGTGAGATCAAAAGGGCCTTTAACAGACAATCGAACCCCCATTTCCGGGATGGCGATGCGGCACGCTGGATCGCGGTAGATGAGCGGGAACGGACGGTGGGAAGGATCGCCGCATTTCATGATGGTTCCGGGGAGCCGGAGGAGGGATTGAGAACAGGCGGTTGCGGCTATTTCGAATCCGTGGATGACCGGATGGTGTCCCACCTGCTGTTCAGTACAGCGGGGGACTGGCTGCAGCAGAAGGGTTTCGACGCCATGACCGGTCCGGTGAATTTCGGGGAGAACGAAACCAACTGGGGCTGCCTGGTACACGGGTTCGTACCCCAGGGCCTCGGGATGACCTATAACCTGCCCTATTACAGGGACCTGTTCGAAAGCTACGGATTCCGCATTTTCTACAGGCAGTTCAGTTTTCACATGGACCTGGACAAACCCTTTCCCGAAAGGTTCTGGAAGATCGCCGAATGGATCAATCAGCGGGAAGGATACTCATTCAGGCATTACGATCCCGCTCAAACCAAAAAATTCGTGGATGACACGGTCACCATCTACAACCGGGCCTGGGAACCGCTGAAATCCGATTTCACCCCCATGGATCCGGCATCCCTTTACAACGAGCTGAAGAAGCTGCAGCCCATCATGGACCCCGAGCTGGTCTGGTTTGCCTACTACAAGGACGAGCCCATTGCCTTTTTCCTGTTCCTGCCCGATGCCAACCAGATCTTCCGGCACCTGAACGGAAAGCTGCACCTGGTAAACAAACTCCGGTTCCTCTATTACAAGAGACGGAACACAATGACACGGATCAGGGGTTCGGCAGCCGGGGTGGTGCCGAAGTTCCAGAATTCCGGGGTTGAATCGGGGATCTTCTGGCAGCTGAAGCAGGTGATGGAGAAAAAATCCCACTACAGGCAGTTCGAACTATCCTGGGTGGGGGATTACAATCCGAAGATGATCGCCCTGTACAAGGCCACGGGTGCCTACCATGCCAAAACGCACCACACCTACATGTACCTGTTTGACAGGGACCGGCCCTTCAGAAGGTACATGGAAGAGGCGGTGGATCCCGCTATGCTTCCGGATATGGGCGCCGGTAAATCGTAAAGGTGATTTTCCGGGCCCGATTTTTGAATTTTAAACAAACATATTTATCTTTGCATTCCGTTTTGAAGGAGCTTCTGTCTGAAGGAAGTTCATGACGGGATAATCAAACGACCATGAAGAAAGAGATACATCCGAAGAATTACAGGCTGGTGGCGTTCAGGGACATGTCCAACGGCCATACGTTCGTAACAAGATCTTCGGCCCCATCCAAGGAGACCGTGAAACTGGAGGACGGGAAGGAATACCCGCTGATCAAACTGGAGATCTCCAGCACCTCACATCCGTTTTACACAGGGAAGATGAAACTGGTGGACACCGCCGGACGTGTGGACAAATTCATGAACCGCTACAAGACACACCTGGATAAAAAGAAGAAATAAGCGTTTCCCGGAAAACCTGACAGGCCATCCCCGCAAAGGATGGCTTTTTTGTTCCCGGTTACTCCATCAGCAGCGCGTCCACGTCTTCGGACAGCTTCATGTCCTTTTCCCAGTCGTACATGGTCAGTCCCCTGAGGTCATAGTAGTAGTCCCAGTAGTTCCGGAGCGACTGCACGAAGGCCCTGCGGGCCACATCTTTCTCCTCGAGGGCCACATTCAGATCGAGCACGTCGATCTTTCCGATCAGAAAGCGCTGCTTGGTCACTTCATAGCGAAGGTCGGCGATGGCGTCGGCCTTGGCCGCGATATCCACCTGGTCGTCCTGCAGGTTGAATTGCATCACCTGGAGAAACACATTCTCGTTGAAATCGATCTGAGACTGCTGCACCTGGGTCCGCACCACCTCCTGGGCCGACTGGGCCATCCGGTACTGTCCCCGGCCCAGTCCCCAGTCCAGGATGGGGATCTGGAGGCCAAGCTCCGCCCGCTGCTGGTTCATGGGATTCTGGTAAACATCGCCAAATGCTTCCGCCACCTGGCTCAGTCCGAACTGTGCAAACAGGTTTGCCTGAAGCCCTTTTTCAGATTTTGCCTGGGCCACCTGCCTCTCCGCTTCCAGCAGCTGCCGCTCCAGGTTGAGGATCTCCGGGTTATTGGCCTGGGCCTCGGCCAAAGCCCTGTTGTAATTCAGCTCAATATGCGGTACTTCCCTTGGGAGGGTCAGCTCCAGGCTCACTCCCTCATTGAATCCCAGGAAGGACCTGAGCCGGGACCTGCGCAGTTCCAGATCAATGGTGGCTTCGTTCAGGGCTGTCCCCGCATTCAGGAAACTCAGCTCCATCTGCAACAGCTCATTCTCAGCAATGGTTCCCAGCTGGTACCGGCCCTGGGCGATCTGGAAAAGGGTGTCGGTATTCGCATAGTTCTTTTTTGCGATCTCCAGGTTGATCTGTGCCAGGGCAAGGTCAAAGAAATAACCCACCGCACGCTGGCTCACCCTCTCCAGGGTATTGATATAATCCAATTTTGCTTCCTCGTACTTCATGGGTTCGATCTTCCGGTCCCATTTCAGAGAATTATACCCGTTCAGGGGCTGCATCAGTCCGATGGTCACCGGGTAGGAAAGGTAGGAGGTGGGTGGCTCCTGTCCGAAGTTGTCGTTCCGCTGCAGCTGTGAGGAAACGAACACCCTGCCCCCGGTCAGACCGATGTTCTGGTTCAGCTGCAGATCCAGTGATGTGCGCATGTTGGACCTGGTCACGAATTTTTCCGTACCATCCGGCTGGGTAACACTCTCCATTGTGTTGTTCAGTGACGGAAGCGTGGCCTCCAGGGAAAGCCCGGGCCTGAACCTGGCGATATGGGTCCTGTATTCCCAGTAACTGCCCCGGAACTGGTGCCGTGACATGAGCGCCATGAGCGACTGGTCCCTGGCAATCCCGATCACCTCGTCCAGGGTAAGCACCTTCACCTCGGTCTGCGTCTGGGGCAAAAGATTCAAGGAAGCAAATAATGCAACCAGTAAGAATATAAATTTTTTCATGGGACTGCTATTCATGTCTTAATGATTCAATGGGATCCTTTTCAGAGGCCCGTTTGGCAGGTGAGTAACCGAAGATCACTCCCACAGAGGCGGACACCACAAAGGCAAGGATCACGCTGATGGGCGTCACAATGGTCAGGATCCCTGCAATTTCCGTGATCAGGTAAGAGGCCACGATCCCCAGGATCACCCCGATCAGTCCCCCCGTCACACTGATCAGCACGGCTTCGGCAAGGAACTGTACCACGATGTCCTTTTTCTGGGCCCCGATGGCCAGCCGCGTGCCGATCTCCTTGATGCGTTCCATCACCGATGCGAACATGATGTTCATGATCCCGATCCCGCCCACCAGCAAGGAGATGCTGGCGATGGCCCCCAGCACAATGTTGAAGATGTCCTTTGTCCGCTGTTCCTGTTTCAGGAGCAGTTCCGGGACGGTGATCTCATAGTCCTTCACATCCTGGTGGCGCCTGAGCATCAGCCTGCTCAACAGGTCTGTTGAGGGACTCAGTTCGCTGGATTCGTTGACCTGTACCACGATCCGGTCCAGCTGGTGGTAGTTGGAGGATGTGTTTTGTCCGGGGCTGGCGCTGACTGTGATCATGGGTCCGTGCCCGCGAACGGTCACCGCTTCGGAGGCTTTGATACGTGAAGCCACCAGTGCCCGGTTCTGGAACCTGAGCAGCATGGTCTTCACCGGGATATAGATGTTATCGTTCATCACATTCACCCCGATATCCTCGAACCTGGTCAGAGTGACCTCGGTCTTCTCCAGCACGCCCACCACCCTGAGCCAGACATTGGCAAACTTGATGTATTTCCCGATGGCATTCTCGCTGGAAAAGAACTGGTTCTTGATGTTATCCCCGATGACACACACAGGGATCCCGTTCTCCTCCTGGTAAGAATTGAAAAACTGGCCCCCCTGCAGGTTCAGGTTGAAGATCTGAAAATATTCATTTGAAACACCGATGAGCTTCGCGGTGGCCCGCTTTCCTCCCCGGGTCACGTGGCTGTTTGCAGAGATCTCCGGAGAAACGATATGCACGGTGGGGACCACCTCCTTGATGGCTTCCACATCCTGCAGGGTAAGTCCGGGAGAAAATTTGCGCTGTTCCTTTTCCCCGCTTCCGTTCTCCGTTTCATCCTCGGTGACGGGTTCCACGATGGGTGTGATCATGATGTTGTTGACCCCCACCATCTTGATCTGCTCCAGGATCTCCTGTTGCGCACCCCGTCCGATGGCCAGCATGGCAATGACCGCCGCCACCCCGAAGATGATCCCCAGCGCGGTGAGGATGCTCCTCATCTGGTTTGACAGGATCGATTCAACCGCGATCAGGATGTCATGCAAATACCTGCCCATGATCAGCCCGGATTATTGGATGCTACTTCCCCGGTCACGTTACCGCCGGACTGCATGGAGGTCTCTTCGGGACGCTGGCTGCGGGTCCGGGTGGGTGCGCCTTCCGGTCTCTCTCCCGGTGTATACCTGGGTGCTCCCTCCGGCCGCTGGCCGGGGGTCCATGTGGAATCCCTGCGGGGAAATCCCTCCGGCATTCCTTCGGGCAATTCTCCTTCCTCCATCATCCTGCGGAACTCCTCCGGGGAGAACTGCTGCTGCCTTCTGCGCTGCCGCTCCTCTACCTGTTTCTGTTCCTCTGCCTTCCTTTGCTTGATCTCCTCCATCAGCGCCAGTCCGGTGAATTCAAAGGTTTCAGGCTCTTCCGGCACGGAGAGATACACTTTCTGTCCGCGCTCGAGCCCCTTTTGGATGATGATGTGGTTTTCGTTGGACTCACCCACCACAACGATCTGCCGCTGGCGGTCTTCTGTGTAAACAAAAGTGGCGCTGTCGTTGGCATGCACCGCCTCCAGGGGCAGGTAAAGCACACCCTCCAGCACGCCGGTGACAATCTGGTTGCTGGTGGTCATGGAGGGCCTCAGGATGGAATCATGCTCGTTCAACTCAATGCGCACCTCAAAGACCTTCGCATCGGTATTGGAAAGCTGTTGACCGATGTTGGCCACCTCGATGACCGTTCCTGAATACTTCCTGTCCGGGAAAGCGTCCACTCCTACCCGGACAGGCTGGTTCACTTTTACCTTGCTGATGTCGATCTCGTTCACATAGGTGGTGGAGATCATGGTGGACAGATCGGGCAGGGTGGCCACGGTGAGGTCCCAGGTGTTGATCTCGGTCCCGGCAGTCCGCTTCGTCCCGTCCCAGTCCCGTTTGTAGATCACCATCCCCGCTGCAGGAGCCCTGATGTCGAACTTGTTCAGGACCGCTTCCATTTCCTCTTTCCGCCTCCTGTCCCTGGTCAGGTTGATCTCCGCCTCGCGCATCTGCGCCCTTGCCTGCTGCACCTTCAGGGTGTAGTTCTGCCTGGCCTGGTCATAAGCCCGCCTGGCTTTTTCCAGGTTGATCTCTGCCTGGCGGATGGTGGCCGGTGGCTCGAACTTGGACTGCTCCAGCGTGATCCCGGCTTCTTCCATGGCAAATTCCAGGTTGATCAGCTCATCCCTCAGCTGCCTGAGCTGCATGGTGGTGTCCAGTTTGGTGCGCAGATATTCCGATTCTTCCTGTTCCAGGTTATCCATGATGTCCTTCAGGGTATTGTCCGCCTCCGACCGGTCCAGGGTAGCCACCCAGTCGCCCGAATCCACCACCGTTCCCTCCGGGATCAGGTCCAGGATCGGAACACTGCGGATCCTGAGGTTCCTGCTCCGAAGCTCCTGCGGTGCGGTGATCTCGGTCTCCCTGATGGCCTCCAGTTCACCGGTCACCATGACCGTGATCTCAAACTGGCCATACGCAACCTCCGTTTCAAGCACCATATCCTTCTCCTTGCCCGAAAGCACGGAATATAGGATCAGTGCACCGATCAGGACGACCGGGATAATAATGGCTATTAATGTTTTGCGTTTCATTTTCGTATTATCCGTTTAAACCGATTGTGATGGTATCATCTAATTTTTTAAAAGTTTTCCGATGGTTTCCTTTGCCTTTCCTGCAAGCGCTTCCGCCATTGCGGCAGATTTTGCTTCCGTGTAGAGCCTGATCAGGGGTTCCGTATTGGATTTTCTCAGATGGATCCAGCCCTCCTCCATGTCCACCTTCACCCCGTCCTCCCGGTTCACCTCATGGTCCGCATAAGCCCGTGCAAACCTGTCCAGCAGCCGGTCCGCATCCGCATCCGCGGGCAATTCCACCCGGTTCTTCGACATGGCATAACCGGGGTAGCTCTTCCGCAACTGGCTGCAGGTGCGTCCGCTCCCGGCCAGATGGCTCAGGAACAGGGCGATCCCCGCCAGGGCATCCCTTCCGTAATGCAGTGCGGGGTAAATGACCCCGCCGTTTCCTTCTCCGCCGATCACACACCCGTGTTGTTTCATCTTTTCCACCACGTTCACCTCCCCCACCGCTGCCGGAAAGTATTCCCCCCCGCGGGCCAGGGTCACGTCCCTCAGGGCCCTTGTGGATGAGAGGTTCGAGGCGGTGTTGCCCGGAGTCCGGGAAAGCACGTAATCCGCCACCGCCACCAGGGTGTACTCCTCCCCGAACATGCTCCCGTCCTCGCTCACGATGGCCAGCCGGTCCACATCCGGATCCACCACAAAACCCACATCGGCTTTCTCCCCGGCAACGGTCTCCGAGATGACCGACAGGTGCTCCGGAAGTGGTTCGGGATTGTGCGGGAATGCTCCGGTGGGGTCGCAGTACAGTTCGATGACATCCTCCACACCCAGCTCTCTCAGCAGCCGGGGAATCACAAGCCCTCCAACGGAATTCACACAGTCGATCACCACGCGGTATTTTTTCTCCCTGATCTTTTCTACATCCACCAGGTCCAGTCCGATTACCCGGTCAATGTGTTTGATATCCATTCCCTCAAAAGGTTTAACGGAGCCCAGGTTTTTTATGTCCGCATACCTGAAATCCCCTTTCCTGACTTTCTCCAGGATCACGTTCCCGTCCGCAGCCGACAGAAATTCTCCTTTTTCATTGAGCAGCTTCAGGGCGTTCCAGTGACCGGGATTGTGGCTTGCCGTGAGAATGATGCCCCCGTCGGCCCCGGTCTCGGTCACCGCCATCTCCACCGTGGGAGTGGTGGCCATTCCCAGCCGGAACACATCCACCCCCATGGCCGTCAGGGTGGCGGTAACCAGCTGTTCCACCATGGGGCCCGAGATCCGGGCATCGCGTCCCAGTGCCACGGCGGGCCGCTCCCGATGTGATTTCTCCTTCAGCCATGCGGCATATGCCGAAGTGAACTGTACCGTGTCCACAGGTGTAAGACCTTCTCCGGGGATCCCTCCGATGGTTCCCCTGATTCCTGAAATTGAAACAATGAGGCTCATGACATGTACGAATTGGTGGTGATGTTGCTGATTTTGAAACGGCACCAAAGTTAGAAATTGTTTTCAAGAATGTTCCCCAATTAGATGTATCTTTGTATCCCCTGAATTATCACTTAATCATCGTCATTTGGACCAGCGGAAACCATACAGGCATAAAAAATCCGGACAGCGGCAGGAGACCGGCAAAAGAAAGCCGGCGGAGGGGCAGCACTCCGGCAAAGGGAAGCCGGTGGGCAGGAAGCAGGCCCGGCCGGAGAAGGCCTCCGGCAAAAAGCAGTCGCGGCCGGAGAAGGCCACTGGCGGGGAGGAGATCCGGCTGAACCGGTACATTGCCGCATCGGGGATCTGTTCCCGGCGGGATGCCGACGGGCTGATCACATCGGGGGCGATCACCGTGAACGGACAGGTGGTGAAGGAACTGGGCAGCAAGGTGAAAGAGGGAGATGTGGTCCGCTACCACGGGGTGCGTATCACAAACGAGCGCAAGGTATACCTGCTGCTGAACAAACCCAAGGATTACGTGACCACCACGGATGATCCGAAGGAGCGGAAAACGGTGATGCAGCTGGTCAGGAATGCCTGCACCGAAAGGATCTACCCGGTGGGAAGGCTGGACAGGAACAGCACCGGTTTGCTGCTCTTTACCAATGACGGGGAGCTGGCCAGAAAGCTGACACATCCCTCGTCGAACAAGAAAAAGATCTATCACGTGTTCCTGGACCGGGAGGTGACGGTTGCAGACATGGACAAACTCTCCTCAGGCATCACGCTGGAGGACGGGTTCATCCGGCCGGATGCCATCTCATGGGTGAACAATGCGGATCAAAGCGAGATCGGGCTGGAGATCCACTCCGGCAGGAACCGGATTGTGAGGAGGATGTTCGAATCGCTGGGATACAGGGTGAACAGGCTGGATCGCGTCTATTTTGCCGGGCTGACCAAGAAGAACCTGCCCAGGGGGAAATGGAGGTTCCTCACCCCGGGCGAGATCAGGATGCTGAAGACAGACACTTACAGGTAAGATCACGGGATCATCATGGAATCAGAACAGAAACACAGGGCGGGATTTGTGAACATCATCGGAAAGCCCAACGTGGGCAAGTCCACACTGATGAATTCCCTGGTGGGGGAAAAGCTGTCCATCATCACCCCCAGGGCGCAAACCACCCGTCACCGGATCCACGGGATCCTGAACGGTCCCGGCTACCAGATCATCTTCTCGGACACCCCGGGTCTGCTGGATCCCTCCTACAAACTGCAGGAAGTGATGCTGAAAGCCGCACGTTCGGCCCTGGTGGATGCGGATGTGCTCATTTACCTCACCGAACCCGGCGAGCGGCCCGACGGGGAATCTGAACTGATGCGCAAACTTTCACGAATCAAAATCCCGGTCCTGGTGGCGGTGAACAAGATCGATTTGAGCAACCAGGAGGAAGTGACTTCTGCCATTGCCGCGTGGGACGCCCTGCTGCCCGCTGCGGAGAAGATCCCCGTCAGCGCGCTTGAAAAATTCAATGTGGATCACCTGTTCAACCGGATCCTGCACCACCTTCCCCAGTCGCCTCCCTACTACCCGGAGGAAACCCTTACCGACAAATCCGAACGGTTTTTCGCTGGGGAGATGATCAGGGAGAAGATCCTGCTGCACTACAGGCAGGAGATCCCCTACTCGGTGGAGATCGAGATCGAATCCTTCAAAGAGGAAGGGAAACTGCTGCGGATCACGGCGGTGATCTACACCGAGAAGGAGAGCCAGAAAGGGATCCTGATCGGAAATGAAGGGAAGGCACTGAAACGGGTGGGAAGGGAGGCCAGGCTGGATATGGAAGAATTTTTCAGAAGGAAGGTGTTCCTGGAACTCCGGGTGAAGGTGAAAAAAGAGTGGAGAAGCAACGAAAGGATGATCAAGAAATTCGGATACCGTTAACACTGGCAGCAAATGGGGAACATCGTGGCCATCGTGGGAAGACCGAATGTGGGCAAATCCACCTTCTTCAACCGCCTGACCGAGTCCCGGCAGGCCATCGTGGATGAGATGAGCGGGGTGACCAGGGACAGGCACTACGGAAGGGTGTTCTGGAACGGGAAAGAGTTCAGCATCATTGATACGGGCGGTTACGTGAGCCGGTCCGACGATATCTACGAAGAGGAGATCCGCAAACAGGTGATCCTGGCCATCGAGGAGTCGGACGTGGTGCTTTTCCTGGTGGATGTGACCGGCGGGATCACCGATCTGGATGAGACCATCGCCGGGATGCTCCGGAAGATCAGCAAACCGGTCCTGCTGGTGGTGAACAAGGTGGACAATTCGGAGCGGTTGTACGATGCAGCCGTGTTTTACGGACTGGGACTGGGCGAGATATTCCCCCTCTCCTCCATCAACGGGAGCGGTACGGGGGAGCTGCTGGATGCGCTCACATCCAGATACATCGTGGAAGAACCGGTGCAGGAGGATGTCCTTCCCAGGTTTGCAGTTGTGGGAAGGCCCAACGTGGGAAAATCCTCCCTGGTGAATGCCATGGTCGGGGAAGAGCGCAACATTGTCACACCCGTTTCGGGGACCACCAGGGATTCCATCCACACCCGCTATTCCAGGTACAAACACGATTTCTACCTGGTGGACACGGCAGGGCTCCGGAAAAAGGGAAGGGTGAAGGAGGATGTGGAGTTCTATTCGGTCATGCGGTCGGTGCGTGCCATCGAACATTCGGATGTCTGCCTGCTGCTCCTGGATGCCACCATCGGTATCGAGGCGCAGGATGTGAATATCTTCCGGCTGATCGAAAGGAACCGGAAAGGAGTGGTGGTGCTGGTCAATAAATGGGACCTGGTGGAAAAGGAAACACATACCATGAAGACCTACCGGGAAGGGATTTTAAAAAGGCTGGAGCCCTTCAGTGATGTTCCCGTTGTGTTCATCTCGGCACTCACCAAACAGCGGATCCACAAAGCCCTGGAAACCGCCGTGGAGGTGCACGAAAGGCGCAAAACGCGGATCCCCACCGCCCGGCTCAACGAGGTAATGCTCGCCGCCATCGGGGAGCACCATCCGCCCGCTGTGAAGGGAAAACAGATCAGGATCAAATATGCCACGCAACTGCCCACCCATGCACCTGCCTTTGTCTTTTTCTGCAACCTTCCCCAGTATGTGAAGGAACCTTACAAAAGGTACCTGGAGAACCAGCTTCGAAAAAATTTCGATTTTACGGGGGTTCCCCTGCAGATTTACATCCGAAAAAAATAGGCAGGATTTTTGTAGCTTTGTAAAAGCGATGAAGAAGGTCACCACGATCATATCCGCACTGTTGCTTGTGCTGGTCTCCTGCGAGAAGATCGATCCGCAGTATCCCGATACGCCCGAGATCGATTACCAGGGATTTGATCTCTATATTTCGGTGGATCAGCTGGGGAACAAGAACCTGGTCGGAAATCTTTCCTTTCGCTTCACCGACGGGGACGGAAATGTGGGATGGCATTCGCTGGCCGATTCCACCGGAATGTACCAGCCGGACACATTGAAATACAACTTTTTCCTGCAGCTGTACGACCGGCAGGGCGTATCATTCGTAAAGGTTCCTGAGGATGAGGGAGGGATCCTCAAATACCGGCTTCCCTACATGGACAAACAACCGCTGAGCGGGATCATTGAGCTGGAGATCTCCTACCCGGTGATCATCCACGATACCATTTTCTATACCTTTTATATCTACGACAGGGATTTCAACCGCAGCAACACCGACACCACCGAGGTGATCATCCTGAGCGGGATCGACCTGGATGAGACCTGACGGGATCAGAGCTTGATCCCCATGAACAGTACATCGTCCACCTGTTCCATATCCTCCTTCCAGAGGAAGAAATTGCTTTTAATATAGTTGTACTGCTCCTCCATTGGTTTGTCGTGGATATCCCTGAGCAGGTTCCGCAGCCTGACCATCTTGAATTTCCTGCCCAGCGGTCCCCCGAACTGGTCCGGGTACCCGTCGGAGAACATGTAGATGATGTCGCCTTTTTTCAGCTGGAACTCCTGGTCGGTGAATTCCTTCTCCACCCGCTGGTCATCCAGCTGTCCCCCCACCGAGTTCCTGTTCCCCTTTACATAGATCTGTTCATCTCCCGAATAAATGATCAGGGGACGCATGGCCGAGCTGACCTTGAACCTGTAGTTGCTCAAGTCGATCTGCGACACGATGATATCCATCCCGTCATTGGAACCGTCCGACTCCACATCCTGGTTCAGGGCCTCCCTTACCTCCCGGTCCAGCGTGGCGAGTACTTCAGAAGGGGTCTGGACGCCCGAGCGGAGACAGATATCCTTGATGAGCGTGGTGCCGATCATGGACATGAATGCACCCGGGACGCCGTGACCGGTCGAGTCGGCGCAAACCACGATGAATTTATGGTCGTCGATCCGCTCGTACCAGTAAAAATCACCGCTTACGATGTCCCTGGGCTGGTAGAAGACAAAACTCCCCGAAAACGCCTCATGCAGTTTCTTGATCGGGGGCAGGATGCTTGCCTGGATGCGCTGCGCATAGTTGATCGAATCGGTGATGTCCCGGTTCTTGATCTCGATCTCTTCCTTCTGCTGGATCACCTCCTTTGTCCGCTCATCCAGCTGCCGCTGCAGGTATTCCTGGATCGCCTTCTGGTTCCGCTCGCGGATCTTGAAGATGATAAAGACCGTGGCCAGCGCCAGCAGGACAAGGGATAGGATGAACCACCAGGCTTTCCAGATGGGGATCTTCACGGAGATATCCAGGGTGACGGGCTCCGGGGAGCAGTTTCCGTTGCCGTCGCATGCACGGAGCATAAAGGTGTAGCTTCCGTCTTCCACCCGGCCGTAATAGGCGCTTGAAACCGTGGACATTTCCGACCAGTCCTCCTCGTACCCGTCCAGCTTGTACTGGTAGGTAACCTGGCTGGGATTGCTCAGGTTGATCCCCACAAAATCGATGCGGACCCGGTACCTGCCATATTTCAGCCTGATCGGGCGGGTGGGATCGTAGGGCTGGTCGGAGATCACCACCGATTTCAGGCTCAGCCTGGGGGGTACCAGGTCTTCCTTCGCCTGGTAAGGATCATACTGGATGATCCCGCTGGTGGTGCCCATGAACAGCTTCCCGCCGGGGGTTCTGTCCATCGCATTTTTCATCATGTCAGTGGTAAAGCCCGACTCCTCGCCGTAGACTCGGACATTCCCCCGGACGGGATCGATCCGGCTCAATCCGCTCCGGTGCCCCACCCAGACAAATCCTTCCGGATCCACCTCGATGGCGTAGGTATAATCCTGCATCAGACCCGTCTCCTCGCTGAACCAGCCCAGTGAATCGTTATGGAACGAAAAGACCCCGTCCCCGTAGGTCCCCGCCCAGATCACCCCGTTCTCGTCCTCCGCAAGGGTTACAAACTCCAGCTTGGGTTTGTTATCGATCAGGAACTGGGTTTCCGAGTTGATACTGATCAGGCCACTGGTGATTGTTGCGATCCATGCCCTTCCCTGGCTGTCCACCAGAATATCGTTGATCTTGTTGTGGGGCAGACCGGTGGCCGTGTTGAAATAGGTACGGTTGCCGGTCTGCAGGTTGATCGTGTACACCCCGTTGTTGGTGGCAACGAACAAACTGTCCGCATTCCCGTCCAGGGCATTGACGGCATTCTCCAGTGAGTTCCTGGAAACCATGTGGGGAACGATCCGGGAAGTGCCGTTCCGCTTGAGGTAAAGGCCGCTCTGGAGGGTCCCGATATACAGGTCGTTCCGGTCATCCAGGAAAAGTGCCGTCACCTGGTCCGCCGGAAGCCCGTCGGCTGTCCCCAGGTAAGTCACCTCGCCGGGCGATCCGGTACTGTAATATGCCAGTTTGTTCGTGCTCCCGAACCAGTTGTCGTTGCCTTTGATGCAGACGGCGCTCACCTCGGTATAGGGCTCATCTTTTTCCCAGAGGGAGTAGAAGGTAAACGCCTGGTCGCGCAGCACCGCGATCCCGTTCCCCTGCGAGGAGAACCACTGGTTGCCTTCCTCGTCGATGAAGATATGGTTGATGTACTCATTGGGTATGCCGGACTCCTTTTCAAAAAGGAGCAAATCGCCCGGCAGCCCGTCCACCCGCAGGTCCACCCGGCCGATCCCTCTTCCGTAATCGGTGACCCATACCCGCCTGTCTCCGTCAAATAAGATGGAAGAAACCCGTGCATATTCCAGCGCTGTCCCCTCCCCGATCTTTCCCACGGTGTAATGTGCCGGATTGAACCCTTCGCCTGTGATCCGGAACAATCCCTCATCCTCGGTGCCTGCCCAGTACTCATTCTCCCCGGTGGCCCTGACCAGCTCCTGCACCACGATGTACTGCAGCGCGGGCAGATCGCCCGTATGGATGTAGGTCTCCAGGTCTTCGTCGTAACGGTAAATTCCCAGTCCGTCGCTGGTGCCCACAAGCAGATGTCCCTCAGGGGTTACCTGGAAGGTGTTCATGGAGCTTCCGGCAAACGGATCAGAAACGTAGGTGATCTCCATCTCCCTGCTGATGACCATGATCCCGCTCTGCTGGCAGAGGGCCATCACATTGCCCCGGGCGTCTTCGCGGATGGCCCGGACGGGGGAACGGAAGGCGGGATCGGGGGTTATCAGCCTGAATGATCCGTTCTCCAGTAAAGAGATCAACCCGTTCTCATGCCCGAACCAGAGCCGGCCTTCGGAGTCCCGCAGGCTTGAGAAGGCGATGCTGGCGGGAATGGAATCTCCCTGAAAATCCTGGTCAAATTCCCGGCCGTCGAACCTGCACAATCCCTGGGTGGTCCCCACCCAGAGGAAACCTTCCGGATCCTGGTTGATCGTATAGGCAAACTTGTCACATAATCCCTCCGGTATCCCGTATTTGAAGAACTGGTAGGTCTGGCCCTTTCCGGCGATGGGAATCAGGAATAGGAGGAAAAGGACCGGAAATTTTCTCATATTGGTTCGTTTTAGTCAATGGGGTCAAATTCCACCTCACCCCTGTACCTGGGAACCCCTCCGATGGGAATGGTGTAGAACGGCAGTGTTTCGTTCCGCTGGTTGCGGACATTGACCACCACGTTGTTGTTCCTCACGAGATTCCTGGCTTTCACAAACCTGAAATCGAACGAGGTGCCGATCTCCTCATCCTGGATCCGCAGCTCGTCCTCCGTCCAGTGGTCCTCGCCCGAGACCCGCACCTCCCTGCCCTGCCTGGCCACGGAGATGACCACCATGTTCCCGTCCGTATCCCAGTCGAAGTTGGAGATCTTCACGGTGACGGTCCCTTCCTCGATATAGGGATAGATGTGGGAAACCTCGTTCACATCGTTGTGCATCCTGAAGGAATACTCGTAAGCAAAGGCATTGGCCCCCTCGATGGGCCGGTTCTCATCCGCTTCCGTGCTCAGGTAATAGCGGTACATGTTGCCGTCATCGCCAGAGACCCCCTCACAGATGATCTTGAAGATCCTGCCCCTGTACATTTCCACGTATTCTCCCTGGGCCGGATTGAAGGGACCGAAGGTATACCAGCTGTTGTCGTACCTGGGATTTTCCGCGAAAGCCCTGGAGGCGAGCAGTGTGCCGCTCTTATAATTGCCGGAAGGATGCGTTTCGCGGGCGTCGGGTTCGGTCCACACCCCCTCCCCGCCGAAGATCTCATAGGTGCAACGGGTGTTCCATTCCCCCGCTATCTCGTCAATCGAACCACCCGTATCCGGATCAAACACGCGGATAAAGAAGGGCTGGTCGTATTCCTCGGGAATCAGGAAAAAGAATGCCTGGGAGAAATCATCGTCCCCCCAGCTGGTTTCGGCCAGCTTGCCGAAAGTCATCAGGTACGGGATGTTCTCCTCCACGTTGGGTACCGGCTGAGAAAATCCTGACACGCTGATTGATAGTATAAATATGATATATATATAGCGTTTCATTTCCTTGTATTTACTGTGCATTTTAAAAATATACAAAATTCGTGCAAAATAAAACAAGAGTTATCAAACGCAGACCGGAAAGGGGGTTCTCATTCGGAGCCGGTAACCACCACGTCCCTGAAATTGGAGCGGACCTCCGGCACATCCCTGCGGTTCTGTTTCCGCTCCTCCACACCCAGGATCACCCGGTAGGTCCCCGGATAACGGTAAGCATGCATGACCCGGATCCCTTCCCCGTAGGTGCCGTCACCAAACTCCCACACATACCTCCCGATGTTGAATCCGGGCAGGTGGGTCTCGCTTCCGTCAAAGGCAACAGGGGTGTTCACGGGGATGGTGTCGGGACAGGTGATCACAGCCTGTTCATTGAGTTCGATGTTCAGGGTCTTGACGGTCTGTCCCTCCACAAGCGTATCCAGCTGCCGGTCGTACACCTGCAATTTGCAGACGTACCGGCCGGGACCCGGGAACCTGTAAACGACCTCATGCCCGGGCAGCTCCAGGGTGTCGTTGATCAGCCATGAGTAACGGAACAGGTCGGTATCCACGGTGTCCAGCTTGCGGTCGTAGATCCTGTACTTATAATAGGTCTTTTTGATGGGCTCCGGGGCTTCAAATTCGGGAATGTCCGTCCCGAATGTAAAAATCTCCTTTGAACCGCTGCCCCGGTCGCTGGTGATGTACCCGCTTTTGAAGTTTTCGTCGAACCAGACATGGTAGTCGTTGGAAAGGGTGTTAAAGGGTGCGGGAAGTTTCCGGGCCCTGGTCCATTTCCCATTCAGAAAGACGGTCTCGAACAGGTCGTATCCCGCCAGATTGTCATCGTGGCCGTCGGAGGAGAAATAAAGTTTACCCGACGGATGGAAAAAGGGGTACAGCTCCTCGCCGGAGGTGTTCACGGCGCGGCCCAGGTTTTCCGGTTCGGTCCAGCTTCCGCCCTTCAGTTCCGATTTGTAGATGTCAAAGCCGCCGATGGCATCCGGGAGATTGGCGGAGAAGAAGAGGGTCCGTCCGTCGGGCGACAGCGCGGGTGAGAACAGCCATGCGAAGGGATCATTGTGCTCGTAGGGCCTGATATTGGTCCATTGTCCCTCCACATTGTCCGCAAAATAGATGCCCAGCGGATCGAAATCCCTGTTGGCCGACGAGGGACGCTGTTGCGAGAAGGCCATCAGGGAACCGTCGGAAGTGAAAGAAACGGGGCCCTCGTGTCGCTGTGTGACCAGCGCATCGATGAAGGGGCCTTTCGCACCGCCTTTCTCGCGGTAGTAAAAAATGGTGAACAGCCTCCTTCCGAGGGGATCCGTCGGACTGCTGGCGCCCACGCTGGTGGACTCGGTGATGTACACCACCCCGTCCTCGAATGGAACGGCGGCGGCTTCGTTCAGTCCGGTGGAGATACGGGTCTGCTTTCGCACATTGTAATAATCCTGGGCTGCTGCCGGGGGAAGCAGCAGGAGCAGGATCCATATGGGAAGCAATGACTTTTTCATCTCGTTAAAAATAGAAGGGGTCATCGGGGATGGTCTCAATGACCGGTCTCCATTCCCAGCGAAGCACGATCTCGTGGGCGCCCCCCAGGTATTTCCGCACATCACTTAGATTGAGGGTATAGGCATAACCGATCAGCCACTGGGGGTTCACCTGCACATTCAGCAGCGCGATGGCAAAATTGGGATGGCTATAGGCTCCTCCCACGAAGAACCTGGAATCCATAAATCCGGCGTTCAGGCTGGCTTTGAAGGAGGTGCTGGCCTTGTTGTAGTCGATCAGTACCGAAGGTTTCAGGCGGAACGACCTGCTGAAATCGAACAGGTAAGCCCCCGCCAGGATATAGCGGTATTGGTCCGGATGCACCGCCCCGACGGACTGGTCCTCCCGCGGGATGGAGAGCAGCTCAGGTACCGACAGTCCCACGAAAAACTGGTCGGTATAGTAGAGCACCCCCGTGCCGAAATTGGGAAACCACCGCTGGTAGATCCCTTCCGGGAAGGAGGGATCGCCCGGGTCCCGCAGCTCGATGGCCCCCGTGTTGGTCTTCGCCCCGTAGATCCCTGCCGAAAGACCGAAGGAAAGTCGTCCGCTCCCCAGGTAGATCCGGTAGGCATAGGTGGACATGATCGAAAACAGGGTCTGCTCAGGCGGGGAGGTGTTGTAGGCCACGATGCCGCCCAGGGCCACCTTGGAATTGCCCACGGGTGTATGCACGTTCAGCTGCATGTCGGAGGGTCCCAGCTGCCCGTAGAGGGCCGAGCGGTAGAAGGAGCTCAGGCTGATGGCATCCCTGAATCCGGCAAAGGCCGGATTGATGGTGGTCCACGTCAGGTGGTAATTGCTCAGCGACGGGATCAGGGTGTTCTGCGCGTACCCCGTGGCCGCGAGCAGGATGAAACCATATGTGAGCAAGCACCGCCTCATTTTTAATCCCTTTTCACCACCACGTAATCCTTAGAATTGTACTTATCGGTCCTGGTGATGGCCCCGCTTACCGGGTCCCGCTGATGGAGGAGGAAATCCACCACGTAATAATAGGTGCCCGAGGGGACCAGGTTCCCGTTTTCCGACCTTCCGTCCCACACCACCATTTCATCTTCCTGCAATCCGTTTTTGACCAGGGCTTCGTCGACATCCAGCTGATCCACGTTCTCATGGGTGATGGTCCGCACCGTGTTGCCCAGCGCATTGAAGAAGGTAATGGTGAATTCATCCGCATATTTGAGCCCCTGCATGATGTAGTATTCGTTGTCCGCATCCTGGTTGGGCGAGAACCCGGTGTACCGTTTCACCTCGTTCCGGATCACGATGACCACGTCGCTGTAGGTAATACATTTTCCCGCGCCCTCCCCGTTCTCCACCGTCCACCTGAAGGTGTTCTCCTCCCCCAGGGCCAGCTCATAGGCATAGGTCCCGGGATCATGTGGATCATGGATGATCCCGCTGCCCGATTCCAGGGTCCAGGTGCCGGTCCCCGCCGTGGGGGGATCGGCACGCAGCTGGATGGAATTGATGAAGAAGATCATGGTGTCGGCCCCGGCGTAGGCCGGCTCGGGCTGCTCGAAAAAGGTCAAATCGATAAACGCATCCCCGTAGCAGTCCCCCGCCACGCTCCTGTACCGGAGCCGGTATTCTCCGTACCGTTCCGGGATATCCTGGATGAAGACCGCGGTCTGTTCGGACCCCGGATCCGAGAAGGTCAGCTGCGGTTTGTCCGTGTTCACCTGGCTCCAGCTTCCCGTCCCGTGATCGGGATCGCCCGTAAGGGTGATCGTGATATCACACACCTTGGCACTGTCCGCCGGGGTGATCACCGGCTCGGGGACCCGGAACACCTCCACGGGGACCACACCCGACAGGCTGTCCGCCGGCGCCTGGCACAGGTAGCGCTCCCCGGGCGAAGTATAAATGATCGAAGCGATCTCATAATTGTACTGCATGCTGTCCGCCTCGGTTTCCAGGGTGACCGGCAGGTTGCCGTCGCCGCTGACCACAAAGGGTCCCACAGGCTCCGGATGGACGCCGTCTGACAGGGTCACCTCCCAGGGAAGCGTGAAGGTATGCAGCCGGTCCGCCGTCAGATCAATGTAGAGCACCGTATCGTACTCGCAGGCCCGGAAGGGGTCATCGGTCAGCTGTCCGCCCGGAAGCTGCATCACGGTCAGTTGCATGGCATTGGAGGTGTCCGTGCACTCTCCGATGGATGTGATCCGCTCGTAATGACGGGGATCCAGGCTGTTGTATGGCCCTGCCCCGTGGTCCTCCTCATCGGAGCCGGGAAGCGGATCGCCGCTGTCCGTATCTCTCCAGGTGTAACGGGCGGTGAGCCCCGGTTCGCCCGACGGGGTGGAACCTGCCAGAATCTTTGTGGTCCCGAAGCAGACCGAATCGAACGGCTCGATGGTGTTGCCGGTGATTTCCCTGTGCACAACGATCCGCTGCCAGTTGGAGGTATCGACGCACTGCTCGTCGGGACCGCTGAAGACAATGCGCCTGTACCAGCGGTCCTGCTCCGTGTTCATCAGGGGATTTCCCGTGTAATCCAGGGAGGCTTCCCCGGCGATCTCCTGCCACACTCCCGGAGTATCCAGTCCGGTGGCCACCTCCCAGCGGTACCTGCGGGTGGGGTCCACGCCCCCCACCGTGGCCCCTCCTCCCGGTTCAGGGCCGACCCCCGGATCCTGGGTGAGGTCCTCCAGGAGATCCCCCTGGCACTTCATATCGTCGGAGGTGGTGATCACATTGCCCGTGATGGACGGGAGCACATGGATAAACACCTGGTTGCTGGTGCTCTGGCACACGTTCCGGGCCGCTCCGCCCGAACCCACTACCCTTCGGAACAGGGTGGTATCGCCGTCCATGATCCCGGCGCTGTAACCGGTCATCACATCATTCGCCCCGGGTGCCGGTCCCCACGCGGTGGAGGCGGTGCGGGCCTCCCACCGGTAGCTGTACTGTCCCTGGTATCCGCCTCCGGGTTCCGATCCGGTGAGCAGCGGCGCCTGGTCGCCCCGGCACACCGTGGCGGTGCCGCTTACCGAGTTGTTGGTGATCAGCGGAATGTTGAGGATCTCCACATGGTTGCTTGTATCCACACAGGCATCATCGCTCCCGGAGAGTACGATCCTGCGGATGTAGCGTGTTTGTGTGAGGGCGGGCGACTGGTAGGTGCGGTTGGTTGCACCGCCGATCTGTGACCAGGTGCCTTCGGGATCGGTGGCGGTCTCCCACCGGTAGCGTT
>JAXGMU010000003.1:145817-147142 GCA_040768485.1 Bacteroidales bacterium
CCGGATCCCCCTCACCCGGCACCGGACCGGTGATCAGGTCCGGCGCGGTGTTGAAGCAGATGGTATCGTTGGGTGTGATGTCATTGCCGGTGAGCCGCTCCCAGACCTTCACCGTCAGGGCGCCGGTGGTATCCTCGCACGCTCCCGAATAGGCGATCCGCCTGAACTGTGTGGTTGTTGTCAGTCCCGGTGCCTGGTAGGATGCCTGGGTGATGGTCCCGTCGGCATTTGTAAAGGTTCCCGTCCCCTCCTCCTTCTGCCATTTGTAGGTGTAGGTTCCAGGCCCCAGTCCCCCTCCGATCACGGACGAGGAAACGAACAACTGCGGGGCGTTCCCCGAGCATACCGTATCTGGTGCGGTCACCGTGTTCCCGGTGATGGCCGGGTGCACGTTGAAGGTGATCCGGAAACTGGTGTCGGCCGGCAGGACGACCCCGGAGGTGACCACCCTCCTGAAGTAGGTGGTGTCGGAAAGGGGGCCCGGGAAGGGATAGTCCTTCTGGTTGTTGGTCCCCGGTGCAGGCTGCCAGGTGTGTGTGCTGGTACTGTCTATCCACAGGTAGGTATAGGTGCCGGTCCCCCCTTTGGGAATGGACCCGATGATGGGGTCCGGGATCTCGTTGGCGCAGACGGTGAACTCATCCGGCACCGTATTGAACAGGAACCCTCTCAGGGGGGTTCTGAGGTTGCCCAGTTTACCCGCGACGGTCCCGTCCTCTGCACCATGACTTGCCGAAAACGGAATACAGATCCCCTTCCCCGCCTTTGCGGTCAACTCCATGTCCAGCTGGGGATGGGTGCTTCCCGCATACCAGTAGATCCCTCCGCCTCCGCCGCCGCCCGGACCGGTGGAATCGCCCGGGAAATTGGTATCTCCTCCGTCACCCCCCACTGCGCGGAGCGACAGAGTGCCGCCGTAGGATCCCACATCCAGGATGATGGCCCCGCCGCCTCCGCCGCCGCCGCCTGCTCCCGTGGCCACAGCGGTCACCGATTCCCCGTCGGCAATGATGGAATGTCCGTTCCCCACGATGGAGTCGGCCACGATCAACACGATCCCTCCGCCGTCACCTCCCCTGGTGGTGGTCCTTCCCGCAACCCTGGTGCCGGTCCCCCCGCCGCCGCCGAAAAAGATGCAGTTCCCCGTGAAGAAATAGTCATTGATATAATAATATCCGTTCCTCCCCATGTCGAACCCGCCCATGCCCCTTGTATCGATTCCCGGCGGCTGGCAGATGGCAGATGATTCCCTTCCACCCTTGCCTCCGAAATTCCAGTTGCTGCCACCGCCGCCCCCGGAGAGCCGGCCGTTGCCACCGCCGCCC
>JAXGMU010000004.1:0-9516 GCA_040768485.1 Bacteroidales bacterium
TCCGCTACCGACCTCCACATTAAAACCGAACTTTCTGATAACAAGGGAGTTCGGTTTTTTGATATACCTGTTTTGGCGTACAGTTGGCGTATTTTCTGAAAATTTTCTGATTTGCCACTTTTTGAGTACATCAGTTATACTATTGTATAGTGTCTACTGGGGGATGAAGGGCCTGCAAACCCAGCCTTAATAACATACTGTGTTAGTATCTTGAGAAAACTTCAGCATATACCTTTTCCATCCGTCTGACTTCAGCATCACTTAATTCCGGGTAGAATTTCCGTTTGCGATTTGCAAGTTTTCCACTATTCTGGTGAAGAAATATGATTATGCGGTCCATTCTGTTATCGGGCATATCCACAATCCTTTGAATCTTAGCTTTAAGCTCATCATAGCACTGAAGAAACAATAGTTCTTTTGGTACATCTTCTTTAACTGTTGTTTGTATTACTCTTGCAAGGAAGATAGTGTGACTTGTTAAGTCGGGGAATCGGTAAAGTTTTTCAATTTCCAATGGATTAATAACGTTAAGTTTTCCAGAGTCATTAAGCTCATATTTTGCTTTTCGTTCTATCAATTTGGAAACTAACTCAAGAATTTTTTCATATTCATATATATTGGCAAGTATTTGAGCAGAAACAGGAAGTATGGTGCCTTTTGGGATAATCCCTTCACGTACAAGTATATCATGAATCAGGAAACGATGAATCCTGCCATTGCCATCTTCGAATGGATGAATATAAACGAAACCAAAGGAGACAATAGCGGCTCTTATTATTGACTCTATGGAGCGAGTCTTTTTATCGAGCTTCACTATTCCATTCATCAAAGACTTTACAAATTGCGGGGGTGGGCATACATAATGTATTTTTTGTGAATAGTCTCTCATGGTTTGGCCGACATAATTCTGGAAGTTCCGATATCCTTTGTCTGCATATCTTGGCTCAACAATGATGTTTTGAATGCGAACAAGTTCATGCTCTGATAGTGTTTCTTCAAAAGTTTTTTGTCCTGCTTCTTCAAGCAATGCTATGAATTTTTCCACCCTATCTTGCGAGGGATCTTCATTTTCAATTTCACTGGATGATTTCGTTTCTTTTTTATAGAGGTAGTGGCTCGCTCTTTTGAATATTTCAGGAGGATATTCCTGCTCCAAGTTCTCAATCGCCTCCTCAATATTCCAATCAAGTAACTCATTAAGCTCTGTTGTTCTTCTTATGATTGGACAGAATTCAGCTGTTCCCAGTAAATTATCGTTTACTTTCCACTTGGATATTTTCTTTACATCTCCGGTAATATATTTAGAAGAGTCCAGAACATCCACATAATTTGTAGTGGTTACTTTTACATCTATTGAGCTGCCTCCTGAAAACTCATACAAGTAGCCGATAATTCTGGGATACTTCCTATTTGGTCTTGATTGTATATATTTTTCAATTGTCTGATGTTCAATTGAAGTGAAAACCTCTTTAATAAATGCCAGGTTAACATCATCATATTTAAGAGCGAATTCTAAATGAGACATTGTGGTCTCATCTTTAACATCGTATTTTGATTTGAAAGTTCTTATTACTGTACCTGTAGAACTTATCTCTGATTTATCCACTGTTCCAATATATGATTCATGGGTTAGTTGGAATTCCTGGATATTTAGTTTTTCCTGTAGCCATGCAAAACCTACTTTTTTCATGTGCGGGGTAAATGTGGTTCTTTAAGGGTAAATGTAGTTTATTTTATACAAACCCGGGTAAAATAAAATTAAAGATATTACCAAATGGATATAATACGGTTATATATTGCTAATTTTATGGCTTTTCAGGGTAAATTAAGTTTCTTCAAGGTAAAAATAGTTTTATAACAGAATATGAGGGTAATATCAGTTTTATTTTTAGCTATTAATTTTTTTTATTTCGATATAGGAAGAATAATCTTTTATTCAAACCCATACGCTACCGACCTCAAAAAATAAACGAAATCCGCTGAGAGAGCGGATTTTGATTTTTAGGGTGTGGCTATTGGAATACGCACCTAAAATTTCACAACGATCTTTTCTGTCATGACAACCGCTTCTGATCTCACCGTCACAAAATAGACACCTTCGCTGAATTGGGTCATGTCGATCTGGAATGAGGTCCCTACCATCATAGAAACATTCATCAACTGACCATTCAGGGAGGTGATTTCGATTACGTACCTTCCGGGTTGTCCTGTTTCAATGTTCAGAAGGGTATTTACAGGATTTGGATAAACTGATATGCTTTTCCCGCTGGCTGAGATGTCCGCAACGCTTACAGTACTTTCATTAACAGTCAGAGTCGATAACATGATGGTATCGCCACCGGAACTTCCATTGCCATTGGCAAGATTGAATGCACCATAAAAAGTAATCTCACCTGAGCCTGATACAGGTGCCGTCCAGTCAAATGTCCATGTCTTGGAACCGCTTCCGCTTGTTCCTGAAGAAGTATGTGTAATGTAATTTGGATCTGAAGTTAATGTGGTTTCGGTGCCTGTATTGATCAAAGTTCCCAGAAAAGCCCCGGTGCTGTTTTGAGGTGAGATTTGAAATCCGAATTTTGAAGAACCCGTTCTTGTTGCCTGGGCGGTAATTGTATAGGTGGTGTTTGCCACATAACCATCTTCGGGAATGTCTGAGGTAATCCAGCCTGTTTCCAATTGAGCTGCCGGGCCAGAATGACAACTTGTACAATTCCTGCTTCCTCCTGCAGGGTCGCCACTGTACCCAGGTTGTACTCCTGAAGAATACTTCAGTATATGATTGTTTTTATCTCCTCCGGAGGTAAATGCCGTGATAACAATTGCCGTAATCATGACAGCTGTGGGAATAATTAACTTTTTCATTCAGATATGTATGTCATTCAGCGATGGGGTATGAATATCTGAAAGGTAAGATATATTATTCAAATCTAAACAGATTTTTCCTCTGTTGTATATCCTGTAATATGCAGCGCAAAAATGATACAGGTTCTTAAGGTAGTAAGAAGCCCTGACAGATTCAGGCCTGGTTTTCAACCGGGCATTTTCTGGATAGTATATTCCGTTTCACCTGTTGAAACTGCCATAGGCGGGGCATCACATGATTCCCATTCTTTTAACTCTCCGTCAACTGTGATCGTCAAAGTATAATTAAAAGTCTGGTAGGTTTGGTTATCTACAACTGTCGTAATTCTGGCCAGGAAAGGTTTTTCTGTCACTGTTATTTTTTTAATCCCATCCTGAAACTGGGTATAATCCGTTATACTGACAGATTCCCCCGTCGAGCCTGTATAGGTAATGCTGATGAAATTGTTATTCATGGGAGTAATTGCATATTCCACAATGATTCCTTCAGGATTCTTTTCACAGGAGGTCAGGAGCAGTGCAATTACAGCCACTAAACCTATCTTAATCGAGTACAAATATTTCATGTTCGGGTTGCTGCTTAAGGGGTCAGTTCCTGTCTCTTACACGTCATTGGGCATATCCGATGTTAGATAACTTTGTTGTAATCTACTCCAATCAAACGTGCGATTGTACCCATACCTCGTACCAGAAAATCCGGTGGATTGACCGCTATGATTTCCTTTCTGTAATTATTCTGAAGAACTCCTAATAGAAGCAGTGTTTTTAGGCTTTTCATGTTTACTGCTTTAGTACGGTTATTTGTCGCACGATCAATCACCACACAAACATCTTCAAAATAATTCTCCATATCAAAAGCCGGTTCATGTGTATTGTATACCCTTACACTGGAATTGGTGGGATTTCGAAAGGTATGCTTCACGCCTTTTTCGACAGTTAACTTATCTCCCTTTTTTGCCTTTATCCACTGATCCTTAACATAAAACTCCATTTCTCCTTCGAGTACATGGTACGTTTCAATAGCCTCAGGATGTATGTGGTACAAAGGATCTATCATATTACATTGAGGCAGGAGTTCCCATTCCAAATCCAAAGATTTGCCATTTGTATCACTCTTACTCTTTATTACAGTAAATATCATCCCTAATGGTGACATATCCAGAACCTGTCCTTTTTTTGCCATAATTGACTTATTTATTTTTTCAATTGACCGCTGCCAGAATCCAACATGATGCGCAGGCATTGGGAAGGATGTTCCAACCTATCAAACCGTTACAATTTTGAGCAAATGTACATAAGTTCAAATTGCCCAAGTGTTAAAGAAACTGTAAACTGTACCTCCCTGATCCAATTGGTTGTTTAAATCATGAGGCATTCTAATTTTTTCAAGATAAATCTTTTGTGTATCATTACATTCAGAAAATAAAAACTTCCAACCTGAACCACACCCATGAAACAATCCATTACAATCACCATTCTTGCCGTTCTTTTCGCATGTTTTATCACCGGCTGCGATTCCGGGAAATATGAAGAGGTATCCGTTGATCTATCCGAAACAGGTCAGCCCGTTGAGAAGTACATTTACGGACAATTCATCGAACACCTGGGCAATTGTATTTACGGAGGGATCTGGGCCGAGATGGTCCAGGACCGCAAGTTTTATTATCCGGTGATTGAGGAATTCGATCCGTTTGGCACCGATTCGGATCCGTTCTGGAATACAGGTCCTTACCGGTACCTGGATGCCTCCCCCTGGGAAATTATCGGGAGCGGGGAAAACGTGCGGATGGAAAGGGACCGTCCCTATACGGGTGAAAATGCCGTGAGGGTAAAGCTTCCGGGTGACGGAGCCGCCGCGGGAATCCGGCAGTATGGTCTCGGACTCATCGAGGGAAAACAATACACGGGCCATCTGGTCATTTCGGGGGAAGCCACCGCACTCCCGGTGGTGATCCGGTTACTGTCGGGAGAGAATGAAGTCACAGTACCGTTGGAGGAGATCGGTCCGGATTACCAAACCGTGCCTTTTGAATTCGAATCCACCTTCTCATCCGACAGCGTGATGCTGGAAATTTTCAGCCGGGGAGAGGGCTCGTTCACGATCGGCACACTGTCCCTCATGCCCGGTGACAATATCAGAGGCTGGAGAAAGGATGTGGTGGAACTGATGATGCAGCTGAGCAGCCCTGTGTACCGCTGGCCCGGAGGAAATTTTGTGAGCGGGTACAACTGGCGCGACGGGATCGGGGACAGGGATCAGCGGCCTCCCAGGAAAAATCCGGCATGGAAGGGGGTGGAACCCAACGACGTGGGTATCCATGAATACATGGAGCTTATGGATATACTGGATGCCGAGGCCTTCATAGCGGTGAATACCGGCCTGGGGACCCTGGAGGAGGTGGTCACCGAAGTGGAATACGTGAACGGTCCGGCCGACTCGGAATGGGGCCGGATCCGTGCTGAGAACGGGCACCCTGAACCCTACGGCGTGAAATGGTGGGCGGTCGGAAATGAAATGTACGGATCGTGGCAGTTGGGGCATATGCCGCTGAGCGAGTATGTAAAGAAACACAACAATATCGCCGAAGCCATGTGGAAGGTGGATCCCGACGCCCAATTGATCGGTGTAGGTTCCGTGGGAGAATGGAGTGAGACGATGCTTTCACTGGCGGCTGATCATATGAACCTGATCAGCGAGCATATTTACTGCCGAGAAATTGACACGGTGAGTGCCCACGTTGACCAGATCGCCAATTCAATCAAAAGGGTAGCCGATGCACACAGGAAATACCGTTCTGAAATCGAGGGCCTGGCGGAAAAGAACATCCGTATCGCCATGGATGAATGGAACTACTGGTACGGGGATTATATTTACGGGGAACTGGGAGTCAGGTACCATCATAAGGATGCCCTGGGTATCGCAAAAGGCCTGCACGAGTATTTCAGGAACTCCGACCTTTTCTTCATGGCGAACTATGCCCAGACGGTGAACGTCATCGGTTGTATAAAGACCACGACCACCAGCGCGGGGTTTGCCACAACTGCCCTCCCCCTGATCCTTTACCGTCATCACTTTGAATCCAACCCGGTCAGGGTGGAGAACTCCATTCCCTTGCTGGATGTGGCTGCCGCTGTTTCCGACGATAAGGACGTACTTACCGTATCCATGGTGAACTCGGGCGATCAACCGGTGACTTTTGAACTGGATGTACCCGGGTTCAGCCTTCCGAAGGAGGCTTCGGCCTGGACAATCCACCATGAGGATCCGGAAGCCTATAATGTCCCCGGGGAAACACCCGAGGTAGCCATCGACGAATCAGCATACAGGATGAAGAAGAACAGGATAGAAGTCCCTTCTTACGCCATCCTCATGCTGAAATTTGAGCTCTGAAAACGGGGAATTCCGGGGTTTGATTCTGAATACCTTATTATTTCAGGATAATGGGTTCTCCTTATAGTATATGCCTCAGGACATTTCACTGCCCATGGATACCCCGCCATGACCGTCACGGAAGATGCATTTTTCCACCACAATGTCCCGGGAAGGCCTGTTCACCCGGCGCCCGTCCTCATCTTTGCCCGATTTGATCGCGATACAGTCATCATTCACATCAATGTCGCAATCGCTGATAAGCACATAGGAACAGGAGTCGATATCCATTCCATCCGACATGGGGATATTATGCGCTGCCTTCTGGGTATAAGACGAATGGAGCTTCCTAAAGGTTGAAATGAAATGGGAAATAAATTCTGCTTCCATTTCCTGCCTTTTGCTATCTTCACAACCATGAGAACGGTCAGTCCAGAATCAGACAGATGGCATGCACTCCGCGGAAAATCAGCCATAACTTTCCTGTTGTATTTCAGCTGTTTTATTTTTCTTTCAGGTATTATTTATGGACAGGATAACAGGCAGACCGGTATTGATTCCACAATCTCACCGGAGGAGGCATCCAGGCTACTCAGCGCATATATCCAGTATCCTTCGGTCACAGGGAACGAAAAGCCGGCGGGGGAATACCTAGCCGGATTATGCCGTGACAGAGGTCTGAATGTGAAAGTGTTTACCGATTCTTTAGACTCTTACAACTTTGCGGCGTCCCTGTACCCGCTCCGGTCCGGCAAGCCGAATATCATCCTGCTGAACCATATCGATGTGGTGAGTGAAGGTGATCTTTCAAAGTGGAGGGAAGGACCCTTTTCGGGTGCGGTCATCGGGGATACCATCTGGGGAAGGGGGACGATCGATATGAAGGGAATGGCCATCATGCAGCTGCTGGGCATGTCTCCGTATGTGCAGAAGGCCAAAGAATCGGATCTTCCGTTGAATGTGACGCTTCTTGGAGTGTCAGGGGAAGAGACCTATGGGACCATGGGAGCCAGGATCATCTGCGATTCCTTCCTGACGGAATTGAATCCAGCCGTGGTGCTGGGCGAAGGAGGGATCGGTACCCGGAACATACTCACCACATCGCCGGAACGACCTGTTTTCTGCATTTCCATCTCAGAAAAAAGAGCACTCTGGATAGAACTCCATATCAATTTCCCCACATCCGGTCATGGTTCGGTCCCCCCTCCGGAATATGCCAATAAAATAATGATCAATGCCCTGAGCTCCCTGACGAACCGGAAACCTAAAATACAATTCAACAGACAGACCAGGGATATGTTCAGGGCGTACGGGGCCATGGAAAAAGGACTGACAGGGTTCGTCATCAGGCACCCGGTTATATTTAAACCACTTATCTCCATCAAGTTAAGAAGAGATCCGCTGTTGCTTGCCACCGTCACCAATACACTGACGGCCACGAATTTCATTGGACAGGATTATGATTTCAACCAGATACCACAGGAGAGTTCCGTGGTATTGGATTGCAGGCTGTTGCCCGGGACCATGACGGCAGAATTCATGGATTTCCTCCACGGTGAGATCAATAACGGTGAGGTGGAGATCCGTCTCCTCAGGGAAACCCAGCATGCCCCCGCCACGGTACCCGATATGTATTACTCCTTATTACAAGAGGCGGTGAAGGAGACCTATCCTGGATCTGGAACAATGCCGATACTCTTTCCGGCAACCTCGGACAATAATTACTTCCGCAGCAGGGGAATCCCCGTCTACGGCCTGAACCCGGTGATCATGGACCAGGAGCTGATCATGACAGTCCATAATTACAATGAAAGGATCCCCGTGGAATGCCTGGTCAGGGGCTCCGAGGTCTACATGAGATTCATCGGGAAATTGCTTTCAGAGCCCCAGGATCTCCTTCATATTGTTTCCGAGGATCAACCCGGTCTCCCGGAGAGGTAATCCCAGCGACCGGACCCTGGAGATGACTTCCCGGAGGTTGTCCCTGCCGAAAGGCGTATCCGAACCCATCACGATCTTTCGTGCTCCGTATGTTTTCAGCGCCAGTTTAATTCTTTTTTTCGGCACCAGCGGGGGACAGGAAATATCATAAAAAATATTGTCCCCCACATGTTTCCTGTTCCTGATGAACAGGTCCAGCCCGATGAGATGCCCTGTAATGAAAATGGTTTCATAGGACCGGGAGAGAGCAATGAAGTCCCTGATTTCCTTTTTTGAATACAGGTGAATAAAGACCGGGATATGGTTCGCAGATGCAAAACCGGCGATGTGATGGAAGCCCTCGGATTGAATACGGAAAGGATGACAACCCTGATGCAGTTTGATGCCCTTGAATCTCCATGATCCATATTTTTCCCGGATTTCTTCAGCGATCCCCTCCTTCAGCGGATTGGCCCAGAAGAACTGGATGACCCGTTCCCCCGAGAGTATCGCGATGTTGAATACCTCTTCATTTTGCCGGTCAATATGCTCCTGAACCTTCTTGCTTCTTGTTTGCATTCGGATCACCCTGTTAACCGGAAAATTGAGATCCTTTCCGCCCATTCTGCCTGTCATCTGGGGGATCCACATGGATTTGTCCCTGGGTGAATCGCCTGGACAGAGGATCACCTTGTCCGCCCCTGACCGGTCCAGGGTGGAGAGAATGGAGGGAAGGTCCCTGTATTCGCCCCCGAGATGTGCATGACCATCGATAATCATACTTGATAAGCTGAGGCTCCAAATTTAGTGCATGGTTTTCGAAAAAGGTCCTTCAGATGGGATAAATTGCCCGTTACCGGAGCCAGATATCACCTGCACCCGGACAAATATTGATTTGCCGGGTTTTGATATCTGCGGGTAAAAATGCAATTTGCAGGTATCATCACCCGGTACAGGGGTATCACATACAATATCAGATGAAAAAAATAATTCCCGCGATCGCCGTTTTCCTGTTTGTTGTGCAATTAGTACAATCACAGGATCTTGTAAGACGTGCACCCGCTGGCTTCGACATATATCGAAGCGACATCCCGCACGGAAAAATCGATACGGTCTCTTATGAATCAGAAACAGTGGGGACCCTGCGAAAAGCTTTGATCTACACCCCTCCGGGATTTTCAGAAAAAAACAAATACCCGGTGCTGTATCTGTTGCATGGGATCGGCGGAGATGAAAAGGAGTGGCTCCGCGGAGCACAGCCCCAGGTGATCCTGGACAATCTGTATGCCGAAAGTGCAGTAGAGCCGATGATCGTCGTCATGCCCAACGGAAGGGCCATGAAGGACGACCGTGCAACTGGCAAT
>JAXGMU010000004.1:9526-108317 GCA_040768485.1 Bacteroidales bacterium
CCCGGGGGCAACATAAAACGTCCCGACAGGGTAATCTTTGACGGAGAAAAAGTGCAGGCATTTGCGACCTTTGAAGAGGATTTGCTCAATGATCTGATACCCTTTGTTGAGGAGGAATACCCTGTTCTCGGGGACCGCGAATCCCGTGCCATTGCGGGCCTGTCCATGGGAGGGGGTCAGTCTCTGAACTTCGGGCTGGGGAACCTGGACCGGTTTGCCTGGGTGGGGGGATTTTCATCGGCCCCCAATACAAAGGCTCCTGAGGAACTTGTTCCCGACCCGGATGAGGCGAAGGGAAAGCTGAAATTGCTGTGGATTTCATGCGGAGACCAGGACAACCTCCTTTCAATCAGCCGGAAACTACACGAATATCTTGACGATCAAAATGTTCCTCACATTTACTATGTGGAGCCGGGTGCACACGATTTCAATGTGTGGAAAAACGATTTGTACATGTTTTCCAGGCTGTTGTTCAGGCCGCCCCACAGCGACAACGGCGACGGCACCTACACCAACCCGGTGATCCCGGCCGATTTTCCGGATCCGGATGTGATCCGGGTGGGGAATACCTATTACATGGTGACCACCACCATGTTCGTATTCCCCGGGGTGACGGTCCTGAAATCAAAGGACCTGGTGAACTGGGAGTACTGCAGCAACGCTGTATCCCGATTTGATTTCAGCCCCTGCTACGACCTCGAAGGCTGCAACCGGTACGGGCACGGTCAGTGGGCCACGAGCATCCGGTATCATGAAGGGACATTCTACCTGCTTTTTATCACACTCGATGAAGGGGGATTCCTCTGCTCTGCTGAAGATCCAGAAGGCCCATGGGAGATCCGGAAATTGCCGAAGGGCTTTTATGATCCCGGGCTGTTTTTTGATGATGACGGGAAGATCTATGTGACCCATGGTTACGGGGAGATCTCCATCACGGAGCTGAACCCGGATTTTTCACCCGCAGGGGAGGATGTGCATGTATATACTGGGGATATCCGCGGGGGACTGGAAGGGATGCATGTGTATAAAATCAACGGGTACTATTACCTGTACGGCACCTATGGAGGAAGGGACGGGATCCAGGTGGCGCTCAGGTCAAAGGACATTTACGGCCCATATGAACAGAAAGTGGTGATCAGGGAAACCACCCCTGGTGTGAATTTCGGAATCCACCAGGGCGCGCTGATCCAGACCCAGACCGGCGAGTGGTGGACGATCCTGTTCGTGGACAGCGGTCCCTTCGGACGTTTCCCTTCCCTGCAGCCGGTTACCTGGGTGGATGGCTGGCCCATGGTGGGTGTGGAGGGGAAAGCAGTAATCACTTACAGAAAGCCCGATGTGGGAAAAATTCATCCCATCAAAACGTTGCCGGCGTCAGATGAATTCGATGACGCAGAACTGGGAATGCAATGGGGATGGAACCACAATCCCATTCCCTCCGACTGGTCGCTTGCCCAAAGACCTGGTTACCTGAGGCTGACCACGGGGAGGGTAGTAACCAGCTTGCCAGAAGCGCCCAACACGCTTACGCAAAGGCCATTTGCCAAATATGATCAATCTATTCCCACAGTGGGTGTTACCAGAATGGAGACGGACCATATGAAAAACGGTGATGTGGCGGGTCTTGCAGTATTCCAGGACCCGTATGCCTTCATTGCGGTGAAACAGGAAAACGGATCAAAGTCACTGGTCATGGTGAACAATGGAGAAACCGTTGCCTCCGCGCCGATGGAAGGAAATACCGTCTATCTGAGAACCACTGCCTCGAACAGTACGGCGAAAGCAAGCTTCGAATACAGTTTTGACAATAAAACCTTTACCAGCCTGGGCAATGAACTGTCCATGCGTTTCCGCCTCACCGTTTTCACCGGGAACAAATTCTGCCTGTTCAATTATGCTACGGAAGAAACAGGCGGGTATGTGGACTTCGACTGGTTCAGGACATATTAGTTCCGGGTTAAGGGCAATCAGATCCGGGCAATAAGAAAAGAATTCATGATCATCAAAAACAATCAAAGCAACATGACAAAATGTAATCTGTTCCTGGTGACAGGATGTGCAATTTTATTCTCTGTACTGGGCAGTGCCACAGCCCAGAATCCTGTAATACGCGACCAGTTCACGGCCGATCCATCGGCAAGGGTTTTCAATGGGAAGGTATACCTGTTTCCATCCCATGATATCCTGGCCAATGAACACCGGGGCCGGATCGGGTGGTTCTGCATGGAAGACTATCATGTGTTCTCATCATCGAACCTGACCGACTGGACCGACCACGGGATCATCGTGAGCCAGTATGATGTCAACTGGGTAAATCCCAATTCCTACAGCATGTGGGCGCCGGATTGTATTGAGAAAGACGGGAGGTATTACTTCTATTTTCCTTCCAACTCCAGGGAAGGGCGCATGGGAAGGGGTTTTACCACCGGAGTGGCTGTAGCGGATCAGCCCGAAGGACCCTATATTCCTGAGCTCGGACCCATTCAGAATGTCCGGGGCATTGATCCCAACCTGTTCATTGACAGGGACGGACAGGCATACATGTACTGGTCCATGGGAAATATCTTCGGGGCACCCCTTAAGGAAAACATGCTGGAGCTTGCTTCGGAACCCAGAGTCATGGAAGAGATGCCCGATGAAGGTTTGAAAGAGGGGCCCTACCTGTTTGAGCGGAACGGCATTTATTACATGACCTATCCCCACGTGGCGAATAAAACAGAAAGGCTGGAGTATGCAACCGGGGACAATCCCATGGGGCCTTTCACATTTGCCGGGGTGATCATGGACGAATCGCCCAGCGGCTGCTGGACAAACCATCATTCGGTGATCGAATATGAAGGTCAATGGTATCTGTTTTACCATCACAATGATTATTCCCCGAAATTCGACAAGGCACGGTCGACCCGGATCGACAGCCTGTTCTTCAATGAGGACGGGACCATACAAAAGGTGATCCCCACCCTGCGGGGTGTGGGGATCACAAAAGCTACGGACAAAGTCCAGGTGGACAGGTACAGCGGCATCAGCGACGAAGGGGTATCCGTCGCATTTCTGGATACACTGGATATGTTCAGGGGATGGAAAGCCATCCTGGAAAAACCTGGTGCATGGATCCGGTACAACACGGTGGATTTCGGAAGCGGGCAGCTGAATAAGGTCAGGATCAGAGTGTCGTCGGGGGCGGGCGGGGCACTGGAAATCCGTCTGGATCATGCGGACGGTCCCCTGCTTTCAGAGATAGAAATCGCTGAAAACACGGACCGGAGGATCATCGAGTCACCCCTTTCGATGGCCCCGGACGGGACCCGTCACCTGGTCGTGGTGCAGAAAAGAGACGGTCCTGTGGAGGTGGACTGGGTCCGGTTCCTATAATAGTGGACTCACAGACCAGGGCATATAATTCTTTATGATCTATTGACTCCCGGTAATTTAATGGTGTGTGACGACACAGCATCTTTTCATAAAGATTGGATATCAATACAAAATAACACTCCAATATATGTAATGCAATACAAAATAAATAATATATATTTGTAAATTATTACATAAAGATTGGGTCATGCATGAGATATTTGCATACAGCAATCCCGTTATTGAAAAGGTGAAACTGGATTTTAAGAGGGATTTATTCGATAAAATCAATTGGAATTCGCGGCTTATCGAAATACTTGGAGCCAGGGGTGTCGGGAAAACCACATTAATGCTTCAAAAAGCAAATCTTCTGAATAAAGAAGTGCCGAACCAGGCAGTATATATTTCGCTTGATGATCAGCTGATGTTCACGCACTCGATTGTAGAATTATCTGAGAGCCTTGATCAGTATGGGGTTAAGTATCTGTTTCTGGATGAGGTGCATAAGTATCCCCCAAAACAGAAAGGATATGACTGGTCTGCTGAAATAAAAAATGCATATGACAGGTATCCCGGATTAAATATCGTCTATTCGGGATCATCAGTTCTAAAGGTTTATAAAGGGCATGGAGACCTCAGCCGGCGAAAGAGCTCCTATCGACTGTCCGGCCTCTCATTCCGTGAGTACCTGGAGCTGAGTGGAATCGCAAAATTTCAGGCTTTTCAACTGAACGACCTGCTTGCAGGGCATCAGGAAATATCGGGTAGAATCACACAGGACATTAAAATCATTCCTCACTTCAAAGCGTACCTGAAGACGGGATACTATCCCTTCTACAAAGAAGATCCGGCATCTTATTCAAGCAGGCTGATGAATATCCTGAATGTGATCATTGAAACCGATATCCCTGCGGTTTCTGACATTTCATTTGAAACCGCACTGAAATTAAAAAAATTACTCGCTGCCATCGCATCCACTGCACCATATGTCCCCAACCTGTTAAAGCTCAGGCAGGAACTATTAATAGCCGACCAGCGCACTTTATTGAAGTATCTTGATTTTCTTGAGAAAGCTGAGGTCCTGACTGCATTGACACAGGAAACAAAAGGAAACAAAATCATGCAGAAGCCTGAAAAAATATACATCAATAATCCCAACTATTCTTATAGCCTTCATAAGGGTGTTGAAGAAGTGGGAACGATCAGGGAGACATTTTTTCAATCGCAGCTGGGCGTGGAACACGAAATCACCCTTCCGTCAAAAGGAGATTTTCTGGTGGACGGGAAATATACTTTTGAAATAGGAGGAAGGAGCAAAACAGCCACACAGATAAAGGATCTGCCGGATGCTTACCTTGGACTGGATGACATTGAAAATGGGGTGTTCAACCGGATCCCTCTATGGATGTTTGGATTTTTATATTGAACCGCAGGGATCACCTGGCCACCCAGCGGCCGAAGAGCACATCATAAATCCCGTAGTAGGAGTGGCCCTCCGGATCGTTCTCCCGGTAGACCAGTTCCATTTTTTGCAGCGAATGAAGGGAACGCAGCACACTGGAGGGATTCCCAAGCGCATACCTGGAATTGAAATCCGCCGAGGTAGGCTGGTACACCCTTCCTTCCACGGCGATGGCCTTCAGGAGATCCCACTGTGATTTTGTCAGCATTTCCCTGTATCCGTAAAAAACGAATTCCTGTTCCTTCAGGATCCTGGCAGCCTCTTCTTTCCAGGTCGCTGTCGTGATTTCTCTGTCCGGCGTGAGGAACACCCTGTTGCATAATAGTTGTACGTAATAGGTATGCAGATCTGTCCACCGCAACATTTCCGTGACAGTTTCATGTGAGATGGATCTGGAATGTTTCCTGAACTGTTTCAAAATGAAGTCCCGGTAAATATTTTCCCCGAGCTTGCCGATTTTCATGAATTGCGTGCTCCTGAAAAAAGGCTTTTCGGGATTCGTGAACATATCTTTCATCAGGTGCTGCTGACTTCCGGAAAAAATAAAAGTGGTGTTCCGCAATTGCTGCATCACGGACCGGAGCCAGGCTTCCGTTTGCTTTTCCGGGTACTCCAGGATCTGCTGGAATTCATCAATGGCAATGACCACCGGTTTGGGCTGCTTTTCGAGCACCTGAAACAGTTCGGTCATGGTCTTCCTGCTTTCATCGGGAGCACTGCGAATGCTTACCTGGGGAGTCCCGCTCAGGGGATCATAACTGATGACCGGCCGGAGGGATTTGATCATCCGCCACATGCTCCGTCCCGGTTTGCTCCTTTCGGAATACTGGGAGGCCATGGCCGTAGAGAACCTGTCCAGCATATCGCCCAGAGATTCTGTGGGCAGGATATCCATGTAGATGTTGATATATTCCGAACGCAGCTGATGGAACAGGTGATGGATCAGGGCGGTTTTTCCGAGCCTTCTCAACGCGGTCAGGGTGGTTGAGTTCCCGCCCCGGATATTTCTCCTGAGCTGGTCCAGTTCTTCCATGCGGTCACAGAAATACGCGGGACCGAAATAACCTGTTGCGGGAAAAGGGGTCGGTGGTTTTTTCATTGCGACACAAATTATAATATACAATATGCAATTTACAAAATGTAAATTAAATAATCGGAAGAATTAATCATATTTCAGTTAAAAGGACTTAATTCCTATATTAGGGAAACAAATCAATACCCCCCGGATCAATGAAAAAAACATCGCTTGCCCTGCCGATAACCGGTATCCTGATGATCCTTGCCCCGATCGATGGCATGCTGGCACAGGAAAGCCATCAGCCACCTGCCTGTCTTTCTGCCGACGAGGACCGGCAGAACATGATGGACCAGCTGGGGATCACGGAGATGAGGCCCGGACGGAATGCCGATGCGAATGCCCCGAATCCCGCCAATTATGATGAATCGCTGGCAAATCCTTACCCGGAATTACCCGATCTGCTTACCATGGAGAACGGGAAAAAAGTGAAAACCCCTGAGATGTGGTGGGAGAAACGAAGACCCGAAATCGCGGAAGCTTTTGCCAGGGAAGTATACGGGCGTGTACCGGAAAACACCCCTGAAGTCACCTGGGAGGTGGTGCTTTCCGAGCGTGAATTTATCGGATGGAACCCGGTGATCGCCAAAAAGGTGATCGGACATGTGGACAATTCGGAATATCCCCTCATCGACGTGGATATCTCCATGGTTGTGGTCACCCCGGAAAGGGCGGAAGGACCTGTACCCGTACTCATGATGTTCGGTCCGGCCTACCTGCCCGCACCGGCACAACCCGGTATGGAGGACTTTGAAATATTGAATGATGCGGTCAGGGAACTGCTTTCAAAGGATACTGCCATCAAACGGATCCTGGATAAATATCCGGCCTATGATCCCCTGGTCAGGCCCCAGCGGGTCTCCCAGTTCGGCTTTTATATGCCCGAGCGGGGCGATCCTTCTCCCACCCAGCAGCTCATCGAGGCCGGATGGGATTATGTGCAGATCAATCCTTCCTCCATCCAGGCAGACAATGGTGCGGGTCTCACATGCGGGGGGATCATCGGACTTGTGAACAAGGGACAGCCGCGGAAACCGGACGACTGGGGGGCGCTCCGTGCCTGGGCATGGGGGGCTGCCCGGGGACTGGATTACCTGGAAACGGATCCGGCGGTGGATGCCGGGAAGGTGGGGATCGAAGGGGTTTCCCGATACGGGAAAGCAGCGCTGGTAACCCTGGCGTTTGAGGATCGGTTTGCATTCGGGTTGATCGGATCCAGCGGGAAAGGAGGGACCACCCTCCACAGGAGAAGCTTCGGCGAGGCTGTTGAAAACCTGACCGGAGGCGAGTACTACTGGATGGCAGGCAATTATCTGAAATACGGGGCTTCGAAAGGGAAAAACGGCGAGATGAACGCCGGCGACCTGCCTGTTGATTCCCACCAGCTGATCGCCATGTGCGCACCCCGCCTGGTGTTCATCAGCTACGGGATCCCGGAGAAAGGAGATGCGCACTGGCTGGACCACCAGGGCAGTTACATGGCCGCAGTGGCCGCACAGCCTGCATTCAGGCTGCTGGGCGTAAAAGCCATGGGGGTATCTGACGATTACGTGAATGAAAAAATGCCGGACGTCCACCAGGGCCTTCTGGACGGGAACCTGGCATGGAGGCAGCACGACGGCGGACACACGGATGCTCCCAACATGAAACATTTCATTGAATGGGTGAACAGGCACATCGGAGAATGACAATATCAAAAACCACGTTGGTCCCACTGGGATCCCTGATCATCATTGCCATGGCCGGATCATGTACAACCGGTCCCGCTGACAATACCGTTGAGACTCCCCGGGAACGCATTTCCATCAACAGCGACTGGCGCTTTTTCAGGTATGAATCCGCGGAAAGTGCAGATACCCTGATCTATGATGTGCGTCCGGACGTGATTGACAGGAGGGACGACCAGGTGGCGGATTCCAGGCCCGGTGAGGCGGTGGCGGTCGAACGGACACAGACTGTACTCAAACCCTGGATCCTGCCTTCGGGAAATGACTTCATCGGGGATCCCGAAAAAAGACATATCCGTCCCCATGGGAATCCGGGCAGCGACTTCCCTTTCGTAAGCGGTGATTTTGATGACAGCTCCTGGGAGCGGGTGGACCTGCCCCACGACTGGGCCATCCGGGGACCATTCCTGGAAGGCCCTGATGCCGAAGTGGGTGGAGGAATGGGCAGGCTGCCCAGCCACGGGGTGGCATGGTACCGCAAAAAACTGGAAATCCCGGAATCCGATACAGGAAGATGCATTTTCCTGGATGTGGACGGGGCCATGTCCCACGCCATGGTCTGGCTGAACGGAAACCTGGTGGGCGGCTGGCCCTATGGTTATAATTCCTGGCGCCTGAACCTCACACCGCATCTTGTTCCGGGCGGGGAAAACCAGCTGGCCATCCGCCTGGACAATCCGAACCATTCAGCGCGCTGGTACCCGGGCGGGGGCATCTACCGGAATGTCTGGCTGGTCAGAACGGATCCCGTGCATGTGGCCCAGTGGGGCACCTTCATCACCACGAAAGAAGTATCAGATCGATCGGCCATCATCGATCTGGAGGTGACGATCGAGAATGATGGGAGAAAAGATGCAAATGTGGAGGTGGTCACCCGGATTTTTATTTATGAACCGGAACGCGAATATGATCCAGACCGCGGCATAACCGGCAATGCGGTGGCTGCGTTCGATCCGGAAGTTATCCTGATCGGAGCGGGGGACAGCCGGAAGGTTACAGGCTCGGTAGTTCTGCAAAACCCGAAACTGTGGGGACCGCCGCCGGATCAGGAACCGAACCTGTACCTAGCGGTGACCACCCTACTGGCTGGCGGCAAAGCGGTGGACCGCTATGAGACCACTTTCGGCATCCGCTCCCTGGCGCTGGATCCTGACGAGGGGATCCTGATCAACGGCCAGCACATCCCGGTCAGGGGAGTGAACCAGCATCACGACCTGGGGGCACTGGGAGCCGCATTCAACACCCGTGCAGCCGAAAGGCAACTGGAGTTGCTGCGTGAGATGGGATGCAATGCCATCCGCATGGCACACAATCCGCCGGCGCCTGAATTGCTTGAACTGACCGACCGGATGGGATTCCTGGTCATGGATGAGATCTTTGATGTATGGGAGCGGAAGAAAACTCCGCTGGATTTCCACCTGGTTTTCCGGGACTGGTATGAACAGGACACAAGGGCTTTCATCCGGAGAGACCGCAACCATCCCTCGGTGATCATCTGGAGTTTCGGCAACGAGGTGGGAGAGCAATACACCGGTGAAGAAGGAGCCGCACTGGCAGCGGAGTTGCGGGACATCGTCAAAGAAGAAGATCCCACCCGGGCCACCACTTCAGCCATGAATTTCGCCAAACCCGGCATGGACATGCCGGAGGTGCTGGAGCTCATCAGCCTGAATTACCAGGGTGAGGGGATCCGGGATGCACCGGCCTACTCCCACCTGAGGGGGATCCGTACCAAACCGCTGTACGCCGATTTCCGCGAAGTCTTCCCCGCAAAGGTGATCGTCAGTACCGAGACTGCTTCCACGCTGAGCTCGCGGGGGACTTACCTGTTCCCTGTATTTGAAGGGATCAGTGCGCCTGCCGGGGACGGATCGGGCGGGGACCCGGAAAATCAGTACGTGAGTGCCTATGAATTGTATACCTCGCCATTCGGGGCCTCACCGGATAAAGTGTTCGCTGCCCAGGACCGGAATCCTTTCGTGGCCGGGGAATTTGTATGGACCGGCTGGGATTACCTGGGGGAGCCCACTCCCTACTATGCGGCCCGAAGCTCCTATTCAGGGATCATCGACCTGGCGGGATTCAAAAAGGACAGGTTCTATTTGTACCAGTCCCGCTGGCGCCCGGAATTACCCATGGCGCACATCCTACCCCACTGGACCTGGCCGGAACGCACCGGGCAGGTCACCCCGGTGCATGTGTTCACCTCGGGCGATGAGGGAGAGTTGTTCCTCAACGGGAAATCCCTGGGAAGGAAGACCAGAGGCCCCTTTGAGTACCGTCTGCGCTGGGACAGCGTGGTCTATGAACCGGGTGAACTGAGGGCAGAGGTATACAGGAACGGTGAGCGATGGGCGGGGGATGTGGCGGAAACCGCCGGTGAGCCGGCAAAACTGGAGGCAGGTGCAGACCGTTCAACCATCCGTGCGGATGGGAAAGATGTGGCATTCATCACGGTCCGGGTAACGGACTCAGAAGGCCGTTTGGTGCCCCGGTCGGATCAGCTGATCACATTTGACATCGAGGGTCCGGGCGAGATCGTGGCCACCGATAACGGCGATCCCACCGACATGACACCCTTTCCCTTTCATGAACGCAGGGCATTCAACGGCATGGCGTTGGTAATCGTCCGGTCGGTTGACGGGGAAGTGGGCACCATCACGGTCAGGGCAAGGTCCGGTGAGCTAACGGAAGCGAAGGTGAACATCCTTTGCCGGTAAAGCAAAATGCTCTGGCAATGAGAAATATATGACCACAAGTCATGTTCGGAACATATATTGTTGTAACTTCGCAGGAAATAACTCACAGGTGAAAACGGTAAGATATTTCCAGGCACTGGGATCGGTCAGTCATTACTACCGGTCGATGAATGAAATCCTGGCAATGGCATTCGGCAGAATACAAATGCTTCACTATCCTTTTTATCTGAAGGAGGATGAATCATTCGAGGAACGGCAGCAAAACCTTATTGATCATTGTATTTCTTATATCGGGGACCTGCGTGAGAAACATATACTCGAGGTAGGTTGTGGCAACGGGCTGAACTGTCACTATATTGACGGCAGGTTCGGGACAAGGAGCATCACCGGGATCGATTTGAGCGATGAAAACCTTGAAATTGCCAGAAAACATTTTGAAAACGAAAGGATCAGATTCATCCGGGATAACGCACAGGAACTGGTTCATATCCCGGATTCTTCGGTGGACGTGATCATCTGCGTTGAAAGCGCATTCCATTATCCTGATAAAAATGCCTTCTTCAGGCAGATCAAGCGGGTGCTGAAACCGGAAGGGGTTTTTCTGATTGTGGATATCGTGAGATTGCCCGGAGATGCAGGAAGATCTCTGTGGTTCTGGAAAAAGAGTAAACTCCTGTATCATGCGAACGAGAAGGAATATAACCAGTATTCTTCCGGTAACAATTTAGTATTTAAGCGTATAGAAAACCTTACCGATCGGATCATACGCGGATACGAAGGACATGTTTCCTGGATCACCAGGAATAAACTGAACCTGTTCAATTACCTGTTGATGAAAGTATTTACAATACTGCAGGTGAGGCTGAACATCGCCCAGCTCAAATCCCATAAACAATACATGCTCTTTTACGGGGGGCATGGGGATCAGGCATAACGACCCACGGGGTTCAACCCCGGCAGAACAAGTAAAAATACAAGCGTCATGAACAATTTTTTCCTGATCAGTTCCCTGTTTTCATTGCCGGTACTGGTATTGCCGGTAACACAGGCGTCATGTCAGCAAAAAGATTACATTGAAGCCCGCATCTTTGTAACTGCAGAATCCACACAGCAGCTGTTGCATGACGGAGGGTTCCGTGCATTTGAACCCCTCGAACAGCCCGATGAGAATTATCCGACTGTCATGATCGACGACGATGTCACTTTCCAGACCATCGAAGGTTTCGGCGGCGCCTTTACCGATGCTGCCGCGATCACCTTCGGGAAACTGCCGGAGGACGTGCAGGCCGAATTTATTAGGGCATGTTTTGATCCTGTAAAAGGGAATGGTTACAACCTCTGCCGCACCACCATCCACAGTTGTGACTATTCCGATGAGATGTACACCTACGCGGAGGTGGAGGGGGATAAAAAGCTGAAGCATTTCACCATTGAACATGACATGCAGTACCGCGTTCCCATGATCAGGGCGGCCATGGAGGCAGCCGGGGGCAATCTGCGGTTCTTTGCTTCACCGTGGAGTCCTCCGGGATGGATGAAAACCAACGGGGAAATGAAGCACGGAGGCAAACTCCTGCCGGAATACAACCAGACATGGGCCGATTATTTTGTGAAATATGTACAGGAATATGAAAAAATCGGGATCCCCATGTGGGGACTGACCGTGCAGAATGAGGCCATGGCCGTACAGGTGTGGGAATCATGCATTTTTACGGCGGAAGAGGAGAAGGATTTTGTGAGGGACTACCTGGGTCCAGCGCTGCACAGGAACGGGATGGAAGATATCAGGCTGATGATCTGGGACCATAACAGGGGGATCATCTACCAGCGGGCGGAGGCCGCATTCGAGGACCCTGAAGCTTCGAAATACATCTGGGGCACGGCCTTCCACTGGTATGTAGGCGATCATTTTGAAAATGTGCGGATGGTCCATGATGCCTACCCTGATAAAAATCTGTTGTATACCGAGGCCGGTATGGGCGGGTCATGGCGTTCCGCAGCAAACCTGGCCAGGAATGTCATCCATGACCTGAACAACTGGGCCAACGGCTGGGTGTTCTGGAACCTGATCCTGGACGAGGAGAACGGTCCCCGGCATGCAGGAGGACTCCATGGTACGAACATCGTGAATGCGGACCTGTCCGCCGGAGAGGTCACCTACAATCCCCCACACTATGTGTTCGGTCATTTTTCAAGGTTCATCAAACAGGGAGCAAAGAGGATCCCGTGTACCTCGAACAATGACGACCTGATCGCAACGGCCTTTGTCAATCCGGACGGATCCGTTGCAACGGTGGTTCATAACATGGACGACCACGAGATGATGTTCCAGGTATGGATCGAGGGAAAGGTCCTGAAATCCACCATCCCGGCCCGGGGCACGATGACCATGGTTTTATAGGAAGCGAAGGCAATCAGATATTTTCAGACACTGGGAACCTTCAGAAAATAATGAAGTCATCTAGCAGACTGCAAGTGAGACAGGCCGGATTTAATCCATCACCTCCTCTAAAAGTGTCTCTTCAGTAACGGAGGACTGGACCAGGTTAACCTCTGATCTGACAAGCTGGACCACGTCCAGTAACAGATTCTTTGTCTCGGACAGCATCTCAATATACGTTACACTGATCCTGACACCCTTTTTATTTTTCTTTAGGATCCTGATCCTGCTGAGGAGAATTTCATTTACAAGATCCATCATTTCATCCCGCCTGTGAACCAGTTCTTCCATCTGTCCGTCATTCTTGTTTTTGAGGAGGTTCGTGATGAACTTGAAATACTCGCCCACCCGGTCATTGAGTTCTTTCAGCTGATTCGTCTGTTCCCTGTCAAATGCGTAATTGTTGTCAAGGTGGTTGTATGCCGGCAATACAATATGCAGAAGGGAATTGCTCATCTCTTTCATATAAGCCACTACCTGCACATAGTGCCGGCCGATCTCCAGGTCAGTTACGTCAAACCTTCTGAGTGTTTCAGGAATCTCTTCCTGGATGTGTTTGATCTCCCTGGAGAGATGTCTGGCTTCTTTCCTGGCCGATTTGAGTTCCCCGCGTTTTTCTTTCAGGAAGCTGGTATAGGTCAGGCTGAATATTTTTGATGCTTTGATGATCGCGGTTTTGACCTCATCGTCACAGGATTTAAGGATTTCGCGGGATGAGGTTCTGACAGCACCGTTCAACTGGGCTTCTTTTTCAATCCTTTTCCTGTGAAAAGCGTGTGTCCTCAATAAAATGTAACTGGATAATCCTATGAGGATCACGATGACAGGCAGTTTTCCGAAATAGATGAGTGTCGCAATAACAAATGATACCAGGAAGGCACTGAAAGCGGTAAAAAACCATCCGCCGACCACGGTAAGCACACCAGTGATCCGGAAAACCGCACTGTCCCTTCCCCATGCACCGTCGGCGAGTGAGGTGCCCATCGCCACCATGAAGGTTACGTATGTTGTGGAGAGCGGCAACCTGTGCGATGTGCCGAATGCGATCAGAATACTGGCAACCACCAGGTTCACTGATGCACGCACCAGGTCAAATGCAATTTTTTCCTGTTTGTTATCCCGGGCCTGTTCAGCATCAAACCTTTTTCTGATAAACCTGTTTAAAGGACGCGGGGTGATTTTTCCGACGCCATTGCTGAATTCAACGGTTCTCCTCACGATAAACCTGGCCAGCGATGAGGATGCAAAACGTTCATATCCTGCATCCTGCCTGCTCAGATCGATGGTTGTAGCCGTAACAGTCCTGGCTTTTTTGGAAAACCTGAGGGTCAGGATCATGATCAGCCCTGAAGCGAGCAGAAAATAAACGGGAGTGTTGACAGGTTCGCGAAGTGCCTCCATCATGAATCCTCCCGCATCGGCGCCTCCGGCGGCTGAAAAAGCCCTGAAGGACTCGAAGCCGGCCAGGGGCACCCCGATGAAATTCACCAGGTCGTTCCCTGCAAAGGCCATGGCGAGAGCAAATGTGCCGGCCAAAACGACGATCTTTAATATGTTGATCCTGGTGAAAAGCACCAGCAGCTGGAACAGGAGCGTCCAGCCCAGGAGACTGACCAGCAGGATACGTACCGTATGGGTGTTCATGAAGGCCAGCATTTGCGGGGTGACCAGCGTGGATCCTTCCGCTCCCTTTATGAGGAGGAAATAGAGAATCGTTGTGATGGCGACCCCACCCCAGATTCCTGAGAAGTATCTGTATGATTTTCTGATATTGAATGAGAATGCAAACCTGACGATCCATTGGATGATCATCCCGGCGGTAAAGGCAATCACCACGGACAGAAATATCCCGGCAATGATCAGCATTGAATTCTCTATGTTGATATATGTCCCCACTTCTGTGACAGCATCTGATCCTGTGATTTTGTAAACGGACACAGCCACGGCTGCCCCGAAGAGACCGAACACAATGGAAACAGTTGTAGAGGTGGGCAATCCGACAGTATTGAAAAAATCAAGCAGGAGAATATTCGTCAACATCACGGCGAAAAAAATGATCATGATCTCGCTGAAGGCAAAATGTTCCGGATTGAAGATCCCTTTACGGGCAACCTCCATCATCCCGTTTGAAAATATGGCACCGATAAGGACCCCTGCAGTGGCAATGGCAAGGATCGCCTGAAAGGAGGCTGCGTTCGAGCCGATGGCGGAATTAAGAAAATTCACCGCGTCATTACTGACGCCGATAATGAGCAAGGAAACAGCCAGAAGGAACAGGAAACCTACGATCAGGATGTAATACGACTCCATGGAGAGTAACAGTTCTTCGGAAATCAAAAATAAAGATTAAAAATACAATCAAACCGCTTAACCCGTGCCGTTTTTAATCATTTTTTTGTCTGGGAATAGCACGAAAAACCCCGGCATTGCACCGGGGTTTCAGTTATTCAATTGTGCGATAAGAGATAATCCTGGTGCCGGACAGGCAACAGGATCTTCTGAAATGGTTCGGGATTGGGACTACTTCTTCTCTTCCTTTTCTTCTTTTTTCTTGTCCTTTCCCTTCTCTCCTGCTTTCATGTCAGCCATTTTTTCCACCAGATCCGGTACTTTCTCGAAAAGCGTGGAAAGGGCTGTTTTTTTATCAACCGGTATGAAGGAGATCTCATCTCCTTTGGCGACCAGGAACCCCAGGGGAACGATACCGATCCCGGCTCCTGCTCCTCCGCCCGATCCTTTGTTTTTGCTTTTGGGCTCCTCGCCGCTTCCCAGCCCGCTTCCGAATCCGGTTCCGACCTTGATCACGGGCCTGCAGGTAAATTCACCGATTTTGAATTCTTCACCCAGGACTGTTTCCGTTCTGGCAAGCTCTTTCACATGACCGGACACTTTATCCAGCAATGCTTCGATGTTAATGTTATTTTCCATTTTGTATAATTTAAAAGGTTAATAAATAGATCTGATCTTATATCTGATAAATGTATAAAGCACGGATCCCAGGCGTATCCTCATATCAAGCAGGAGTGACAGGTTCCCTGTAAAATTCGCACTCAGTTGAATGTTTTCGGAGTTTATCGCCGAAAAAACAGGGACCATCCAGGCATTCAGCATAAAGTCGTCCGTATCCACATCCAGGTACAACCTTCTGATCCGTACCGTCCGCAGCAGATCGATCCCCATGCGGATTCCTCCGGCTGGTTTCCCGATCCTCCTTCTTTTCGCAGGTTTCCCAGATTCCGGCTTTCGTTCTTTTTTCTCCTTTTTCTTTTTCCTGCTTTCCCTGAAAGGATGGTACCTGAACGGAATAAAAAAAATCCATATCCTGATGTGAAACAGTTCTTCCGATGGCACCAGGGACACTTTCACGATTCCCGGAAGGCTCACCAGGTACCTGTTGCTGTCCGTATGAATGAAAAGGATCACCGGCACGAGCAGGATCCAGAGGATAAACAGGATAAGCAGTGATATGAGGATCCACAGGATCATGGAACAAATCTAACATCATTGCAGCCTCGATCCCATGGATAATCGGTGTCCGGTCAGGTTTTGTCGGTGAACGGTAAGTCCCGGGCGTTTAATTGAGGACCTTTTCCAAAGATCCATTGGAGAGGCCACTGTCTTTTAACAGGTTTTTAACTTAAACAGAAGTTAAATACCCTGACAGTCTGTATGGTATGCTTTAAATTTATCCGCGAATCGATCCGGATGTAACGAAATGATATCAGAGCTGAACCAAATAGCAGGAGAAAAATATGATGAATCCATCCAGATTGTCAGCTTTCGTTTTCCTGGTCATCTCAGCTGTCATACCACTACGGGCGCAGTGGGAGATCGGGGGATTATTTGATTTAAACATCTCGGGCATCCATGTGAGTCCCGTGCCAAGCTCAGAAAGTTATTCGAGCCGCCTTGCACCCGGGATAGGGGGGCTGGTAAACCACCAGTTCACAGACCGGATCGGGTTCCGCGCGGAACCGATGTTCCTTCAGAAGGGCGCCAGACTTCATGATGAGAGCGAAACGATTGTTTTCAAGATCAACTACCTGGAGATCCCCCTCATGGTCACCTATTCATTCCGGGTGGGTGGCCCTCTGGTACCTTATGCCATGACAGGGCCCAGCATTGGATTTCTGACAGGCGCCAGGTTCCGGTCAAGTGACGGATGGGAGCATGATGAAACAGCGCATACCCGGTTTTTCGACTTCGGAGCAGGTTTCGGAGCAGGTGTGGAGTATCCCTGGAAGAATTTGAACCTCTTTGCTGAGACGCGGTACATGATCGGGTTTGTCAATGTGAACAGGGACGCGGATGAATCTTCTGTAAAAAACAGGGGATTGCAGATATTGCTGGGGGCAACTGTCCCGGTGGGTAGATAATAGCGCCTTCGGTTCATGTGAGGATCCACAGGTATTTCTATTTCAGGCGCGCATGATCAAACGACCAGGTATTTTATGATTTGATTAACAAAATCCGATGTGATTATTCGGGAACTTTGATCTTTTGTTCATGTACAGCGCTTTGATGCGCGGGAATACATTGCCCTAAAAGAAACTCCATGAAAAAAGAACAGGCGCGACTTCGCAGGTATTTCAGGTTTTCGAGCTTATTTGTCATCATCCTCACCTTTCTCGTATCTCACAACATATCAGGGCAGGGAAAAAATGACTTCAACATTGTCGTTTCCTGCGTGGAGTACATCGGTGATGGGAAATTCATCGCCCACTTCGGGTATGAAAATCCCGGCAACCGGACCATTTCGGTGGATGAATCAGGCAGCGTGGTCACCTATAACCACGGCCAATCAAAGAAATACGGTATCAGCACATTCCCCCCCGGTTTTCAGGAAAAAGCTTTCAGCCAGGAATTTGATTCCAGGGACAGGGTTCAGTGGATGGTCACATTGCCCAATGGCAAGATCAAGACCACGGATGCCGATATCAATTCCAACCACTGCCGGGATTACCTGGGTCTGAATATCATCCCCTACTACTCCCCACCGGAAGGAGGCAAGGTGTATAATTCAAAGATCGGCGCGGAACTAACTTCGTTGTATGAAACCTACAGTTTTGATCCCTCAGGATTTACAGGTGTTTCAGATGATATTTTCCAGATCAGCGGGGATGAGGTGCTCATCGAGGTTGTGTCCCGGATGGGACAGTACACAGACATGATCAGCAGCCTGAGCGTTCTGGGATTCAGCCTCGTCACTGGGGACCCGGGAATTCAACGCGCCACAGGGTGGATAGGAATTTCAAACCTCCTGTTACTGAATGAACTTTCTTCCCTGAATTACGCGCGGCCTGTCTACCCCGGGATCGGGAACTTCAGCGTACCCGCGACTGGATTGGTGAACAGCCAGGGCGACCGGGCCATGCGTTCTGATTTTGTGCGGCTGGGATATGAGGTGGATGGATCAGGAACAAAGATCGGCGTTCTGTCCAACAGTTATAATTCAAAAACAAAGGCGTTAGAGGATGTCAGGAACGGGGACCTGCCCGGTCCGGAAAATCCGAACGGATATCTGTCCGAAGTACAGGTCATCAGGGACATTGTTCCGACCTACGGGACCCTTTCCGATGAAGGGAGGGCCATGCTGCAGATTGTACATGATATTGCACCGGGGGCTGAGCTGGCGTTCAGGACCGGTTACCTTGGCGAAAAGGATATGGCCGATGGCATCGGGGAGCTTGCTGCTGCCGGATGTGACATCATTGTGGACGACATCACATATATCACCGAGCCTTTCTTCAGGGACGGCGTCATTTCCAAATCCATTGATAAAGTCGTGAGTGAAGGTGTTACATTCTTCTCCTCGGCCGGAAATTTTGGTGACCATTCGTATACCGGGGTATTCAACCCTGCCGGCGCGCCCCCGACGATCACCGGAGAAGCACATGATTTCAGCGGCGGGGACATTTTCCAGCTAATTGCTCTCCAGGAGGGCACGTATATGCTTGTCATGCAGTGGGATGACGGCTCCGATCCGGATCAGGCAACGACCACAACCGACCTGGATATCTTCCTGACCGATCAGACTGGATCGGCCCTTCTGGGATTCAACCGGGTGAACACCGGAGGGTTTCCCATCGAGGTCGTTCCGTTTTCCGTATCGGGAGGAGAAGTGGTTGCCAATGTGGTTGTTTCCAGGGCCAGCGGTCCTGATGTGCCGGTCTCGTTCAAGTATATCCTCTTCCGCGGCGGGGAATTGTTCGACATGCTCGAGTACGAACAGGGCACTTCCACCATTGTGGGTCACCCGAATGCGGCCGGGACCATTTCTGTCGGAGCTGTCAGGTATGACAAAAATCCTGTGTACAGTCCCGGTGAATATGCTGTACCGGTAATCATGTCCTTTTCTTCGACAGGTGGTACTGCCGTAAATGGGATCCTCAGGGACAAACCCGACATCACGGCCCCGAACGGGGTAAACACGACCGTTGACCTTGGGAACGGTGACTGGGAAGGGGATGCCGACGGGTATCCCAATTTTTTCGGGACATCGGCAGCATCGCCGCATGCTGCGGCTGTCGCCTCGCTGATCATGGAGGCAAAATCGACCTTTGATCCTGAATCCCCTCTTACTCCTGAAGGGATCCGGTCACTTTTGGGGAGCACGGCCCTTGATATGGAAGCTCCCGGTCCCGATCCCGTATCCGGTTCAGGCTTCATACAGGCCGACCGGGCCATACTGACCTTTGCCAATCCGGCGCCGGTGGTGGAAAATCTGATACCTGATCCTGACGGAGGACTCCCCGGCGAATCGCTGGATCCGCTCTCGTTCACAGTTAAAGGGGATTTTTTCACAAGTGATACCCGGGTCTTTTTCAGGGGTGAATCACTGGAGGAGGGTGTGATGGTGGAAGATGAGCAGACGATCCGTGTGGAGCACCCGGGATTTCTCGGTAATCCCATGATCCAGGCTTATACACCGGAGATCTCGCCAAGCGGACTGGACGGCGGTTTTTCAGAGGCTGCTTATTTTTCAGATCCGGTCAGGCAGACCATTGTCATCAAAGCCAACAGTGTTACCAAAAAATATGGAGAAGTATTCCCTGAGTATACTGCAACGATTGCGGTAGTGACCGCAGCGGAGGATACCCTTACCCTGGAGGAAGCAGTTTCAAACGGTGTTGTTCTCGGGGATGAGGCTGAAAGATTGTCCGGACTTACCTTTGCCTTGCCGGCCGTTCCAACCTTTGATGCAGGGGAATATCTCATCACAGTCACCCTGGATCCGGAACTGGACGGGAGCATCCGGGAACTGGACCAGGCGATCACAGAAAAATACAACCTTGAATTCGTACACGGGAGTCTCACTGTGGAGAAACTGGCCCTGAAGATCACACCCTGGGACATGGAAATGGAATACGGTCAGGAATTGCCGGAAAGGGGAATTCAGTTTCAATACCAAATCACAGATACCGGCCTGGTGATCGAAGATCCGGACGCGATCCTGAACGATGTTGAATCAGAACACAGAAATGCACTCAGCGATCAGGTCGCCCTGGTCAACGGGATTGCACTGGTCAACGGAATCCCCCTTCTGAGGGGAGTGGCCCTTGTCAACGGTGTGACCCTCACCAGGGGGCTTGCCCTTGTGAATGGTGTGGAGGTGCGTGTGGATGTTGATGATACAGGCACCACGGTGTATGTGTCCGGAGAACCCTTTTCAGGGGAAGGTGCACTGGCAGACGGGATCGCCCTGGTCAATGGCCTGCCCTTTGTAAGCATGTCCGGGATTGTCAACGGGATCGCTCTTGTGAACGGGGATGAGGTCGCCTTCGAGGAAGGGCACATCACGGCATTGAACGGCATCGCCCTGGTCAACAAGGTCCCGGTGGAGAACGGGACCCCCCTGGTCGATGGCATTGCCCTTGTGAACGGACAGGAGATCAGGGTTGAGGACGGGCTCACCACCATTGACGGGGAGACTGTCCCATCCGACGGGGTTGCACTTGTCAACGGGATAGCGGTCCTCAGAGGCGTCGCCCTTGTGAACAGCCAGTTCATCACCAGGGGCACCGCCCTGGTAAATGGCCTGGAAGTCCCCGTGACGAACGGGATCCCCAATGTCAGGGGGGTCGCCCTTGTCAACGGGATCGCGCTGGTGAACGGAATGGTCTCGGTGGGCAGCCTGGAAGTTGAAGTTTCTGCTGGCGAGGTGGACCTTGTCAGGGAGAATGGAACGGTACTGGATGGGATCGCACTTGTGAACGGCCTGACCTTCACGAGGGGAGTTGCACTTGTCAATGGCACTGCACTGACCAGGGGACTTGCCTATGTGAACGGTATCGCCCTGGTAAATGAAGCAGGTTCGGGAGGAGATGTGGTAAACCTGGAGAACATGAACTTCCTGGCCAGCACGACAGCCCTTCTGAACGGAAGCATTCCCAATGTACGCGGGGTCGCGCTGGTGAACGGGTTAACCGGCGTGGACGGACATGCTCTGAAAACTGCAGCCGGAACCACACTTCCCGATGGAACTGTCATTTATGAAAATGTCATGGTCAATCGCGGCATCGCCCTGGTCAATGGACTGGCCGTGGTGAGGGGTGTTGCTTTGGTGAACGGAGAACCCCTTTCCAATGACATCCCCATGGTGAACGGTTCAACGATCAATGAAACAAGCAATTCAGGGACCATCCTGGTTTTTGATGCCACGGATATTGAGACACCACCGGAGGATCCTGTCTTACGTCCCATCAGCTTTATTACGGGGGCCATCGCAGGGAAGCACTGGATCGTTCCCGGGACCTTCCTCTCAAACAATTTTGAAATATCTTACGAACCGGGAATGCTGACCATCAACAAGGCCCCGCTGAATGTTGGTGTAACTGCTGAAGACAAGGTGTATGATGGAACGGCGGAAGCTTCGGTCACTTTCTCCGATGACCGTCACCCGGGCGATGAATTTGAAATTGTGCATGGTTCAGCGTTTTTTGAAGATAAGCATGCGGGTGAGAACAAAACCGTGACTGTCCTCGGAATATCACTTCAGGGGCCGGATGCATGGAATTATCTAACCGGCACAGAGGCTGTAGCAACTGCCGATATCTTCCCGAAAGAGGTCCTGGTGACCCCTTTGGATCCCTTCCTCGTCATCAACGAGGGCGACCCGCTCCCGGAAATTCTGTTTAACTACCAGGGAGTCATTGAAGGCGATACCGTGGAAGAACATTACACGGTCCTGAGGGATACCGACGGCATCCCTTATGATACTGCCTCGGATGAGTCTGCAGGCACCTATACCATTACATCGCTGCCCGAGGGTGAGAATTATTATTTCATCACCCAGACAGCAAGGTTGCATGTGAATCCTTACGGACCGGGGACCAGGGCCGTCAGGCCTGTCCTGAACTGTATCCAGGAGATCGTCCCCGGTTATTTCGTCGCCAACTTTGAATACATGAACGAAAATGACGCAGCTGTCTGTATCCCGGTCGGTCCGGATAACAACCTGTCCGGCAGCGGCATTGACTGGGAAAATTCGGACGAACAGCCCACGTTGTTTGTTCCGGGCGGGGGCGTCTTCAGGATTTATTTCGACGGCGGTGAACTCTCCTGGACCCTGTCAAGCAGGGACGAGGACAGGAAGGTTTCCAGTGCGGCCAATGCAAATTCCAGCTCCACAAAATGCAGCTCCTCGCCAAAAAAATCTGCTTCGGATGAAACCGCCGGGACCTCGGACGAAGATTTGCACGATACGGATGATATCATGGTCTATCCGAATCCTGTCAGGGAAGTCCTTTATCTGGCGGGGAAAGATCTGGGGTCATATGAGATGATCACGCTTTTTGACATGTCGGGGACGGCTCATCCGGCCGCTTCCGTGGTCACCGGTCCGGACCGGCTCGAAGTGGACATAACGGGATTTCCCTCCGGGCTTTATTTCATCCGGATTGTCATGGAGGATACATCGAAGGTCATTCAAATTGTCAAACGGTAATGCTGGTTTCTGGCAACTTGAAATATTTTCCGGCCCTGCAGATACTCCTTCTGCTTGCCATTGCTCCGTTATTGAGTGCACAGGATGCCCGGATCGACAGTCTGAAGTCGGTCCTGCAGGATGCAACCGGGGATACGGCGAGGATCAATTTGCTAAACCGGATGGCTGCTGCCGTTTACAGGACAGCCCCTGAGGAAGCCATTAAATACAGTACTGATGCAAGAATGATCGCCGAAAAAGCCGGATTCCGTAAGGGACTGGCAGAAGCTCATAAACACATCGGTCTCGGCTATTTCATGCTTGGCAATTTTGAGGAAGCTTTCAAGAACTGGGAACATTCCCTGGAATTTTTTGAAATGACCGGGGATGACAGGGGCGTTGCCAACATTATCGGGAACCAGGGTTCAATTTTCCTGACACTCGGGCAAAATGTCCAGGCCATTGAATATTTCCTGGAAGCTTTAAAGATCGGCGAACGGCTGCAGGACAGCACCAGGATCGCGACGCTTCTTCTGAATATCGGCCTGATGTATTCTGAACAACCCGGGGCACTGGATACGGCAGAAAGCTACTATTTGCGTGCACTGGCCATCGGGGAATCCATTGGAATGGAGGACCTGCTGGGCGTGGGTTCGATCAACCTGGGGGAGCTCTATTTCATGCGGGAACAATATGATTCCGCCCTATACTATTTTGAAAAGTCTCTGGATATTTTTGATAGCAGGATCGATCTTTCCAGCTCACTGAATTTCATTGGGAGGACCTATGCCGAGAAAGGCGATTACCAGGCTGCTGTTGCATACCTCAATGACGCTCTGGAAATGGCGGTCAGTGAAAATGCCAGGCTGGAAACAACCAGGAGTTACCTGACCCTGGCATACGTGTATGACAAATTGGAAGAGCCAAAACAGGCCATCAGGTATTATGAAAAGGCAAAATCCATTGCCGAGGACATCGAGGCGCAATATGATCTTTCTGCAGCCTATGGAGGACTCGCATTCGCATATGCCGACATATCGGACTTCCGGAAGGCATTTGAATACCTGTCCATGCAGAAGGATATAGACGACCAGTTGTACAGGCAGGATGCGGACAACAAGGCCAATAACCTGCTGTCTGCATACCAGCTGCAAAAGAAACAGGACGAGATCGAGATCCTGGAGCAGCAATCTGTCATCGAACAGCTGAAAAGTAAAAGACAGCGGGGGATCCTCATCGGTACCGGCACAACCGGACTCCTGCTGCTCGTCCTTGCCGGAGGCTTGTATAACAGGTTCCAATTTGTCCGCAGGACCAACAAGCAGATAAGGGAACAGCGCGACGAGATAGAGGCACAGCGCAATCAGATTGAAACGCAACGGGACCTTGTGCTGGCACAGAAACAGATGATCACCGACAGCATCGATTATGCCAGGAACATCCAGTCTGCGATCCTTCCACCTGCGACATTGATGCGGGATCTGCTTTCCGATCATTTCGTTGTTTTCAAGCCAAAGGATATTGTTAGCGGGGATTTTTACTGGATCAAGGAAGTACAGGACCACGTGGTGCTGGTGGGAGCTGATTGCACCGGACATGGTGTGCCCGGTGCGCTGATGAGCATGCTAGGGATTACGCTGCTCAACAGCACGATTGGTGACAGATGTTTCGATGCACCGGCTGCAATCCTTCGACAACTTCGAGCGAAGGTGAAAGAATTGCTGCTTCAGGAGGGAAAGGATGAGGAACAGAAGGACGGGATGGACATGGCGATTGTCATCCTGAATAAGAAAACAAGGGAAATCCATTATTCCGGGGCGAATCACCCCCTGTACATTGTCAGGCGGAACGACCAGGAAGCCGGATCTCAGCTTGATTCCTACAACGTCCTGAAAAACGGAGATTTTCAATTATGCGAGATCAAGGGAGACAAACAACCCATCGGCATTCACTGGGAAGAAAAAGATTTCACAGCCCATTCCCTGACCCTGAAGGAAAATGATACAATCTATGTGTTCTCGGATGGTTTCATCGATCAGTTCGGGGGTGAGGAGCGGAAGAAGTACAAGGCCATGAATTTTAAGAAGCTTCTGCTTTCGATACAAAAGGAACCCATGAACAGACAGGGGCGGATCATTGAAGAAACCTTTGAATCATGGCGTGGACAGCATGAACAGATCGATGATGTCAGCGTGATGGGTATCAGGATCTGATCCCGGCTGCAGTACTGGTGCAATATTGTGGCTCCCGGATGCAATCGTTTAAGAATCTATCCATAAATTAGCTTCACATTTCACAATGCCATGAAGATCATCGATCTGGATCCTCAACACGAGGATGTATACTGTATCTGCCTGGAGGACTGGAATCCGGAGGTCAAAGAAGCGGGTGATCACAAGAAATGCTGGTATAGAGAGATGGCCCGTAAGGGCCTCAGGGTCAAACTGGCAATCAATGAAAAGGAGGAGGTGGCCGGCATGATCCAGTACATTCCCATTGAACATTCCTTTGCGGAGGGTGCTCATCTGGCGCTGATCCTTTGTATATGGGTTCACGGGTACAGGAACAGAGGAGTGGGGGACCAGCGGAAAAAGGGATATGGAACGGCACTGCTGAAGGCAGCAGAGGAGGATGCCCGGGCGGAGGGATACAAAGGGATGGCAGCGTGGGGTGTGCCGCTGCCTTTCTGGATGCGGGCATCCTGGTACAAAAAACATGGATACAGAAAGGCGGACCAGGACGGGTTCCTGGGACCGGTGCTACTCTGGAAGCCTTTCGGGCCCGAAGCAGTACAACCCGTGTGGATCAGGCAGCGGAAAAAACCTGAAGCCATCCATGGACAGGTGACCGTAACCGGGATCATCAACGGTTGGTGTCCCGCGCAGAACATGGTGTTCGAGCGGGCAAAACGCGCTGCCGGCGAGTTCGGAGGAAAGGTGGTTTACAGGGAGATCAGGACCAGCGACAGGAATACTTTCCTGGAATGGGGGGTCAGTGATGCTTTGTATATCGATGATAAAAAAATGCAGACCGGTCCGCCGCCATCCTATAAGAAAATCAGAAGCAAGATCGCTAAAAAAGCAGAAACAATAAAGACAGCGCAAAACACGTAAGCATCCTGTGTATGAAAAGCTTTCATGGATCAATCTCCTTCAGGAGTTCCATGGACCTTTCCCACAGTTTCTTGCCCTCTGCCGGATCATAGACCTTGGGATCCATTTTCTTGGGATTGAACATGTGCAGGTACTCGCCGGTTGTCCCGGCATAATCCTGTGAAAGAGCCAGATACACCACCGGCCGGGCAGCTTTTGCAGGGGATTTAAAAACCATTGTGAAGATCCCTTTCAGGATCATCCGTAGCAGCCAGGGGGCTTCCTTCACGATGTTGGAATTGACCGGACCGGGACAGATCAGGTTGATGCTGACCTTCACCCCGTCCCTGTTGATCCTTCGGGAGAGTTCTACAGCATATGTGTTCAGAACCAGTTTGAAGTAACTGTAATTGGAAATTGCTTTGGAAACCCCGTAATCAAAATACCGGCCGAATTCATTGTAATCAATGGCAGAGGCTCCCTGGTGGGAATCGCTGGAAATGAAGATCATCCCGGGGGGGATTTTTCCGTCAAAGCTGTTTTCATGCGAAGGATCGTGTTTCCGGGGCCGAATAACAGAATTTTGCAGCAACAGGTTTGTCAGGATCACATTGGAAAGGTAATTGACCAGGAACATCTCATCCTGGCCGGAAGGTGTTTTCCGAGATTTTGGTAATGTCGTAGCCGCATTCAGGATGCAGATATCAACGGAAATGTTGTCCCGGACCAGTGAGTCCGTGAACCGGTGGATGGAATCGATATCGCTCAGATCCAGATACCGCATTTCCACCCGGTCTGACCCCGAAAGTTCTTTGACCTTTTCTCCGGCTTCCGGGATCCTGCTCCTGCAGGCCATGATCACCCTTGCCCCGCGTTTTGCAAATTCCGTTGCCAGTGCAAAACCGAGTCCCGATGTAGCCCCGGTGATCAGCACGGTCCTCCCGTCTGCACGGTCTTTTTCCGTAAACCTGCCGGCCAGCTGCTGCTTTGAAAAGAAATCCCTGATCCCGGCCAGGGAGGCCACCACCGGATTTGTAAATCTGCCTTCGGACATTTGATATTGTAATGAAACCCCGGTTGATTATTCAACAAACCGCGTGAAGATAATCATTCAGATCTTTCTGTAAAAGACACCCCGTTCCTGGCGGATTGGACGGATAAGCGATTCGGCCTCCAGCACGTCCAGGTACTTGTTCACCTCGTTCATGTGAAAACCCAGGATGGAGGACAGATCCTCGGCCGTGCACGGTCTGCGGGCGATGGTCTCAAGGATGGCTGTTTCGGTATCCTGTCGGTATGCCCTGATGTCCTTCCGCTGCAATGGATTTGAAATGATTTCTACCTGGTCCATGCCCCAGTAATCCACGATCTGCAGCAGGGTGTTCCGGCTGGCCGGCTGCAGGTCCGCCACCGTGCCCGGTCTGTCCAGGGTATTCAGCTGGATGCGGTCGGCCCGGATCCTGTTAAAAGCTTCTTTAAGGGCATCCAGTTCTACCCGGTGGTCGTTGTATCCCGGGATGATGAACACCTCCAGCCAGATCTCTCCTTTGAATACCTCCCTGAACGATACAAGTCCGTTGATGTAATCGTGCAGATCCAGCCCGGATGCAGGACGGTTGATTTGCCGGAAGGTCTCCATGGTGGCTGCGTCAAGCGAAGGCAGGACCACATCGGCTTCCAGCAGCTCGTTACGGACGGATTCCAGGTGCAGCAGGGTGCCGTTGGTGAGCACGGCCACCGGGGTGTCCGGTTTATGTTCCCTGATAAAATGCAGCACGTCACCGATCCGGGAGTTGAGGGTGGGTTCTCCGGAACCTGAAAAAGTGATGTAATCGGGATCGGGATTGTTTAAAAAATAGTGTTCCAGTTCCCCGGTGACCTTTTTGTAGGGGATATATTCCTTCCTGTCCACGGTGAGCCTTGTTGTGGGTCCGCATTCGCAGTAGACGCAGTCCAGCGAGCACACCTTGTGTGGCACCAGGTCCACTCCCAGTGACATGCCCAGCCTCCTGGAGGGTACCGGTCCGAATAAATATTTATACATGGCACAAAATTCTGCTTTTTTGCAATTTATGTGTTGATCCCTTTCAGAACGATGTCATCCACCTGAACCTCAAGATCGGCTGCGATCACTTTGCATTTGGCCTTGAGCAGGAAGAACACGGGCCGGCGGACCTCGGACAGCGCTTCATAGTTACCCTGTCCCTTGCTGATGATCAGATCGGAATGCTCAAATTTTTCCATGAACTGCCCGTTGCAGAATCGCTGGATGGCACCCGGTGCTGGCGATCCGGAAGAGATGATTTCTGCCGCTTCACCGATACCCGAAGCAATTGCATCTTCCATGGTGACATCGTTGATAACGGGAATGTCGCGTACGGCATAGGTCACTGGTTTCCCAAGTTCCTCGATCAGGATCCGGTCGAAGACCGATTCACCTGCATTGTCGCCGATATAAAGAACAGATTCGGTGTTTTCCAGGTGTTCCCTGAAAGCATCGTAGTGAAAGATGGCGAAATCCTGATCCAGGATATTCCGGATCTCATCCGCAAGTACGAACTGCCGCCTGACCCCCAGGTCGATCACATTTCCTGCGATGGCCAGGCGGATGGCCGTCAGGAGCCTGTCGTCCGACTCATCGACCAACTTTTTCAGTTCGGGATACAATGCCAGTGCTTCCCGGATACTTACCTGCTTCACCGAACGGTACGGATCCTCCACCCCGGTGATTTCCCTCACTTTCCGGTAGATGATCTCCCCTGTTTCCGGCGGGGTGTGTTCCATGGGGATATCCCTGATCATGCAGCCCACCTCATCCAGGAGCGCCTTGATCTTTTTTTCATCATCCGTGGCCATCGTGCCCGCCCGCAGGGCCTGGTCGAGAAAACAGGGATAACAGTCCAGGAAAGTCTTCATATTGGTCGGATCATACGTGGGGAGAATAGTGGTCGGGATTAACGATCTCCCTGTATTTGAAAACGATTTTTTTAAAGTCTTCCCAGGTATCACGTTTCAGTGCAGGATTCCTGAGGAGTGCTGAAGGATGGTAAACCGGCATGGCCACACGTCTCTCGCACTGGATCCATGTACCCCGCAATTGGGTGATCTTCTTGTCCTGGCCGAAGAGGCTCTTAAGGGCAGTTGCGCCCAGCAGGATCAGGATGTCCGGATTGACCATGGCGATCTGCCTGACCAGGTAGGGCATGCAGGTTTCTCTTTCCTCCCGTGAAGGTTCCCTGTTCCCCGGGGGCCTGCATTTGACGATGTTGCTGATGAATACGTGGTCTTTCCGGGTGAAGCCGCATGCAGCCAGGATCTTATCCAGCAACTGGCCGGACCTGCCCACAAAGGGTCGGCCGATCCGGTCCTCGTCCGCCCCCGGGGCCTCACCGATGATAAAAACCGGGGCCTGGATGTTTCCCTCCCCGAAGATCACATGTTTCCTTGTCCTGGCAAGGCCGCATTTCCGGCAACCCAGCACTTCTTCTTTCAATTGCTGAAAGGGTGAGCTATCCCGATGATAAGTGCTCATATTGATTGGTGAGATAAGTAATATCTTCTCTTCTGTCACGAAAATACAAATTAAAAATTTAGCCCTGACGGACGGGAGCATAGACGGCGGTGCGGGACATGAGGGTCATGGTGAGGCTCCGGGAAAGCATGAACAGGATAAATGCGAACCAGAGACCGTGGTTCCCCCACAGCCGACCAAGGATCAGGTATGCGGGGAAGAACACCAGAAGGGTTGAAATGAGCATGGCGTTACGCATCTCCCTGCCGGCGGTGGCGCCGATGAAGATCCCGTCCCAGAGGAATGCGGCAAAGGAGACCACGGGAATGATGATCACCCAGAAAAAGAAAGGTCGGGCATTGGAGATTACCTCCGGATTGTTGGTGAGGAGCCTGAAAATGAAATTGCCTCCCCCGAGGTAAAGGATTGTAAAGAACACCGCAATCCCGGTCCCCCACATAAAAAGCAGGCGGACGGACCTGGTCAGCGCCGGTTTGTTGCCAGCCCCGATGAACCTGCCTGTAAGCGCCTCCGCGGCATGTGCAAAACCATCGATCAGGAATGAGAAGAACATGAAGAACTGCATCAGCAGGGAATTGACTGCCAGAATGGTCTCCTCCCCTTCGGTTGTAACATCGGAACTGGCCGAACGGGCAGTGAAAAAGGAAAAGACGATCACCAGGCACATGGTGCGGATGAAGATATCCTTGTTCACCAAAAGAAATCCCCTGAGCCTGTCCCACCGGATGGTCGCTTTTAGCGACCAGTGTTTCATCAGTTTGCTGAAATATTTCCTGAAAAAGAAAACGGCGACCAGCAAACCGGCGTACTGGGCGATGACCGTTCCCAGGGCCACTCCGTCCGATTCCATGCCCAGGACCATCACGAATATGAAACTGCAGATGATGTTGAGAACATTGGCGGTGATCAGAACTGTCATGGGAAGCCTGGCATTCTGCATCCCCAGGAAAAAACCAAGCAGGGCAAACTGTCCCAGGACCGCCGGGGCGGCCCAGATCCTGATCCTGAAATAGGTCATGGCCAGCTGTTCCACTTCCGTTTCCCCCCTCAGCACCATAAAGCTCAGAAGTTCAATGGGTTTTTGAAGCACGAGCAGGAGCACACTGATCACCAGGGCGATGAACATGGCCCTGGAAAGGACCATGACGGTTTCCGGAATATCACGCCTTCCCCTGGCCTGGGCCGTGAAACCACTGGTTCCCATGCGAAGAAATCCGAGACTCCAGTAAATAAAATTGAATATCAGCGATCCCAGCGCAATGGCCCCTATGTAAACATCCGATTCGAGGTGTCCCATCAGGGCCATGTCCACGATCCCCAGCAGGGGGACCGAAATGTTGCTGATGATGTTGGGTACGGCCAAATCCAGGATCTTCCTGTTCATCCGGTTCCTGTTTAACGGAGGGCAATATTACGCATTTATTGAGAATATTTCCCGGGAATGTTATCTTTGAACCGCAGGTACTGGCGTCTTTTGTAACGGGTGATATCATCCCCGTGAACGTGGCTGAATGACCAGATCCATGTACACCCGGTTCATCCAGAAATGAAAAACAAAATGAAATACAATCCCATCACCGTGATCGTGTTCATGACCTTTCTATCGGGCTGGAACACGACCCTTGTCTCCCAGGACCAGCAGGAAAGACAGGTCGTTGTCGATACGGCATCCGTTTTTCAGACCATGACCGGTTTCGGTGCATCCCTGGCTTTTTATGAGAACTGGCTCACTGCCCATCCGAACAAAGATGAAATTTACGAAGTCATTTTCGGGGAACTGAGCCTGGATATCCTGCGGGTCAGGAATGCATATGACTATGATGCCGGTATGGTGGGACGGGTGAAGGAATTTGCGATGGGCGCAGAGGAAGCGCTGGGAAAACCCATTCCGATCCTTTCCACTTCCTGGGGACCGCCGGCGTATCTGAAGAGCAACAACGACCGGGCGAACGGGGGGACCCTCAGATACACCACCGAGGGTGGAGGAGTTCAGTTTGACTACGGAGGTTTTGCCGACTGGTGGGAGGGGGCCCTGGATGAGTACGAACAGAACGGGGTCTACCTGCGCTACATGAGCATCCAGAATGAACCCGATTTTACGGCCACATGGGAAAGCTGCCGCCTGAACCCGGCGGAGACCGTCAATGCCTCGGATACCATCGCCGGGTATAACAGGGCCCTTGATTCGGTATATCACATGGTCATGCAGCGGGACCACCAGCCTGTGTTCCTGGGACCGGAGTGCATCGGCATCGGGTACAACGCGGTGGAGAATTATGTGAATGCACTGGACCTTTCGAAATTGCACGGCATTGCCCACCACCTGTACCACGGTGCCAGCGAGGATGATCCTTACGCTTCGACCAACTATGCCAAGGTGGGAAATTTCCATCCCGAAGTGCCCCATTTCCAGACGGAGTATTCCAGGACGGACTGGTTCAACGTGGCGGGGATGATGTACCAGTCGCTTCATGCAGAGCGGGTGGCGGCCTTCCTTTACTGGGACCTGATCTGGGTGAACGGTGGAGGACTGGTGAGCCTGGATAATCCGTGGAATTCTTCACAGTGGACCAACCAGAAAGGATACACCCGTACCAAATATTTTTACGTGTTCAAGCAGTTTTCGGCTTTCATCCATCCGGGCTGGCAGCGGGTGGGGACCACCCTGTCCGGGAACCAGGTAGTGGGGGTGACCTTCATGAGTCCGGACCGGGACTCGGCTGCTTTTGTGGGGATCAACCGCTCGGGAAGTGAAACGTACCACATGCACCTGTCCGTCCCGGGATTTATCATCGAGGGATCTGCGGTGTACAGAACATCGGCGGCTGAGAACTGCAAGCTGTCGGGCGCTCTGTCCGACTCGGTCTTCACCTTGCCACCCCTGACCATCGGCACCGTGGCGATGCAGCTGTCGCGGATCAACGGGGAACTTGAGATCAGCCATGCAGGTCCGGATCAGGATATCTGCGGACAGCTGGAAGCAACGCTGGCGGCAAATGAACCCACCATCGGAAGCGGCACCTGGACACAGGTGGACGGTCCGGGCACGGTCACTTTCGGGGATACGGCCGTATATAACACGAGCGCCACTGCAAGTGCATACGGCACATATACGTTGCAGTGGGAGATCGTTACAGGGGAATATACTTCGGACGACCGGGTGGAGATCCGCTTCGCGGAAGCTGCCAATGCAGGGCCCGAGCAGGTGATCCGTGATACGCTGGCGGCATTGCTGGGGGGGAATGAGCCTACCACGGGGAGCGGCACGTGGACACAGGCCGGCGGTCAGGGTACGATCACCTTCGGGAATGCAGGTGTGCACAACACGACTGCCACGGCGGACGAATACGGCACCTATGAGCTGCAGTGGGAGATTGTCAATGGCGCATGTGCCACCAGTGACACGGTCACGATCAGGTTCGAGGATACCACCGGTGCAGGACCAGGGAAGCAATCCGCTTCATCTGTCACGAATTATCCCAATCCCTTTACCAGCGCCACAACATTACGGTTTTTCCTGATGGAGGAAGGAAATGTCACACTCTGGCTTTACGACAACATGGGAAGGCGGATCAAAGGGATCCCCCTCGGTAAAAGAGCCCCGGGCTACCACGAATACATCCTTCAGCGGGACGGATTGGAAAGCGGTTTGTATTTCTTCAGGCTGGAGAGCAATGCCGGAGAAATTGTACCGGGAAAATTGATCCTGCAGTAGTCCCCGGTGATTGAACAATTTTTCCGTCATCCCGTTTGATCTTATTTACAGATCCTATTTCTGATGACAGGAAAAAAAACCTGGATCCAGCGAGCTCTGAACATCACCGAAAAGGTCGGTAACGCATTGCCGCATCCTGCCACCCTGTTTGCACTGTTTGCCTTGTTCACGCTGCTTTTCAGCGGGATTGCCCACTGGGCAGGCTGGTCGGCCATCCATCCCGGAACAGGAGAGCGGGTCGATGCGGTCAACCTGCTTTCCAGGGAAGGATTTCACAGGATCCTGCTTGAAATGGTGGATAACTTCACGGGTTTTGCCCCGCTGGGGATCGTCCTGGTGGCCATGCTCGGGATAGGTGTTGCTGAGGGAAGCGGATTGATCGGTGCGGCGATTCGCCTCCTGGTGCTGTCTGCTCCCCGCAGGATCCTCACCTTTGTCCTGGTGTTCAGCGGGATCATCTCCAACCTGGCCTCGGATGTGGGGTATGTATTGCTGATCCCGCTGGCCGGGATCATATTCAAAGCCGTCGGCCGCCATCCCATCACCGGGATGGCAGCTGCTTTTGCAGGCGTTTCGGGAGGATTTTCAGCAAACCTTTTGCTGGGGACGGTAGATCCCCTGCTGGCCGGCCTTTCGGAGGAGGCCGCCCAGATCGTTGACCCGGACTACCTGGTGAATCCCACTGCCAATTACTATTTCATGGTGGCATCGACATTCATCATCGCCTTCGTCGGAACCCTGATCACGGAGCGGATCGTGGCACCGCGCCTGGGGGATTATTCCGATCATGACGGTTCGGACGAATTGCAGGAGCTATCGTCAAAAGAGAAATCGGGACTGTTGTGGGCGGGAGTGGCCGTCATGGCGCTGACGGTACTGATCCTGGCGGGACTGATCCCGGAGAATGGCTTTTTACGGGGTGATGATGGTTCGGTACTTCATTCGCCCGTGATCAGGGGTGTGGTCGCCTGGTTATTCATTTTCGCTTTTGCAGGTGGCGTGGTCTACGGCATCGTGACGGGAAAATTCCGGAACGATGGTGATGTGGCGGAGGGGATGGCCGACAGTATGAAAACCCTGGCGGTTTACATGGTCCTGGTCTTCTTCGCGGCCCAGTTTGTGGCCTATTTCAAATGGAGCAACCTGGGACTGATCATGGCGATCAAGGGTGCGGGCGTACTGACTGCCCTGAATGTGGGGCTCATCCCCCTGGTCATTCTTTTCATCATTTTTGCCGCCACGATGAACATGTTCATGGGCAGTGCTTCGGCCAAGTGGGCGCTGCTGGCCCCTATTTTCATCCCCATTTTTATGTTCATGGGCTATTCACCCGAGCTGGCCCAGGTGGTTTACCGGATCGGGGACAGTGTCACGAATATCGTCTCTCCCATGATGAGCTTCTTTGCCCTGATCATTGCCTTCATCCAGAAATATGACAAAAAAGCGGGGATCGGTACGGTGATTGCCACCATGCTTCCATATTCCGTCGGCTTTTTCATTGCCTGGACAATTCTGATCGTGGCCTGGGTATGGATCGGGCTGCCGCTGGGACCGGATGCGGGCCTCTATTACCAGCCCTGACTACCGGTCCCCGCAATGCCTGTTTCTTAAAATGCGTCCAGGGGTATATCTGTTTGTCAACCTGCGGACACGTAGAATGGACAAAAAGTATATCTTTAACGGCGAGCATTCTGAAAATTTCAAAAAAATGAAAACAAAGCGTATACCAATCATGCTGTTATCGGTCATGATGACCGGGGTGGTCCCCTGTGCGACCGCCCAGGAAGCTTCCGCCGAACCGTTTCTGGGCAGGTGGAGCCTGGACCTGGATTATGAAAACGACAACGTGGGCTGGATGGAAGTCCGCATGGAGAATGGTTACCTGGATGCCGACGTGCTGTGGCGGTGGGGAAGTGTGGAACCTGCAGAATTCGTGTATGCCGGGTGGGACCACCTGTATGTCATCCGCAGCAACCGGGTGATCCGGGAAAGGAATGCGGATGGCGAGCCCGTGAAGGTGCACCGGCAGGTCTTCTGGTTCGACCTGGAGAAAAGCGGGGAAGACCGGATCTCGGGAACGGCATATTTCCCCAACCGGGACGGGCTCGGAGCCGAGACAGTAGCTTTTACGGGTAAAAAGATTCTCCCGGTCGGACAGGCGCCTGACCTGAGCCGGGTGGAATACGGAAAGCCGGTTGAACTGTTCAATGGCAAAGACCTGTCAGGCTGGGAGCTGATGGGTGAGAACAGAGTCAGCGGATGGAAAGTTACCGATGGCGTGCTGGTCAATGACCCGGTGCAGAAGGCGGGACAGCCGCACATCGATTACGGGAACCTGCGAACCACCAAAACCTTTGAAGATTTCAACCTGAAACTGGAAGTGAATGTTCCGGAAGGAAGCAACAGCGGAGTCTACCTGCGCGGCATCTACGAGGTGCAGGTATTCGACAGCTACGGGAAACCGCTGGATCCGCACAACATGGGGGCCCTGTACAGCAGGATCACCCCGAAGGTATCCGCCGAAAAGCCGGCCGGACAATGGCAGCAACTGGACATTACCCTGTGCAGCAGGCACCTGACCGTGGTTTTGAACGGGACCACCATTATTGACAACGAACCGGTGAAAGGGGTTACGGGCGGAGCGATCTCATCGGATGAATTCACACCCGGACCCATTTTCCTTCAGGGTGACCACGGGAACGTCAGCTACCGGAACATCGTCCTCACACCCATTCTGAAGCCGTAACCCGGAATGGACATCAAAAGGTCGGTGTGTCTGCAGGGGCCTGAGCTGGTGCGAAGCAGCAGGTTTAGCACCGAAGACACACCGACTTTTTTTTAAGAATGGGTTTCTCTGCGGTAGGCCTGCAGGAGACGGTCCATGAAGGCATCATTTTCCCTGTTGATCCGCATCCTCGAAGGATCGGATTCGAACCATTCCAGGGTGCGCCGGATCCCCTGCCGGAAAGGAATGACTGCCTGGAAACCGGGAACGAACCGCTTGATCTTCGAGTTGTCAAAGATCACGCTCAGGGCCTTGTCCCCCAGCAGGCTTCCCCGCATCCCTTCCCTTCCGTTCGCATCGGCAAAATCACTGATGAAAGCCGATGCGACGTGTACTGCATTCAGTCCGGCTCCGGCCGCACCGGCCACCGCCTCGTAGATCTGGTTCCAGCTCAGCAGTTCATCGGAAGTGATGTGGAAAGCGTGACCGATGGCCTGCCGGTTCCCTAGCAGGCCGGTAAATCCCCTTGCAAAGTCTTCCGAATGGGTGACCGTCCAGAGGGAGGTTCCGTCCCCGTGGATAACCACCGGTTTTCCCTTCTTCATACGGTCGATGATCGTGTAATCCTTCCATCCGCCGATGGCCAGGGGAATGACCGTGTCGTAGGTGTGGGAAGGACGGACGATGGTAGCCGGGAATCCGTGATCCCGGTATGCCCTGTTGAGCATTTCCTCGCAGGCGATCTTCTGCCTGGAATATTCCCAGTAAGGATTGTACAGTGGAGTGGACTCGGTGATCACCGGATGCCCGCCCACCTTCTGGTAGACCGAGGCCGAACTGATGAAAATATACTGCCCGGTACGACCCGAGAAGAGGCCAATATCCCGTTTGATCTCCCCGGGAACAAAAGCGATAAAATTGGCCACCACATCGAACCGGTGATCATTCAGGATCTGACGGACCTGTCCGGTATCGTTGATGTCAGCGGTCAGCGTTGTAATTCCCTCCGGCACAACCGGCTGTGTGTTTCCCCTGTTCAGGTGGAACAGTTCGATCCCCTTTCCGAGGGCATCCCTGGAACAGGCCATGGATATATTTCCCGTTCCGCCGATGAATAATACCTTCATTTTCCTTCGTATTCAAACCATGAAAAAGATGCAACACCGCCTCCGGCATGGCCGTTGCCGGTGGCGTACATACCGGCGTAGGATCCGTTGAACCCGCCTGCCAGCTCATCGGAAATGACAGACAGGCTCTGCACATCGCCGATCTGGCGGAGCGCAGCTTCAGAGGACCCGGCCATAAAGACAATGCCCGTTCCTTTTGCCTCGGCCAACAGGACCACCTGGTCCTCTTCCCAGGGAACGCGTGCCAGCTCTTCACGATTGCCGTTCAGGGTCCTGATCAAAACCAGCGCGTTCATTTCCCTGACCAGCTTGAAAAGATGGGTGCTTCTGCGGTAGATGATCAGTCCCGCCTGCTGGTGCTCACCTGACGGAGAAAAGTCCATTTCGGTGGCAACATGCCAGGCATGGTGACAGATCCTGCGGGCGATCAGGGAGGGATTCTCGAACCGCTCCGCCATCTCGGACCTTACATCCATCTCCAGTGTCCCGTCCGCCAGCCGGTACCATTTTTCAAACGGGGTACGCAGGAAATTCCAGTGAAGGGACAGCTGCTCCCCGTTAAATTCATCCCTGGAAGGGGACGGTTCAGCCGGGGTCCAGGGAAGATCGGGCCGTTCCTGCTCCATTGACAGTCTCCCCATGCCCGGATTGAATACGGGGGTCGGCATTCCGCCCTGGTCCTCGAATATGACCGGGGTCATGAAGGTTTCCCGGGCCAGCAGTGTGTATCCGTCCACCCTCCGCTTGCCCAGCATCACAGACCACCATTCACCGTACTGCGTTTCCACCAGATCGGCATGCCCCACGGCATAGAGCGGATATTCCCTTCCCAGGTGCCGGTGGGTGAGTACCGGGTTCACATGGTAGGGGATATACGGTCCCCACAGGCTGTCGCTGTGGTGCATGGTAACGCTGTGGTGGAAATCGGTGCCTCCCTCTGCCACCAGCAGCATGTATCTCCCGTTGATCTTATACAGGTGCGGTCCTTCTGCCCACACCGCATTGGATGCATGCCCGTGGGTCAGTTGCACCCGCCTGCCCACCAGTTTTTGCTGCGAAAGGTCCAGTTCCTGCATCCAGGCCCCCTGCTGGTCCGGCCATTCCTGTTTCCCTGTCAAATTCCCGTGCCCCACATAGTAACAGCGGCCGTCATCGTCCCAGAAAAGGGAGGGATCGATCCCGGGAGAATGAAGCCAGACCGGGTCCGACCAGGGCCCGGCGGGATCCTCCGCGGTAATGTAAAAGTTCCCGTTGCAGTCCACGCAGGTATTGATGATATAAAAGATCCCGTCATGGTACCGGATGGTCGGGGCGAAGACACCCCTTGAATCGCCCAGTCCTTCGGGAAGATCCACCTGGCCCGGACGCGCGATCCCGTATCCGATCAGCTCCCAGTTGACCAGGTCTTTGCTGTGGTGGACCGGAAGTCCGGGGAACCACTCAAAGGTGGAGTTCACCATATAGTAATCGTCCCCGGCCCTGCAGATGGACGGGTCGGGGAAGAATCCGGGCAGGACAGGGTTCCGGAAGGTGGACGGGCTTTCAATGGCCGGGGCGGAAGGGATCTCCTGGGCTTCGGCGGATACGGCAGCCGCAAGTGCGACCCACCCGGTGAAGAACCACCGGTTCATCCTTTTTCCGGCCCGGTTCAGGTGTTTTCGATACGCTTTCATGTCGTTGCTTTGAGATACATTTCCATCTGTCCAAAGTATGAAAAAACTGACGGAATCCCTTATTTTTGATGAAAACACTCCTTATGCCCATCAGCAAGCTGATCAGTGTACCGCAGGGGATGGTCTCCCGTTTTCACGAACTTGAAAAGAAGGACAGGAAAGAATGGTTCTGCACCTCCGATCCGGAGGAAAAAAGGGCCGGATCGGGGGGAGGGACGGCCCACCTGCTGGCATCTGCTTACCGCTCCTTACGTTCGGGCGAAGGTTTCAGGAAATGGCTCGCCGCCGAAAAGCGGATGGTCATTCATTCTTCAGGGGAAAGCCGCCGGCTGCCGGCCTATGCTGCCACGGGGAAGTCACTGCTTCCCGTTCCGGTATTCCGGTGGTCCAAGGGACAGCACCTGGACCAGAAACTACTCGATTTACAGGTCCCCTATTATGAACGCATCCTGAAGAATGCGCCGGACAGATACCGGGTCCTGATCGCCAGCGGGGATGTGATGTTCATTTCATCGGACCGGTTCATGGACCTTCCCGAGGCGGATGTACTGGTGTTCGGTGTCTGGGTGGATGATCCGGTGGCCTCCCGGCACGGGGTGTTTTTCAGCCGCAGGGAAAAACAGGACACCCTCGCATTTGTGAAGCAGAAACCCTCCATAGAGGAATTGAGGAAGCTTTCCGGAGAATATTTCTACCTGATGGATTCGGGCATTGTGCTGCTGAATGAAACCACCACCATGCTCCTGATGAAAAGGTCGGGGTGGGATGAAAAGAAAGAAAATTTCCGGGACGGACTGCCGGATTACTATGACCTGTACGGTGAAATGCTTGCTTCCTTCGGAACGGAACCGCAGGTCAGCGACCCGGAGTTGCAGGGGCTGCAGGTGAAATTGTACCCCCTGCACCAGGGGGAATTCTATCATTTCGGGAGCAACAGCGACCTGATCGATTCCACCCTGAAGCTCCAGAACCGGATAACCGACCAGCGCCTGAAACTGACCCGGGAACCGGACCACCACCCATCCATCTTCCAGCAGAATGCAGAGATCCGGATCAAATTCACCGAGCAAAACCACCATCTCTGGATCGAGAACTGCCATATCCCGGAATCATGGAAACTGAACCACCACCATATCCTGACCGGGATCCCTGAGAATGACTGGGAGATTGAGCTCACGGCGGGGAACTGTGTGGATCTGGTCCCCCTGGGCAGGGACCGGTATGTGCTTCGGACCTATGGTTTTTCAGACAATTTTAGGGGGACCCCGGACAGAGGGGGCGCGTGGATGGAAGGACCGCTGACCGATTGGATGGAACAACGGAGGATCATTCCGGAGGAAGCTGGTATTTCACCGGGAGGATCCATGTTCGAGGCACCCCTGTTCCCGGTTCTTAAGAGGGAAGAAATCGGAAAGATGCTCCTTTTTATGGTGGGGAACGGGAGCGGCCATGAAGCGGCCTGGCAGGATCGGATGCGGGACCGGTGGATCCGGTGTGAGCGGTTGTCGGCGAGGGAACTGATTGCAAAAGCGGACATTCCGGCGCTGTACCGGCAAAGGCAGTCCCTGATGGTCCGCTCCCTCCCCCTGCTGGCCGCACATCACCGGACCAGTATTTTTTACTACCTGGACCTGGAGAAGACCGCGGCCGATTACAGGGAAGCACACCTGGATCCCCCTGCGGCACTGGCACCCGGCGAACCGGTGATCAGGCGCATCAATGACAGCATGTTCCGTGCCAGGGTCGCCGGGACCAGGAAAATGGCCGAAAAGCATGAGCAACAGGCTTTCTCCATTTTGCGTGAGGCGATGATCGACACCCTGAAACAGGCACCCGTCGCTCCCCACCGCAACCTGTTGGACGACCAGATCCTCTGGGGCAGGAGCCCGGTGAGGCTGGACCTGGCCGGGGGATGGACCGATACCCCGCCTTACTGCATCATGGAGGGGGGCAGGGTGGTGAACATGGCGGTGGAGCTGAACGGACAGCTGCCCTTGCAGGTCTATGCCCGTCCCCTTGAGGAACACAAGATCGTGCTCAGATCCATTGACCTGGGGATCAAGAAAGAAATCACAACTTTCGGGGAACTGGAAAAATATGACCGGCCGGGGGACGGATTTTCCATCCCCATGGCAGCGCTGGCGCTGGCAGGATTCAGCAACCGCTTCAGCGGGAAAACATTCCCTGACCTGGTCTCTCTCCTGAAGGAGTTCGGGTGCGGACTGGAGATGTCCCTGCTGGCCGCCGTGCCCAAGGGATCGGGACTGGGGACCAGCTCAAACCTGGCAGCCACGGTCATGGGAACCCTCAGCGAATTTTGCGGGCTTAACTGGGACAAACACGAGATCTCATACCGTACCCTGATCCTGGAACAGATGCTTACCACAGGCGGCGGCTGGCAGGACCAGTACGGAGGGGTGTTCGAGGGGATCAAGCTGCTGGAGACCGCTCTCGGGATCCGCCAGTCGCCCCGCATCCGGTGGATCCCCGAGCAGGTTTTTTCCGGGGCGGAACGGGGGCAAATGGTAATGTTGTATTACACGGGTGTCACCCGTGTGGCCAGGGACATCCTGGGAGAGATCGTGAAGGGGATGTTTCTCAATTCGGCCCGTCACCTGGAGATCTTCAGCGAGATGAAACAGCACGCCGGTGAAACCTTTGACGCGCTTCTGGGCAATGACTATGAAGAGGTGGCCGGGAAGGTGGCCATCAGCTGGGAGCTGAACCAGCGGCTGGACGAGGGGACCAATCCGCCGGTGATCAGGGAGATCATCAGGAGGGTGGATGATTACCTGCTGGGCTACAAGCTGCTGGGTGCCGGCGGGGGCGGATACCTGCTCATGTTTGCCCGCTCGCCCGATGCCGCGGTGAAGGTAAAAAACAACCTGGAGAATGACCCGCCCAACAAACGGGCCCGGTTTGTTGATTTCGCCGTTTCACAGACGGGGTTCCAGGTATCCCGGTCCTGAAGATGTTTCACAGGCAGGATTCATCTTGTAACCACGATCTTCTTGGACGGGGAACGCACATTGCCGGTTTCCACGTGGTACATGTATGTTCCGGGAGGAAGCTGACTTGCCGGCAGTACAAGCTGCTCCGTGGATGCTGTCACAGGACAGCTCAAAACCCTCCGGCCCCGGGCATCGAACAGCTCAAGCGATCCTGAATCACTACCCGGGGGCAACTGTACCGGGATATGAACCACCGAACCGGCAGGGTTGGGGAATGGATTCCCGGTATTATAAGCGGAGTAGGGAATCTCTGATTTCGTGGCGGCCTCAGGAAGGGCATACACCTGGGTCTGCGTCCTGTATGGGATCACAGAGTAATCGTAAATATACACCAGAAATTTCCTGCCCTCATTTTCCGTATCGAGCAAACTGGAATATCCTGCTCCCGGGATGCTCAGCAGGACGTTCCCGTTCTCGTTGATGAGCCTGGACTCATACGTATAAAAGTAAGAATCTGTGGTGGGGACATACATGGAATAGGTGTAGAACAATTCCACCAGGTTGTCGCTGTTGAAGAGCTTTTCGGAAACAAACTGTACATTATACAGGTAATACCCTTCAGGGGCCGGCAGCGAAATGGTCTTGTACAGGCTGTGGTCCATCCGGTAGATACGGCATTCTTTATTGACCACGTCCATGGTGTAATACACCTCTCCAGTATTTTCCATCCGGCAGATGTTGGCGGAAACCGTGTAAATGTGCTCAAGCGAGGGCTGTGCATGGAGCAACAATCCCGGGAGCCACAAGACGGCAATGATGATGCGGGTTTTCATCCTTTTTCGGGTTTTATTTATATCGTTTGTTGTTTCAGTAAAACAAGTCCCAACCCATCTCTCAGGGCTGGTCCAGCAGGTCCAGTCCCTCCAGTGCAGACGAGCCGCCGGGGGTATGCAGCAGGGCTTTCTGGAACAGCACCTTTGCTTCCCTGTAATTGCCCAGTTTGAAATATGACCAGCCCAGCATGGTGAGGGCGTCATAATCAAAGGGATAGAGGTTGACCACCTTTTCGAAGTATTTCTTCGCGGTCTCGAAATCCTCCCTGCCATAATAGATCAGCCCGATCCTGTGCATGGCGATGGAATTGTTGGGGCAGATTTCCAGGATCTTTGCATACTGATCCATCACCATGGTCCAGTTTCCCATGGCAGCCCCGGGGTACACGATCCCGAACCTGGGTTCAATGGCATAGGGCATGAGATTGACCGCCCTGTTGTAATAGGCCACGGATTCGGTAAAATTACCTGCCTGGTAGCTCAGCCAGCCGAGGCGCAGGTTGATCTCGTATGATTTTTCATCATACACCTTCTTCAGGCTGTTCACCGCGGCAAGGACCTCCCCGGTGGCTTCCTGGATGTAGCTCTGCTGGAAGGCGTCCTTGATCTCCTTGAACTCCTGTCCCCTTACAGAAATGACAGCAGAAATAAGCAGGCCGGACCACAGGCCCCGCCTCAGAATTTTTAAAATTTCCATGATAATCCTCCGTAAATTGATATGGTGTGATAGGTGATTGCATTGCCCTGATCGACCAGGTTCGGATCAAGAGGAATGAACCTGCTCCGGTATGCTGCCCACCGGCCGCCCAGGTATACCATTGATCCATTCGATGAAACGGGCACTGACACGGACAGACCGGCCTTTTTTCCTGGCTTTTCCCCGAAACTGTTAAAGATAATGGCTCCGTAATTTTCGGTATAGTTCTCCATCTCGCCCGATGAAGCATTCAGTTCAATCCATGCTTTTTCAGCGATGGAGAAGCCGAACAGGATCTCGGGGATGACGTTGAGCACTCCTTCCCCGGTGCCGGTCCTGTAAAGGGAATTGGCGAAACCGCCGGCATACAGGTTCAGGTTTCCCAGGGGGTACCAGGTGAGCCCGATCCTGCTCTGGACCTGCTCCATGTCGTTCAGATCCGAGTAATATCCGCCAAGGTGAAGATCCACCGGACCGATCCGCTGTTTCAATGCCAGACCGGCCAGGAAATCAGTTTTTTCCTGGAAGACAAGGATCATGTTGTTCCCTCCCTGGTATCCGGTCCCTGCATCTGCGAAAACCTGGTAGCGCAGGCGGACCACGTGGAATGCGGGGATCAATGTCAGTCCCGACAGGGTGGTCAGTCGGGGTGAGAGGTAATACTGATGCTGCCTGACCTGCTGGGCTGTCGTATAGTACCTGCTGATCCCGTCGAAATAATAATAGAGATTCTTTTTCGACAGGAAGGTATATGCATGTTCCAGGGAGATCCCCGGGGCAATGGCGTTTGAAAGGGAGGCTGAAAGATTAGAGAATCCGGAGGTGACGTACTGGACACCGGGAACCGGTGCAGAAATGGATACATCGGGACTCTCCAGGATCTCCCTGTTCAGGTTATGGCTGATGAGGTATTCAACCCCGGACATGCCGAAAAAGGCTGGTTCGGCAGGGGGCATTTTCAGTGACAGATCGCCCCTGAACCGTTTTCTGAGAAGATCTGCCTGCTCCTTCTCACCGGCATAGATCCTGCAATAATAGAGATATTCAAGGGCCGCCGGGTCCTGGTGGTTCCACTCGAGCGCCCTGGTGAAATGGGTGGCCGCCTTCCGGTAATTCCTGTTGCTGTAATAAGCGATCCCCAGCCGCATCCGCAGATAATAATAATCGATCTCCTCCCTGAGCGCTTCCTTCCCCGTATGGATGAGGCTGTCCCACTTTCCTTCAATATAATACCGGTAGGTTTCCCTGTCGAACCTGCTGAATGAATCCTGTTCCTGTGCAATGCCCTGCCGGGATATGCCCAGAAGCAGCATGAAAAGGGTGATGACGGTCAGTCTGCACATGTTGCTTCCAGGTGAAGTTTGCCGGAATCCACTTCAAAGGTCCGGATCCCTTTTTCGTTGATGGTCATGGAAAAATCAAGCCTGCGCAGCAATTTTCCCGAAATCAGGTTGCGGGCGGCGGACCGCAGCCGGATCTCCGAAGGGGACATCTCGTTATCGATCCATTCATACCGGCATTCGAATTCGGATCGCAGGAACTTCCAGAAAGGGGCCACAAAATCCTGCAGTGCCAGCAGCGGGTGCCGGAAGATCAAATTGAGCGGGTACCGGTCCGAGATGACCAGGTCCTGGTAGAATCCCTGCTGAACCTGAAATGCCGCCAGGAAAAAATAATAAAGCAGCGTATGTTTATTCCCGCTGTAATGGGTGAAATAGATCAGGTCCCCGTCGTTGATGAAATAAGCCACGGCACCCGATTGTTCACACCGGATATAGGGATTGTTGTAGGCATCCGTGTTCACCTCCCAGGCAGCTTCTTTCATGTCCGCGCTCCCTTTCACGGTAAAACGGAACCTTTTGCCCGGGATCAGGTGGAAAGCCTGGTGAAGGAGGCCGTTCCTTTCAATGTTTGAGACAAGGTCATCTTTCCGGGGATAAGCATAGGATTCCAGGCTGAACGGCTGGCGGGAATGAAGGATATAGTGGCTGACGGGGAATTTCAGCGTCACCGATCCGATATAAGGGGTGGCCTGCACCTGGTAATGAAGGTGTGGATAGGGAGAGCGTCCTGAATTCCCGCATCTTCCGATCTCGTCCCCTTCTTTTACCCTGTCTCCCTCACGGACCCTGATGGTCCCCTCTTTCAGGTGGCTCAGGGAGGTGTACAGATGTTCGTCGTGCCGGATGACCACCGTGTTGCCCCAGTTATCCTTCAGATTGACCTCCCCCACGGGATTGTCAGGAACATGGTCCGCGACAAAAGCGATGGTGCCGTCCGCCGGCGCCACGACCATTTTGTCGTAACAGTGATAGTCGGTGAGCGCATCTCCGCTTCCCATGTACTGTTTGCCCTCGGTACCGGTAATGACGAAATCCCACGCATGCCGGAACTCATCCTTGTGAGTATATTCCCCGTCATGGGCCTGGGATACCGTCCAGGCACCCAGGAACGGAAGCCTGATCCTCACCCTCTCGCGGTGCCGGAAGCGCACCACATCGTTGTGGAATGCATACAGGTTCTTTTCGGGGGAGTTATGCTGGATCAGCACTTCGGCCAGTTTGAGAGATGGTTCAAGCCTGAATTTCAGGGCATAGAGGAACAAAAGCACCACCAGGTTGAAGGGCAGTGAATACACCGGCAGGCTGAATACGGCAAGAACCCGGGACAGGCTGATGGTGATCATGGCCACGATGGGGATCAGCAGGATCACCCAAAGGAAGGAACGTTTGGAGGGGATGATGAAAAATCCCCCCACCGCGATGGATGTCAGGATGTAATTGAATCCGATATAGCTGTAGCTCACGTCGGAAATATGTGCCCCGATCAGTTCATAAAACAGGAACGCCGTATAAAAACCGATCAGCGAAAGTGAGAAGGCGATCCTTGAGAACAGCAGCAGTCCCGTCGCCAGCAGGATGCCCGAAAGCAGGTTGAACTGGAACAGGATGGCCGCCAGGGAGAGAAAGTAGATCCTCAGGGACCTGGCCAGATCCACGTCGTTCCACCATTCATACACCCGGACAAGCACATCTCCCCCGATGGTATACAGGTCATTGAAGGTGTAGATCCCCCGCTCGCTGATCCCCAGGGCCGTGAATTCCCTGGTGGCCAGGGTCATGATCCAGATGGCCAGAAGAAAGGGGACGGAGAGGAACGGCAGGGCATACTTGCCGATCACTCCCTGGAGTGAAACGGCAATCAGCAGGGTCAGGATGGCCGCCATGATGACCACCACGATGAGCAGCAGGTCGGGTTTGAAATAGATCCCAAGTCCCAGTCCCACCAGCAGGCTGTTGAAGCCGAACACCCCCCTGGCAATGTTCCGCCTGTCAAGTCCCAGCAGAAATCCTGCCAGGTTGGTAACGATCACCGAAAGCAGTCCCATCAGCCCCGCATAGATGTCGAAGAAGGTGACCAGCATGAGGACAAAGGAGAACAGCAGCTGGTCCGAGAAGAAGACCTGCCCGTAGCTGTTGGGAACGGACCTGATAAAGAGCTTTATGTCGCCGGAGCGTTTCAACAGATCAGTGTTTTATTCAGGTTGAGGGGATCATTTTTTTGCGGGATCATTTCAGATGGTCCGGGATCGCCTCCTGCTGCCTGACCAGTTCCATGTGTTCTTTTTTCCTGATCACATGGACCTTCCCGTCCAGGTCGATGAGCACCACATTGGGCCGGAGGGTGATGAACTGCATCCACTGGGTCATGTTGTAGGCACCGATGCGTTTGATCACGAAATGATCCCCTTTCTTGAGCAGGGGGAAGGCGATGGCATCCCGGACCACATCGATGTTCATGCAGAGGGGGCCGAAAATGGTGGTCTCTTCCAGGTGCTCAGATACCGGTGCAGCCGGATACACCTCATGATCGTACCAGAAGGAGGTGAACAACAGGTTCACTCCCACATCCACGATGGTAGCCCGGTTCCCCGAGGAAAGCCGCTTGTTGGCGATGACGGTTCCGAGCAGGTAACCCGCGTCATCGATCAGCGCCCTTCCGCTTTCAAGGATCAGCGTGGGCAGGTTCCGCGGATTGAGTTGCGAGTTGAGGATGGCCGATGAGATGGCCTCTGCGTATTCCTCGAATGAAGGGGCCGTATCGGAGCCCGGGTAATAGGCACCCTTAAGGGTGTTCTGGGAGGCAAATCCTCCCCCGAGATCGATATACCTGATGCTGGTACCATACTTCTTCTCGATCCCGTATGCCAGATCGGCCAGCTTGCCGGCAGCCACCTTGTAGGCACTTGCCGCGAGCATGTAAGTGCCTATATGCGCATGCAATCCCACCAGTTCCAGTTTTTCGTTCATCATGATCCGGTTGATGGCGTCCCACGCGTCCCCGTTTTCGTAGTTGAACCCGAAGCGGTCCCACATGGGATAAATCCCCGTATCCATGTTCACCCGGATGGCCACCTTGGGACGTTTTTCAACGTTTTCGGATATGGCGATGATGGAATACAATTCATCGAAGTGGTCGATGTGGATCAGGGAGTCATTCACAATGGCTTTTCTCAGCTCCTCGTCTGTCTTGTCCGGCCCGTTGAAAATGATCTGGCTCCCTTTCACGCCGTTCAGGAGGGCTTTGTCATATTCAAAGCCCGAAACCACCTCCGCCCATGAACCTTCCTGGTGGAAGATGCGGCACACCGCATCCAGGTAATTGGTCTTGTAGGACCAGGCGAACTGCACCCTGGGATACCGGGTCGTAAAAGCATGCCTGGCTTTCCTGAACTTTTCCCGGATAGTTCTTTCGGATATAACGTACAGGGGCGACCCGTGTTCGTCCAGCAGTTCTGAAACAGAAACGTCATCAATATGGGTGAGGGGTTCGGTTGCCACCTTCATCCCGAACTTGCTGGGCATGCCCGCCTGCAGTCTTTTGATAAAAGGTCTCTCGAAAGGCTTTTTTTCCATGATCATTTGTATTACAGTTCGCCCTGTGTGGACAATTTTTCGTATTCTTTCAGATCGGTGATCAGGTCGTAGGAGTAACGGATGAACATCTTTCCCACCTCGTATGTACTGAATGGTTTCACTTCCAAGCCCAGGGCCAGTTTGACCATGGCTTCGGGAAGGTTCTGTCCCGCGCCCACCGCCAGGTAGACCCAGGCGGGGATCCTCGGATTGATCTCGATGATGTACAGCTCGTTCCGGTGAGACTTGATCAGTTCCAGTTCCATCCCTCCCCGCCACTTTGTCTTTTCCATGATCTCCCTGGTCAGATCCAGCATCTTCCTGTCGTCCAGGGTGATCCCCGCCCAGGCCTTGCCTTTGTCGGTAATATACTGTTTCCGCATGGGAACGGCACCGATGGTATTTCCCCGGCCGTCACCCAGGGCCACCACATTCACCTCGGTCCCCTTGATGAACTCCTGGATGATCACCGGAACACCCCATTTGGCAGTGATCTTGTTAAAGTGCATCCGCACCTGCTCTTCGTTGTAGGCCAGGTAGGCATCATAGAATTTACCCTTCACCATCAGGGGGTATTCAAAGTCATCTTTCAGTTTCCTGATCTCGTCCGGTCCCGTGATCGATTTGCTGAAGGGGACATGCAGGTCATATTTTTTGCCGAATTCGGGAAGATGTTCCTTGTGCCGTTCCTCGAACTGTTCCAGGGTGGGGATGAATGTCCTGATCCCCGCATCTTCCAGCACTTTTTCCGACCGCATGAAGGCATACAGCTCTGCATCAAAGTTGGGCACCACCACATCGATGGGATCCCTGCGGTGGATCTCCAGGATCCTGTTTATCAGGACACCCGATCCTTCCGACGGATAGGGTACCTGGTAGGTCTTGTCCACCACCCCGCGCATATAAATGGCCGGCTCCAGGTTTTCATAGGCAAGCCCGATGATCCGCGGGTCGAAGTATTCGGATTCCCGGATGCCACGGATGACCGGTACCCCGGGTCCCGGATTGTCCGTATTGTTCAATCCGGAGAGGGCGACGGTGATCTTAGTTTTCATCCCCATCGTCCAGAAGTTCAAACTGCCTGAGCATGCTCAGGAAGTCAAAGTAATACTTCTCAAAGCTGGCCTCGTCCACGTCATATTCCGCGGTCATGAACGCTTTGATCTCTTCCAGTGATTTGCCATTGGCCAGATGGTTCAGGATCTCCCGGCCTACCTGGTTCATTGAGTAGGAATCGCCGGTTGTGGGATTGAAGACAAATCCGGAATCACTGACGGCAATATTCTTTTTGATCCGCATGATAGATGGAATGGTTCGTATTGGTATGGTAAAAATCAGGAATCTTCATCTGTTGGCTGTTACACTATTCCGGGAAAATTTTATAATTTTCAACCTCCGGCATCAGATTTGAATGCAACATAAATGCGTTCTTAATACGACCGGGGAGATGATTTTGTTTCCCCGCCTTCGGATTTATGATTACCACTACGATCCATATCAAGAACATGGTCTCCCGGTGCTGTATTGTACTGATCAAAGAGAAACTGGAAAAGGCCGGGATACTTGTGGATGAAATCAGCCTGGGAAAAGCGACCATCCGATTTGACGAAACACGCGTCAGCCGCGATGACATCAGGCAGGTGCTCCTGGAACTGGGGACGGACCTCATCGAGGGCAGGGAACAGCAGCTTGTGGAGAAGATAAAGCTGGCGGTGATCGAGCTGATCCATTACATGAACAATGTGGATTCCATCGTACGAAAGTCGGATTACCTGGTGGAAAAACTGGGGCTCAGTTATTCCTACCTGTCCCGGATCTTCTCTTCCCATGAACACATCACCCTGGAACGGTATATCATCCTCAACAAGATCGAGCGGATCAAGGAACTGATCGACCAGGAAGAGTTCACCCTGAGCGAAATTGCCTTTATGATGGACTACAGCAGTGTCCAGTACCTTTCCAGCCAGTTCAGGAACATCACCGGGATGACGGTGAGCGAATACAGGGCCGGCGACCGTTCCTCCAAAAGGCCCATCGATCTGCTTACCTGATTTTATAACATTTTTGCTGAATTTTATGAGCTTCCTCCGGAGGAATTTCCAAAACTTTGTATTTACAAATATAGATATATGGATACATAAGCAGGCCAGGTGCGGATCGTATCCATCGATGTAAAACAAAAAAACGATCATATCATGAAGACAATGATGGCAAAGACCGCAGGAGTGTTATTGATTTCAGCCGGACTCTTTCTTCCGTTCACGCAGTGCACGGAAGGGGCTGCCATGGATGAAGGAAACGGCATTGCCGGTGATCCTGTTCTGAAAGGTTTTATTTCACAGCCATTGACCGAAGCTGAAAAAGAAGGGATATTATTCCTCAGGGAGGAGGAAAAACTGGCCCGTGATGTATATCTTTATCTCTATGACAGGTTCCCGCTCAGGCCTTTTCTGAACATTTCAAAGAGCGAACAGGTCCATATGGATGCCATGAAGTATTTGATTGACACATATGGTCTGGAAGATCCGGTGGGGGACAATCCGGAGGGTGTATTTAAAAATGAAACCCTTCAGCAACTGTACGATGAGCTCATCCAAATGGGCAGTGAAGGCAGGGAGGAGGCGCTGAAGGCCGGAGCATTTATCGAGGAGGTGGATATTATCGACCTTCAGACGGAGTTGAATGAAAATGTGGAAAATACAGATGTCAGAAGGGTCTATACAAACCTCTGCAATGCCTCGGAGAATCATTTAAGGGTATTTGTCCGTGTACTGGGCAGATACGGCGTGGAATATGAACCGGTAAAGCTTGAAAGGGAGGAATTTCTGCGAATCATGAGTGAATAAGCACGGAAATAACTCCGGCCATCCGGTTTTTGACCGCATCACTCAAGGTGAATTACCGCAGGCCCACGCCCCGTCAATCCAGCTGTTCCAGCCTAAATTCCTCCAGCTCATCCGAGTAATCCCGGACCGCTTTGGAGGCCCTTCTTCCCGTAAAAAAGCCGATCACCAGAAGCACGACCAGGACCAGGGCAACGATCTTTGCGGCGGAATCCTTTCCTTTAAGTGCATGTACGAGCGCCATGTAGAGCAGGTAGATCCCGTACAGTCCCACAATGACCCAGACAATACTTCCCAGGGTCAGGCTGATCCCGTAGAAGAAGGAAAGGGCCGACTGGACCGGATAGAGCACCGCAAGGGATGCAGTCACCCTCAGGTTGGCCTCAAAATCTGTGTTCCCGCCGCAGATGGCAGAGATCACCAGCATGATCACGGCACCCACGAATAGCCCCACAATGGAGGCAATGATCGCCCATACCAGGGCCATGATGCCCACGGCACCTCCCATGATCCCGGTTCCGCCCATGGCCGACAATCCCAGTACGCTCCAGAGGAATGCGAACAATCCTGCGATGACCCCGTAGATGGCCACCTTGATCACAGGTTCAGCGAATCCTCCCTTCAGGGAGAGGGAAGAAAAATAGGATTTGGGATTCATGAGGGTATCCACGGAATCCCTGATGATCTTGTTCAGATCGATTTTTTCGTTGCTCATAATGGATTCGATAAGTGTTTTTTTTGGTCCTGAAAAGGTACGAATCCGTGAGCAAATGCGCAAGAAAATTCCTGCCGGATCACCAGGCCTTCTTTTTTCAGGACTCCCGGCAGGGGAGTGCCATCCTGATGGTGGTCCCTTTTCCTTTTTCGGATCGCAGTGAGATTTGTCCCCCGTGATTGTGGATGATCTGGCGGCAGAGGCTGAGACCGATGCCGGAGCCGTCAGTCTTGGTGGAAAAGAAGGGAACAAAGACCTGATCCACGATCTCTTCCGGGATCCCCGGTCCGTTATCGGTCACCTCAATGATGATCCGGTCCAAAACCCGCCTGACCTTGATGATGAGCGTTGGTTCAACTGCTCCCTCCAGTGCCTCCAGGGCGTTCTTGACCAGGTTGATCAGCACCTGTTTTACCTGGGCTTCATCAGCCCTGATGCTGCATTTCGGGGGACCGGGAACGATGGTCAGGGCGATGTTTCTGTCAGTCAGCTCCTGGTTGTATAACTGCCGGATCTCATCCAGCAAGCCGGAGATCCGGACCTCCTTCAGATCGGGTTCGGGAAGCCGGGAGAGCTCCCTGTAATTGCCGATGAACCTGGTCAGGGCCCGGTTCCTGTCGGATATGGTCTTCAGTGCCATGAACAGATCGTCGATGGTCTTCTGACTGATCTCTCCCGCCGACCTGATCCGGCCTTCCTCCTGCAGGAGCATCATCCCGGTTTCTGTCAGGGAAGAAAGGGGAGTGAGACTGTTCATGATCTCGTGGGCCATGATGCGGCTGATGGTGCGCCATGATTCCATTTCCTGCTGTTCAATTTCCGGTTCTATGTCCTGGAATGTCACGATCCTTACCGGGGCTCCGCCCACCTTTACGGTATTGAGCAGCACCAGCAGCTTCCTGCCTTCCGGGGTGCCCGGAAGGGGGATCATTTCTCTTCCGGAGGTCCCCATCGACCGGATGGCCTCAGCGAATACCGGCGCCCTGGTCTCGATTTCCCCCCAGCCGGGCTTGCCGGTATGATAAATTCCAAGTGTCTGCAGGGCAAGCGGATTGATCAGCTGGATCCGGAATTCCTCATCCAGTGTGATCACGGCTGTATGGATGTGTTCCAGGATGGTCCGGAGGTACTGGTACTGGGTTTCCTTCTCGATCTTTGCCGAGGCGATGGCCCGGATGATTTGCTGGGCCGATCCGGCCAGTCCCCCGAACCCCAGTCCGGATACCTGTTCTTCCAGCCTCCTGTTGAGGTCCCCGTGAAGCACCGCTTCGAGCATAGACTGAACGACCCTGTTGGTGCGGGTGAGCGTTCGGAACAGTTCGGCGATCAGAAGCAGCAGGAGCAGCGACACCAGTACAACGGAGAAGAATCTTCCCTGCTGGTGGATGATCATTACCAGGAGGAACATGGTTGCCAGGATCAGGATCATCCGGATGGAGATGCGGATGATAAATCTATTGAATACCATACTTGTTCATTCTCCTGTAAAGGGCGTTCCTGTCAATTCCCAGATCGGCGGCCGCCCTGGTCACGTTCCCGTGGTGTTTCAGCAGCGCCCTGCGGATCAGGTTCTTTTCATTTTCATCCAGTTTCAGGGTTTCCCGCGTGAATACTTCTGCACGGACCGATCCCGGAGGCTCGATCCTGAGATGGTTCCCGTCGCTCATGATGACCGCCCTGGCCATGGTGTTCTGAAGCTCCCGCACGTTTCCCGGCCAGGGATATTGTTGCAGCTGCTTCATATTTCTTTTGCTGATCTCCCCGGCGGGTTTCCCGTATTTTCTGGCGGCTTCCCTGAGAAAATGCACCGCCAGCACGGGGATATCATCTGTTCTTTCCCTCAGGGGAGGGATCAGCATTTCAATTGTATTCAGCCGGTACAGCAGATCCTGCCTGAATTGTCCTTTATCTACCATCCGGTGGACCGGCTGGTTTGTGGCAGAGATCAGGCGGATATCGATGGGGATCCCGGTGCGGGATCCGATGTGCCGGACAAACCGCTGCTCCAGGACTGTGAGCAGTTTTTGCTGCAGTGTGACCGGCAGGTTGCCTATTTCATCCAGGAACAGGGTTCCCCCCGAGGCCAGTTCGAATCTTCCGGGTTTGTCCTGAACAGCCCCCGTAAAAGCACCTTTCTGATGTCCGAACAGCTCCGATTCGAACAGCGTCTCGGGTATGGCACCCATATCCACCCCGATAAACGCCTGGTCCTTCCTGTAAGAGCATCGGTGTATGGCCCGGGCCACCATTTCCTTGCCGGTGCCGTTCTCACCCAGGATCAGCACATTCGCATCGGTGGGGGCTACCGTCCGGATGGTTTCCTTCAGCTTGCGGATTGCCGCAGATTCCCCCAGGATCAGGGCGAAGGGTTTGTCCCCGTCATCGCCCAGTGTCATGGCCACATTTCTGTATTTTTCCTTTTCCCTGCTGGTTTCCTTCAGTTTGATGGCCGAAAGAATGCTGGCATGGAGCTTGGCGTTTTGCCAGGGTTTCAGGATGAAATCAAATGCCCCCGCCCTGATTCCTTTGACTGCCAGTTCCACATCTCCGAAGGCGGTCATCAGGATCACCACCGCTTCGGGATCATTTTCCCGGATCGTTTCCAGCCAGGAAAGGCCTTCGGAGCCTTCCGTGCGTCCCCGCTGGAAATTCATGTCCAGCAGGATCACGTCAAATCCGGTTTTATTCAGGGTTACGGGGATCTTCCGGGGGTCTGAGATCACGGTGACATCGAATGAAAGCTGTTCCAGGAACATGCGGGCTGTAAGCAGCACGTCGTGGTCATCGTCGATCACAAGGATCTTTCCCGGAGGTTTCATTGTTTGCAATGGGCTTCACGAATGTATGCTTTTCATCAATAGAATGCAAACTGCACTGATACCGAACATTCATGTGCGTCAAAACCGAGCGTTTTTAATCGGATTGAGAAGCAAGTAAAATTTATAAACAACAATTTATGAATACTTTAGATTTCATGGCATGCGGCTTGAGCAAATATTTTGAAAAACCAGATCATGGTAAAACATTACATCAGGGTCACATTCCGTCACATCAAAAAGCACCTGCTGATCTCGCTGTTGAACATTGCCGGGCTGGCCACCGGCATCGCCTGTTTTGTGCTGATCATCCTCTATGTGAACCATGAACTGAATTACGACCGGTACAACGAGCACTTTGATGACATCTACAGGGTGGCTGTGGATGCCAGGATCGGGAATACGGTGATCCGCCAGCTGGGAACTCCTGCACCCATGCCGGCAGCCATGTACCAGGAGTATCCCGGGATCAGAGCGATCACACGGATCCGGACACAGTCCCTAACGGTAACCATGGGCGACCGGATTTTCAATGAACCGAATGTGGTGGCGGTGGACTCCACGTTCACCGACATCTTCACCCTGGATTTCCTGGAAGGGACACCCGACGGTGCCCTCAATGAACCGGCGGAGGTGGTCCTTGACCGGACCACCGCACAAAAATATTTCGGGGAGGGGTCCGCCCTGGGAAAAAATATCTACATATTTGATACCATCCCGTTGACGGTGACCGGGGTATTTGAGGATTTCCCCGCCCAGTCACACTTCCATTTCAACATCCTTGTCTCACTGGTCTCCATGGAGGGATCCTACAATAATACCCAGTGGTTCAGCAATAATTTTGCCACCTACATGCGGCTTGAGGAGGGTGCTTCCAGTGAACAGCTGGAGGCCAGGTTCCCTGATTTTGTGGACAAATACCTCTTTGGAGGAGAATATGAAAAGTATGCCGATGAGGAGAACTACTGGAACCTGTCCCTTCAGCAGCTCAGGGAGATCCACCTGGGATCCGACCTGTCGGGTGAATTTGAACCCAACGGGAACCTTTCCTATATCCGGATCTTTTCCGTGGTGGCGATCCTGCTGCTCGTGGTGGCCTGCATCAATTTTATGAACCTGACCACGGCCAGTTCATCCATCAGGGCAAGGGAAGTGGGGATCAGGAAAACCAACGGGGCCAGCAGGGGGAAACTACAATGGCAGTTTTTCACCGAGGCAATCATTGTAACCATCCTGGCAACCATCCTGGCCATGGGACTGGTGGAGTCGGTAATGCAGCCTTACAGGGATTTCGTGGGAAGGGAGATCCAGCTGCACTACCTGGACAATCTCCTGATCATTCCCGGCCTGCTGGCACTGGCGATCCTGGTAGGCCTGCTTTCGGGAAGCTACCCGGCCTTTTTTATGAGCGGTTTTTCACCGGTCGATTCTCTGGGCTTCAAAGGGGTGAAGCAGTCAAAAAGCTGGTTCCGGAATATCCTGGTCCTGTTCCAGTTCTCGGTTGCCATTGCGCTGATCGGAGGCACCCTGATCGTTCAGCGGCAGATGGACCTGCTTACGGAGGAATCGCTGGGATTTGACAAGGAACAGGTAGTCCTTGTGAACAATGCATATTACCTGGGGAACAACCTTGCAGTTTTCAGGGAAGAGCTGCTGCAGGTACCGGAGATCAGTCATGTGTCCGCTTCCTACGATGTTCCGGGAAACAATCTGATCAACTGGGGATTCGGGGCCCGGGATGTGGACGAAAGTTTCAGTCTCAATGTGAACCTGACTGATGAAAATTACCTGGAAACCATGGGAATGGAGCTGGTGGCGGGTCGCTATTTTTCTGAAGCATTCGGGAGTGATACAAGCAAGATCGTTCTGAATGAAACTGCTGTGGAGCTGCTGGGCTATGAGGAACCCATTGGTAAAATAACCTACCTGTGGGGTGACAGAACCCTGCCCCTGGAGGTGATCGGAGTGGTGAAGGATTATTTTTACGAATCGAAACACAGGCTGATCAGGCCGCACGGACTGATGCATCACGGATACCTGGACTGGACGGTTCCCCAGTACCTGTCTGTCAGGGTGAAGGGTGCGGATTTCGAACAAACGATCGGGAACCTCGAAAAGAAGTGGAACCAGTATGTTGCGAATATCCCGTTTGATTATGCGTTTCTGGATGCGCATTATGAGGGGATCTATCACAATGAAAAGCAGACCCGTACCCTTCTGTACATCTTTGCAGCCATCGCCATCTTCATCTCCTGCCTGGGATTGTTCGGACTGGCCTCGTTCATGGCGGAGCGCCGGACCAAGGAAATCGGGATCCGCAGGACCAACGGAGCGACAACCGGTAACATCCTCGGGATGCTTTCCATCGACTTCACCAGATGGGTCCTGCTGGCCAACCTGATCGCCTGGCCGCTCACCTGGCTGGCCATGAAAAACTGGCTTGAGGGATTTGCGTACCGGGTGGGGATCCCCTGGTGGGTTTTCCCGGTGGCGGGACTGGTTGCATTTGTCATCGCCCTTGCCACGGTGGGTTTCCATGCCCTGAAGGCAAGCCGCCAGAATCCGTCCGTTTCCCTGCGATACGAGTAACGCAAAAGATATTCTTTAACATCCGGAACAGTTCTCCCGGGCGGTTGTATCTTGAGTGTCCGTACACTATATTTATAAAACTGAAAATTTTCATAAAAACGGACCGTATGTCTGAGAAGGACGCTTAAAATCATGAACCATGAAAAGACTGCTGTATTTGCTTGTACTGGTAACCCCCTTGTTACACGGACAGGGACCCATCGTGATCGCGCACCGCGGGGGAGCGGGACTGGCGCCGGAGAACACCCTGGCTGCCTTTCAGAATGCCGTTGAAGTGGACGCGGACTACTTCGAGCTGGATGTGATGATCTCCGTTGATGATTCGCTGATGATCATGCACGATGCAACGGTGGACCGGACCACCGACGGGACCGGCACCGTTGCCTCAATGACCTACGCAGAGCTCAGGGCCCTGGATGCGGGCTCCTGGTTCGGCGCCGAATTTGCCGGTGAACAGGTCCCGACGCTCTGGGAATCCCTGATGATCGCAAAAAACAGTGCAAATGACATCGGGGTGGTCATCGAGATCAAATCATCCGATGCCTCCGTCCCCTCAAAGGTGGTTGAAACGGTCCAGAAGTGCGGGATGCAGGACAGGGTGATCGTATCCAGTTTCAGCCTGGGACAGATCACCGAAGTGAAAACACTGGATCCCGCCATTGCGGTGCAGCTTTTCGGGACCATCGCGGAATCCCACATCGACCAGGTGGCTGCCATCAGCGGGGAGTGGGTGGGAAGCGGCGGAACGCTTACGCAGGGGCTGATTGATTATGCGCACGCAGAGGGGATCAGCTTCAATGCCTGGACGCTCAATGCAGCCAGTACCATCCTGCCGGCCATCGACCTGGGTGTGGATGCGGTCACCACCGATTTCCCGGACCTCATGCTGGCCCTGATGGACGAAACCGAACCATCCGATGTGGTGCTTACCTCGGCCACGCCCGACGAAACCAGGGTGCTTCTGGAGTGGGAACCGGCCACCGATGATGAGAGCGGCATTGCCGGCTATGATGTTTTCAGGGATGAAACACCCGGGGCTGAAACACTGCTTATTTCACTTGGGAATGTGACCGGATATGAGGATGATACCCGTACAGAGCTGCATCAGTACTATTACCGGATCAAGGCGAGAAATGTGGCAGGCATGAGCAGCATCAACTTCTCCAATGAGATCGGGGTGACCACCGGGGCGGACGTGACCCCGCCCGAGATTATCTCCATCCGCTCGCGGGGCGACCGGTCCTCCGTGGTGGTAAAATTTTCCGAGAGGGTGGAACAGGAAACTGCAGAAACAGTTGACAACTACATCATATTGCGCGGGGCGGAGGTGGAGGGAGCTGTCCTTGCGAGGGACCAGAGATCTGTCATGCTGGCCACCGAACCGCTGTCCGAACCATTCTACCTGATCAACGTCGGGAATGTGAGGGACAGGGCGGAGACTCCGAATGCCATGGTGACCGATACCACGATCTTTCTGCAGGAGGGGCTTCCTGAAGCAGCCGTTGCCTTTTACACAATGGATTCGCTCTATACGGAAGGTGCGGCCGACCTTGTAAAGGATGTCTCCGGGAACGGGAACGACGGGACCGCCCGCAACGGTGTCTTCATCACGGAGGGCATTCTGGGGAACGGACTGGGCTTTGATGGGGTGGATGACTACGTGGAGTTCAGTGCTTCTTCCTCCTTCAACATCGGCGGAAGCGCCGTCTCGATCTCCCTCTGGGCGAAGCTTCCGCACAAACCTTCCGAACTTCCCGGGCCCTATGCCCCCCTGTTCGATTCGGAAACGGACAACTACGTGCTGTACGGCGACCGCGGCAACAATGAACTGCGGTTCAAGGTGACCACATCGGGGGGAGCGGAAAGGCCGGGGATTCCCGGTGCGGAGATTCCCAGAGGGGAATGGATGCACATCGTGGGTGTGTATGACGGCACCCAGGCCATGGTCTACCTGAACGGTGAACTGAAAGACACCCACCCGATCACCGGGACGGTGAACGCGGGACAGGTGGCGACCCTTGGTAAAACGGGGACCACCTACCTGCAGGGAAGTGTCGACCAGGTTGAGGTATACGGACGGGCACTGTCCGGAGAAGAGATCGGGGACATGTATGCATTCTACAGGGGCATCACCGATTGCGGAAGCTATGAACTGTCACAGGAGGTGGTCATTTCCAGCGGCGAGACCTATACCTTCCCGGACGGATCGGTGGGAGCGGAGGACATGGTGCAGGTCATCGAACTTACATCACCGGAGGGTTGTGAAGCGGTGGTGACCACCACGCTGACGGTCCAGCCGTCGGGAATGGCCCCCCTCGCACAGGAGCAATTTGCCATCTATCCCAATCCTGCCGACGGTATTTTCACCATAGAGACGGGCGGGAAAACAGCGGGACAGCTGCAGCTGGAGATCTTCAACGGGAACGGTCAGCGGGTATACCACAGGGTGATCACGGCACCGGGCAGCCATCCGGTAGACCTGTCCGCATCGCCGGAAGGCATTTACATGGTGCGGGTGTCGGACGGGAACGTTTCCTGGAGAAAACAGGTGGTCATCCTTTAAAAGTCCCGGCGCACGACTGCCCTGCCGGGGCAGGTCACCGCCCCCCAACGAACAGATCCCGGGGCAGGGACACTATGTCGCGGACCGCAGGGAGCGTCATGGTCCCGACCCGGGATCTGTTCGGAAACATGGAGGTGCTTAAAACGGAGCGGGAACGGGTTCAGACCGAGGGCTGCAGGCCCGGGTCAACGGACGGGGGACCGGACCTGAACCAGGAGACCAGCTGGCGGTTCAGGAAGAAGCGGACCCGGTTCCGGAATCCCGGAATGATCAGCCTGTCGCCCCGCAACATTCCGTTGACAGCTTTCTCGGCAATCAGGCCGGGTGTCATCGCACGCTCATGCTCAGGGATCTCTTCCGAGAGATCCAGGTCCCTCATCAGGTTCCCGATGGGTGCAGGATGCATCAGGCTCACCGAAACGGATGTATGTTTCACCTCCTTTTCCAGTTCCCTCGCAAACGAAGACATTTTATTCACCGATTCCTGCATCTCCGGGCTGTAATGCTCCCTGCTGAACGGGAAGGGAATGATGTGCTGAATGAAGGAAGAGGAAAGCTTCGCCATATGCGGAAGCAATCCCCATGTGAAGATGGCGGCTCCGCGAAACCGGGCCATGAAACTTTCCCTGGAGTATTCCGGAATGCATCTGTTCAGGGCCACCGACCAGTCGCAGGTAATGTTGTTGATCAGGGCCCGGATCTCGTATTTCGACTGCATCCTTGAGGTGAATTCACGGATGGCTGTGTGGTCCGAAAGGTCCAGCCTGAAAGCTTCCACCTGTACATCATCATTCAGCTGCAGACCGATGGCAAACCGCTGGAGGTCGCACTTTGTGGTGGAAATGAGGATCAGGTTGCAGCCCCGCCGGGCAATTTCACGGGCCATGGCCCGGCCCAGTTCTCCTTCCGCTCCGAGTATGATGGTGTACTGTGAATTCACTTTAAAGAATGATTTATGCGTTTATATTATAATGACTGAAAAAACAGAAAAAGGATGCGCGATACGGGTTCATTTCTGACCATAAAAATGTATGTTTTTGGGCATTTATCCTAACCGGTACCGGCCTGATCCGTATGATATAACGGGATAGATTTTAACAATGGTGGACGATTTATCAACATCTATTTATAATCTATTTATTAGTTTTGCCGGATGCAGAAATCAAGAAGAACAGGCTTTATCCATGCTGCCATCCTGGTGATTGCGGTTCTATTTTGTGTGAAAACCATTCAGGCTCAGGAGGCTTCTGTACGGATCAACGAGTTCATGGCCCTGAATGAATCCATACTGGCCGATGAAGACGGAACGTATGCCGACTGGATCGAGCTATACAATGAAGGGGCGGCGGACCTGTCCCTGGCCGGCTGGTGCCTGACCGACGATCCCGACGAACCGGGAAAATGGATCTTCCCGGATGTGACCCTTCCGGCCGGCGGGTACCTGCTCGTGTTTGCCTCCGGGAAGGACCGTCATATCGCGGGGTATGAGCTGCACACCAATTTCAGTCTTGACGGAGACGGGGAATACCTGGCCCTGGTCAGTCCCGCCGGCAATCCGGTTAGCGCATTTGATCCGGCATTTCCCCGCCAGCAGACCGATCTTTCATACGGATTCATCGACGGGTATTACTGTTCCTTCGCTGTGCCCACGCCGGGTTCTGAAAATATAAGTTCCGGGGCGATCCTCCCCGATCCCGAACCGGGCATGCAGCATGGTTTTTTTGAAGCCCCCTTCACCCTGGAGATCACATCGGAGGTGGCGGGAGCCAGCATCTACTACACTACCAACGGGAATACCCCGGATGCAGCATCGGGGATTCTTTATTCTTCGCCGTTGACGATCGAAAAGACAACGGTCGTGCGGACCGTGGCAGTCAGGGAGGGACACCTGCCCAGCCGGGTGGTCACCCGCACATACCTTTTTCCGGATGATGTGATCCGGCAGAACAACCAGCCCGAGGGATACCCTTCGGAATGGGGCCCCTACACGGCCATTTCGGGGACGGCCATTGCCGATTACGAAATGGATCCGGAAATGATGTCGGATCCCGCCTTTGCAACCGAGGTGATCGAAGGGCTCAAATCCATTCCCACCATGTCGCTGGTGTCGGATATCGGGTACTTTTTTTCCCATTCCACCGATCCGGATACCGGGGGCATTTACATTTATACCGGTCCCCCCCTGAGCCGGACCGAAGACGGACTGGGGAAGGGCTGGGAGAGACCCGGTTCCGTTGAATATTTCGGTGCGGATGGCTCCCTGGCGTTCCAGGAAAACTGCGGGATCAGGATCCAGGGAGGGCATTCCAGGCGGCCGGAAAAATCGCCCAAGCACTCTTTCCGTCTGGTTTTCAGGAATGAATATGGTCCCACGCGGCTCAGATACCCGCTTTTCGGTCCCGATGCGGCCGGCAGCTTCAACACGGTCATTCTGAGAGCGGGTTTCGGGAACTCCTGGATCCACCACAGCCATGATGAAAGGCAGCGGGCGCAGTACCTGCGGGACATCTGGACCAAGGACACACAGCGGGCGATGGGACATCCCTCCAGCCGGTCGGAATACGTGCACCTGTACATCAACGGGATCTACTGGGGCGTGTATGCGCTTTCGGAGAGACTTGACAGCGATTTTGCGGAAGATTACCTGGAAGGAAACAAGGATGAATTTGACCTGATCAAGGATTACCAGGATGTGATTGACGGGGAGATCGATTCCTGGAACAGGCTGATCAGCATGGCCAACGAGGGACTGGAAAGCGATGAGGCGTACCAGCAGATCCAGGGCCACCGGGAGGACGGGACCCCCGATCCCGCCATTGAGGCGATGGTGGATGTGGTGAACATGGCAGATTATATGCTGATCAATTTTTACGGGGGGAATACCGACTGGGACCATCACAACTGGGCGGCCGTCAGGAACAGGGTAGAACCGGGGACGGGATTCAAATTTCTCTGCTGGGATGCGGAACACATGGTGAAAACAGTTTCGGGGAACGTGCTGTCCATGAACAATGATCAATGCCCAAGCAGGGTTTTTCAGCAGCTCAGGCAGAACGCGGCCTTCCGCAGGCTGTTTGCCGACCGGGTGCAGAAACACTGCTTCCACGGGGGAATCCTCACGCCGGAATCTACCCGCGAAAGGTGGACCTTCCGGATGCAGCAGGTGGAGCCGGTCATTCCCGTGGAATCAGCCAGGTGGGGCGATTACCGCAGGGATGTGCACCAGTACCAGACCGTGGGACCTTTTTATCTTTACAATTATGAAGACCACTGGCTTGTCCAGCGGGATTTCATGCTGAACACCTATTTTCCGCAGCGGACCTCCGTTTTTCTCAATCAGCTGCGGTCTGCCGGGCTCTATCCTCAAGTGGATGCACCGGTCTTTCTGGTAAACGGGGAGCCCCTCCACCAGGAGCCTGTTTCCAGGGGAGATGTGCTGACCATGTCCTCGGCGGAAGGAGTGGTTTATTTCACCACGAACGGAGAGGATCCGGCCATCTGGATGGCCGGGGATCAGGGAAATGAAACAGTCCTGGTTCCCGAGGATGCGCTGAAGCATGTCATGGTCCCTGGCGCTTCCATCGGGGAGCTCTGGTATACCGATCCGGACTACAACGACGGATCATGGCTGGTCTGCCAGGGATCGCCCGGGGGGATCGGGTACGAGGTGGAAAGCGGGTACGGTGATCTGATCACGCTGGATCTTGAAAATGACATGTACCAGACGGCTGCAGATCCCAACAACTCCTGTTACATCCGGATCCCGTTCACGGTGTCATCGGATCAGATCCGGGACATGAAAAGCCTGTACCTGCGCATGCGGTATGACGACGGATTCATTCTGTACCTGAACGGGACCAGGGTGGCCGGGGCCAATGCGCCGGCCGAACCGGTGTGGAATTCCGCTTCCACGGATACCCATGAAGCCACCGCTCCCGGACTATTCAACATTTCTGACCACATCGGCCTGCTGGAAGAAGGGGAGAACCTGCTGGCGATCCATGCACTCAATGCAAAGACCACCAGTTCGGATTTACTGTGCATGGCGGAACTCATCGCAGGCGACCAGCTTTCTTCGGGGATCTCACCGGATGCGGTCATGTATTCGGAAGGGCTGGTCCTGGACCGCTCCGGCCATTTCATGGCACGGACCTTCCTGGAAGGGGAGTGGAGTGCCATGGTTAATGTATTCTTCACCTTTCCCGAGGACCTTCACGACATCCGGATCACCGAGATCCATTATCATCCCTTCCCGGAAGATACCATCGACCAGGACAAATTTGAATTCATCGAACTGAAGAACGTGGGTCAGTCCACCCTCGACCTGGGGGGAGTGACTTTCCTGGACGGGATCGAGTTTACTTTTCCACCGGAAACCGGGTTGAAGCCGGGAGGTTTTGCCGTGCTGGCATCCGACCGGCTCTGGTTTTACGAGCGGTATGGATTTCTGCCCACCGGTGAATACGGCGGCAACCTGGATAACAACGGAGAATGGGTCGTTTTGGCGGGTCCCGGTGAGGACACCCTTTCCGCCGTCCGTTACCGTGACCAGTCCCCCTGGCCTTTGATGGCCGACGGACTGGGCTATTCCCTGGTCCCGGTCGTGTATGACCCCCCCGATGATCAGAATGATGCCGCCCTCTGGAGGCAGTCACACCACATTGGCGGTTCTCCCGGGCGGGACGACACGGAGGAGACGGCTGTGGAAAAACCGGTCAGGGAAGCCTCCGGATCTTTCCTGGGACAGAACTATCCCAACCCCTTCTCGGAGATGACCTACATCGGATTCACCCTGCCCGGAGAATCGGTGGTGGAGCTTTCCGTATATAACCTGATGGGGCAGAAAGTTGCCACACTGGTGAGCGGAAGCCGTCCCGCCGGATCACACCTGGAAAGCTGGGATGGAAGGGATGATGCAGGCAACAGGGTGCGGGAAGGGATCTACTTCTGCAGGATGGTTGTCCGCTCGGCGCAGGAAAGCAACATGTTCACCAGGAAGATGATGCTGTTCTAGCATCCCGCCAGGATCTGATCCATTACCCTGCTGGTGACAGACGCGGTCCGGCCGGTGGAGGGACAGCTGCCTTCTCCCCTGAGCTGGGAGACAATGGTGCTGATAAAGGGCATCTGGATATGCTCCGGCTGCACGGTGCTGTACCGGGTTTCCTGTTTCCCGTCGAAGTGAACGATCGGGTCGAAGCTGAACACAGAGAAGCTGAGCCGGCCTTTTTCGCCGGTCACCTCCACCAGGTCCTTCTGCAGGGCGACCGGCATGATGAAGCTCCAGCTGCCGGTGAGGATCGCACCCCGGGGAAAGGTGACCACCGCGGAGAGGGTATCCCCGGGTTCATAGAGCCCCGCCACATTGGTTTCCGCTCCGCAGCTTCCCGCAGGATCACCGAGCATGTAAAAAAGGATGTCCAGCGCATGGCACCCCACGTCGTGAAAGTAACCTCCTCCGGAGATATCCGGAATGACCCTCCACGGCGGATGTTCCCGGTCGGCATCCTCCGGCCGGGCGGCGAACCACTGTTGCAGATGGACGGTCAGGATCCGGCCCAGGGTGCCCGCATCGATGATTTCCTTTACCCGGAGAAAGTAGTCCAGTGCCCTGCGGTAATATGCCACGAATACGGGGATCCCCTTTTCTTCGGCCCTTTTGTTAATGAGTTCGCATTCTTCCCCGTTACGGGCCATGGGCTTTTCGATGTAAACCGGTTTCCCCGCATCGATGGAACGAAGTGCATACCGGGCATGCGATCCGGGAGGGGTTGCCACATACACGATATCCACCGCGGGATCGGTGATCACATCCATGGGATCTTCATGCCATGCGGGAACATCGTTCCGTTCGGCATAGTCCCTCGCTTTTCCGGGGGTGCGGCTTCCCACGGCCACCAGTCTGGAATAAGGGATCTTGTTGAATGAAGGGGCGCTTTTCTTCCGGGTAACATCCCCGCAGCCGATCATTCCCCATTGTATGATACGTTCTGCCATTGCATGATGGAATATGTTCATGATCCGGGCCGCCACGCGGGCTGTTCCCGGGTGAACGGGTGATCGAAAACACAAAATACAATATTAAAATAAATAATTTGACCCTATCTTTGCAGGAAGTATCGTGCAAAGAGAACCGAAAGGGAACGGGAGAGGATGAACAGGATCTCACATATGTTGGTATTGCTATCGTGCCTGGTATGGGCGCGGGCACAGCCGGAGATCAGGTTTGAAGAGGTATATTCCATCAATCCGCTGTCGCACAATTCGGTCACCTGTATTCACCAGGACAGGCTGGGATTTCTCTGGCTCGGGACTTTCAACGGCCTGAATAAATATGACGGGTACAGTTTCAAGATCTATAAGTTCAATGACATTGAAGGTTCCGAGGCGGGAATCAACCGGGTCCTGTCCATCATGGAAGATCAGCAGGGGAAGCTCTGGGTGCAGACCTATGACGGGAAATACCAGTACTTCAATCCGGCCACCGAAAAAATAATCACTTTCCCGCCGGCCGGCAAAAGTCCGGAACAGACCAGGTGCAATCATTTCTACCTTTCCGAAAACGGTGATGTATGTCTTTCCACGGACCGCTCAGGGGTGTTCTTCATTCGCTCAGAGGACATGGGGGATGATCTGCAGATCTACCACCTTCTGAATGTTCCCGGAAAAGACAGGATCCTTTCGAGCAACAATGTGCTGTTTGTGACCCGGGATATGAACGGGTACTTCTGGCTGGGGACGGATCGCGGACTGCACCGGATCCATGAAGGGGAGATCGGGAAGGATCAGCCCCGGGTGGAAAGTTTTTTTTCAGGAGAGGGCCAAAATGACCGGAAAGTGTCATTTTCCGCCTATGAAGTACTGGGCAGTACCCTCTGGTTCGTGGGCAAGGAAAAGGGACTCGTCCGGTATGATCCGTCGAACGGACGCTTTGATACATTCGGCACAGGATCGGGAAGCGGAAAGGAAAGCCCGGCCGAGGTCACTTCCCTCACATCAGACGGGAGCAGGCTCTGGGCAGGGACCTCGCTGGGTCAGCTGTTGGTTTATAATCCCGGGAGTGAGCTGCTCAGGGAATTCACCATCTCACTTCCCGGATCGGGGAAAGTCATCCGGCAGATCTACTGCGACCGGTTCGAGCAGGTATGGCTGCTGACCGATGAATTCGGCATCACAAGGTTTGACCCTGCCGCGGAAACGTTTCATCACTACAGCCTGACTCCGGAAAGGCTGCACGGATTGACGGATGATGAAAGGATCCGTATTCACGAGGACAGCAAAAACCAGTTCTGGGTGGGAGGCCAGAACCTGGGCATACAGCTTTACGACCGTGAAAAGGACCTGTTCATCGCTTTCAAGAATGATCCTTCCGATCCTTTCTCCCTCCAGTCAAGCATAGTGGAATGCATCATGGAGGACCGGGAGAAGAATCTCTGGATAGGGACCAACTGGTTCGGAAAAGGACTCAGCCGGATGATCACCATCGATCCGGCGTTCGATTATATTGTTCCCGTTCCCAGACCCGAAACCAGGCTGCAGAACGTGGTGAGATCCATCTATGTGGATTCGAGAGGATATACCTGGGCGGGGACCAAAAGCGGCCAGATATACATCTACGATCCTGATTTCAAACCCGTCCACATTCTTGAAGAGGGTCCCGGGGTCAACTATTCCGGATACAATGTCTATTCCATTGTGGAGGACCGGAACGGGATCATCTGGCTGTGCACGAAAGGGGCCGGGATCTTTTTCTCCGAACAGCCGGTCCATGAGGTGTCCCCGCATTATGAAAGAATGACCTTCGGAACCATCCAGCATGATCCGGCCACTGAGAATTCCCTGAACAATAACAATGTTTACGACCTGGCCCTGGATGATCTGGGGAGGGTATGGGTGGCCACTTACGGCGGGGGACTGAACCTGATCGAGACCGACGGGAACGGGCGGCACATCTTCACGCAATTCACCACAGGGAACAGCAACCTGACCTCGGATAAGCTGAGGGACCTGCACATTGACAGGAACGGAAGGCTCTGGCTCGCTTCTACCCTGGGGATCAACTATATAGATATTTATAAGGAGCCAAAAAACCAGCTGGTCATCGGGACCATCCTCTCCGGGTCACCGGGATCTGGCACCCTCTCCTACAATGACATCGTGATGATCATGGAGGATAAGAACGGACATCTGTGGCTGGGAACCGCAGGAGGCGGAGTGGATGTCATTCCGGATCCTTCCGGGGATCAGTTCGGGTTCAATCATTTTTCGGAAAAGGACGGATTGAAGGATGATTACATCCTCAGCCTGACGGAGGATATCTACGGGTTCATCTGGATCGGTACCGCAAGCGGGCTTTCACGATACAATCCGGTCAGCGGGGATATTACCAATTATGACAAGAAGATCGGGCTTCCGGAAGTCTCTTTTTCCGAAAGGACCTCTACCAGCTCTCCTTCCGGCAGGGTGCTTTTCGGGACCGTGAACGGGTTTTACGCCATTTCACCCGACCGGATCATCACCGAGGACCTGAATCCGACCATCTGCCTGACGGGACTGCAGCTGAACAATGTTGAAATCGACCCCGGGGCAAAAGGCTCCCCCCTGGACCGCTCCATCTCCTACATTCAGGAACTCAGGCTGAAATCCCACCAGTCCAATTTTGCGATCAGTTTTTCAATGCTCTCCTTCAAGTCACCGGAAAGCAACCATTATTCCTATATGCTCGAGGGATTCGACGAAGGATGGAATTATATCGGTACACAGAACAAAGCCACCTTTACAAACGTGCCTCCCGGGAGTTACACCTTCCGGGTGAAGGGCCTGAACAGTGATCTTTCCGAACACGGCACCGAGGCATCCCTGCAGGTAGTTGTTATGCCTCCGGTCTGGAGAACAAAACCCGCAATCATATTGTATGTGCTGGTATTCTTCCTGCTGCTTTACTTTTCCTTCAGGATTGCACGCCGCTTTGTCAGGTTGAAGAACAACCTGAAGGTTGAGAAAAGGGTGGCCGAGTCAAAGCTGAGATTTTTTACAAATATATCCCATGAAATACGCACCCCGCTGACACTGATCCTGGGTCCGGTAGACAACCTGATCTCACAGAAGGGCATCCGGGCGGACGTGCGGCAGCAGCTGGTGATGGTGCACAGGAATACAAAGCGGTTGCTGCGGATGGTCAATCAGCTTCTGGACTTCAGAAAGGTACAGAGCGAACAGATGCAGCTCAGGATCCAGGAGATTTCGGTGATCCCCTTCCTGCAGCAGATCTACGAGAGTTTTGAAATGCTGGCCCGGCAAAAGCAGATCCATTTCAGGCTGATCTTTGACCGTGCCGATGAGGATCTGAAGATCTGGGGTGATATCCAGAAACTGGATTCCGTCATTTTCAACCTGCTGTCCAATGCTTTTAAATTCACAAAGGAAAACGGGAGCATTTCCATCATCGTCAGCCGGGAATTTGAACCGGAAAGCAGCGTGAGGATCCTGGTCAGGGATACCGGGATCGGAATCGACCGGGACAAGCTGGACCTGGTATTCAACAGGTTTTTCGTTTCGCATACGGATGGGGATAACTTGTTCCAGGGAACCGGAATCGGATTGTCTCTCTGCCAGGAGTATGTCAGATTACACAAAGGAGAGATACAGGTGGAGAGTACGAAGGGAAAGGGAACGGATTTTTTCCTCCGGCTGCTGACGGGAAATTCACATTTCGAGGATGATGTGATCGTAAAGCAGAGGGAAGCGTACAGCTACACCCCGAAAGTCCTGCCTGAGGAAAGCCCTGTGCCCGCATTGCACGTGCCGGCCGGAAAAAGGATGGACGGTGAGAAAAGACAACACATCCTTGTGGTTGAGGACGACCTGGAAATGTGCGCATACCTTCAGGGCATGCTTGAACCTGTTTACCAGGTCCATATTTCCAGGGACGGGATCGACGGGTGGAACAAAGCGCTCCAGCTGACTCCCGATCTGATCATCACCGACATCATGATGCCCGGAATGGATGGGATCGAGCTCACGGAAAAGATCAAGGATGAGTTCAAAACATGCCACATCCCGGTAATCATGTTATCTTCCAAATCGGAGGTCGAGAGCCAGGTGGAGGGACTTCAGACAGGTGCCGAAGCTTATATATCCAAACCTTTCCATACCGAGCTCCTGATATCCCAGGTGCAGTCGCTTCTTTCCCAGAGGAAGAGGATCAGGGAGATCTTTGAGAGCCGGATCGAACTGAAACCCGATGAAGTCAGTATAGCTCCCAAGGACAAAGCGTTTATTGAGAAGGTGATCCGGATCATTGAAGAAAACCTGAACGATCCCGAATTCAATGTGGAGAAGCTGGCTGCGAAAACCTATATCAGCAGGACACTGTTTTACAAAAAGATCAAAGGAATCACCGGGTACCAGCCGGTGGAGCTGGTCAGGATGATGCGCCTAAAAAAAGCCGCAAAGTATATTGAAACAGGCGAATTTACGGTATCAGAAGTGGCGTATATGGTCGGATACAACGACATCCGCTACTTCAGCACCAGTTTTAAGAAACAGTATGGTGTCTCCCCTTCCCGGTACCAGTTCAGCCAGACGTAACAGATTATCACGCATGTTTGAATAATTATTAAACATTCGTACACCTGCAAACATTTACATTTGGTGTATCACCATAATATTCCGTAAATGAGCGCAATCAGCCACAATTTTATAAAAGTCCCTGCGATCCTGCTGGTCATCCTCGCAGGCTGCACCGGTGAAGGGCCGGTGAAAACAAGTAATCCTGCCAGCAGGTTTGTTGTCGAAGTTCCGTCATTTCCAGACAGCCGGTTCCTGATCACCGAATATGGCGCGGTCAATGACGGGATCTCCCTGAACACTGAAGCGATCAACAGGGCCATCGAAGAGTGCAGCGGGGCAGGGGGAGGCAAAGTGGTCATCCCCGAAGGGGTATGGATCACAGGACCGATCAGGCTTCAGAGCAACGTGAACCTGCATGTGGATGAAGGGGCGGTGGTCCTTTTCAGTGACGATTTTAATGATTATCCTTTCATTTACACCTATTTTGAAGGGAGACGGGATTTCAGGGCGATGCCTCCGCTTTACGGGGATACGCTTGAAAATATTGCCATCACCGGGAAAGGGATCTTCGACGGGTCGGGGGATGCCTGGCGTCCCGTAAAAAAGATGAAAACCACGGAGGACCAGTGGGAGGAGCTGGTCCGGTCCGGGGGTGTTGTCAGCGGGGACGGGCAGACCTGGTGGCCGAACGAACAGGCTTACAGGGTGTCGCTTGATCCGGACAGGTACCGGTCCATCCTGGGGACCCTTCCCGATAAAGAGAACTACAAAGCCTTTTACAGGCCGGCGCTTGTGCAACTGGTCAGCTGCGACCGCGTGCTGCTGGAAGGGCCGTTGTTCCAGAATTCTCCCGGATGGTGCATCCATCCCTTGATGTGCACCAATCTGACGGTGAACGACATCAGGGTAAAAAATCCATGGTATGCCCAGAACGGAGACGGGATCGATGTGGAATCATGTACGAATGTCCGCATCACAAATTCATATTTTGATGTGGGCGATGATGCCATCTGCATCAAGTCAGGTAAAAACGAAGAAGGCAGGAAAAGGGGAATGCCCACCCGTTTTGTAGAGGTCAGCAACTGTGTGGTGCAGCGCGGACACGGCGGATTTGTCGTGGGCAGTGAGATGTCCGGCGGCGTGAAGGACATCTGGGTCAGTGACTGTTCATTCCTGGGTACCGATGTGGGATTGCGGTTCAAAAGCACCAGGGGAAGGGGAGGCGTTGTGGAAAACATCCATATTGAAAACATCCGGATGAACGACATTGCCCGTGATGCCATCATATTCAACCTGTTCTATGCCGGCCTGGCACCTACCGAGATGGGGGACAATCCCGTTGAAGGGATGATCTCCTCGGCTCCTGAGGCGTCTGAAGAAACTCCGGAATTCAGGAACATCAGCATCAGCGGGATCCAGTGCCAGGGAGCCGAGAGGGCGCTGAACATCGTGGGATTGCCCGAGATGCCGGTCAGCGGGCTGAAGCTTGAAAATTCCGTGTTCAGCACCCTGATGGGCGTTCAGTGCCTGTTTGCTAAAGATCTGGTCCTGGACAATGTGATCATCAGGACCGAGGAACACCCTACTTTGAACCTGACCAATGTTTCGGGAGCGGAGATCAGGGCGGTCAGCGGGAACGATGAAACCTATATGCGTGTGGAAGGATCGGGTACCGAGCGTATCGTGATCAGGACGGAGAAGGCACAGGATACCCGGAACAGGTCGGTGATCGGCGGGGAGGTGAAAGAAGGGAGCGTTGAAGTTGTGGAAAGCTGATTTACAATTGATAATGTCGTGAATTTCAGCATTCAGGACACGGAACAATTTTGTGAATGCTGAAAATTAGTGTTAAATTGGGCATCAAATAACAATTTTTCTATGGTTCTTGAATAATATTTGAACATGGAATTGGAGATAATTTCATTAATTGGATAACCTTTTGACTCAATTACTCATTAAAACAGATTGCTATGAAGAGAATTTTTACTGTATTAATTGCAATGCTCCTTGCAGTCCCCTTGTTGACTGCACAGGCACCGAAGGTCATTATGATCTCACCGGATGGTCCCAACGGGGATGATGCACAGATTGCATTTCTGGAGCGGAATGGCTTCGATGTGGAAAAATTCTGGCCGGGACTGCTTTCCGCAGCCGGACAGGATACCATCGACAAGCTGAATGCTGCCGACCTGGTGATCATAGGCCGGAAAACCGGAAGCGGGGATGTCGACGGGGACGACAAGCTTCCCTGGAACGAACTCACCGTACCGTTGATTCTCAACTCTCCCTGGGGGGCCCGGGGCAACAGGATCGGATGGATCAACAATAATTCGGCCACCCACGGAAATACGGGGCCTGCAGTGGAGTATGCACAGGTGCTCGTACCCGGTGATCCCATCTTCGCAGGGGTGACCCTCGACGGGGACTCCATGGCCTGGATGCTTCCTCCCCACGACTATGTGGGAGGTGCAGATTCTGCCACCAATGGTACCATCCTTGCCAGGGTGGGTGACCATCCCCTGGTCGTCCGGTGGGATGCCGGAGTAGCATTTTTCGAAGGCTCTGAAGACACCGCAAGGGGCCCGAGGGTTTATTTCGGGTTCGGGAACGATGACATCGGACCCGGCCGCGGAGTGGATGAAACGGTCAACTTCTTTCCGCTCACCCGTGAGGCCAAGGCCGTTTACCTGGCCGAAATCTGCCGCCTGGTGGGGATCCCCTCCCAGGAGCCCGTATTCGGTAAAGAGGATGTCAGGGTCATGATTTACACCGATTATGCGGATGACATCGCAGAATATGGCCAGATGGATGACATCGAGCAGACAAGGTGGCTTGTCAACCAGGGATTCTACGTAACCAAGTTCTGGGCGGGTCCCGAGCTTGGCAACGCCGGCCAGGATACGCTTGATAAAATGAACCTGTCCGTGGATGTGGTTATCGCAGGCAGAAGCAACAACAGCGGCGGATTCGACGGGATCAGCAAACCCGCATGGAACGGTCTTACCGCTCCCCTGATCGTCAATTCCCAGTACGCTGCCCGGGGCAACCGCATCGGTATGATCAACAGCAACAGCGCATTTCACAGGAATACAGAATACGAAGTTGCCTACGCGAATGTGCTGGTGCCCGCCGACCCGGTCTTTACAGGTGTTGACCTGATGGCGGGGGATTCCGTGGCCTGGACGCTGGCACCCCATGATTTTGTAGGCGGACTGGATTCAGTGACAAACGGAACCATTCTGGCCGGCTCGGAGCGTGAGGGTGCTCCACTGATCGTCCGCTGGGACGGAGGAACGGAGTATTTCCCCGGCGCAGGTCCCGAGGCAACTCCTGCAGGACCCAGGTATTACTTTGGTTTCGGGAACGACAACCTGAGGGATGGCGGTCAGTTTATGTGGAACAATGACTTCAACCTTACCAAGGCAGGAAAGCAGGCTTATCTGAATGCCATCTGCCTGATGGCAGGTATTGAGGAAGCACAGCTGCCCGACCCGGTTTTCACTGCCGCCGACGGGGCTGTGACATTCGTTACCGATTACGAGGCTGATCAGGCAAACAACGGATACTGGGACGACCGGGTGCAGATCGAATGGCTGAAGAAGAACGGGGTGCATGTGAACGTATTCTATCCCGGTGATGCCCTTTCGGCTGCCAGCCAGGACACACTTGACATCCTGAATGCATCGGAGCTGATCATTGTGGGCCGGAGCAACAACAGCGGCAATTTCGACGGCGACGACCAGCCGGTTTGGAACGGTCTGACCGCCCCGCTGATCATCAACTCACAATATGTGGCAAGATCAAACCGTATCGGGATGATCAACAGCGCTTCCGCCTTCCACAGGAATACAGAATATGAGCTGGCTTATGCCAATGTCTGGGAAGCTGACAGTCCCGCTTTTGAAGGTGTGACGCTGACGGGCGACTCCGTTGCATGGACGCGCGCACCCCACGATTTCGTAGGTGGCCTGGATTCTGTGACCAACGGAACCATTCATGCCGGATCAGAGCTGGAAAGTGCACCGTTGATCGTTACATGGGACGGAGGTGATGAATATTATCCCGGTGCAGGTGCCAGTGCCACACCGGCAGGGCCGAGGGCCTACGTGGCCATCGGGAACGACAACCTGAGGGACAATGGTCCCAATTACCGTCCGATTGATTTCAACCTCACGGATGCTGGTCAGCAGATCTATCTGAACGTGATCAGCTTGTTGCTGGGTGCCGAGCATTCCACGGTAATCACCGTTGCCTCCGATGCAACCCTGGATTCCCTGACGGCAACCGAAGGAACCATGGATCCGGAGTTCCATAAGGACACCCTGGAATATGACCTGATGCTGCCTGAAGGAGTGACTGCGGTTACGCTGGATGCGTATCCGAATGACTTCTTCGCCTGGACCATCGGGGATACTGCAGTTTCCGAGATCACGGAACCCGTGACCGTTGCGGTACACGTGATCGCAGAGAACTGGAACGAGAGGATTTACACGGTAACGATCCATCCGTATGGAGTAGGGATCGAGGAGCCGCAGGCAGAAACTTCTTCAACCCTGAAGGTATACCCGAACCCGGCTAACAGTGTGCTGTACGTGGAAAGCGGTGCTGAACTCGGACGGGTGACCGTGTTCAACGTAATCGGTGAGGTCGTTATGGACCGGACCGGGCTGCAGGACAGCCGTGTACAGATCGATCTTGGCGGACTGACACCCGGATTGTACATGATCAGGGTGGATAACGGCGACGGGGTCTCCATGGCCAAAGTCCTTAAAAAGTAAAAGATAGATTTAAAACTGTGGCTGCCCCGGATGGCGGGGTGGCCACTTTTTATATCATCTGTAACTGAATTATTCATCTTTAAAACCATCATATTATGAAAAGACTCTACACAAGATTGTTTGTATTATCACTGGCATTGTGTGTGTTTGCGTCGGACGGTTTCGGGCAGAAGCCCGTGCTTTTCGTGGGCCGGGATGGCCTGGGGGACTACCAGTCCGACCAGGACCTGTTTGACAGCCTGACTGCCTGGGGGTATGCCCCGGAATTCTGGGACAGCAACGGGGAATATGCAACAGGTCAGGACGCGGATTTCAACCCGCTGGACTATGCCAATTATGAGGCGATGTTCATCAACGAGACCGTTGACTCCAAGGCAATGGCCCGGTTTGCCACCGATGAGGGAGGCTATCCCCTCCCCTGCGTGAACCTGGAAGGCTATTGCGTGGCCACCGGTAATGACCGCTGGGCATGGCTCAACGATAACGGGGCCGAGCTTTTCCAGACGGCCAGTTCGGGAGGAACCGGGGATGACCAGGTGGTCATCATCAAGGACAACACCCACTATATCACCCAGATCTATAATATCGGGGATGAAGTTCCCTGGTCAGGTGCAACAATTGCCTCAGACATTGCTGCGAACTGTCCGGTGTCCATCAAGGAAGTGGAAGTGACCTATGACGGGAAGCTGGCGCAGATGAAATCGCATGTTGGTCAGGCCGATTTCTGGAACATGGTCACGGTGGATGACATTGAAGGTTCGGGAAACAAAATAGTCTACTGGGGAGTGAACCACATTGGCCTGAACGGGGAAGCCCAGGATGGCAGTTACGCAACGGAAGAGTTCTATACCATTATCAAGCGCATGTGTGCATGGGCCTTTGATGATGCCGGATCCAATTCGATCGAACAGTACAAAGGGGACCGGATGGAACTCGTGGCATTCCCCAATCCTGCATCCGAACGTGTCACTGTCCGGTTCAGGACCGAAATGCCGGCCGATGCCACTGCAGTGCTTTACAATCTGGCAGGTCAGCAATTGGATATCTTCCACCAGCGGACAAGGGACGGGAAGAACTTCATGTACCTTGACGCCAACAAATATCCGGCGGGGATCTACCAGCTCCGCCTGGATGTGGAAGGAGAGACTTCAGTGACAAAAGTGGTGATCCAGTAACCGCTTTTTATACCATAAGGACCGGGGCAATGTAGCCCCGGTCCGGTTTTCATCAGGCAGAAATGACCGGATTTTTTTCGTGAGAAAAATCGAGAAAGGCCATTGTCTTCACCGGTGATCAGCCAGGGACTGGCAAACGATACGTAAACCAAATCAGCCTAAAATAATGAACACAAAGCACATTGTACGTACCCTTATGATCTTGCTGGCGCTCGTGTCCTCAACGGCGCTTTTTGCGCAGAGGACCATCACAGGCGTGGTCTATGATGAGAATTCCCAGCCGATCCCGGGCGTAAATGTCTTCCTCAGAGACGCAACCGTGGGTACCATTACAGATGAGGAAGGGGAGTTCACACTGGATATCCCCGAAGATCGATCCGTGACACTGGTCTTCTCCTTTGTCGGCTACAGTACGCAGGAGATCATCGTTGAAAACCAGTCACGTGTGGAGGTCTCCTTGGAACCAGACTATGTGGGACTGGATGAAGTGGTGGTGATCGGTTACGGGACCGCCAAAAAGAGCGATATTACCGGATCGCTCGCATCCGTTTCCGAGGAACAGATCAAGGAGATGCCCATCACCAACATCAACCAGGCTTTGCAGGGACGGGCAGCCGGGGTGGACGTGGTAAACTCGAGCTACGGATTGAACACCAATCCCCAGATCCGCATCAGGGGAAACAGGTCCATCGCGGCCGGGAACTCCCCGCTGTATGTGATCGACGGGGTTCCCATCGCCGGCACCATCGCCGACATCAATGCAGGGGATATTGAATCCATCGAAGTGCTGAAGGATGCTTCAGCAACTGCCATTTACGGTTCCAGGGGCGCCAACGGTGTGGTGCTGGTGACCACACGGAGGGGCCAGAGCGGACAGTTCAATGTGAATCTTGAAAGTTCATTCACCTTTACGAACGCACTGCGGTTCTTTGACCAGCTCTCCGGACATGAATGGATGGAGATCGCAAGGAACAACAACCGCAGCTCCAGCCGTTACACCACGCCATTTCCGAATCCCACGGATGACTATGCCATTGTCAGGAACATGCCCTACACGGTATGGGAGTCCGTGGAGAGCGGGTATGAATGGAACGAGGACGGAAGCGTGGCCATGCGCCCGGTGACCGATGAAGAAAGGGAGAGGTGGTCGCAGGTGATGGAAAACGTACCCGAGGAAGTCCCTGTATACGATCCTGACGGTGTACGGACCTATGACTGGTTCAGCCATGGCCGAAATCCCAATGCCCTGACGCAGAACCACTTGTTCAGCGTGGGCGGAGGGACCGACAGGCTCGCTGCCTATTTCTCACTTGGATATATCGATGAAGAAGGGCAGGGAGTGGGCGAGCGGTACCAGCGGATCAGTCCCCGGCTGAACCTGGATTTCCAGGTGACCGACTGGCTGAAGGTGGGGATGAGCACCATTTTCAATTCCGAACTGGCCGATTACGGGGAAGGGTTGCTCTGGGGCGTGACCAGCATGCTCCCGGTATCGGTCCCGTATGACTCCACCGGTGAATTCCTGATCAACCCTACCAACGATACCCAGGTAAAGAACCCGCTGCGGGACGAAGAGCTGAACACCCGGGAAGACCGGACTAGCAGGTACCTGGGAGCCTATTATGCCGAAATCTCTTTTACCAGGCACCTGAAATATAAATTGAACGTCAGCCAGGACTTCAGGCACTGGAGAAGGGGACGTTACCAGCATGCCCTTTCCTCGGCCCGTTATCCCAGTGTGAACTGGGTACAGTACTCACAGAACCAGCAGCTGAACTATTCCGTGGAGAACCTGCTTTTCTATAACCGCCAGTTCGGGGCGCACAACATCGGGGTGACCCTGCTGCAGAGTATCGAGGCTGCCAGGTTCGAATCCACCAGCATGGAGGGACAGAATTATCCCTATGACAGCCAGCTGTGGTATGACATGAATTCCACCCTGGATCCCTCCACCCTCACCCTGGGATCAAGTTACTGGAGGAGACAGCTGGCATCTTTCATGGGAAGGGTGAATTACGGCCTGATGGACAAATACCTGCTTACTGCATCACTTCGCTATGACGGTTCATCCGTCTTTTATGTGGACAACCAGTGGGATTACTTCCCGTCTTTCTCTCTGGCCTGGAAGATCGACAATGAAAATTTCATGCAGAACGTGGATATGATCAGTCAGCTGAAGCTCAGGGCCGGTTACGGAACGGTCGGACAGTCGGGTGTCTCACCCTACGAAACGGCGGGGCGGATACAGGAATCCTATTATGTGTTCGGGGACGATCCTGCCAAAGGGTATGCGCCGGAACTGATCCAGACCAGGGAAGTGGGCTGGGAAAAAACCACCACCACCAACCTGGGGATCGACTTCGGTCTTTTCAGGAACCGCATTTCTGGTAGCATTGACCTTTACCGGGCGAACACCCATGACCTGTTGCTGGACAAGACCATCCCCGCCATTACCGGTTACGACCACGTCAGGGCCAATGTGGGGAAAACCAGGAATGAAGGGATCGAGATCGCCCTGTATACATTCAATGTGGACAGGGGCGATTTCAGGTGGGAAACCGATTTTACATTCACCCGCAACAGGGAGCAGATCCTGGAACTCGCCGAAGGTGCCGAGGATGACATCGCCAACGGATGGTTCATCGGACAGCCCATCAATTCTTACTACACCTATGTGTATGACGGGATCTGGCAGGAAAGCGACCAGGAGCTGATCGATTTCTATAATGAAACCGGGAACAACGGATTCGCCCCGGGCAAAATCCGGGTGAAGGACGTGGATGGAAACGACACCATCAACACGAACGACCGCACGGTTGTCGGGCACAATGTCCCCAAGTTTTCAGGCGGGCTTACCAACAGGCTCTATTACAAAGGATTTGAATTATCCTTTTTCGTTTTCTTCAGGGTGGGTCACGGGATCTACAGCAGGGACGGCCATTACTTCACCATGACCTCCAGGTATGCCACCCCGTTCCTGGTGGATTACTACCTGCCCATGGGAACGGCTGAAGAAAATGCGGATGCGGTACATCCTGCTCCTGCCAATATCAGGGACCGGTATGAAAGTGCCATGTGGTACAGAGAGGCATCCTTCTTAAAGCTGCGGCATGTCACGCTCTCTTACAACGTTCCGGGTAACCTGATTTCCAGATTAAACGTGAAGAGCCTGAGGTTATCCGTGCAGGCATTCAATCCGCTGCTGATCACGGATTACCCCTACCTGGATCCCGAGGCACAGGCGGGTGACACGAACAACATCCCGCCCGGATCCAGCGGGAAAGGATGGACCTTCAGTGTCAAAGTGGGATTCTGATATCAAAACCTGTATGTTGAAAAACAAAGAAAGATGAAAAAGACAATCATATTATTCGCCATGCTGGCCCTGGTAACATCCTGCGAAAAGTTTCTGGAAGAAGAACAGGTAGCCACCCTCAGCTATGGGTATTATGAGACCGAACAGGGTTGTGAGGCCCTGGTGAATGCCTGTTACGAATCATTGAGGCTGAAAGCGGGGAACGAATGGTCGTACGGCATGTTTAACTACGGGACCGACGAGTACATGAAAGGGTTTGAGTGGACCCAGCCCTATGCGCAGCCCGAATACAATGACTATACACCCGACCTGGATGCGGAAAACAAAGGAGACTCTTTTGTTGCCGATGTGGGGGATCTGTGGGCGATCACCTACAACGGGATCGACAGGTGTAATGTGGCGGTGGATAAGATCGCAAAGGTGGAAGACGGCATCGGGATGCTGAAGGACCAGGAGGGGAAAGACATCCGGACCGCCGAGGTGCGCTTTCTCAGGGCCTACCATTACTTCGTCCTGGTACAGCAGTTCGGTGCCATTCCCCTGACCCTTGAACCCAGTTCGGGACTGGAGTACGAATGGCCGAGAACCCCCATCAGCGAGGTGTATGATGCCATTATCGCCGACCTGGAATGGTCCTATGAACACATTCCGGAATCCCAGTCCCAGTTCGGCAGGGTCACCAAAGATGTAGTCAGGCATTACTGGGCAAAAGTGTTGCTTACCCGTGCCAGCTATGAGCCCCGGCCCGGGGACAATCCGAGGGACTACGACCGGGGGGGTGATCCGGCAGCAGATCTGCAGAAGGCAGCAACACTGATCGATGAGATCCGCCAGGGAGGGCGCCACTCGCTGGTCCCCGATTACACGGAACTGTTCCGTGAAGGGAATGAGATCAACGATGAGATCATCTTTTCCATCCAGTACAACGATGTAGACGGTCTGAACGGAAGCAATGCCTCCCCTTACAAGAACCAGCTCCATGAATTCTGGTTCAACCAGTATGACGTGGATATGGGGATGGCCCGCAACATCGAATACGGACGGCCGTTCCGCAGGCTGTTCCTGACCGATTATGCCATTAATATCCATGACCGGCTGATCGATTCCAGGCTGCGTAAGAGCCTTCTGGAGGTTTATTTCTCCACCCAGACAAATGAAAATTACATCCCGAAATGGACCGAGGAAGAGTTGCTGTTTGCCTTTGACGATGTGGCCCCTGACGGTTCCTGGGCCATTCGTTACGGCGATACGGTCCGTGCGGGCGAAATGAAATTTGCCCCCGCCACGGCCATTGCCGAATCGGAGTACGTGAATGTGGGGGATACGGCGCTGGTTTTCCTCGTGAATGACGAGACCACCACGCTGACCGACCGGCAGATGGTGGCTGCAGGGTACAAGATCTATGCCCGGTATTACTGGAGCACCAATGAAGACGGCTCATTGAACGAGCTGGTGACCTTTGACAGGGATGACGACCTGCTGGAGACCTCGGACCAGTTTGTGGCAGGTTCCGCCAACATTGTCGCCTCCACCTGGAACAGGAACAAATCGCCGTCACTGATCAAGTACTGGGACCGTTCAAAACCGGGTGGTTATAATAGCCACTGGGGGACCAGGGACGTCTTCCTGGCCCGCCTGGCCGAGTCGTACCTGATTGGTGCGGAAGCTTACGGAAGGCTCGGGGACTATAACAAAGCGGCTGAATATATCAACCTTGTCAGGGAGAGGGCTGCTTACAAGGATGGAGAGGACAAAGGGCAGTACTGGATGCAATACGACGGCGGCACACCCGCAATGGCCACGACAGGTACGGTGGAAGAGATGCGGATCGATGTCACTTACTGGGATAATGCCGGCAACGATGATGTGGAAATGTATCCCGAGGGTGTGGATACCAGAGAGGAAAGGTTCATCCATTTCATCCTGAACGAGCGTTGCCGAGAAATGCTGGGCGAAATGGTGCGCTGGGAGGACCTGGTGCGTACCGGGACGCTGGTTGAAAGGGCGATGAAATTCAACGACGACACCCGCAACTCAGGTACACTCCAGATGTTCCACCGGATCCGCCCCATCCCGCAGATCCATCTGGATGCCATTCAGGTGGACGGAAGATTTTTAACAGCTGCGGAGAAACAGGAATACCAGAACGAAGGTTATCACTAAGGTGATAGCCTTCCTTCTGTCTTTTATTAACTTAAAAATTAAAACATTATGAAAAAACTCTACGCGATTCTAGGAACTGCATTGATAATGGCGCTGATGATGGTATCATCACCGGTGAAAGCACAACCGGATGTGGATAAGACCATCATTTTTGTCGGTCAGTATCAAAGCGCTACCATTCAGGAACCCAGACCGGAAGACCAGGTTGCAATTGACAGTATCTCACAATGGGTCAATGTGGTCTTTATGGACGGAGGGGTATTTAACGAAGCCAGTGCCAGTGAGCTTTACGGAGAAGGAGGAACCAATGCGAAAGGTGTGATCATTTCAGAATCCATCGGAGGAGGAGCTGTTGCAAACTTCGGCCTGAGGGATAATTATCCTGTTCCGTGTATTATCATGGAAGCTGCTCAGTTTTCCGGTGATCCTGCCTCCACGGACAGATGGGTTTTGCTGAATGAAGACGGCGGAACATGGGGTTATGATCCTGCATCGGCTGAGGATGTACAATGGAAAATCGCCGACGACATGCATTACATCACGGATGAGTACGACATCGGAGAGGTGATCAACTATGCACCCGAGGCAGACAGGGGCGTCCCGTACCTGCACGGATTCTTTGTGGACCATTACATCCTTGCCACGGGAGGAAGGACGGACGGAGGATCGGAAAACACCTCCTATGTGCAGGACCAGGCGGCTGCCCTGGCAATCCTGCTGGATCCGGAAATTCTTTTCATGAATGTGGCGTATACCTATCTGGCGGTGGGTTCAGTTGATTTTTACAACATTCTTCACAGGAGCGTGAAGTACATGTTCGAGGCGTATCCGGTGGGTGTGGATGAGGTACTGACCGAGGAGTTCGATCTGTCCGTATACCCGAATCCCGCAACAGACCAGGCGGTTGTCAGGTTCTCCGCCGAACCGGGCAAAAGCATGTCGCTGGATCTGTACAGCATCTCCGGGGCCCTGGCAGGAAACCTGCACAGGGGCGTGACGGTGGACGGAGAAAATGTGGTGTCGCTGAATACGGCCGACTACAGTCCCGGACTCTATTTTGTGGAATTGCAGATCGGGAACAAGATTTCCTACGAAAAACTGGTACTGAAGTAAGCAGCGCTTGTTGCCTGCATCTTTCTGTGAAACCCGGAAAGGGGGTGGTTCATCCATCCCCTTCGGGTTTCTATTATTCGACAGGTTCAATATCCGGTGAGAGATCAAATCAGATGTAAATTCAAATAAATTCGAAATCTTAAACGAATGAAAAAAATCTACTGCCTGTTCATTCTTATGTTTGTAGTCCGCATCGCGATAGCCCAGGAGGACACGACCATGTCCATTCTGTATACTTCCGATCTGATCGAAATCGACGGATTCGAAGAAGACATCTGGGAAAACGTTGATCCGGTACCGATCGACAAGGCTTTCACCGGCGAGCAGCCCACGGTGACGGCATACTGGAAGATGCTGTGGGACGACACATACTTTTTTGTGCTGGTCTCCGTGCAGGATGACGACCACTATCCGGCCTGGGAATCGGGCGGAAGCTGGTATGAATACGACCAGGTGGAGCTCTATTTTGATGTGAATGAGGTGCTGGTGGACGGAGGCGGACCCAACACGGATCCGAAACCCAGCGGCCATTATCAGATCCAGCCTCCGTTTGAGGACGGGGCATCCGGGATCCTGAAGGAATATGAACCCGGGAATGATTACAGGGCCAGTTGCACCTATTGCTATGAGCTCAGCGGAAATGATTATGTATTCGAGTTCATGATCCCTTTCAGTTCATTCACGAACATTGACTTTCAGACCATGACGCTTGAATCCTTCAAAGAGCTGGAAAAGATCGGGTTCGATGTCACCATCATTGATCAGGACCAGGGCATTACCTCTTCCCGCCAGCGGGCTGTCTGGTCCAATACGGGTGAAACGGCTGAAAATTATGTGAATATGGACGATGCAGGTACCATTACGCTGATTGAGAGCGGGGTTGGTATGTCTCAAAACAGGATCGCGGATCTGGAGATCTATCCCAATCCTGCCGGGAACGAGGTAAGGATCCGGGCAGATTTTGACAGGATCGTTATTTCCAATGCACTCGGACAGAAGGTAATAACCCTTGAAACTTCGGAGAAAATGGTCAATGTGGAAATGCTCCCGGAGGGGGTCTATTTCATCAGGGCATATCAGAACGAAGCATTGGCGGGGAACGCAAAATTCATCAAAGAGTAGGACTGGGTTTTACACATCCCAGGGATTGTTAAAAATTACAGACAGATGAGGCGCACAGGCCGACACAACATAGGAGTGAAGTACGGGATCATTGCATGGAACATATTTTTCCTGATCTGCTCCGTTCCCGTCACCGGACAGAGGAACATGGAATACCTGACCAGGGGACTGGTGGCGGTAAAGGCACAGGATCGTGTTTTCCTGAGCTGGCGGCTCTTCGCCACCGATCCGGATACGGTTGCATTCAACATTTACAGGAATGATACCCTTGTGAACCAGGATCCCATATCGGGCATTTCCAACTATCTGGACTCGAGTGGCACGGCAGCCAGCATCTATGCGCTGGAGACCCTTGCGGGATCCGAACCGGTGGACATGTCCACCCCCGTCACCGTATGGAACACGAATTACCTGACCATCCCTCTGAAGACACCTGCGGGATACACCCCCAACGATGCCGGTGCGGGGGACCTGGACGGGGACGGGGAGCTGGAGATCATCGTGAAGATGGAGGGATCGACCCGGGACAACTCCCAGAGCGGATTCACCGATCCGGTTTACCTGCATGCCTATAAGATGAACGGAGCTTTTCTCTGGAGCATCAACCTGGGAATCAATATCAGGGGCGGAGCACATTACACGCAGTTCATGGTGTACGACCTGGACAGCGACGGCAGAGCGGAAGTGGCCTGCAAGACCGCACCCGGGACAAGGGACGGGACCGGTAGTTTTCTGAACACGGGTCCGGCCGCTGACGATGACGATGCGGCCGACTACCGGAACGCCAGCGGGTATATTCTCGACGGACCTGAATACCTGACCGTATTCGACGGACTGACAGGAATGGAACTGTCCACGGTGAACTATATTCCCCACAGGTCCGATCCCTATCCCCTGAGCACCTGGGGAGATACCTACGGGAACAGGGTGGACCGGTTCCTGGCCTGTGTGGCCTATTTCGACACCGTCCCGAGCCTGGTCATGTGCCGCGGGTACTATGACCGGACCACCCTGACGGCGTGGGATTTCAGGGACCTCCAGCTGGTGGAGAGGTGGGCATTCGATACACAGGATGACCAAACCAGCCTGCGGCAATATGAGGGACAGGGTTCGCATGGCATCTCGGTGGGGGATGTGGACCTGGACGGCAAAGATGAGATCATGTACGGAGCCATGGCCTTCGATGACGACGGGACACCATTGTACAACACCCGTTTCGGTCACGGTGATGCCAGCCACATGAGTGATCTGATCCCGTCCCGTCCCGGGCTGGAGTTCTATATGCCCCACGAATCGGCGGGGGGCACGGTGGACGGGATGACCATTCCCGGTGTTTCGGTCAGGGATGCCGCCACCGGTGAAATCATCTGGAGCAAAGCATCCACCGGGGATATCGGGAGGGGACTGACGGCAGATATCACCGCTGCCCATCCCGGAAATGAATTCTGGGCTTCATCGGGACTGGGAGTTTATAACAGCCAGGGGAACCAGATCAGCGGATCGATCCCCTCCATCAATTTCGCAGCCTGGTGGGACGGTGACCTGCTCCGGGAACTGCTGGACGGGAACGTGATCTCCAAATGGGGAACCGGGAACATGCTTACCGCCACAGGGTGTTCTTCAAACAACGGAACCAAATCGACCCCGGCCCTGAGCGGGGATCTGCTGGGGGACTGGCGGGAGGAGGTCATCTGGCGGACCAGTGACAACCAGGCGCTGAGGTTGTATACCACGACCATCCCCACGTCTTACGGGATCTATACGCTGCTGCAGGATCCGCAGTACAGGCTGGCAATCACCTGGCAGAATGTGGCGTACAACCAGCCTCCCCATCCGGGATTTTTTCTCGGGCACAACATGGAAACACCCCCCGTTCCCGATATCCGGGTGCTGGAACCGGACAATACTCCTTTCATCCAGATCGTCTCTCCCGCCAGCGGTTTTGAGCTGGACCTGGGGCTCGACCTGAATGTCATCGTGCGTGCCTTCGGTGTTTCCGATACCAGCAGGGTGGTCCTGTTTGACAACGACACAACCATCCTGGACACAATTTTTGCACCGCCTTACGTGGCTGCCATTTCCGGACTGGGTACCGGGGAACATTCCCTGACCGCATCCGCATATGATCAGGAAGGGAACCTGATGGTCTCCGATCCTGTTCCCTTTACGGTGGACGAAGGATTTCCCCACATCGCGCTTACCAGTCCGGAAGACAGGGCAATCTACGGACCGGCCGAATCCATACCGATTACGGTTGAGGCCTATGACACGGACGGAACGGTCGACAGCGTGGCCATCTTCATCAATGGCGCCAGGTTTGTGACCCTCGAGGAGAGTCCCTATGCAACACAGTTCGATGCCCCGGAAATAGGCACCTATGAAATATACGCGGTGGCTTATGATAATTTCCGGAACCAGACCGCATCGGAGACGGTCGGGGTGGAGGTGGGAGCCATCACGGTCTTCCAGGAATCCGCCACCGGATTCTGCGGCTTTGAGGACGGGAGCGGAAGCATTGACAGCAATCACCCGGACCATACCGGTGCCGGATTTGCAAACTCGGAAAACATCCTGGGCGTGCGGATCATCTGGGCGGCGAACATCATCGAGGACGGAGATTATTCATTTACATTTCGTTATGCCGCCACGGAGGCAAGACCGGCGGAGCTCTTTATCAACGACACGCTGATCGGGACCGTGGACTTCGGGAATACAGGCGACTGGGCCGTCTGGGAGGAGGTTTCAATCACCGCAACCGGACTGAAAGCAGGGATCAAGAAAATCGCCCTGGAGGCGACGGGGAGCTCGGGACTGGCGAATATTGATTATATGAAGGTCACGTCGCTCAGCGGTGAGGTGAGTGTAAACAGCGTTTCTTGCTCCCTGATCCCGACATCTGCGGAGATCCGGATCCCGGATTCCGGTCACGACCGCCTCACCCTCTACCCGGTCCCGGCCGGCAATACCATAACCATCGGGCTTGAGGAGGGCAGCGAGACCATCTCCCGGTTGTCCGTTTTCTCGGCAGACGGCACCCTGGTCAGGGTTCTGGAAAACCTGCACGTGAACCGGATCAGGATGGATATTCCCGAACTGGACAACGGAATCTATTTCATTTCACTGGATACAGACAGGGGAAGGTATACCAGGAAATTTATTGTCTTGAAATGACCTCGAAACAACACAATGTATAACCTTAAAACAGCAGCTGTATGAAAAAAGCTTTATTCCTGACTGCGAGTATTGTCCTCGGATCTGCCCTTGCGGGATATTCCCAGGACGCTGTACTTATTGTTGACGAAGATTTCCAGGACTGGCCTGCTACCGAAGGTGTGGTTTCGGATCCGCCTGCGGACTGCGAGCAGTTTAACCACATTGCCGGCCCGGATCAGTACGACCTGGAGTATGAAACCGGGGGAGCCGGCAAGGTGACCCTCATCAAGTACCTGATCAGCCCGGAGTGCAATACCAAGAGGGTGAACCAGGGAGAATCGGCCACAAATGCCATTGATGTGACCACGGGATTCATCGGCCTGACCAAAACCCAGGAAGAAGGGGATACCATCGGACAGATGTACTTCCCGGAGATGTCCAATATCACGGAAATAGAATTCGGATATTCCTGCACCAGTTCGGACAGGGGCATCCGGGTGTACACCTCCACCGACGGCGGGGATACCTGGGAAGGCCCGTGGACAGAGGACGGTCCGGGCGTGGGTGAGATCATCGGCTCAGACACGAAACTGGGAGAGATGGTGGAACTGGATATCAACCGGGACAACGTGATCCTGAAATTCACCTCGGGGGTGGACTATGACGGTGTTTCACAGAATTCCAGGCTCCACAACATCAAGATCTGGGGTGTGCCCGGATGGCGCGAGACCGGGATCAGCGATACGAAACGTGCTGAAATCAGATCCTGGTATGCATCGGGGACCGGCCTGGTGGTCGAAGGAGCGGTTGATTATGTGGGTGTGTATGACCTGACCGGCCGGAAGGTCCGGGAGTCGTTCGTGCACGGAAAACAGACCCTTGACCTGTCCGACCTCTCCGATGGCGTTTATATCATGAGGGCCAGAGATGCCCAACAGAACCTGTTCACGAAGAAGTTTATGATCCATTGATATCCGGAGCCGGTGGCACACCGGTTCCGGATCACAATCTGACCAGTTTGCCGCTGTGCTGCCACCGGTCCGATTGCACGATGTAGAAATAGACTCCGCCGCTCAGCCGGCAGTCCACCTCTAAGCGTGTATGACCAGGGAGGAGTTCCCTTTCGATGCGGCCGGTCATGATTTTCCCGGTCACGTCGTACACGATGATACGGAGCGGGACCGGATCGGGCGAATCGATGAGGAAGGTGATCCTGTCCGTGACCGGGTTGACCAGGCGGACGAACGGGCCATTGTTCAGGGGGGGTGTAATCCCGGTCGACAGGGTCAGGTTCAGCACGTAGTTCGAAACGGAAAACCCGTCCACCGCGGTGACCTCAATGGACGCCACCCCGGGGAGGGAAGACGGTTTGGCGGTCACCACCCGGGCCGCCGGAACATGCGGGTAACCGGTCAGCCCGAAATACTTCGATGTGCCTTCGGGCAGGATCACATCGTACTCCAGGATGGCGGGATCGAATCCCGCAACGGGTTCACCCGCCACCACGATGCTGTCAAGTCTGGAATCCGAGTAGGATCCGTCCACCGAGAAATAGATCCGGTATGTGGAATGGGTGGCATCGTCGTTGGCCAGTACGGTAACCGAGGCCCATCCGGGAATGTCTTCAGGGTATTCGATCTGCACGGTCGCCAGGGGATTTACGGCAGCGGCCTCCAGCACAGGCATCTCTACTGTATCGGACGGCAGCTCGACGGCATACTGATAGATCTCCGGATCCCAGCCCGGCAAAGGATCCCCGTCCACCAGAAGGGTTTCGATCCCCGCATCCAGGTTCACCGGATCCATGAACATGGTGGTGTGTTTTCTTACGATCGTGTAGAGCGGGTCCTCATCCTCGGCCGGGTCCCAGTTTTCCGAAAAAACCGGGCCGGAAGCGGCTGAAAAGATATTTTCCAGGGTATAATCCGCGGCCTGGGCCGATGTGAGCTGGTGCGACCAGTCCACCCGGCTGGTGGTATCCGAGCCCGGACCGGAACACTTGTATTCCGCATAAAAACAGGTTTCCTCCCGTCCTCCCCACACGTGCCAGCCAAGGGGATTAATGTTCTCGTATTCGATGCACTGAAAGAACACGGTCTGTGCATAGGTCTTCCAGGGTCTTCCCAGGTAAACACCGGCCACCTCCGGCGGAGCGGTGAGCCTGCAGTTGAAGAACACGTAACCGAAAAGATAGTCCTCCTTCGTGGAGGCTGCCGTGATGTAACCCGCGCTTCTGACGGTATGGATCTGGCAGCTGTCGAAGATCACCGTGGTGTGCCCGAAGATGTAGTCCACGGCCCCTTCTATGAAACAATCCTTCAGGTAGTGGCGGTCGTCCGAACCGGAATAATAGGTATCCTGCCAGGCGATCATTTTACAGTGCAGAAAAACATTTCGTTTCCCGTAAGCGGCTACCGCCACATTCTGGCCATCGCCGGTTCCGTCAGGGCGGGCATCGTTCTCAAAGGTGATATTCATGGCCATGAAATCATCCGCTTCGATCTGGATGGTCTGGGATGTGAAGGTGTTCAGCTCGATCCCCTCCACGATCTTTCCCGCGTAATCGTCCCACACGATAACCGTGCTTTCCGCATCCTCACCGATGATGGTCAGGTTTTTCTTGGTCGAAGGGATTGTCACCTTCTCCCGGTAGACTCCCTTTTTGATGAACAAGACAGTGCGCGTACCCTGGTTGTCGGGAACCGCATCGATGGCGGCCTGCACGGTAAGATGATCACCGGTCCCGTCCTGTGCCACCACCAGATCGATCGCAGCGGACAGCTCCTCCTGCAGCGATGCGTGCTGCCGGGCATGGATCACGCCGGGATGCAGCAACAGGAGCAGCCAACTGAAAAGAAAAACTCTTGCCATCTACTTTGTTACGAGTATTTTTCTGAATTCGACGGATTGTCCCGAACGGAGCCTGACGAAATACAGGCCGGCGGTCAGATCGCTGCCGTTTATGGTGCATGTGTGTCTTCCGGGAAACCGCATCCGGTCTTCGATCTGCCTGATCTCCTTTCCTGTTGCGTCATGCAGCGTAACATAGACCCGGGACTGTTCCCGGACGGTGTATTGCAGTGTTGCGGAGTGTGAAAAAGGATTGGGGTAAATCTCCAATTCCGTGTCTTTTGATCCGGCCGGGTCGATCCCAACATTCAGGTTCACCGTCACACTGTCGGTATAGTAGGATTCCAGCGTTTCGTTCACGGATTTTAAACGGTAGTAATATACACCGTTGGAAGAGAGGGTGTTGTCCGTATAACCGGTTGCATTTGCCGCGGTGGTGGTCAGCTCCGACCAGGTCTCCCCCACTTTCCTTTCTATGACGAATCCGGTCTCGTTATCTGAAATGTCCTCCCAGATCAGGCTGACGTCATACCCGATCACCGTGTCCACGGCCAGGCGAACGGGCCGAAGGATATAGTCGTACTCCTCCACCAGTCCGTTCAGGTACTCTTCCAGGTTGGTGTACCCGTCCCCGTCCAGGTCCCCGTTCCGGTCGGCCGGATCATCCCTGTTCAGGCCCATGGTGTCCTCCCACTCGTCCGGCATGCCGTCATGGTCCGAATCGGCAGGAGCCCCGGTGCCTTCCAGGGCGGGCCAACCGCCCACGGTCACCTGGGAGTCAATGATCCCCAGCAACTCGCCGTAAGCACCTCCGTAATGGACGGTCCCTGTCACCACCTCCCCGATGATCCGGGTATCCAGGGCATCCCTTTTCGGAAGGACGGCACCGGCTCTTGCAACCACATGCTCAAATGCTTCATATGCATCGTGGGGGGTCAGTGCCGGTGCGTCAAGTGGCTCATCCAGGCGGATCTCCTCCTTTGTGCTTGTGGAAATACCATCCACCCCCCGCCAGTTGTCCTCCGTGGTGGCAGGGTAGCCATGGGTGACATTACCGGCGATGTAATAGGTGCCGAAACCATTGTCATTGGCATCCGGATCGATGATCCGGTCCCTGACGCTCACCGAGGTGGCCGGACCGTATTTATAATAATTGGCCACCATGTTGTGGTTGCCTGCCTCTCCCCCGTAGCAGCTGTTGAAACCCCAGTTGTAAATCACATTGTTGCGGTGGTCCACCAGTTCCAGTTCCGGCTCTCCGGTATACCGGCTTCCGCAGAATCGGGGGTTCCTGCTGGTATGGTGTGCCAGGAGGTTGTGGTGAAAGGTGGCACCCTGTCCCCCCCAGATCCCCCCGTAGCCATGGTCTCCTTTCTCATGGACGGAGCGGTACAGGCTCTCGCTCAGGATGCAGTACTGGAGGGTGAAATTCTTGTTGTCATAGAACGACCCGCATTCGTCCACGCTCCAGGAAAGGGAACAGTGGTCGATGATAATGTTTTCCTGGTTCCTTCCCCACATGGCATCGCTTTCGGTGTCGGACTCGTCGCCTAACCTGCAACGGAGAAAACGGATGATCACGTTGTTGGCATCAATTGACAGGGGATAATTCTTCAGGCAGATCCCGTCGCCGGGGGCTGTCTGTCCGGCGATGGTGATATTGCCGCTCTGGATCCTGAGCTCGGACTGCAGTTCGTTGGTCCCGGATACCCTGAACACAACGGTCCTTGTCCCGCTAGTCTGGATGGCCGCCCTGAGGCTGCCGGCACCGCTGTCATTGAGGTTGGTCACCTCGATTACGGTTCCGCCCCTTCCACCGGTAGTCATCGCTCCGAATCCTTCCGCTCCTGGAAAGGCGGGAACCTGGGCAGTCGCCGTATAAGGCACCTGAAGGGAAAAAAAGCACAGCATCCCTAGAAAAACCGGCATATGATTCATCTTCATCTTAACCATATCAATTGATTATTGTAATTATACAGGTTCTTATTATCATACAGTCACCGCGGACAATTTAAATAAAAATCTACGGAGGATTTCTGAGTGTTATCCTCCGTAGATGAGATGATCCCTGATCCGGACCTTACACGGTTCTAGTAACCCGGATTCTGATAGGACGGATCCGCAATAGCATCGATCTGGATCTGCGGGATGGGCCGCAGCGTGAACTTCTCGCTGAAGTTGGCCCTGGCCGATGGATTACCCGCATACTGTTTCATGCGGTCCACCAGCGTCCCTGTGCGTTTCAGGTCGAACCACCGGATCTGTTCCCCGCAGAATTCACGGGCGCGTTCATCCAGGAAAAACTCCAGGGTCAGGTCGGCCCCGCTGTTGATCCCGTAGGAGGCAAGCAGGGCAGCCCCGTTCCCGTCGTAGGACCGCTTGTCGGCCAGGGGGAGCAGCAGGTTATAGGCACCCGGTCCGTCCCCAGCCTTCCAGAGCGCTTCAGCTGCATTCAGATACATTTCTGCAAGCCGGATCACATAACAATCCCTTTCCCCGCGCTGCGATCCGGTCCCGTTGGCAGCCGGCCGCTCCGGATCCATAAACTTGCTCAGCTCGAAACACAGATTCCTGTCGTTGGTCCGTTCCCCGCGGATGGTTCCATCAGGGTTGAACATATGGGAATGGTCCAGCGTCCAGAAGTTGCGTTCGTAATGCCAGATGTAGTTCTGGAGCACTTCGTCCGCGATCAGTGTGTCATCTTCGGGGAACACACCCTTGTAAAAGAAGATGCATGTATCCCCGGGGACAACCACCGGTTTTCCGTTGCGGGGATCATTGGGATCACTGTGCCAGTCACCCCTGGGCCATTTCAGCCTGGTGGTGTCCGGATCATTGGCAATCCAGGCTGTTTTGAAGGAGCCGTAGAACCTTTCATCCACATCTTCGTGGAATGCATCGATCAGGTACATGGTCGGGTTGTAGCGCCTGAAAGGCCTTCCGTTCTCCACGTCCCTTACCATTCCGGGGATGATGTCATACTGCATTCCGAACATCAGGTGACCCAGGTGTCCGCCTTCGCGGTCATCCCAGGGCTTGTCTCCTTCCCGCTGGTAAGACTGGTATGTTTCTGGGTCAATGTTCATGGCCGCATACTCGGTCCGTGAATAATTGATGGCCCAGACATTCTCCGGATTGTTGTTGTTGTTTTCAAAGGCCCACAGGTCGGCATAATCGTCCCACAGGCTGAAATCACCGCTGTTGATCACCGCCTGTGCATCGTTGGCGGCCGCGGTGAAAAAACTGTTGTCCCCGGTTTGATATCCCCGGGTGAGGTTCATCCGGGAACGGAACCCGAGGGCTGCATTTTTGGTCACCCGGCCGAAATCGGAGGGACCGGTATTGTCGGTCTCATTCAGGTTTTCTACCGCAAAGTCCAGATCCTCCAGGATCAGGTTGTAAAAGTCCTCCACCGGGGACCTTTCGGTCTCCAGGACCACCCCTTTCACCGCTTCGGTCCTGAGGGTCACACCGCCCCAGGTCTCCACGATCAGCCAGTTATACATTGCCCTCAGGAACCTGACCTCGGAAAGCCTTACCTTTGTCCTGGCTTCCGTGAAGGGAGTCCGTTCAGGATCCGACAGGATTTCAATGGCATCGTTACAGGCATTGATCCCGCGGTAAAATTCCACCCAGAGGATCACCAGCCTGGAGTTGGTCGGGTTGAAATCTGTCGTGAAGGTATACTGATACTGCTGCGGATGCTGCTGCCCGTAGTCATAGATGTCGGTCCCAGCGGTGCTGAAATCGTATCCTTCTTCCTGACCGTACCATATTTTATTGGTCACATAGGCGGCTGCGATCAGACTTTCCATCCCTGCCGGGGAGGTGTAATACTGTCCCGTGTTTGCCCCGGCCAGGTACTCCTCTTCAAGGAACTCGCTACAGGAAAAGGCGCCCAGGGAAAGTACAACCAGTAATATGATCTTTATTGTTTTCATCACACTTTCTTTTTTCATTGGATTATACATTTAAAAGGTGAAGTTGGCACCGAAGGCGACCATCTTTGGAATGGGTTTGCCCAGTGCACCCCTGTACTCGGGGTCATATCTTCCCTGACTGTAGTATTTGCCGAAGGCAAAATAATTCTTAAGGGTAGCGTATAGCCGGATGGAGGTGATCTTCGCTCTCATGGTCAGATCCACGGGAAGCGTATAACCCAGTGTGATATCCCTGATCTTTACATAAGAGCCATCTTTGTACCTCAGTGTGGTGGCTTCCGACCAGCCGCTTCGTGTCAGTGTGGGATCCAGCCTGGGATAATCGTTGGTGGGATTGTTGGGGGTCCAGTAATCCCGTTCCATGGAATTCTCCCTTCTGTCGGGCGCCCACTGGGTCTCGATGCCGTCACTCACCATGTGACCGATCCGTGCATAGGCGAAGATCGTGAGGTCGAAGTTCTTGTAGCGCATCACCGAATTGATCCCTGCGGTCCACTTTGGCCTGGGGGTGCCCAGGATCACCCTGTCCTGGTCGTTGATGAGGGTGTCATTGTTCACGTCATTCAGTTTCAGCATCCCGGGGACCCTGCCATACATGGTGGCCTGCTCCTCCTCGTCCAGCTGCCAGATCCCGATTTTTTCATAGTCATAGAATACGTTGATCGGGTGACCGACGAACCATCCGTTCCCGATGTCCTGTTCCACACCTCCCACCAGGAATGTGATCTCCTCCCTGTTGGCGGCGAAGGTCACATCCGTGCTCCATGTGAAATCGTTCGTGCTGATGTTCACCGTTCTCAATGACAGCTCGATCCCCCTGTTCATTGTCTCCCCCACATTCTGGGTAATCTCGGGCACTGCGGAGGTGGGGGGCAGGGTCCGGTTCTGCAGCAGGTCCTCCGTATGGGTCTGGTACAGTTCCAGTGAGCCGCTGACACGGTAATTGAACAGCCCGAAATCCAGTCCCACGTTCATGGCCGTGGTGGTTTCCCAGGTCAGGTCCGGATTGTCCAGATACCCTGTCCGGTATCCCAGGTAAGGATCCGTACCGAATTCATAGTACAGGGGTGTCCGGATGATGGAACCCAGGGCAGCGTAGGGGCTGACCGACTGGTTCCCGGTTTTCCCGTATCCGAACCGGACCTTCAGGTTGGAAATGGCTTCCACATTGTCCATGAAACTCTCCTCGCTGAGCCTCCAGGCCACCGAGGCAGAGGGGAAGAAATCCCACTTCTCGGCCAGCTGGGAGGCGCCGTCATACCGCCCGGTGAAGGTCACCAGGTATTTGTCCCTGAAACCGTAGTGCGCCCTTCCGATGAACGATACCAGCTGGTTTTCCACCAGCTGGAGATATCCTTCATCCCCCGCGGGAGCGATGAGCAGGTCCTGCTGTCCCGAGGTCAGGGCCCACCACCAGGAATTACCCAGGAGCAGGTCAGTGGCACCCTGGTAGCCCCGCTCTGTTTTGGAATAGACGGTCTCGGTGGCACCGGTCAGGATGACGTGGTGGTCGCCGAAAGTATTGTCATAGGTGAGCACATTCTGCCAGGTCCATTTGTAGCCTGAGGACATGGAGATGCTCGCCGTGCTCAGCCTGTCAATTCCCTCGTATTCACCCTCGAAGTATCCGCTCCTGTTGAATCCCAGATCGATGTTGAACGATGACCTGAAGGTCAGTCCCCGCAACAGGTTCATCTGGGCATAAAAGGTGGAGAAGATGTCCGTCTGGATGATCTCGTTCAGGTAGTTATCCGGATCCTGGTTGATGAGCGGATTTTCAAAAGGCACCCGGTCATTGGGTTCGGGGATGAGATACCCGAGCGAATCAAAAGCAGGAGTGAGGGGATTCATATTGTAGTTGAGTCCTTCCCCGTCCACCCTGTTCGAGTAGGCAATAAAAGTGGAGTTCCCCAGTGTCAGCCAGTCGGTCACATTGGATTCCAGGTTGGATTTGATGGAATACCGCTTATAATAATCATTGGGGATGAAGTTGTCCTCCTTCATATGGTTCAGGGAAATGGCATAACTGGTGGCCTCGTTCCCGCCTGTGATGGAGAGGTGGTAATCCTGCTGGCTTCCGTAATCCTCCATCTGGGCATCGATCCAGTCGAAATCGGTCCCTGCGGCATACCCCTCATTTTCCATGGCCGAAAGGCCGGGCCCCACATCAATCTCGCTGTCCGGGGTGTCCCAGTCGTACTCCGGCCTGGTTGTACGGAGGAAATCCCTGGTCATTCTCAGAAAGTAGTCGGCATCCCCCAGGGGAACGCTGCCCAGCGGCGTGGTGATCCCGTAGTAGGTGTTGAAGGAGATCACCGGTTTTCCGGCCTGCCCCTTCTTGGTGGTGATGAGGATCACCCCGTTGGCCCCCCTGGATCCGTAAATGGCCGTGGAGGATGCATCTTTCAGCACCTCCATGGAAGCGATGTCGTTGGGATTGATATTGATGTTGCTTCCGTAATCAATCCCGTCCACAATGTAAATGGGTGAGTTGGAGGCGGTCAGCGACCGGGCGCCCCTGAGCAGGATGCTGTAACCCGAACCTGCTTCCCCGCTGCTCCTCACCATATCGATCCCCGCGACCTTCCCCTGCAGGGCTTCGATCACATTGGAAGATTTCGTGGTGGCAATGTCTTCTTCACTGATAGAAGATACGGCACCGGTCAGGTCGCTTCGTTTCATTGTACCGTAACCGATCACCACCACCTCGTCAATTTCTTCGGTGCTCAATGCAAGAGAAACATTGACCCGGGTCTGTTCGGTAATGGTCACGTTCTGTGATTCATACCCCACATAAGAAAAATGAAGGGTCTGCCCGGAGGGAACATTGATTGTATAGGAGCCGTCCGCAGCGGTGATCGTACCCGTGGTGGTACCAGCTACCGAAACGTTCACCCCGACCAGTGGCTCTCCGGTTTCTGCATCCGTGACCACTCCGGACACCTCACGCACCTGCGCATTGACGGCAAAAACCGTCAGGAAAACGGTCATGCAGACCAGCAACAGGCGCCTGGTTGTTTCGATAAAATAATTATGTTTCATCGCAATAGTTTTAGTGAAGGTTTATTTAGAATATTTAAATTCATTATAATGAATATCTTCAAAGATCGTAAATTATGAAGCATCATGCCAAATGATGTTTAAATATTGGTATAATGCGAGAGTAAATCTGTCACCCTGATCCACGGTATAAATGGCAAGAAGAAGGAATAAGCCCATGATAAATTCCGCCCGGATACTTTTTATGTTGATCTTCAACACATGGCCGGTCATTCCGTCCATCGCTTCGCCGGCTTATGATTTTGTCGTACCCAAAGACTGCACGGGAGATTTCAGCACCGTCCAGTAGGCGATTGATGCGGTTCTCCATCTGAGAAAAGAAAGGACATTCATATGGATCAAAGAGGGGATTTACAGGGAAAAGCTGATCCTCCCTTCCACCGGCCGCGTTCCCTGGTCACACCAGCTGACAGATGAAGAGGCAGAAAAATACGATCCGGTGCAGATTCTGGGGAGTGGATCCCGGGCATGCGAATTAGCCGATGATCTCCACCCGGCGGCCAAAAGGGTGGATCGCAAAACCGGCCAGTTTGAAATGCTGACTTCCCCAGGGGATCCCTATAATGGTTAAACATAACAGGGTTCCGAAAATCAGGTGGATGACGGCAATCCACAGCCCTGCAATGAAGAACCAGATAATATTGAGCAGGGTGAACAGGCAGCCGGGCAGCTCACCGCGGTTCACATGGAATGTTCTTCCAAATGGCCACAGGCAGAGTGAACCGATCTTGATCATCTGAAATCCGAACGGGATCCCGATGATGGTCACCATCATGGCCAGGCCGCCGCAGAAATATCCGATCGCTGTTTCCAGACCGCCGAATATCAGCCAGATCACATTCCCCAGGAATCTCATGACATTATAATAGAAAAGCTGCCCTGGCGGACAGCTTTTCAAGCCCTAAATCTAACCCTATTGTTAACCTAAATGTATTTACAAAGTTGCGCATAATTGAGAAGAAAAAACATGAGTTTTCTCATATTGCCGGAGGAAAACCTGTTTTTTCAGAATCATGGTCCGGTCCTTAAACAGACGTCATTCCTTGATGAAGCGAATAATGCTGCTCATCTGATCGCTTTCGATACGCATCAGATACAGTCCCGGATCAAAATCACCGGTATCGAAACTGGTTTGCATGAGCCGTTCCATCTCCTTCACAGTAACTACCTGTCCCCTGGCATTGATGATCCTGATGATTGCATGGGAATGTTCTGCATCCATTTCCAGGATCAGCTTCTCATGCGCCGGAACCGGATAAATCCTGAATGTATGCAGGTCACCAGCCATTCCGGTGCCTGAGATTTCAACAGGGATGCACCGGGAAGTATCCGAACAGGCTCCCTGTGTAACAATGACAGCATACTCTCCGGTGATTTCAGGGGTAAAGGAGTTATCCGTCTCGCCTTCGATCGCAGAATGATCTTCACAATTGATCCACTGGTAGGTTCCCGCCGTCTCCACTGTCAGCGTTTCGCCGCTGATACGCACCTCGATCTCGCCTACCGGCTGGTAATCGACCGTGAAGGAACAAACGCCGGTGTTTCCGTTCCCGTCGTCAATGGTGTAGGTAACTGTTGTGATCCCTTCAGTGAATTGTTCCATGCTCGCATCGCCGGTCCCTGAACCAACGGTGGCACCGCTGAGTTCGTAGGTGACAGTTGGTGCTGTACAATTATCCGAAACATCCGATAGTCCTATTTCCCCCACACTGCCGTCACAGGTAACCACATCAGCGGGACAGGTAAAAACGGGTGCTGTCAGGTCCTCCACGATCACGTTCTGGGCTGCCTGAACGCTGTTCCCGTTGCCGTCGTCGAAGGTCCAGGTGATCACGTAGCTGCCCTGGGACGCGTAGGTCAGCGGATCGGTGGTGGTCCCGGTGACAGTCCCCGCACACGCATCGGTGGTGGTGGGAGCCACCGCCGTTACAGAACATTCGCCGGTCACATCCTCCAGCACCGGCACATCGGGTGCCGTCAGGTCCTCCACGATCACGTTCTGGGTTGCCTGAACGCTGTTCCCGTTCCCGTCGTCGAAGGTCCAGGTGATCACGTAGCTGCCCTGGGACGCGTAGGTCAGCG